>JBDIVX010000246.1:0-8476 GCA_039794305.1 Candidatus Neutrinellum sp.
CCTCCGCGCCCTCCGCAACCACCGCCACGTGAGGCACGACCGCGCGGCGCGCGAGCTCGGCTACGCGCCCCGTCCGCTCGAGCAGACGGTGGACGACACGCTCGCGTGGATGCGATCGGTGGGGCGGCTGTGAGCGAGGAGAGCTTCCACCACGCGCTGCTCGTCGCCTGGCTCGTGACGGCTCTCGCCGTGTTCGTCGCGCTGTTCCGGATCACCGCGCCCTACGGGCGGCACACGCGGAGCGGCTGGGGCCCGACCGTCCGCTCGACGGCCGGCTGGATCGTGATGGAGACGCCCGCCCTCGCCGGCTTCGTCGCGATGTTCGCGCTCGCCGCGCGACCCGTGGGCGCGGCGGGCGTCGCGTTCCTCGCCCTGTGGGTCGGTCACTACGGCTACCGCGCGCTCCTCTACCCCGCGCTGCGCCGCGGCGGCGACAGGCCCATGCCGCTCGCGGTCGCGCTCATGGGCCTCACCTTCAACCTGGGCAACGCCTACCTGAACGGCCGGTGGCTCTTCGCGCTCGGGCCGCCGCACGGCGCGGGCTGGCTCACCGACCCGCGCTTCCTCGCCGGCGCCGCGCTCTTCGTCGCGGGCTTCGCCGCGCACGTCCACTCGGACCGCGTGCTCGCGACGCTCCGGCGCCCCGGCGAGACGGAGTACCGGATCCCGAGCCGCGGCCTGCACCGCCTCGTCGCGTCGCCCAACTACTTCGGCGAGATCGTCCAGTGGTGGGGCTGGGCGCTCGCCACCTGGTCGCTCCCCGGCCTCGCCTTCGCCGTCTGGACGACCGCGAACCTCCTGCCGCGCGCCAGGGCGCACCGCGCCTGGTACCGCCGGACCTTCGCCGACTACCCCGAGGAGCGCCGCGCGCTCATCCCGTTCGTGTTCTAGTCCGCGCGGCGGCCGCCCGGCGCGCCGGCGGCGCCATCGGCTGCCGGCGGCTTCGCCTTGGCCAACGGCTTGATCGGCGGCTGTGCGGCCTCGACGAACTCGAGCATGCGCAGGGCCAGCTTGGGGGCGACGGCGCGCTCGGACGGCGCGAAGACGACGAAGGCGTGATCCCACGGCTCGGCGACGATGCGCTCCGCCCAGCGCTCGAGGGCCTCGTCGGAGTACGACGCCCGGCGCATTCGGAAGTAGCCGAAGCGCGCGGTCGGGACCAGCGGCGCGACGCGGCTCGGGTCCTCCCAGTCGGTCACCGAGAGCGCCGCGCCGTGCCGCTCGAGCACGGCGAGGACGTCGTCGCCGTACCAGGAGCGGCTGCGCAGCTCGAGCGCGGCGCGCGCGCCCCGGGGAACGGACGCGAGGAACGCGTCGAGCAGGCCCAGGTCCTTGCGGAGGTCGGCGGGGCACCGGAAGAGCACCGGGCCGAGCTTGTGACCGAGGAGCTGCGCGTGCGAGAAGAGCTCCTCGAGCGGCTCGTCCGCCTCGGCGAGGCGTGCGACGTGCGTGATCCGTCGCGACGCCGTGAGCGTGAAGACGAAGTCCGCCGGCGTCGCCGACGACCAGCGCCGGAGCACGTGCCGCTTCGGCATGCCGTAGAACGTGCGGCCGACCTCCACCGTCCGCAGCCGGAGCGCGTAGTACCCCAGCATGTGCGAGGCCTTCAGCTTGTCGGGGTAGAAACCGCCTCTCCACTCGTCGTGGTCGAAGCCGCGGGTCCCGACGAGGAGGCGCACACCTCCATGGTAGATCGCCGGACCACGCCCCCGACAGGGCCCCGAGCGCCGAGCTGTGGCATCCTGTAGGCCATGGTGCGCCTCTCGTGGGCCCTCGTCTTCGCTTCCATCGTGTCCTTCGGCGCTCCCGAGGCCCGCGCGCAGGAGGGCGCCGGCGCGCTGACCGCGCCCGAGCCGGGGGGCGCCACGACCGAGACCGGGCCCGACTGGACCGACATCCCGCCCCCGCCGCCCGGGTACGGATCGACCCCTCCTCCGGGCTACGGGACCGCCATGCCTCCGCCTCCCGGAGCGATCGTCCCCCCGCACGCGGAGACGCCGCCCCCCGCGCCGGCCGATCCCGACAAGCGCAGCGTGAGCGAGATGGTCGAGCTCTACGTCACCGGGAGCATGTACGGGCTGCTCACCGGCGGCTGGTTCGCCACCCTCGCCTTCGACGGAGCGGAAGCCGTGAACGGCACGATCCCGATGCTCGCCGGCGCGGGCGGCGCGCTGGCGGTGTTCGGCGCCGACAGCGCCCAGGACGGCGGCTTCCGCACCGGCGTCCCCGCGAGCATCAGCATGGGTCTGACCGTCGGAGCGCTCGAAGGCCTCGTCGGGCTCGCCGCCTTCGAGCGCGACATGGAGAGCGAGGAGTCCGCGGTGACCCTCGTCTGGGGGCTCACGACGGTCGGCGGCGCGGGCGGCGCGCTGCTCGGCTCCTGGCTCCGGCCGAGCATCGGCGACACGCGCCTGGTGGCGTCGGCGGGCGTGTGGGGCGCCTACTTCGCGGGCCTCGCGGCGCTCGCCGCGGGAACCGAGGGTCAGGACGCGTGGCGCTGGGTCCTCGCCGGGCTCAACGCGGGCCTCGTCCTCGGGATGGTGGCCGCGCCGGTCGTCGATTTGACCGGCGGCCGCGTGATGCTCCTCCACGCCGGCATCGGCGGGGGTGCGCTCGCCGGCTTCATGATCGCCGCCGCCATGGCGAGCCCGGACGACCTCGAGGACGACACCACGGCGGTCGTCGTCGGCGTGGGCTCGGCCCTCGGGCTCGCGGGCATGTTCCTCCTGGTTCGCCCGAGGGGCGGCGCCGGTCCATCCGCAGAGAGCTCCACCGCCTGGTCGCCCTACGTGTCGCCCGTCGACGGTGGGGGCATCGTCGGCGTCCACGCCGCGCTGTAGCTGCTCACTCCGGGTACGCCTCGAAGCGGGCGTGGCCGGCGCGCAGGTCGGCGCGCATGCGCAGGAAGACCGGAGAGGGGACGCAGCGCCGGTCCCAGTTGGCGAAGACCCACAGGATCTGCGCCGCGGCGACGAGCCGGGGCGACGCGCGCGTGAGCGCGTCGAGGAAGGCGACGAGGTACCTCCGGTCGTGTGCGAGCGACTGTTCGACGCCGAGGCTCGTCACGAGGCCGCCGACGGCCGGGTGGTGCGGGCGGCAGCCCACCGCGAGCACGTCTCCGCCGTACGATCGGGGCGGGCGGCACTCTTCTCGAGGATGGCTCTCGACCAGGGGCTCGAGGATCGCCTCGTCCCTCGGGTAAGGTGCGCGCGCAGCGCGCCGGAGGGCGCGGCGGTCATCCGCGGAGACGCCGCACACCTCGGCGCCGGCGACGATCCGCCGGACCATCCGCGCCCTGTCGCCGCCGTTGCGGGGCCCGGGATCGAGCGACGAGAGCCGCCGGTACAGGTACTTCACGCACGCGTCGGCGTCGATCGCCGCGTCCTGGGCCTCGGCGCGCGTCGCCGCGACGAAGCCCACCGTCACCACCACGATCATCCGCACGATCCGCATCACAGCCACTCCGTCGGGATGTGCTCGGCGCGGAGCTCGGCGAGCCCCTCGTCGAGCAGGGAGCGCAGCCGCCAGGCCGCGCTCGGGGGCGCGGCGTGCGCGTCGAACGCGCTCCGGAAGCGCGCCACCTCGGCCAGCGCCTCGCGGCGGCTCATCCCACCGAAGCGGGGCGGCGAGAGGCCCAGCGCGCCGTAGCCCTCCGCGATGTCGCGCGCGTAGTGGCGGTCGAACGCGTGGGTCACGTGCGAGGCGAAGAAGCGCAGGCGCAGGACGGCGTCCCGCTCGGCCGCCCAAGACCGCTGGAAGGACGGGAACTGATCCGCCCAGTCGAGGTGGTTCACCACCTCCTGGAGCGACTGGTAGCGGCGCGCGAGGGGCCCGGCGCCCGGGTCGGTCACGTCGAGCTCGCCGCGGCGGTAGCGTTCGTAGAGGTCGCGCGTCTCGTTCAGCTCGTCGAGGATCACGCCGAGCTCGCGCGCGTCCGGCCCCACGTAGCCGCGCTCGCGCGTCCAGATCGCGACGCCCGCCGCGCGGCGCGTGCCCGCGACGTCCGACGGAGCCATCCTCCCGCCCGAGTCCGGCAGATCGCGGGTCGCCCGCTCCCACACGCCCTGGTGGTGCCGGGCCGGCCACCCCGACGGCGAGAACCCGGCGTAGCCCCAGATCGATCGCAGGTTCGGGAACGCACGCCGGAACGTCTCCATGCGCGGGTCGTAGCCGTGCTGGCAGGCGGCGAGGTGGAGCGAGTGGATCCGCGCGGCGGCGCGCGGCATCGCGGCGGCGAGCGCGGCGACCTCGGCGTCGTCGATCCGATCGTGGTCGTCGCCGAAGAAGGCGCGGCTGTCGCCGTGACCGCTCACGACGAGCCGCCGCGGGATGGGCTCGCCGCGCTCGGCGGGCGCCCACAGGCGCGACAGCTCCCCGAGCTCGCGCCGGGCGCCCGGCCGCGCCTCTGCGAGCACGCGCTCGACCCCGCGCGCGACCGGCGCGGGGACACCGAGCGACGCCACGAACCCGTGCCGGTCGCCGCCGATGCGCAGGTCGTACGGATTCCCGTCCCCGCCGCGCACGACGTCCCTCTCCGTCGCGACGTCGTGGACGAGGAGCACCGGCGTCCCCCGCCGGAGCGCCCGCGCCTCGGCGACCGACGTCTCGCTCATCCCGACGAGCACCACCGCCCCCTCGCGCGCGCCCGACACGCTCCGCAGCGCGGCCACGTCGAGCGCGTCGGCCACGCCGTCGAGGATCGGGGCCGCCGCCGTGTCACGCCCCGCGCGCTGCGCGACGACGCGCCCGTCGCGCCGCCCGTCGTACCGATCGAGCAGATCGAAGAGCCGCGACAGCTCGCGCTCCCCGCGCACGCGCCCGTCCCCATCCGCGTCGGCCTCCCCGAGCTCCACCCCGGCGAGCCGCGGGTCCATCTCCGCCTCCCGCAGCGACAGCGACCCACCCGCGGCCTCCCGCACGAAGCCTTCCTTCCCAATCCCTCTCGTCACGCGCCCTTATCGGACGCTCGCGGCGGGAGTTGCGCGACGGTTGCACGTGGCGCCTGCCGTAGCCTCACCCCCAGGGATGAGAAACAGCCGTTCAGCCTTGCGACGACCGGCTCGTGTCGCGGAATCTCCGGTCATGACCCGTCTCGCGTCCCCCCCCCCCGACCCTCATCGCCTTCACGGTCCTCTCGCTCTTCGGTTGTGACAGCAGCCCGGAGCCCGCCGCGCGTGCCCGCGCCGCGCTCTCCGGACCCGGCGTCGAGATCGATCCTCCCTCGACGTATGGGAGCGCCACGCTGTCGCTCCACACGGCAGCCGGCAACGTCTGCAGCTCCACGCTCATCACGCCCACGCTCATCCTCACCGCGGCGCACTGCGTCCGCCCGAGCTCGATCCCGATGTGGGCGGTCAAGGACGTGGACACCCCCGGCGAAGAGACCCAGAACGTGGTCGAGTGCTGGGTCCACCCGCGGGCGCAGTCCGGATTCCCCACATCCTGCGACGACTTGGCCGACACCTACGGCTACGATGGGCGGTTCGACCTCGCGGTCCTCCGCGTGGCATCGCCCTTCACGACCGTGGCTCCGCGGAGCCTCGCGCCGCCGCGCACGTGCCTCGGAGATCCGGAGGGGGCGCCAGGGTTGGTGCGAGGTTTCGCGCACTCCTCAGTTCGAAGGAGGCTGCGCGGCACCATGCACGCGTCGGGCTACCGGCTGAAGCTCGAGCTCCATTCGGGCAACACCATCGAAGACGGCGACTCGGGAGGCACGCTCGAGGAGGCGCTGGAGGGTGGCCCGGTGCTCGGCGCCCTCCACGGCAAGACGTTCGACGCGGCCCTGGGTGTCAACGTGGCGCACGGACCATTCCTGTGGAGCACGCCGCTCTCACCGGAGCCATCACCTCACGATTGGCTGTGGACGGTCCTCGACCCGGCGGGAAACTGCTCGCTCGGTAGCACGGAGCCCTGCGTGCTCGTAGGCGCCTCGACCCCGCTCCACGACGCAGACAGCGATGGGCTGCCCGACGTGCGGGACCTCTGCCCGACCCAAGCGCCGGCTGCGGTTTGCGACGGCCAGCACTGCGACTCGGACGGCGACTGGGTCGGGGACGAGTGCGACGACCACCCTGGGATCTGCAACCACGATGACCCCGACCGGGACGGCATCCCTTCGCCCGTCGACCCGTGCCCCATGCTCCACGCCTCGGACACCTCGTCGTCCGACATCGACGGCGACGGCACGCCGGACGACTGCGACGCCTGCGTCTGGGCCGACGACTCGACCGTCGACTGGGGAGTCGACTCGGACATGGATGGGGCGCCGGACGGATGCGACAACTGCCCCATCGCGAATCCGTCGCAGGCCAACTGCAACCTCGACATGGAGATCCTCGGGGAGGAGCTGATCCGCGGCGACGCGTGCGATCCCAACCCGTGCCCATCGGCGGACCCGGTCCCCTCGGACGCGATCGAGACGATCAGCAGCACCGAATTCGCGCTCACCAACCGCCGGATCGAGGGCCGCGGCGTGGCGATCGACGACGCGCAAGGCACCATGCGAACCGGCTTCCGGTTCTGCCCGTGTGACACCGAGGAGAACACGGTCGGTGCGCGGAGACAGTGCAGCTCGACGTTCGAGTGCACGCAGAGGATCATCGAGTACGCTGATCCGTACAGTGCCTGGAAACCCATGTCCATCGGCTGGCTCGCCCAGACCACCTACCCGGTTTCCTACCCGGGCGGCGGGACCTACCACGAGATCGTCGCGCCCTACGCGACGCCGGACACGCCGATGTACTGCGGCGAACCACCCGCCGTGTGCAGCAACCTCTTCGACGGCGACTGGGACTTCTTCGCCGACGGCACGGCGACCGGCGCGCTGGTCACCGAGACGTGGGGCGCGCGCCTCCGCGCCGTCGTGTGGAGCCGCGGCGTCTCCTACGCGCCAGCCGACGACGAGATGATCCCCTTCGGCTGCAACCTGTCGAGCTGCCCGCCGCTCGACGGAGAGCTGAACAGCCACTACTGGTCCGGCGAGGCGCGCTGGAAGAGGGGCTTCCGCCGCCCGTGGCCCGCTCCGCCGAGCGACTTCCTCGAGGTGGCCGCCCTGCCCGCGCAGATCTGCCCGCTCTGCGATCGGGCTCTGCCGCTGCCCTACTTCCTGCGCGAGTGCGCGATCGGGAGCCCTTGCCTCCGCTACGCCGGCCCGGGTGACCCGCGCGCCGTCGACGAGGCCGTGGGCTCGCGCGTCGACGCCGTGCTCCAGGCGAAGATGAAGACGGGCTCGCTGCGCTGGATCGCCGCGGGCGAGGCGCCCGAGCTGTTGCGCGAGGACGCGACGCGCCTCGTGGCCTACGACGCGACGAGCCGCTGGATCCACCTCTCCGCGGTCGCCGGCTCGACGGAGCTGCGCGCCTACGAGGCCGTGCAGGGCCTCGCCGACGCGGAGACCGACGCGCAGGGCGCCGGCATCCTGCTGTCCGGCAACCGGCACCTCGTCTTCGCCCTCGGCGGGCTCGTCAACGGCCAGCCGCTCGGGTCCTTGCGCAGCGTGAGCCTCGCCGACGGCGCGAGCGAGGCGCAGCCCATCGAGGGCCCACTGCTCGAGAACGTGCGGGCGGCGGCCCTCCACGCCTCGGGCCGGCAGGCCGCCGTCCTCCACCAGGTCGGCGGTGGCCCGCTGCGGGTGGTCTGGGTCGATCTCGGCGAGGCGGTGACGCTCACGCTGTCGGACGACCACTGGCCCCAGCTCTACGACCAGCACGAGCTCGGCTCGCTCGCGGACGGCGGCTACGCCCTGCTCGCGTGGTCCTCCTGGTGGCCGACGTACAGGCTCCTGGTGTTCGACCTGGGGCCGAACGGCCTCGTCGAGCGCTCCCGGATCGAGGGGAGCGAGGAGGTGCTCGGCGGGCTGCACGGATCGGCGGCGGGCGTGTCGTTCTTGGTGCAAGATCCGGAGGGTGGCGCGGCGCCGGTCGGCCACCAGCTCGAGGAGCTCGAGCCCGCGTTCGATGGCGACATCTATGGCATGTTCTGATCCGACCTCCTTCGGGGCGCGTGCCGCGGCGGCGCTCGCGGCCTGTGCGCTTTTGGCCTGCGGGTCGGACGGCGCCAGGCCCTCGGATGGCGGAGCCGACGCCGGCTCGGACGCCGGCCGCGACGCGGCGCCCGCGCGCGACGCAGGCCACGACGCGGGACGCGACGCCGGCGCGCGCCCCGACGCCGGGCCGCCCGAGTGGCGGCTCATCCCGGGCGTGCCCGAGGAGTGCCCCGTTTACGTGGCGCTCGACCCCGAGGCCGTCGTGCCCCCGCTCTCCTTCGAGCCGTGCGCGCAGTACGAGTCCGGCTGCCGCCAGGTCGCGGTCGACTGGGAGGTGGACGACGGATCGCGCTTCCAGATCTTCTCCGGCTTCCACGACGGGGCCCACGGCTACTTCAGCTATTGGCGCGGCAACACCTCCGACCAGAGCACCTTCGTCATCGCGCGAGACGACGGCGCCATCGTCGCCGTCGTGCGCGTGCCGAAGATCCG
>JBDIVX010000247.1:0-8413 GCA_039794305.1 Candidatus Neutrinellum sp.
CGCGCCTGCACGGGCTGGCAGCCGCGGCCGCCGCCCTCGCCGATGAGGCCGCAGCTCGTGAGGACGCGGCGCAGGATGCGCTGCAGCTCGGGGGTGCAGTACTCCTCGTTGGCCGCGGCGGCGACCGCGACCTGCGGGCGGCCCTCGGGGTCGGCCTCGGCGGCCTCGAGCCGCGCCTCGGCGGCGCGGGTCCAGGTCGCGACGAGCAGGGCGGGCAGCAGCAGGAGGAGGGCTCCCGCGGCCCACGCGACGGCGCTCTTCATTGCGTCACCTCCGGGGCATCGCCGCCCGTTGGGGCGGGCGGCTCGGCCGCGGGTGGCGCCTCCACGGGCGGCTCCGGTGCGGCGGGCGCGGGCGCAGCCGGTGCGGCCGGCGCGGGCGCAGCCGGTGCGGCCGCCTCGGTGGCCGCGGGCGCGGGCTCCCCCGGTCCATCCTGCGCCGCCCCGCCCTCCTGCGCGTCGATCGGCGTGGCCTCCGCCGGCGCGTCGCCGGTCCCTTCGCCCGCGGCGGGCTCGTGCGTCGCGGTGGCCGGCTGCCCGGCCGCCGGCGCCGCCGTGTCGGGCGCGGGCGGCAACCCGCGGCGCGCGACCGCCTCGCCGGGCTCGGGCCGCTCCGGGGGAGGTGGCACCGGCGTCGCCGGGGTGCGCTCGATCAGGCGCGAGAGCGCGTACTCCATGCCGAGGTCGGTGTCCTCGTCGCAGAGCCGCGTCGCGCCCACGTACACCTGCGGCGTCAGCACGGGGAGCTGATTGTCGACGGCCCATCGCAGCCCCAGGTTGAGCCGGGCCTGCACGGTGGGCGATCCGATGCAGTCGGCCAGCTCCGGGAAGCGCTCGCGCGCCATGCGCGCGGCCGCCTCGGGATCGGACTCGGCGGCCTCGCGGATCCGTTCCTGGTGCTCGAAGGACCAGGAGAGGACCTCCTCCGCGTCGTCCCCCGCGCAGAGCACCGCCTCGCTCACGGCGCAGGCGCCCGGGTGGATCGCGTCGTCGACCATCCAGTTGCAGGCGTCGTCGAGCGGGAACAGCAGCGCCCTGCGGCGGGTCTTCTCCGCCGCGGTCAGACCGGCGAAGCGCTCCTCGAAGCCGCGGCAGGCGGGGCAGAGGGGATCGAGCACCTCGACCACCGCGACGCCGTGCCCCTGCGCTCCGAGGGGTACGAGCACGCCGTGGGGATCGTCCGGCTGCTGCAGCTCCCCGCAGGCGCCGACGTAGCGGGAGAAGTCGGGCGCGCTCGCGGCGTAGGTCGCCACCGGCAAGCCGACGAAGAGGACGCCCACGCCGAACGCGCCGGCGAGCGCGGCCCACGGCACGGCCACGGGTCGGTCGGCGGCCGAGCGCGCGCGCAGCCACAGCCCGAGGGCGCCCGCGAACGCGACGCCGCTCGCGGCGTAGATGCCGATGCAGAGCTTGCACGCGGCACCGAGCGTGCTGAAGGCGATGTACGCCATCACCGCGGACGTGAGGACGGGGAGCGCCGTCGCCGCGAGCAGAAACCCCGTCGCCCGCGCGTCCTCCTGCCGCCCGCGCACCACGAGGAAAACCGCCCCCGCGGCGAGGAAGGCGAAGACGGACATGGCCGGGAGGCTGACCGGGATGCCGCCCCACACCGCCTCCCGGAGCACCGACGAGTACGGGCTCATCAGCGTCACCTGGCAGTCGCTGCCGGCCGCCTCGGTGCCGGTGATGCCCGGCAGGAACGAGCAATGGACGCCGTGCACCTGGCGGTCCAGATGCGCGACGAAGTCATACGTCGAGACGGCGGCGAAGACGAACCCCACCACCGCGCCCAACACGACCACCACGCTCCACACACGAGGACGCATGGTCACCTCCCCAGGGACGAACCCCTATGAGAGATCGATGCTCGCAGCGAGGGCGCGCGAGTCAATGCTCGAGTAGGCCCAGCGACGAGAAAGTCTGCCGCGGTGGCGTGAAGATCCAGAACTGCTGCGTTGCGACATCGTGCAACCGTGTAGGGAACCCTGCGATGGACTGTGCGCACGTGCTGAATGGTTGCGTCGCGCCTGAGGGGCCGTGCGCCGCATCGTCTCGATGGGCCCGAAGGTTCACGGAAGTCCCTGTCCCTCCCGTGCTCACCCGACGAGTCGTCCACTCGCGACTGCACCTCGATCACCGGGACTGAACGCTACGGCGACGTTTCCGGGACGTGGGCTACCACGTCGGCGGGCGGACCTTCGCTAGGCTCGGGTCCGGCCGCAGGCTCGGGTCGGGCAGCTTCGACGCGCTCGATGAATGACTCGATCATCTTGGCAGCACGCCCATCACCGGCCCGCCGAGCTGCGGCCAGCCCTTCACGCAACTCGGCGAGCCGAGCGGCGCGCTCGGCGCTCCCCGGCGCCGGAGGAATCCATGGGGGGCGACCGCCGAGGGAAAACCCGGCCGCTGGAATGTCTGGCGCCTTGGCGCTCCGAGCGTCCGCGTTGCTGCGTCCACTCGTGAGGTGACGACCATCGGAGCCATCCGTGTGTCCGGGGGGCGATTCATCGCGCCCTCGCGCGGGCTTGAACCGAGCCCACCGCGACTCAGGCTCGGAGGCATCTCCCACATGTGGCGCCTGCGCAGTCTCCGCGTCCATCGCACAGCTCGCCGAAACTACGGCTCGCGCCGCCACACCAGCCGCGCCGAGCAGCGCGAGCGCCCAGAGAGCCTGCCGCGCACGCGGCCTGCGTCGTCTCTCGTTAGCAGTCACCGACTCGCATCCTCCGCTCGGCTCGGGCGTCGTGGCGCTGTTCCCGATGCACCGTCACATCCGCTCCCGGCAAACGCGTTGCAGCTCCACGCCGGGTCGGTCGAAGTGCCAGTGCTCGCCGTCGTACCGCGGCTCGATGATCTCGCGCGCGTATGCGTAGGAGTACCCCGCCCACACGAAGCCTACGATGTCGGGCAGATACTGGCTGTGGTGCACCCGCCGCGGCGGTCCCTGGGCGGCGCCGTCCTCATCGATCAGCAGCATCACGTGCTCGCCGCAAACCGAATGCGGTTCCGGCACGCACCCCGGGTCCTCGCGGCCGTAAAGGAAAGCGATCTGCCCGTCCGGCCGCCGCGCGGCATGGGCCCGGCCGGGCTGGCCCAGCGGGTCGCGGTGGCGCACGACCGGACCTCCGGGCGTTCCGTCGTGCGCGAGCGCCCGCAGCCCGATCGCCGAGGTCGGAAGCTCTGTCTCGAGCCAGGAGACGAGCCAGCCGCTCTCGGTGCGCCACACGCCGGCGCCCAGACCATAGGCGTCCCCACCGTACGAGATGCACCCTCCACCATGCGGCGTGCACTCGGTTGCTTCGACGTATTCGATCGGTTCGGACAACTCGTTCTCGAATGGAGCGTAGAGAACGACCCGGCGACCGACTCTGGCGAGAACGCGGCGGCCGTCCCAAGCATTCCATCCACTGATGTGGGAAGCCATGTAACCACGGGCTTCGGGAACCGGCGTCATCCACGCCGGGGTCTCCGCTCCAGAACGCAGCAGCCCAATCTGGCCACCCTCGTCGCTGGAGCTCGAGGCGACGACCAGGTCGCCGCTTTCGAGCGGAGCCACCAGGGTGAGCGGAAACGCGCGAGGCGGTGCATGCTCTGTCCCTCTTCTCACGTCCACCTCGTGCAGCTCTTGGGGGTCTCCGGACACCACGAAAAGCCTCCGTCCATGGATCGCGACGAGTAGGCCGACTCGGCTACGCAGTTGCTCCCGGCCGGAGGCGTCGAGGATCAGAAGCCGCCAGTGCGGTGGTGCCGTCGAGAAACGCCATGTCCGAGCCAAGAAATGTCCCTCGGACCAGGTCAGACTCTGGACCTCTTGCGATCCTTCCGTCTCGATGAAGTACGCGGGCGGCGTCCCGCCGCAGTCGCAGCCTCGACGAAAAGCCTCGGCGCAGTCCGCCTCCGTGCCGTCGCAGTCCTCGAAGATCGCCGTGCACGGGTCCGGTGCCGCCGCATCCGAGCGAGGGGCCGCATCGACCGTCCCGTCCCGGTCATCCGCAGCATCCAGCTCGGTACGCGCCCCGCATCCCGGCGCCACGGTGGCGACAGTGATAGCGAGCAGCGTCCCGACGCTGCCCCATCGGCTCGCGCGGCGCCTTCGCAATGCCAACCTACACGTCTGGCCCGAAGATGTGCATGACACGCCACGGCTCGGGCTCGCCGCAGCTCTGCTGGAAGACGCACGGGTCGGTGCAACTGCGGTTCACGTCGACGGCCTTCGCTGGCAGGCCGAACACCGTGAGCGGATCGATCTCGTACCACCAGTACAGCTCGGGGGCGGCGAAGCTCAAGACGAAGCTCTGAGCGTAGCCCGGGTCGTCGAGGAGAGCCTGCTCCAGGCCCGGGTACAGGGCCTCGAGCTCGTCCATGAAGGCGTTGTCCGGGATGATCATGGTAAAGTCCGTTGCCTCGTAGCTGTTGATCCAGTCCATCATACCGGCCGCCTCCACGATTCGGCGGAAGCGGTAGGTACTCGACCACGAGATACCGACGTCGCCGCACCCGATGTCGGGAGCTGGCCCGGGCAGCGCCGGCCATTCGAGGCAGTACTCGTCGTAGTAGTCGTCGCTGTCAAAAACGCGCAGGCACACGTCCGAGTAGGGGGCTTGCGGGTTGGCCAGGTCGTGCAGGATGGCTGTCGGCACCGAAGCGCGCTCGCCGAAGGCCAGCACCATCTGGTGCTCCGGCGAGCCGTGGTCGGTCACGAACCACTCGTAGCGCACCGGGCCGCCTCCGAGGTCGTCGATCGTAGCGGTCCCGTCGAGGATCGTCTCGGAGGTATCGAACGGCGATGCGTCAGCGCTCATGGCGACCAACGGCGAGCCATCGAAGTAGTCGAACCACAGGTCGAAGTCGATCTCGAGATCCCGTCCGTCGATGTCGGCCTTGGTGACCTTGCCCGCGAACTGGATGAACTTCTCCCATCCGGGGCCCTGCCGCGCGTTGACAGCGTTGTTCGACGGCATCTCGTGATCCTCGCCTGCTGGGAGCTCAGGCGGTTCATCACGGTACTCGAAGGTCACGTCCATGAGATGACCCTCGATGAAGCCATCAGCCTCCAGTGGCATTGCACCAGTGAGGTAGCTCCAGAGATCGTGGTCTGCTCCGAAGCCTTCGAAACTGTAGGCTCCCTGGAAAGAACCAAGCTCCTCGTCGATTCCGGAGCTGGTCAGCCGCGCGTCGGTCACTTCGCTGCTGCCCAGCATGAACGTCGGCAAGGTGAAGCCGAAGTCGTGAAACACCAGATTGGGGCAAGTGGCCGAGCCGGCGCCGCCCATGACTTCGCAGCCGCCGCCGGACACGCTGATGTGGCCGGTCTCGGGCTCGATCGTCGTCGTGCCGCCTCCATCTCCGATGATGGTAACGATGACACTGGACTCCTCCGGCACCAAGACGCCGTTGCGCACTGCTTCGGCGGGAACTGCAGGCCAGATGTACTCGCGTGGCGGGTCGTCTTCCGGATCGCACGCGCCACCGCCTTCGTATTCCGCCAGATCACCGGACTCGTGGCGGCCCGACCCGGCGACGTAGTCCGCCGGATAGCGGCCCCACTCGATGCAGGCCAGCGCGCAGAATTCCTCTGGGTCGAGGGATACGTCCGAGCATGGACGGATGGTCTGTTTGAGATCTTCGTGCGTCGGGCCCATCGTCGGTAGGCACGTATCGACCATGTCATCGCCGTCGATGTCCGCCCACTCGCAGTCAAAGGTCTCTCGATCGTAGGTGCACTCGCACGTATAGCGCTCTCCGAGCAGCACCGGCTCGTGCGACTCGAAACAGCCGCTCTGTGCAGCCCCGGCAACCGCACTCAGCACGACTGCTAGCAGCGGCGCGGCCGAGCGCCGGCGCGTGGACGTGCCACCGTTGAGGACTCTCGGCATTCGCGACCTCCTCGGCAAACCTCGGCGCAGTGAGGTCCGGCCCGAACGTCAACGGAGACCCCATTCCGCTGAGTCGAGTTCTCCTATCATGACTGTCCCCCCCCCCCGCAATCCTCCCCATTCTGGGAACCTCGCCCGACATGCGTCCAAGCCAACGTATCTCGGGGCTCGTTGCGGATACCGGAGGTTCGCCGCGCCCAGCGAGTCACGGGCCAACCCGGATCGTGCCAGCATGACGACCCCGCAGCGACGGATCTCGCCATCGGTGTCGCTCACGAGGTTCACCCCGCACCTCGTGCAAAGGGTCCGTGACCGGCCCGGCGCAGCGGGCTCGAACCCGCTCCATCCGTTGGCCCGGGTCCGACAGGATGACAGCATGCCGGAGCCCGGCGACGCCTGGGCGAGCATCCTGGAGGAGCACTGGCGCTGCTCCGCCGGGCACCCCCTCTTGCCAAAGCCGCGACGGAATCAAGCGCTCGGGGCGCTACTGCGGCAGGCAGATGGCGTCGCCCGTGACGCCTCCGACCGTGCTCACGCAGTAGAAACCCGAGGGGCAGTCGTAGTCGTCGAAGCAGCGCTCGTAGCAGAGCAGGCCGTAGCCGATGTCATAGCAGGCACCTTGCAAGCCGCTGACGGGGCTGTCCGGGCACTGGGCATCGCTCCCGCAGCCGTGGGTGCAGATGCCGTCCTCGACGACGACCGTCCGGCGGGAGTCGTAGGGGTCGGGGTAGCTGAGCTCGTGCCAGGCGCAGAAGTCGCGCCCGTCGCACTCCCCGTCATCGTAGCAAGGGGCGTAGGCGAGCGAGTAGCTGTAGCTGTCGTCCTCGACCGTCACGAAACAGCCGGTGGCGCACATGGTTAGACCGAGACCCACGAGGCAGTGACGCAGGAGCATGCTCCCTCCGACGGTCATGGTACCCCGGAAGTTCAACACGATGAGCGAAGTCGACGGGTGGGAGCCCTTCCCACCCCGGGCGGCTCACTCCGAGCCGGCCACGCAGCAGTCGAACAGCGCGATGAAGCACGTCGCGTGCACGCCGACGCCCACGACCGTGGCGCGCGGGTGCATGAGCGCGGCGTAGTGCCCGGACGAGTGGCGCCACCCCCACACCGCGTCGGCGCCGTCGGTGAAGCCGGGGCCGGCGGCGATCTCGTTCACGGTCCAGTCGTGCTGCGGGAAGCCGCACGCCATCGCCCGGTCCCACGGCCAGGAGCCGTCGGAGCCGACGTGGCCGCAGGCGCCCGACCCGCCGACGTCGAGGGCGTGCCGCCGCGCCGCGCACAGGAGGCGCTCGTCGACGGCCACGGGGGCGAGGCCGCCGCTCGCGCGCTCGGCGTTGACGGCGTCGAGGAGATCCTGCTCCTCGGGCGTGAGCGCCACGCCGGCGTCGATCGGGTCGACCCCGTCGCCGTCGCCGGGCGGCGGCGGCGTGCCCGCGTCGCGCGTGACCGATCCCGGCGGATCGGGGCTGACCGCGGCGTCGCGGTCGCCGCCTGCGCGCCCGCCGTCGACCGGCGCGGGCCCGACGTCCTCGCCGCCGCGTCGCGTGACGCCGCCCGGCAGCGGCTCTTCGCACGCGACGAGCAGGGCGAACGGGAGCGTCAGGACGGCGAGGCGCGACGACATCAGTCGGTGAAGTCCTGCGTCCAGTAGGGCGAGCCCCCGCAGTCCACGTAGCCGATGCCGATGCGCCGGTACTGGCTGCCGAGGATGTTCGCGCGGTGTCCAGGGCTGCCCATCCACGCGTCGTGCACCGCCTCGGGTGTGGGCTGTCCCCAGGCGATGTTCTCGCCGGCCGTACCGTAGCTCGCGCCCTGCTCGTCGAGGCGATCGGTGAACGAGCGCCCGTCGCGCGAGGAGTGGCTGAAGTAGCCCTGGTCGCACATGTCCTGGCTGTGCAGGCGGGCCGCGCGCGCGAGCGCCTCGTCGCACTCGAGCGGCGACAGACCCGAGGACGCGCGCGCCGCGTTGGTCAGCTCGAGCTCGCGCTGCTCGATCTCGCTCGCGCAGCCCGACGGAACGGTTCCACCGCCGCCGCCCGACCCGGCGTCGACGGTCCCGCCACCTCCACCGCCGGCCGGTCCGTCGCCGCAGTAGTAGCCCGTCGACTCGTCGATCCAGCGACAGCGCTGGCCCATCGCCGCGCAGTCGCGCATCTTCAGGACGCCGTCGTCGCACCACCGCGCGACGTCGCCATCGCAGATCCCGAGGTAGCCGAGCTCGTCGCACGAGTACGAGGCGCCGCCGTCGGGCCGCGGATCGCCCGGCACCGGCGGCACCATGTCCGGGCCGGCGTCCGCGCCGTCCTCACCGCCCGCTCCGCCGCCGAGGTCACCGCCGCCTCCGCCGCCGTCGACGAGACGCACGGTCGGCCCGTCGCCGCCCCCCGGGCCCTTCTCGCCCGGAACGGGCTCGCCGCGCCGCCGCCCGCCGGCGCCGGCCGCGAGCGCGAGCGCGAGCAGGGCCGCACCTCGAACACCGAACGGCTCGAATGCGGCGCAACCCGGGCGGCGGCAGAGCATGCCCACCCGGTCAGC
>JBDIVX010000248.1:0-8413 GCA_039794305.1 Candidatus Neutrinellum sp.
ATGGACGCGGGCTTCGACGCCGCCGAGGCCTCGCTCGGCGAGGCCGCGGTCCACGAAGCGAGGTACGTGTACGACGCCGTGGGCACCATCAGCGACCGCGTGCCCGTGGCGCCGCCGAGCCGGCCCACCGTGGGTGACGCGCGCACGCCGACCGTGCGCGGGAGGGAGGAGCGATGACGAGCTACCGCGAGCCGGCGCAGCCGGCGGACAAGGGTCCACTCGACGCGCGCGCGCCGCGGCTCTTGCGGCTCTCGGGCGAGGTTCCGGCCGACGAGGACGTGCAGGTGCGCAAGGTGCGCGGCCGGCGGGTCCTCACCGCGCGCGTCGATCTCGTGCTGCGCTCGGGCGACGGCGCGTTCGATCGCACGCTCTCCCTCACCGACGCGCCCGCCGTGATCCGCGCGGCGATCGAGCAGCGTCCCGAGCCGGGCGCGCCCGCGCGTGAGGTCGCGCCCGCCGACCTGCCGAAGACGCTCCGCGCCCGGCTGCGCCGCGAGGTCGCCGAGCAGGCCGCGCTCGGCTACGACGTCGATGTCGCCCGCGTCACGCTCGCCGAGGAGGAGGTCGCTTTCGTCCGCTACCGCCGGGAGCGGCGGGCGCCGGTGGACGTGTGGCTCGGCACCTCGCCCCCGGCCGTGCTCGCCTACGAGGAGGGCAAGGGAAACCAGGGGATCGGCGCCCTCGTGCCGCGCCCCTTCCACGAGCGCCCGAGGCGCGAGCAGATCGCCATCGGCGCCAGCATCGTGCTCGGGTTCCTGTACCTCGCGAGCAGGCTCCTCATCCGGACCTACTTCTGAGCCTCCGATCGAGGACGAGGCCCGCTCGGCGCCGGCCGGGGCGACGCCTCCTCCCGTCCGTTTGGTATCATCGCACCCATGTCGCTTCGCTTCCGTCCACTGGTCCTCCTGGCCCTCGTACTCTTGTGCGCCGCCTGCGCGGCCAACTCGCGCCGGCGCGGCTCGAGGGGCGGCACCGACGCGGGCTCCGCCGACGCGTCGGTCGAGGACGACGCGAGCACGGGGACCGACTCGGGGCCTCCGGCGAGCTGCTCCGACGGCATCCGCAACGGCGACGAGACGCGGATCGACTGCGGAGGCTCGTGCGAGCCCTGCCCGGACGGCTCGATGTGCCGCGCCTCCACCGACTGCCTGAGCGGCGTCTGCGTGGGCGGGTACTGCCTGGTCCCCACGTGCGACGACTCGGTGCACAACGGCGAGGAGACCGGCGTGGACTGCGGCTCGGCGTGCCCGGCGTGCCCGGGCGGCGAGGGCTGCGCCGTGGACGGCGACTGCCTGAGCATGATCTGCGAGGAGGGCGTCTGCGCCGAGACGTCCTGCGCGGACGGCACGCACAACGCCGACGAGACCGACGTCGACTGCGGCGGTGAGACGTGCCCCCCCTGCGCCGCCACCGGGGCGTGCCTCGAGGACCGTGACTGCGAGAGCCGCATCTGCGACGGCGGAGCGTGCACGGCCCCGACGTGCACCGACGGCGTCCAGAACGGCGACGAGAGCGACGTCGACTGCGGCGGAAGCGCGTGCGACCCGTGCCCCGACGGCCGCGCCTGCGGCACGGGCGACGACTGCGCGAGCCTCGTGTGCACCGACGGCACCTGCGACCCGCCCACCTGCACCGACGGCGTCCAGAACGGCGACGAGAGCGACGTCGACTGCGGCGGCGGCACGTGCGATCCGTGCACCCCGGGCGACACGTGCGTGGCGGGCACCGACTGCGACAGCGGCGTCTGCACGGGCGGGACCTGCCGGGTGCCGAGCTGCACCGACGGCGTCGTCAACGGCGGCGAGACAGACGTGGACTGCGGCGGGGCGACCGCCTGCCCGCGCTGCCCCGACGGCTCGGTGTGCGTCGGCGACTCCGACTGCGTGGCCGCCGAGTGCTCCGATCGGATGCGGTGCGGCTCTTGCGCCATCATCGACGACTTCGAGACCGGGAGCTGGCCTTACGCGCCCTGGCTCGTCGAGACCGCCGGTGGGTCCGTCACCACCGCCGCCGCGCACGACGGGACCTACGGGCTGCAGGATCCGGACTGGCACTACCGCACCGACGTGACCGTCGGGGCCGCAGGCGACCGGCTGCGCATGTGGGTCCGGGCGGCGTCCTCGGGCCGCGCCTACTTCGGGTTCGGGGCGACCGCGTCCGGCGCCAAGTCCTTCGTCCTCGCGCCCAACACGACCAGCATCCTGTTCCAGAACAACTCGGGCTACGGCTACAGCAACGTCGCGACCTCCACGACCAGCTTCTCGACGGGAGCCTGGTACCTCATGGAGATCGAGTTCCTCGGCGGCGGCATGGTGCGAGGCACCGTCTACTCCTCCGACGGCGTGACCGTGGTCAACACCCTCACGCACGACTTCGGGACCCTCACCCCCGCGGGCATCGCCCTCCGAAGCTTCAACACGACGTACCTCGATACGATCGAGGTGTGTTACTAGGGGTTCGGGCGGTAGGGGCGTTCGGCGCTCCAAACCCTGGAGCGAGAGACAGCCGCAGTGGAAGAGAGCCATCCGGCGGGCGCGGCCTCGACGAACGATGGTCGCCCGAGCCGGATCCGGATGGGTCGTGGTCTTCCACGGCGCACGCGGCCGCGCGGCCTGGGCCCGCGCCGCGCCGCGCGGCGCGTCCATGGAGGAGACTGCGCGACCTCAGGAAGACGGACCGGACTCGGTCGAAGGCGCGGTTACGGCGGGGTTCGGTCCGGAAGACGGACCGGACTCGGTCGAAGGCGCGGTTACGGCGGGGTTCGGTCCGGAAGACGGACCGGACTCGGTCGAAGGCGCGGTTACGGCGGGGTTCGGTCCGGAAGACGGATGGTCACGACACGGTCACGGTCACGGCCACGTCACGATCCTCGAGTTGCCGCTCGCTCCTCCGGCTCGACGACGGGCCGCAGGAGCCCGGCGCTACTCGTCCGACCCCATCGAGAACGGGATCAGGAACAGGTCGAGCAACCAGCCGAGGCCGCAGAGCGCGCCGGTGAGCAGGTACACGATGCCCATGGCGGTGTGGCCCATGTAGAAGCGGTGGACTCCGAACAGCCCGAAGAAGAACCAGAGGACGTAGGCGAGCAGGATGCTCCTGCGGGGGCGCGGAGCGTGGACGACGACGGCCTGGGGACCGACGGGAGCGATTCCGGTGTTGCCGCACCTCGGACATCGGATCAGCGCGCCGGGGTTGGCGGCGACCTGTGCGCCGCAACTGAAACAGGTGACGCTTGGCATGTTGCCCTCCTCCTCGGTCGGCTCAGCAGGGCCCGAGGGCTGGACGTCGCTCGAGCGGCCCGAGGCATCCTCTCATCGCGTGATCCCTCTTCGCTTCGTGCGGGCCGGTGCCGGGACGGCGCGGGCGAGGCCCGGGCGTGGAGCCGGCACCGTGCCGCCGGCTTCGCGGGCACCGAGCGCGGCGGAGAACGCGCGCACGCTCTCGAAGCGCGCGGCGGGATCGATCGCCATCGCCCTGCGAACGGCGGCCGCGGCGTGCCCCGGCAGGTTTCGGGCCACCGGGCGTGGCGCCGAGGCGTGGCGGGCGAGCAGCGCGAGCGGGTGGTCGGCCTCGAAGGGCCGGGCGCCCTCGGACATCTCGTAGGCGATGCACGCGAGGGCGTACTGGTCGGCGGCGGGGCCGATGCGGCCGCTCATCGCCAGCTCGGGCGCGACGTAGCCGTTGCTGCCGATGAGCACCCCGTCGCTCGTCAGCCGGGCCTCGTCCGCGTGCCAGGCCGACCCGAGGTCCACGAGGACGGCACAGACGACGCGCCCGCGCCCGTCCGTCTCCACGACCACGTTGCTCGGCGTCACGTCGCGATGAACGACTCCATCGCGGTGCAACGCGGCGAGCGCCGCGGCGACGTCGCCCACGACGCGCCCGACCTCGGCGTGCGGCCGCGGGCCCAGGCGCTCGAGCCGGCTCGCGAGCGGCTCACCTCGCGCGAGCTCCATCGCGAGGAAGAAGGCGCCGTAGCCCGGATCCCACCCGGCGTCGACGGCGCGCGCGAGCGTCGGGGCGCGCAGGAGCGACAGGCGCCGGCCCTCGCGGAGCAGGCGCTCGACCGTGCGCGGAGACGCCCGGTGCGCGAGGACCAGCTTGAGCGCGACCTCACGCCGCAGGCGGTGATCGAAGGCGCGGTACACCGAGCCGAAGGCGCCCCGGCCGATCCGCGGGCCCACCTCGTAGCGGCCCGCGACGAGCCAGCCCGTGCTGCGTCCCTCCATGCCGTCGATCGACGCGCCGGCGACCTCCGAACTGACGGTCAATGGCGCACCACGCGGAAGTGAAGGTCGAAGCCCGCGGCCATGGCGCTGGCGTCCGCGGGGCAGTCGAGGGTCTCGGTCGGGCCGCCGAAGACCTCGTCCGGGAGCCCATCGTAGGCGCACGCGCCGACCCAGTCGTGCGCCGAGACGTCCTCGTCGTAGACGTCGAAGCGAAGTCGCGTCTGGAGCGTGTCGGCGCGTTGGTTGGTCAGAACCGTTTCGTCGTAAGTCGCCGAGAAGACGTCGTTGCGCGTGGACGTGTAGCCCGGGGTGGCCGTGTCGCTCCCGGCGCGCACCTCGACGAACGGGTCGGGCGCCCCGCCCAAGCCGTCCCACGCCACGCCCGCGGAGTCCAACGTCGGCAGCGTCACGTCCACCACGACCACGTCCCACCGCGACGCCGGGTCGAGCACGCACGCGCCGGCGCTGCACATGCGGGTCGCGCCGCAGTCCACGCACGCGCTCCCGCCGGTGCCGCACGCGGACGCGCTGTCGCCGCTCAGGCAGGTCGAGCCGGAGCAGCATCCCGGGCAGGAGAGCGCGTCGCACGAGGACGGCACGCCCCCATCGCCGCCGGACGCACAGAAGGCGTGCGCGCTGCAGCCGGGGTCCGCGCAGTCACGGCGCCCGTCCCCGTCGTTGTCGAGCCCGTCGTTGCACTCGGTCGCGGTGAGCTCGGTCCCCGACGAGGGGCCGGGCCCTCCGCGGCTCGTGCAGGCGCCGAGCAGCACGACCAGGCCGAGCGAGAGCAGTCGAAGAAGAGCGCGCACCATCCCACCTCCACAGAGCGGCCGGACACCGCTCGGAGCAGGGCGGAATGCCACAGCCGTGCCACCCCCAGGGATGTCCCGGAATGCGTAGAAGCCGTGTGGTGTCGAGCCGCGCGGCCTGCTCTCGCTGCTCCATGTCCTGCGCCATGTCGCAGCGCATGGAGCAGCTCACGTCGCGTCGCGGGTCGCCTCGAGGAGGTCGACGAGCGTCGGCCGGGCGGAGGGCCGCCGGTCGAGCGCCGCGTCGACCAGGTCCTCGAGCCAGCGCGGGACGGGCAGACGCTTCTCGTAGGACCGCAGCGGGAACGCGCGCTCCTCTTGCGCGCGCGCCATCTCCACGAGCGGCTCGGGGTGCTCGAAGGGCCGCTGGCCGCCGGCCGTCTCGAACAGCGTCACGGCCCAGGCGTAGACGTCGCTCGCCGCCGTCGCGCGCGCGCCGCCGAGCACCTCGGGCGCGATGTAGCCCACCGTGCCGACCGTGTGCCCCTCGGGCGTGAGCGGAGGCGCGCCGCGCCCGTGCGCGTGGCCCAGATCGGCGAGCACCACCCGCTCGCCGCGCCCGTCGAGCGGCCCGTGGAGCACGTTGCCGGGGTGCAGATCGCGGTGGAGCGCGCGTCGCTCGTGCAGCGCCGCGAGCCCGCGGGCCATCGCCGCCGCGACGAACACGATCCCGCCGAGCCCCGTCAGCACGCTCGCGTCGGCGTCCCGCACAGAGCCGGCGTAGCGCGGCAGAAGGAGGAACGGCGCGCCGCAAGGCTCTCGGCCCTCGTCCACGAGATCGATCACCCAGGGCGAGTCGATCGCCCGGAGCAGCTCCGCTTCGCGCGCGAGCCGCTCGGTCATGCGCGGATCGCCGCGCCTGTCCGGTCGCACGCGCTTGACCACGACGGGCCGCGCGTCGAGCGTCCCCGCGATCAGCTCGCTCTTGTGGCCGCGATGAACCAGTCGCTCGGGAGGTGGCTCGGCCGCCGTGCCCGGCGGCGTATCGTGGTCGACGGGCTCTCGTGCGCAGACCACCCCACCGCACAGCGGGCAGGCCTCCGCCTCACGCGCGGCGCCGAACCGTGCGCCGCAGCCGTCGCATCCGAAGGCGCTCATGGCTCCTGACGACGAAGCACGCGCCGTGCCGCGACCCCGCCGGCTTCGCGCTCGCCCGTGGTGGTGTCGAAGGAGGGCACGGCAGGGATCGGACGACCATTCGGGCGTCGGACTGACGCCGAGCGCCCACCGCGACGGCGACCGATGCCGGCGACGGTCGGCGTCCCTCCTTACCTCACGCCGGTGCTCGATCTGCCGGCCGACCGCGGGCGTCGAGTCCGCGCCTCCTTCGCGAGCCGATCGCAGGCGTCGTTCAAGTAGGCGGCCGTGCTCTCTTGGCGGGGCCGGTGACCGGGCACCCAGCGGCACTCGAGCGAGGCGCCGTGTTCCTCGACCAGCGCGCGCAGCTTCCGCTGGAGGCGACGCGCCGGCTTCCTGGGCGGCTTCGTCGCCTCGCCCGCTGCGACGGCGACGGCCCACTGGCTGTCGCTCCGGACGAGCACGTGTCGCACGGACCCGCGCCATCGCGTGAGCGCCAGGTAGACGCCCGCGTAGATCGCTGCGAGCTCGGCCAGGTTCGGGTCGCGCACCCAGGCGGGGCACCGACCCCGCCGGACGATCCGCCCGCGGTCCGAGCGCACCCAGACAGCCCACGCCCCGCCCTGGCGGGTGCTGAAGGACGCGTCGGTGTAGCAGGTCACGTGCATGGGTCGGGCCGGAATCCGCGGTCGTTCCGTCAGGTACGGTAACCCCTTCGAGACCGATTCGGGCGGTGAAGGCACGGGTTTCTTCCGTTCGAGTTGCGCGCGCACTCGGCCCGTGCCCGGTCACCGAAGCAGCCGCTTCTCCCGCCCGCGCACCTCGAGGTCGCCTCGGCGAGCAGGTACTCGAACGCGCCGCCGCGCCCCACGGGCCCGGCCTGGTGATTGACATCCTGAACGCCCCTTGCCCAGCGGAGAGCCCGACGTCAGGGGACGTCCCGCGAGGGATCTCCTCGAGCTGCCGGCGAGAGGTCCGTCCGCCCGTTGGACTACGGAGTGAACGTGAGGGGATAGCTGTAGCTCACGCTGCCGCCGGTCGGCCCGTGCCGCCAACGCAGTCGCTGGATCAGTCCGGTCACGCACGCCGCGAGGTTCTGGCTCCCGGTGGTGTCGTCCGCGGTGTGCGCGTTCGTCAGATGGCCCTGAGGCTCGATGGTGAACCGCACGGCCATCCGACCGGCAAGGCGCGGGTCATGAGCCAACTCGTCCTCGTAGCAGCGGAGGAAGGCGTCCTGGCGCTGGCGGAGCATGGCGGTGACCTGGTTGTGGTCGAACGCGCCGGTGCCTCCGGTGTTCTCGAGGCTCCCGGCGGAGACGCGCGTGGGGATCGCATCCTCGAAGGCGTCGCCTCGTTCGGGGCTTCCCGCGTTGCGGTCGGGGCGCTCCCCAGGGGCGACCGAGCCGAGGTTCGTCTCTTCGGTCTCGGGATGCTCGGCAGCACCGCACGCGACGACGTGAGCGATGCCGGCGGCAAGCGCTGCGGCTCGAACCCACTTTGCCATTCTGCTCATCCTGGGCACTCTCGGTTGCAAGGTCACGGGCGTCCGCCGGGATCATCGCACACGTTCGACGGGGGACGTCCCAACTGGGACCTCGGGAGGATCGAAGCGCCGCCGTCACGGCCTGCCGCGCCGACCTTCGCCGAGCGCGATGCCGAGCCGACGCACCGCGCGATACACGTAGGAGCGCGGGCGTCCGAGCGCCTCGGCCGTGTGGCGCACGTTGAAGCCGTGCGCGGCGAGCGCGCGCAGCAGCACCTCGCGCTCGGCGAGCTCGGGGGCGGAGAGCGACGGCGACGACGGGCTCGGCGTCGAGGACGGCGTCGCCGACACCGCGCGGGGCGGCGGCGCCAGCGTCCGCGCCGCGAGGGCCGCGCGCACGGCCGCGGCGGAGAGGCCCTCGGGCCCCGCGACCCGCGTGGCCTCGTGCAGCACGGCCGCGAGCTCGCGCACGTTGCCGGGGAGCGGGTGGCAGGCGAGCACCTCGAGCGCCTCGGGATCGAGCTCCTCGGGCGCCACCGTGCCGGCGCCCTCGGTGCGCGCGAGCAGGTGCGCGACCAGGCTCGGCAGGTCCTCGGTGCGCTCGCGGAGCGGCGGGAGGCGCACCTCCACCTCGCGGAGGCGGTTGTAGAGCGAGGCCCGGAAGGCCCCGTCCATCACCATCTCGCGGAGCGGCCGCTCCGTCGCCGACACCACCCCCCCGTCGACGGGTGTCGCGCGGTCCGACCCCACCGGCCGCACCCCCCGCTCCCCCAGCACGCGGAGCACCCTCACCCGACACCCGCTCGACAGATCCC
>JBDIVX010000249.1:0-8370 GCA_039794305.1 Candidatus Neutrinellum sp.
CGTCGCCGCCCGCGGGCGGACCGGCCGTGCAGTGGATCGCCACCGAGCGGCTCTAGCTGCACGGCGGTGGGCTCGACATGGCGTGCCCCTTCGACCCGGCCGGCAGCTTCATCGAGGCGCGCGTGACGGCGAGCGCACCGGTCGAGGCGCGCCTCGTGTGCGCGGACGACGCCCGGCGCTGGGTCGACGCCTTCACGCGCGGCCACGCGCTCCCCGAGACGCCCGCCCTCGCACGCGCCACGGCGCGCCCCGGCGCTCCGGTGACCCTGCGGGCCGAACGTCCCTCCTGTCCCGTGGTCCTCGCCACACGCCTCGAGGGTGGACCAGGGGCGCGCGCCGAGATCCGCCAGACCGTCACGACCGGCGCCGACCTGCGCGACCGGACGCCCCAGCTCGTCGACTGTCCGTGATCAGAGCAGCGTGACGACCCAGGTGGCCCCGATCCAGCCCCCGACCGCCGATCCGATCGTGACGAGCACGGCGACGAGGAGCACGCGGGTGAACCGGTTGCGGTACATCCCCCGCCAGCTCATGGAAGCCTCGTTGACGCTCTCGCAGTCCTCGACCGTCGGCTTGCGCAGCCAGGCCTCGACGAGGCCGGCGACCATGCCGGCCCCGATGGTCGGGTTGAGCGACGTGATCGGGGAGGCGACGAGCGAGACGATCACCGTGAGCGGGCGGGCGCCGGCGACGACGGCGAAGAGCGCCGCGACGACGCAGTTCGGCAGGACCCAGGCGAAGACCATCTGCCGGAGCCCTTCGCCCTCGTGCTCGCGCCAGCCCCAGTAGAACGCGCCGAGCACCAGGGCGGGGATGACCCACTTGAGGACCGTCCCCACGAGCGACGGACCAGGCAGCCGGGACAGCGCCTCGCGGTCCACCGGCAGGTCGAGGTGCGCGACCATCCCCTCGACGTGGCCGGCGCCGACCACGGCGACGATGGTACGCCCCGGCGCCTCCCGGATCATGCTCATGAGGTACTGGTCGCGCTCGTCGATCAGGGGGACCTTGGCCTCGGGCATGACCCGCGAGAACTCGGTCATCATCTCCGAGATGTTGTCCCGGTCCTTCAGCTCCTCGATCTGCTCCTCGGTGATCTTGTGCGCGGCGAAGAAGCCGCCCATCAGCATCCCGAGGACCTTCACCTTCCCGAAGAACCCGAGGTTCGCCCAGGTCCGCTTGAGCGTCGCCTGGATGTCCCGGTCGGCGAGGACCACCTCGGCGCCGACCTCGCGCGCCTTCTCGATGCCGGCGAGGAGCTCCGCGCCCGGCCGCACACCGAGCGCCTCGCCCATCTTCCGCTGGTAAGCCGACAGGACGAGGCTCGTCAGCAGGAGCAGGACCTTCTTCTCCTTGATCACCTGGAAGATGTCGAGCTTGCGCCAGCGCTCCTCGTCCGTGAGCGCGTCGTAGCGCACCTGGTCGAGCTCGACGCAGACCGTGTCGGGGCGCACCTCCTCGATGACCTGGCGCACCTCTTCGACGCTCCGCTGCGACACGTGAGCGGTCCCCACGAGGATGATGTCGCGGCCCTCGTACTTCAGGCGGGTGACGTTGCCGGCGGGCATCGGGGGGCCGGAACCCTAGCCCACGTGTGCGGATTCGTCCCGCGGATTCGTCGCCCCGGAAACGTCAGGGCCGGGGGACTCTCCCCGCTCGCGGCGCGCGGCCGCGGTCGAGGTCCGCGCACGACAGCGGTGGACACCCGATGGAGCGCGCGTAGGGGACCACCCACCCGACGTTCTCGGGGAGGACCCCACAGGAGGAGGAACATGACGCTCAAGAGGACTCTCGTGCTGGCGGGCGCCGCCTACGCGCTCGGCCGGCTGTCCGCCAACCTGAACGGAGAGGACCTGCGGATGCTCGGCGAGCGCGTCCGCCACATGACGGGCAAGGACTTCCGGAAGGTCGCGATGTCGATGACCGACGAGGCGCTCGACCGCGCGGGACTCGTCCGCAAGTCGGCGGTCACGAGGGGCTCGGCGGCGAGCATGATCGCGGGCATGGGGGCCGGCATCCTCGTCGGCGCGGGCCTCGCCCTGCTCTTCGCGCCCCAGAGCGGCAGCGAGACACGGCAGCGCATCGGCGAGCGCGTGCGCGGCATGCGCAGCGACGGCGCCCGGACCGAGACGCCGCCGCAGACGACCGGTGCCGGCTGACGCGAGGTGAGGCTCGTGGCCGTGGGCGCTCCGCGTTGACCGGCAGCCGGATCCGCGCTCAACTCGGGCGCTCATGAGCCAGAAGGACCTCACCGGCCTCGGCGAGATCAACGCCCTGCTCGGACGCGGGACCGAGTTCGAGGGCAAGCTCACGTTCTCGGGGCGGGTACGGATCGACGGGACGTTCCGGGGACAGATCTTCAGCGACGACGTGCTCGTCCTGGGCGATGACGCCGAGGTGCACGCCGAGATCGAGGTGGGCACGCTGATCGTCCGGGGCGGGACGCTCTACGGGAACGTTCGGGCGAGCCAGCTGGTCGAGATCCACGCCCCCGGCCAGGTGCACGGGAACATCCACGCCCCGCAGCTCTACGTCGACAAGGGCGTGGTGTTCGACGGCCAGTGCACGATGAGCGACGCCGAGATCCACGATCTCGAGTGACGCGGCCTCAGCGAAGCTGGTAGCCGGCGTTGACCGTCACGAACACGTAGCTGTCGCTTCCGTCGACGGCGGGAGGCGTCACCATCGGGTCGGACGAGTCCCCTTCGAAGCTCAGGCCGTAGCTCACGTACCCGAGCCGGAGGGCGTACGCGAACCCGCTCTCCAGGTTCCCGAAGAACGCGGCCCCGAGGTCCCACCCGAAGGCCGACGCGCTCTCGGCGAACATGGGCGTGAGCTCACCCGCGCCGAGCCCCACGCGCAGGCCCGCGTCGAGCTGGAGCTGGGCGACCTCGCCCGAGAGCGGGAAGCGACCCACGAGACCGGGGCGCAGGTACGTGTACTTGGTCGACGACATCGTGGCGTTCTCGTCGAGCAAGAACGCGTCGTAGCCGAAGCCGAGCCCGCCGCCGACCTCGATCGTACCGAGCGAGTGCAGGTAGCCCACCTGCCCGAAGACGCGCAGCGCCGAGGTGCTGAACTCCTCGCCCGTGGTCTCGTCTTGCGACCCGAGGCCCACCGAGTGGAAGCCCTCGAGGTGCGCGAAGAGGCCACGCATCGCGCCGTCGTCCCCCGCGAACGGGCGCAGCACCAGGCGGATCGACAGCTCCGGGAAGAACGGATCGGTCTGGTACCCGCGGGTGCCCCCGTCGTCGAGCGTGATCTCGGCGTCGCGCGTGCGGATGCCGAAGCCGAGCATCGCCTCGACATACGGCACCGCCGCGGGCTCGCCCGGCTCCTCGTCGAGGTCCTCGTCGAGCGTCCCGTCGTCGAGCCCGCCGCCGAGGACGTCGTCCTCCTCGGGGTCGGGCGCCGCCTCTCGCTCCCGGGGCCCGATCGCCGACAGCGCCTCCTCGAGCGCCTCGACCGCCGCGGCGCCGACCCCTCGGCGCCCGCGACGCCCGGCCGGCGATCCCGACTCGCGCCGCGCGACCTCGTTCCCGGCCGAGTCGAGCATGCGGATGGTGACGCGCGCCCGGCGGCGCCGACCGCGCACCTCCCCGACGACGACGACGTCGACGTCCATCTCCCGGGCGACCTGGGCCATGCCGGCCGGCGAGTCGAGGTCCGCCCCGAGCTGCCGCGCGCGCGCGCGGAAGTCGTCCTGCGCCACGAGCTCGAGGTGATCCGCCAGGGCGGACACCACGGCGCCGCGCGCGGCGCCGCCGCCCCGCCCGCTGAAGTCCAGCACGACGCCCGTCCGCTGCTGGGCAGCGGCGCCGGACGCGAGCAGCATCGAGCCGGCCAGCACGGCCAGACCGATCCCGTCACCGATGCGCTTGCGATCCATCCTCACCCACGCCGCCGGAGGATACCCAAGGCGCGCGCGTTTGGGGAAGGAGAGTGCCTCGGAAACGCCCGAGATCTCTACAGCGCAGCCGGATCCCGGACGGTACCCGCCACCGCACCGGCCCCGTCGAAGACGAGGGCGATCGAGATCGCGCGGCACTCGTGGGCCGCCTCGTCGTGGTCGAGATCCGCGTTGGCCTCGAGGACGAGGCGCGCAGCGGAGGCGTCGAAGCCCTCGACGCCCTCCATGGCGGCGACGGTGCCGTCGACGTCGAGCTGCCCACCCATCACGCCGCCGGCGAGCGACGTCTCGGTGATGTCGAACACGACCTGGGCGTTCTTCGCCTCGAAGGCGACGCGGGTGTCCGAGAGCGGGAGCGACATCGTGAAGTCGCCGGGCCCGGCGCGCAGCCGGCCGCCCTCGATGCGGCCGCGGAGCGTCACGAGCGCGGTCATCTCGTCCTCGGCGAGCGCCGCCGCGTCCAGATCGAACGTCTGTCCCGCGTCGATCCGCCCCATCCCGTCGAGCGCCGGCACCGTGACGCCGGCGGGCAGCAGCCCGACGAGCGCGTCCACCTCGATCCGGTCGTCCTCGTCGAGGTCGTCCACGCCACGGACGCGCAGGAGCACGAGCAGATCACCGCTCTGCACGTTCTCGGTCATGTTCTGCCGGATGTGGTAGCTGTCCTCGAGCTGCGCGAGGATCGGGCCGAGCTGGTTGTCGACGCCCGGCTCCGACTCGGGAGGCGGCGAGGTGTAGTCCCGCTTGCGGCAGCCGATCTGGTCGCTCGCGTCGCTCACGCGCCCGTCGACGTCGAACCCCGGCACGACGGTCGGGTCTCCTTCCGGATCGGCGAAGCCGAGGTCCATCCGCGAAACGACGTACAGGTACGTGTCGCCCGTGAGCGGTCCTGCGTCGACGTCGCCCGCGTCGGGCTCGCCTCCGGCGTCCATGTCGCCCGGGCCGGCGTCGGTCTCGGCCGGTCCGGCGTCCATCCCGCCGCCGTCTCCTCCGGGCTCCTCGCGGCTCGAGCAGGCGGTGAGCAGCGCGATCGAGACGAGGACGGCCCACGAGCCCGGATGCACGCGTAGATGGATGTCCTGAGCCATGACGATCGACGGTAGACGGCGGCGCCTGGACGGGCAAGGCGAGCCAGGGTGTGCTGGGGTGTGTCGCACGATTCACGCTCCGGACTTCCGTGTCACGCTTCCCTTGCGCGGCGGAGGGCCCGTTTCCCCGGAAGCGCAAGGAATTCGTGTCCGAGCCGCGTGGCCCACACCTTGAATGCGGAGGTGGGTCGAACCGTCACGTTCTCCTGTAGACTGAGGGCCCCGCCACGTCGTCGGTGGGGTGGAAATCGGGAGGTTCTCATGCGCTCGCCCCTGCCCCTGATCGCCGCCGCCGCGCTGCTCGTCGCGCCCGCGGCCGCCGCCGCCCAGAGCTCGGCGGAGCGGGAGGCGGAGCGGCTCGGCGACCGGGTCGAGACGCGGGCCGTCGCCTCGAACGGCAGCGTGGAGTGGGGCGAGGCCGTCGGCGTGGTCGACGCGCCCGCCGAGGTCGTCATGCGCATCGTGACCGACTACGCGCGCTACGAGGACTTTCTCCCGCATTTCCGCCGATCTCGGGTGCTGTCGCGCCGGGGGCAGAACGCCCTGGTGTACATGCAGGCGAGCGTCATCCGGAACACGACCACCCTGTGGGCGCAGATGCGCATCTTCGCCCGCAGGCCCCGCGGCGAGACGCGGATCGTCGAGGGGCGCATGATCGAGGGCAACATGGACGCCTTCGCAGCGCGCTGGGAGGTGACGCCGCTCGGACCGGACCGCACGCTCGTGCGCTTCCGCCTCCTGGTCGATCCCGATCTGCCCTTCCCGTCCTCGGTCTTCACGTCCGAGAACATCAAGGCCGCGCGCCGGACCGTCCGGGCCCTTCGGCAGCGAGTCAACGAGCCGCGCTACGCCATCGCCCGGAACCCCTGAGCGGCAGGGTTTCAGCCCGTCGAGAGTATTGCGTTTTTTGCGGGTCCCGCCGACCTTGACCAGACCCACCGCCGCTGCTAGATAGCGCGCGCCCGACCGGGCCTTCTCTTCCCGGCCCGTCGGACCTAGACCGGTCACAGCCCGGCGTCCCGGGCCGAGCAGCGAGGACCCATGCAGCTTCTCTCCACCGCCATCCTGGCGGGTGGCTCGATCATCGACCTGGACGGCACCCTCTTCGTCCACCTCGTGATCTTCTTCCTGGCCTTTTTCATCCTGCGCTCGCTGGTCTTCAAGCCGATGGTCCGCCTGTTCGAGGCGCGGGAGGAGGCCATCGACGGGGCCCGCGCCGACGCGCGGCAGATGGAGAAGGACGCCGCGAAGAAGGCCGACGCGTTCGAGGAGGAGATGCGGAAGGTCCGTCTCGAGGCGGGGACCGAGCGCGACAAGCTCCGGCAGGAGGGGCTCCGGCTCGAGCGCACGATCCTCGAGAAGGTCCGCCAGGAGACCCAGCAGAGCGTCGTCGACGCCGAAAAGAAGCTCGCCGACGAGGCCGCGCGGATCCGCCGCGAGATCCAGACGAGCGTGCCTATCCTCGCCCGCGAGATGGCGACGAAGCTGCTCGGCCGGGAGGTCTCGTGATGCGCCGCGCGACGCTGGCCCTCGCCCTCACCCTCCTCGCCCCGGTGGCTGCCGCGTCGGCGCAGCAGCCCGGGCAGCAGACCCCCCAGGACCAGGCCAACCACGAGGCCCACGGCGAAGGTGAGCACGCGGCCGAGGAGCCGGGCGTCCACGAAGGGGAAGGGGAGGCCACCGAGCACGGCGCGCACGGCGAGGTGCACCTCTCGGACGTGTGGGCGTCGACGGAGTTCTGGGGCTCGGTCGTCAACTTCGTCCTCCTGCTCGTCATCGTCGTGCTCCTGGCGCGCCGCCCCATGAGCAACTTCCTCGTCGGCCGCCGCAAGGGGATCGAGGAAGGGCTGGTCGAGGCGCGCCGGCTCAAGGAAGCCGCCGAGAAGAAGTACCAGGAGTACACCGAGCGGCTCGAGAAGCTCGACCGGGAGATCGCGAGCATCCGCAAGGAGATGATCGCGGCGGGCGAGGCCGAGCGCGACCGCATCGTGAGCGAGGCGGAGGCCAAGGCCGCTCGCATGCGCCGCGACGCCGAGTTCCTCATCGAGCAGCAGATGAAGCAGCTCCGCGTGGACCTGACCCGCGAGGCGGTGGAGGCCGCGGTGGGCACCGCCGAGCAGGTCCTGCGCGAGAAGGTCGGCGCGGGCGATCAGCAACGGCTCGCCCAGCAGTACCTCGAGCGGCTGGCCAAGCAGGGCGACCAGGAGGCGAAGGCGTGAGCGCCGTCGGACGTCGATACGGAAAGGCAGTGCTCGGCCTCGCCGTCGAGCAGAAGCAGGTCGACCAGGTCTCGAAGAGCCTCGCCGACCTGAAGAAGGCCTGGGAGGACAGCGAGGAGCTCCGGGAGGTCTTCGAGAACCCGAGCGTCTCGGCGCAAGACCGCAGGAAGGTCATCGACGCGCTCGCGACGAGGATGGGCCTGTCGCCGCTGGTCAAGAACACGCTCAAGCTGATCAGCGACCGGCGGCGCACGCGCTACCTGCCCGAGATCATCGACGCCTACGAGCGTCTCGCCGAAGAGCGCGCCGGCCGGGTCCGGGCCGAGGTGATCACGGCGACGGGAATGCCGGAGGCCTACTACGCACAGCTCCAGCGCGCGCTGGAGCAGGTCACCGGCAAGAAGGTCACGCTGCTCAAGCGACAGGATCCGTCGATCATCGGCGGGGTCGTCGCGCGGGTCGGCGACAAGGTTTTCGACGGGAGCATCCGCACCCGCCTGGACGAGCTCAAGGACGAGCTGCTGCAGCGCTGAGCCGCGCAGCACGGACCCGACGAGAGGTATCGAGAAATGCAGCTCCGCGCAGAAGAGATCTCGAACATCATCAAGCAGCAGATCGCCGGCTACGACAAGACCGTCGACGTCATCGAGACGGGGACGGTGCTGACGGTCGGCGACGGCATCGCGCGCATCTACGGCCTCGAGAGCGCCATGGCGGGCGAGCTGGTCGAGTTCCCCGGCCACCTGATGGGCATGGTCCTCAACCTCGAGGAGGACAACGTCGGCGCCGCGGTCTTCGGCTCCGACACGGCCATCAAGGAGGGTGACGCGGTCAAGCGCACCGGCCGCATCGTCGAGGTGCCGGTGGGCCCGGCGCTGATCGGGCGCGTGGTGAACGCGCTCGGGCAGCCGGTCGACGGCAAGGGGCCGATCGAGAGCGAGCACCGGCGGCGCGTCGAGATCAAGGCCCCCGGCATCATCGAGCGGCAGCCGGTCAAGGAGCCGCTCCAGACGGGCCTCAAGGCGATCGACGCGATGATCCCGATCGGCCGCGGCCAGCGCGAGCTCATCATCGGCGACCGCCAGACGGGCAAGACGGCCGTCGCGACCGACACGATCATCAACCAGAAGGGCAAGGGCGTGCACTGCTTCTA
>JBDIVX010000250.1:0-8270 GCA_039794305.1 Candidatus Neutrinellum sp.
CCTGCGAGACCATGAACCGCACCGACGGGACCGGCTGCGACGACGGCCTGTCGTGCACCTCGGGCAGCACGTGCGCCTCCGGCGCGTGCGGCGGCGGGAGCGTGGACACGGGCTGCCTCATCGGCGGCGCCTGCGTCGGCGAGGGCGACGACAACCCCTCGAACGACTGCCAGGAGTGCGTGTCGTCGAGCTCGACGACCGACTGGTCGGACAAGTCCGCCGGCTCGGCCTGCGACGACGGCCTGTTCTGCACCGACGGCGAGGCATGCAGCAGCGGCTCGTGCACGGGCGGGACCGACCCCTGCATCGACAGCCTCTCGTGCACGACCGACACGTGCAACGAGTCGGGCAGCTCGTGCGACAACCCCATCGACTCGGGCTCGTGCGTGATCGACTCGGCCTGCTACTCGACGGGCGCACTGAACCCCGCCAACGAGTGCGAGAGCTGCCAGCCCTCCACGTCGCAGACCTCCTTCACGCCGGTCCTGGACGGCACGGCCTGCGACAGCGGGGCGGGCATGTGCTCGAGCGGGAGCTGCGTCGCCACCTGATCGTCACTCGGCCGGCGGCGGGCGAGGGAGCACGCGGCGGAGCGCCGCCGCCGGGATCCGGATCCGGACCACCGACCGCGTGCCGTTCTGCTCGACGCGCGCCTCGCCCCCGGCGTCCGGGTAGCTGTCGGCGCTCTGTTCCCGCTCGGCCTCGGCCCGCGCGTGGGCCTGCGCCCGCGCCTCGCGCTCCCGCCGCGCCTGCTCGATCTGCGCGGCCCGCTCGGCCCGCGCCTGGGCGCGCATCTCGTCGACCCGGTCCTGCGTCCGCGAGCGGATCGCGCGCACAACCATGAGGTTCGTGCCCGCCTGGATCCCGTGCCCCAACGTCGGCGTCCCCTCGACCAGCATCCGGATCAGCCAGTTCGCGTCCCCCGGATCGAACCGGCCCCAGCCGAGCACGCACGCCTCGCCCCAGTCGTAGACTGGCGTCTCGAAGTGCCACTGCCCGCCCGTGAGCGCGCCCTCGATCGCGTCGACCGTGATGCGGTCGGCCCGGGTGAGGCGCATCTTGCCCGAGGTGCCGACGAGCGGGACGTCGATCCCCCACGCGAAGTCCACCTCGGCGTCCTCCTCGCGGACCACGTTGGCGTAGCTGCCCGGGATCAGCGCCGGCCCGAAGGCGCGGGGGTCGGTCATGATCTCGCGCGCGGGCTCGAGCGGCGCGTGCAGCCGGCCGAGCACGGCCACCTGGTCGAGCCGCTCGCCGGTCATGTCCATGAGCACGAGGTCGCCCCGGAAGAGCAGGAACCGGAGCGCGAAGATGTCGACGTCGGGGCGGCGGAGCGGCGCGGGATCGCCTCCCGCCGGCCGCGGCGGCGCCCCGGCGAGCCGCTCGGCCTCTTTGCGCACGCCCATCATCATCACGTACGCGAGCGACAGGTTGGTCGTGCGGTTGATGCTGCGCTGCCGGCCGATCTGCCGCGTCAGGTAGTTCGCGTCCCGCATGTCGAGCCGCGACGAGAACACCACGAGCGAGCGGTTCGGCCCCTCGGGGTAGATGCGCCACATCTGGCGGCCCGTCCCGAGGTCGCCGGTGGTGTTGCGGATCTCGATGCGCCACGGCCGATCGCGGCGGCCGTGCGGCGCCATGTACCGCGTCATGACGGCGCTGCCCCGGAGCGTGAAGACCGCCGTCCGCCAGGTCCAGTCGTAGGCGAGCATGCCCTCACGGCGCGACCGCACCTCGACCGAGTCGAGGGCGGGCATGAAGCGGGGGTAGCGGCTCGGATCCGAGACGACCGCGGCGACGCGCTCGGCCGGCGCTCGCACCTCGGTCGCGAAGATGATGGCGGGCAGCTCCGCGTCGTCGGCGAACTCGATGAGCGCCACCGGACCCCGCCGGAGGTGAGGCGCGAGCACCTGCCGGTCGGCCCGCGTGAGCAGCCCGAGGCGCGCGGTCTCGGCGTCGTCGCCGGGGCCCTGCGCGGCCGCCGGCGCGGCGATCCACACGAGGACGCACGAGAGGGACAGCCAGCGCATGCCTCCATTCTGACGCCTTCCGGCGCCCCGTGTTCACGCGCGCTAGGATCAGCCCATGCGGGCGAAGACCCAGTGGTCCCGAAACGCGCGACTACTCTGGCTTTTCGCGTTGATCGTGGCGGGGGTGCTCGCCTGGCTCGACTGGCGGGGGTTCCTCGGCGGCCCGGCCGGCGAGCCGCCCGACGACCGCCCCGACGAGGTCGAGGTGGAGGTCGTTTACGAGTAGAGTCGCTCTCGGGTGAAGCGCTTCGGGAAGTACGTCCTCTACGAGCGGATCGCCGCCGGCGGCATGGCGGAGGTCTTCAAGGGCGGCCTGCCGGGCGACGCGGGCTTCGAGCGCCAGGTCGCCATCAAGCGCATCCTGCCGAACCTCGGCGAGGATCCGGACTTCGTCTCCATGTTCATCGACGAGGCGAAGATCGCCGTCCAGCTCTCGCACTCGAACATCGCGCAGATCCTCGACCTCGGCTGCCACGACGGCACCTACTTCATCGCGATGGAGTACGTCCACGGCCGGGACTTCCGCGCGATCCTCGAGCGCGAGCGCGAGCGTGGCCGCGCGGTGCCGGTCGCCGTCGCCTGCCACGCCGCGATGAAGGTGGCCGAGGCCCTGCACCACGCCCACCGCGCGACCTCCCGGAGCGGCGCGCCGCTCGGCGTCATCCACCGCGACATCTCTCCGCAGAACATCCTGCTGTCGTTCGAGGGCGAGGTGAAGGTGGTCGACTTCGGCCTCGCGAAGGCCTCGGGGAGGGCCACCCAGACGCAGGCCGGCGTCGTCAAGGGCAAGCTCGCCTATCTCTCGCCCCAGCAGGCCCTCGGCCAGGATCTCGACGGCCGCACCGACCTCTACTCCCTCGGCCTCGTGCTGTTCGAGCTGCTCACCGGCCGGCGCGTGTACGACCGGCCGAACGACGTCGACACGATCCTCGCCGTGCAGGCCGGGGAGGTCCCGCCGCTCCGCCGGGTCGATCCCCACATGCCCCCACACCTCGAGGCCATCGTCGCCCGGGCGCTCGAGCGCGATCCCGACCTGCGCTACCCGACCGGCATGGAGCTCCACGACGACCTCGAGGCCTTCGTCTACGAGCACGACCAGCTCGTCACGCGCAAGGATGTCGCCTCGTACGTGCGTGACCTCTTCGGCGAGCACCCGGTTGTCGTTGCCACCGCGGCCACGGTGCTGGAAGATCAGCTCGTGAGCGACACGATCCCTGCGCCCCCGCCCGATCCCGACGCCACCGTCGAGCGAGAGCTCGAGCCCGAGCTGCCCCACGTCGACGAGGTCGACGAGGCCGACGAGGCCGGCGAGGCCGACGAGGCCGACGCCCGGGACGGTGACGCCCACGACACCTGGATCACCGAGCTCCGGCCCCCGGGCGGCGAAGAGCCCACCCGCGTCGCCGAGCCCGAGGGCCTGGCGGATCTGGTCGACCGGTCGCGGGAAGAGGAGTGATGCGCCCGGCGATCCTGCTCGCGGCGCCGCTCGCGCTCGCGCTCGCGTGCGGCCAGCGGGAAGAGGAGCCAGCGCCGAGCGTCGTACCGGTGACGGAGGAGCCGCCTGCGGGGGCCGCTCCGCAGCCGCTGGGGGCAGGGGGGACCGTGACGGTCGCCGGAGCCGAGACCGTGGCCGCGGCCGCGGCCGAGACCGGGGCCGAGGCCGAGACCGAGGCCGCGGCCGAGACCGCGGCCGAGACCGAGGCCGAGGCCGAGGCCGGGGCCGAGACCGAGGCCGGGGCTTCGGGTGAGGCCGAGGGGCCGCGTGTGCGGATCACGCATGCGGTCTGCGGCGACCGGGCCGTGCGCGGCGGGACGGGGGACCTCCGGCTCGGCAGCCGGCGCGGCGACCGCGGCCTGCGCGTCCAGATCCGCGACCTCGGCTATTACTGCAGCCCGGCCCCGCGCTTCTCCGCCCGCATCGCCGGCGACACCCTCGAGCTGCGCGTCCTCGCCCCGCCCCCCGGCACCCCCGTCGCCCGCTGCGTCTGTCCCCACGACGCCGACCTCACCATCGACGAGGTCCCCGAGGACGTCACGACCATCGCGCTCCTCTCGCACCACGACGGCGCGGTCGTCCTCGAGTCCCCCGTGGGACATCCGCTCGGCGCCGGGTCCCGCGAGCGGAGGTGAGCCGCAGGTGCGCGCGGGGCCGGTGCCCATGCTCTGTCATGGGCGGAGCCGCTTCTCCCGCCCGCGCACCTCCATCCAGGGCCTGCGCCCGAACGTCCACACGAGCCCATCGGGTGCCTTGCCCGTCACCCGGATCCGGCCCTCATGGATCCCCTCCCCGTGGCACGGCCAGCACGGGCTCGTCCCGTTCGACGGCTCGTGGCCCCCGCCGTGCGAGCGATAGACGATGTGGTGCCAGGTCGGGTCCTTGCCGAAGCACACCGGCGTCGAGCACTCGTGCCCGTCGCGGGCGAAGATCTCCTCGCACACCCCCGAGCCCCCGAGCATCGGGTACCACGTGCGCCAGTAGTTCGACGCCAAGAACCCGATGAAGCTGTCCTCGGCGGCCAGCTCCGTCTCGCTGAACGCCCCCTCGATGAGCTTGTAGAGCACGTACAGCTCGTCCTCGAGGGCAAACCGCAGCGTGACCTCGCCGCGGCGCGCGGACATCCGGACAGCCAATGCCGTTCGCTCACGCCATCCGCCGGCTTACCTCCTCGGCCCCTCCCTGCGAAATACCTTCGGTATTCCTCAGTCGGGGCCTGCGGGGGCGCTCGCCGGCTGGCGCAACCGACCGGCATTGGTACTCAACCGAGCGGCATCGCGGACAGACCAGGTTTCCTCGGCGCATTCATTCGCTGCTTCGGGCCCGAAGCGCGGATCCTCGCGGTTCTCGATCGCCTCGACCCAGGCCTGCTCCGTCTCCCGCGTCGCCAGCCGCGCGAGCAACCGGCCCGCCTGAAACCCGATCTCCCCCCGCTGCACCGCCTCGGCGATCCGGTCGAGCGCCGTCGTGCTCCGCGCGAGCTTGATCCGTTCATACGCCGACGACCGCGACATCCCGAGCCGCTCCCGCGCGTAGTGTCCCTCGCTCACGTAGCCGCAGCTCGCCCACCCACGCATCGCGAAGAACCGCGAGAGCATCTTGCCGAGCCACAGGTCCCGCGCCGCCAACTCCGCACACCAGCCCACGAGGAGCTCGTCGAGCTGCCCGAGGTCGTGCGGCAGCACCACGTCCTCGGGCTCTTCCCCGGGCGTCGCGTCGCCCGGCACCAAGTCTGGCTCCTCGGCCGTCCGCCGCGTATCTCGCTCGCGCCGAGTCCGGCGGACCATGTCCAGATCGTCGGAGAAATCGAGCGTTCCAGGCTCGGTGTGCTCGAACAGCGTCGAGGTCGCCTCGGCGAGCAGGTACTCGAACGCGCCCCCTCGCCCCACGGGCCCGGCCTGGTGATTCACCATGTCGAGCACCGCCTCGAGCTCCAAGGCCCTCTCGATCGGCACCGTCACCTCGAGGTGCCGACGCTCGTCATCGTCGCCGTCCGAACCGCTCCCCTCCGACCTCTTGTCTTCGCCCTTGGGCCGGAGCGCCTCACGGAGCTTCCGCACCGTCGTATTCCGCGCGCGATCGACGAGATCCGCCTCGTTGTCGGCCTTCGCATGCCGAAGCACGACCTCGGCCTTCGCCCACCCGATGGCGCCGCGCTCGAATGCCTCGCGTACGAGCGGCCGCGCGGCCATGCGCCGCGCCACCGTGCGCGTCTCGCTGGCCCACCGGCCCGAGCGTGACAAGCGCTCGAGCGCGTAGCCCGCGATCGAGCTGAACCCCATCTCGCGGGGCCCGTCGAGCCGGACGAACAGGTCGAGCGCCTCGCCGACACGCAACCGCAGCCGCCCGTTGCTCCGCGCGAGGAAGACGAGCTCCCCGTCGACGGCGGCCGCACGGGCCTCCTCCATCGTCCCCCCACGCACACATGACTCGACGCCCGACAGCCTATCTCAGGCGTTTGAGTTGTCAACCAGCTACCTGCAAAAAACACGCTTTGTACATTCACCGTATTCGCGAACACAGCGGACTCCGGCTCCGACGCGTCCCGTTCAGGCGACCAGCTCCGGGCATCGGCCGCCGCCGGCGCTCGTCCGCCGAGACCGTCCCCATTCGCGGACGTTCCGAAGCCAGGGACGGGAAAAATCGCGCAAACCTCACCCCCCGGGGTGAAGCCAGCCGCGGGTGTGGCGGGTATATCGGAAGGTGGGTGCCACGACAGGGACACGCACGGAGGTTCGAAGCGCCGCTGATCGTGATCGGCGGGGGCGAGCGCGCGCTGGCGCTGCGCGTAGCGGCCGCGGTCGGCCCGAGCGCGCGCGTCACCTCGATGCGAGCGGCGGAGCAGATCGTGGCGTGGCTCGACGCGGGCGACCGCCTGGGCGCGGTGGTGACGTGGTCGTGGCTCGGCTCGGAAGGCGGCCTCGCGGTGGCGGGCATCCTCGCGCGGCGCGACCCGGGCGCCCCGCTTCTCGTCCTCGCCGAGCACCCTGTTGGGGAGCATCACCTCGAGGCCTTCCGCATGGAGGCCACGTACCTGACCCGTGCCCCGTTCCCGGCGGAGGTGCTCGGGGACGTGCTGCACTTCTTCGAGCGATCCATGCGCGCTCGGGACCGGCGCCGGGCTGCGGCGCTCCACCTGCTCGAACGGCACCGGCTGAAGGGGCGCGCGGCCGACCTCTTGATGCTCGTCGCCGACGGCGTGGAGCGCAAGGCGCTCGGGGATGCCCTCGGCATCAGCACGAACTCCGTGAAGGCGCCGCTGCGGATCTTGCTCCACGAGACGAGGACCCACACGGTCGAAGGGCTGCTCCGGCGGATCGACGAGGTCGCAGACACCCTGTTCCGGCCGCCGCCTCCGCCCGTCCGCGGCTCGAAGGCGAGCGGCGTTGTCCGCGTGCGACTCACCGAAGACGAGGCGGGGGATACACCCCAGTGGGGTTAAGACGGCGAAGCCGTGCATGGGGTAGGTGACTACGGCGGCTCCCGCGGCCGACGTAGTCATGCGATCGCGTCTTCCCACCCTCCTCGATGCCCTCTCGCCGGTGCTCGGACTGGCGCTGCTGTCGTGGGCGGTTGTCTCGCCAGCCACGGCGCGCGCGTATCGGACGCTTTCGGAACTACCGGAACACGCAGGTCAACGCATCCGCTGGGCCACCGATGTGATTCAGTGGGAGCTCCACGCCGACGTTCCCCCGGAATTGGACCTCCAGGCCGTCGAGGAAGACGTGCGCGTGGCGTTCGAGCGATGGAGCCGGCTGGACTGCATACGGGTGCCAGCCTTCTCGTTTCAAGGCCGCACTGATGGGGACGCCGTGCAGGGCGACGGAGTCGTGACAGTGCAATGGCTCACCGATGAGTGGGAATCTCGCGGCTACGCGCCGGATGCGGCCGGAAAAGCAGAGCTTCTCCTCTCCACCCTTGCCGACGGCCGCACCCTGGTAGTCGATGCCGAGATCTACCTGAACGGCGTGGACTTCGCGTGGAGGACTAGCCGGTCCGCCATCAGCGGTCGTGACGTGCTCGGGATCGTACAGCACGAGGTGGGCCACGTCCTAACACTCCTCCACGTTTGCGGCGATTCCGGAGCCCCTGACTGCGACGGCAACCCGAGCTTCCGCGAGCATGTCATGTATCCCGAGTACCTCGGGCCGCGCCTTCCGTCGGGTGATGACGAGGCAGGCATCTGCTTCGCGTTCGCGCCCGCCGGCTGCGAGGAGACGGGCTGCCCCAGAGGCTGGGAATGTGTCGAGGGAGCATGCCTGCTCAGGTGTGGCGACGAGACGTGTGCCCCGCACGAGACTTGCGGACCAGACGGGTGCTGTGCTGGCTCGGATTGCATGGCCGTCGCGGTCGCGATGGCCCCGGACGGTGATCCTTGCTCTGATGACCACGAGTGCCGCGGCGGACTCTGCGCACCGAGCGGTTACTGCACCAGGTCGTGCCCCGGTGACGTCTGTCCCGCCGGATTCCAGTGCGTCTCGGCCGAGTCGAGCTTCTGTGCCGCGACCGAAGGCGTCTACGGCGATCGATGCGTTGGCGGCGACGATTGCGGTAGCCTCCTTTGCCTCGCGGGCGCGTCGCCGAGGCCCTTCTGTACGCGTCGGTGCGGTGACGGCCGCACCGAGTGTCCCGCCGGTCACGACTGCCTTTCCGTCGGCGAGAACCTCGTCTGTAGCCCGCCTCTCGGGGAGGGAGGATGCAGTGTGGCCGCTGCGGCGGGCGGGCGGACTGCGTTGCCATCATGG
>JBDIVX010000251.1:0-8236 GCA_039794305.1 Candidatus Neutrinellum sp.
GGTGGCCTCGACGAGGACCGCTTGTTCGGCCGGCGCGGTCTCCTCGAGGGTGCAGCGGCGCTGGCAGGGATCGCGCTCAGCCTTCTCTTCATCATCATCGCACTGAAGGTACTCGCGCATGGCGTGCACCGTGACGCCGGGCGTGAGCGCGAGGGCGAGGAGCTCGGCCTCGGTGTCGAGGGTGGCGTTGCGCGCGAGGAGCTCGGCCATGGACCAGTCGATGCGTCCCTCGCGAAGGGCGGCGCGGATGCGCGGGAGCTTCTCGAGCCGTCGGGCGAGCCGCGCGGACTCGTCGACCCAGCGGCCGGTGCGGGAGAGGTTCTCGCGCGCGTGGCCGTCGCGCGAGGAGAAGCCGAAGGCGGAGGGGCCGTCGAGGTCGGCGAACTTGGCGGCGGCTTCGCCGAGGGCGAGGCGGCTGCGGCCGATGCCTCGCGCGAGCTGGAAGAGCAGCTCGTCCTCGGCGCGAATGCGCGCGGATGCCTCCCGCCCTGACGACATCACAAGCGTGTCTATCACAGGCTGAACGTCAGTCAAGACAAAGATGACGAAACGCCAGCGAATCAAATGTGAGAATCACCGTTCTAGGATCGTGGCTGTCTGTGCGACTTGGCGCTCGAGAGAGCTGGTGTGGTGTCCGCTGGCACTACATTCCCGGTGTGGCCGGGATCGTCGGCGGCACGGTCTCCGGGCTCACCGACGCGCACTGGTCCTTCGGCGTCATGGCATCCGTTGCGACCGGTGTCGTCACCTTCCTCGGCCCGCCGAGGATGGCTGACCGCTACGAGAAGGCCGGTCCACCGCTCGGCTCGCACCCCTTGAGTCAGTCGCCGCATCGGGCGATCGTCCCTGTCGACGATGGCCGAACCGACCGCTGCCCGCGACCAGCTCCTGTCCGCGCTCGAGGCCGACCTGATCGGGCCGTTCTCGCGTGATCCCGAGGCGAGCGAGGTGCTGCCGTTGCCTCCGGCCCGCTGGTACCTGACCGGGTTCCTCGCGCCCGAGGGGGCGCGGGAGACGGGGGACCCGACCGACGACGAGGAGGCGGCGGCCGGGTCGGATGAAGACGCGGAGGAGGCGGGGAGCCACGAGCCGGAGCCGAAGCAGCGCAATCGGTTTCCGGCGTCGATGGGGATGTCGGTGCTGCTTCCGGCGGGGGCGCGCGCGGTGCGCGCGACGGTGCGCTGGGCGGAGTACGTGTGCGAGGAGGGGGAGAAGCCCGAGGGGAAGAAGCGGGCGAGGCTGGTGTGGCGGCGTGTGGCGCTGCCGGCGGTGACGGTGGAGGTGCCGCTCGACGCGAGGGCGCTCGCGGACGGGGTGGCGGTGGCGGAGCGGCCGGGGGTGCGGCTCGAGGGCAAGCTCGGGGCGACGGATGCGCCGGGGCTGCCGGCGGGGACGCAGGCGCTGTCGCTGTTCGTGGTGAACCGGCGGGCGGTGGTCGACAAGGGGCGGGAGAACGAGCAGTTCCTGTTTCAGGTGTCGCTCGAGGTGTCGTGCGAGGAGGGGCTCGTGGCGCGGCCGAACCGGCGCGACGAGCGCTCGGGCGACTGGGACGACCGGGTGGCCGACCTGCAGTTCCGGGATCGGTTCGAGTACGCGGTGGGGCACGGGGTGTCGGTGGAGGCGCCGCCCGAGGAAGGGCCGGTGCGGACGGTGCGGACGTGCTGGATCCCGCGGGCGGAGGTGCCGCGGGTGGTGACGCACCGGGACGACGCGGTGACGACGGCGATGGAGGCGCTCGCGGAGCTGGCCGACGGGGAGGCGGCGGAGCGGGCGCTCGGGCCGTTGGTGTCGGCGTACGGGGAGTGGATCGAGGCGCAGCGGCGGATCGACGTGGGGGCGGGGCCGCGGGCGGAGGCGCGCGATCAGCTCATGGACGAGGCCGAGAACGCGAAGCGGCGCATCGCCGAGGGGATCGCGCTGCTCGCGAAGGACGCGGAGGTGCTCGAGGCGTTTCGGCTGGCGAACCGCGCGATGGCGATGTCGGCGCGGCAGCGGAGCCCGGGGCGGTACGAGGCGGGCGCGAGGCCGGAGTGGCGGCTCTTCCAGCTCGCGTTCCTGTTGTTGAACCTGGCCTCGGTCGCGGACGAGACGCACGAGGATCGGGAGAACGTGGAGCTGATCTTCTTCCCGACGGGCGGCGGGAAGACGGAGGCGTACCTCGGGGTGATCGCGTTCGCGCTGGTGCTCCGGCGGCTGCGCGGGCAGGCGCGGGAGGACCGGGGGCTCGGGGTGGCGGTGTTGCTCCGGTACACGCTGCGACTGTTGACGCTCGACCAGCTCGGGCGGGCGGCGACGCTGGTGTGTGCGCTCGAGCGAATCCGGCAGGAGAGGCCGGAGCGGCTCGGGGACGTGCGGTTCAGCGTGGGGCTGTGGGTCGGGCGGAGCGCGACGGCCAACACCATGGCCGACGCGCGGCAGCGGATCCTCGACTACAAGAACGCGGCGTCGCGGAGCGCCGCGTCGCCGTTTCCGCTGACGCACTGCCCCTGGTGCGGGAGCGAGCTGAACAGCGACAGCCTGACGCTCGAGCCGAGCCCGGCCAAGCCGACCGAGGTGATGGTCGGGTGCTCGAGCTTCCGGTGCGAGTTCGCGCGGGCGAAGAACCGCGAGGGGCTGCCGGTGCTGTTCGTGGACGAGCAGATCTACCGGGAGCTGCCGTGCTTCGTGGTCGCGACGGTGGACAAGTTCGCGATGATGCCGTGGCGCGGTGAGACGGGGATGCTCTTCGGGCGCGTGACGGCGCGGCAGGGGCGGGTGTTCTACGGGCCGATGGACCGGCCTCCCAAGTCGATCGATCGGCTGGTGGATGGGGTGCGGCTGCCGGAGCTGATCGTGCAGGACGAGCTGCACCTGATCTCGGGGCCGCTCGGGACGATGGTGGGGCTGTACGAGACGGCGATCGAGGCGCTGTGCTCGCGCGAGGTGGAGGGGCGGACGGTGCGGCCGAAGATCCTCGCGTCGACGGCGACGGTGCGGCGGGCGCGCCACCAGATCCGGGCGCTGTTCGGGCGGGACGGGACGGCGCTGTTCCCCCCGCCGGGGGTGGACGACAACGAGACGTACTTCGCGACGGTGGACCGGGAGGAGCCGGGGCGGCTGTACTGCGGGATCGCGGCGTCCGGAAAGGCGATGAAGGCGATCCTGCTCCGGACGTACGTGTCGCTGCTCGGAGCGGCGTACCGGCTGTACGACGAGAAGGGACCGCCGGAGCAGACGGCCGACGCGTACATGACGGTCGCGGGCTACTTCAACAGCCTGCGGGAGCTCGGCGGGATGCGGCGGCTCGTGGAGGACGAGGTGCGGGCGCGGTGCGCGCAGCTCGAGAACCGGCGGCCGCTCGGGGACGGGGGGCCGCACCCGTGGTTCCGGAACCGGGACGTGCAGCCCGAGCCGGTGGAGCTGACGAGCCGCGAGAGCACGGGGAAGATCGCCGAGTCCAAGGCGCGGCTGTCGAGGCCCTGGGCCGAGAAGGACCACGTGGACGTGCTGCTCGCGAGCAACATGATCTCGGTCGGCGTCGACATCGACCGGCTCGGGCTGATGGTGATCGGGGGGCAGCCCAAGACGACGAGCGAGTACATCCAGGCGTCGAGCCGGGTCGGTCGGCAGGCGAAGTGGCCCGGGCTCGTGGTGACGTGCTTCAACCTGCACAAGCCGCGCGACCGCTCGCACTACGAGCACTTCGCCTACTATCACGACAGCTTCTACCGGGCGGTCGAGGCGCAGAGCTTGACGCCCTTCAGCGGGCCGGCGCTGTCGCGCGGGCTGGCGGGGACGCTGGTGGCGATGGCGCGGCTGCTCGACCCGGCGCTGACGCCGCCCGAGGGGGCGATGCGACTCGGCGAGGAGCGCAAGTGGGCCGAGGAGGCGGTGCGACGCATCGCCGACCGGGCGGCGCGGCAGCCGGGGGTGCGCGGGGGTGAGGACGCAGCGAAGCGCGACCGCCTGCTCGCGCTCGGGAAGAACCTCCTCGATGCCTGGGAGAGCCTGATCCTGGACGCGAAGAAGGGCGCGGCTTCGCGGTCCTACTCGCGGTTCGACCGGGACAAGTCGGCGGGCAAGCCCATCCTGCGGACGGCGCTCGACGACGAGCGGCCGGACCCCGGGAGCGACGAAGAGAAGTTCGTGGCGCCGACGTCGATGCGCGACGTGGAGCCGACGGTGCACCTGTGGCTCGAGCGGCGGATGCTCGGAGGGAAGCGCTGATGGCGCGGCCGGGGAAGTGGGGGCGCAAGGAGCACGCGCGGCCCGGGGGGCAGATCCGGCAGAGCCAGGTCGTGACGACCTTCGGGCCGGGGGCGATGGTGGACCTGGTGGACCAGGCCGTGCTCGTCGGGGGCCTGGACTTCTGGAGCTTCGATGCGCGGAAGGGGTTCGAGATCATCGAGGAGCCGCGGCTGCGCGACGCCATCGCCAAGCACTACCCCGAGCTGAGCCGCGAGAACGCGTTTCGCGATCCGCCGGTGGGCGACGACCGGGAGCCGAGCCGGGCGTCGGGGATCCAGGTGCTGGAGTTTCCGCAGTGGTTCGTGTGCCAGAACCCGAAGTGCCGGGCGCTCGTGAAGAGCGGGCCGGGGCTGGAGCCGAAGCGGCAGCGCTACGTTCATCAGTGCGATCGGGGCAAGCCGGCGGAGGCGGTGCCGGTGCGGTTCGTCGCGGCGTGCAAGCGCGGGCACCTCGAGGACTGGCCGTGGGTCCACTTCGCGCACCGGAGCCGCGAGGAGGGGTGCGCGTCGCCGAGCCTTCGGCTGGTGGAGGGGGCGACGGGGGACTTCTCCGAGGTCCGGGTGATCTGTGCCTGCGGGGCGTCCGAGCCGCTGTCGGCGGCGCTCGCCCGCGACACCAACCCCTACTGCAACGGGGAGCGACCGTGGCTCGGGGGCGAGGGCAAGGAGACGTGCGAGGAGCGGGTGCGGTTGCTGGTCCGCACGGCGAGCAACTCGTACTTCGCGCAGGTGGTGAGCGCGCTGTCCGTGCCGGACGAGGGGCGGGAGCTCGACGACGCGGTGCAGCGCGAGTGGAAGGTGCTGAAGGCGGCGACGGCCGAGACGCTGCCCGCTTTTCGCACGATCCCGAGCGTGAAGATCGCGCTGGCCGACTACTCGGACGACGAGGTGCTCGCGGCCGTGCGGGCGCACGCCGAGGAGCGCCCACCCGAGCGCGCTCCGCTCCGGACGGCGGAGTACGAGCAGTTCCTCGCGCAGCCCGAGGAGGTGCCGGGCGACCTGCCGCAGCAAGACGACCTCTTCTTCGCCCGCGCGTGCACGCCCGAGGACGGGATGCCGTCCGAGGTCGCGCGCGTCGTGCTCGCGCACAAGCTCCGCGAGGTGCGTGTGCAGGTCGGGTTCACGCGCATCGAGCCGGTCACGCCGGACCTGCAGGGCGAGTTCGACCTGGGCGTCTCGTCGCAGCGGCTCACGCTGAGCCAGAGCTGGCTGCCCGCGAGCGAGGTGCGGGGGGAGGGCGTGTTCCTGCGGCTCGACGAGGAGGCGGTGCGCGCGTGGGAGCGGCGTCCGGCGGTCGTGGCGCGTGGGAAGGAGCTCCTCGCCGGGTTCGACGCGTGGGCGGCGGGGTTCGAGACGCCGCCCGTGTTTCCGGGAGCGCGGTTCTACATGCTGCACTCCCTCGCGCACTTGCTGATCGGCGCGATCAGCCTGGAGTGCGGGTACTCGGCGAGCGCCATCCGGGAGCGGATCTACTGCGCGGCTGCGGACAGCGAGACGCCGATGGCGGCCATCCTGCTGTCGACGGGGAGCAGCGGGACCGAGGGGACGCTGGGCGGGCTCGTCGAGCAGGGGCGCCGGATACGCGAGCACCTGCGGCGGGCCTTCGACCTCGGGACGCTGTGCTCGAACGATCCCGTGTGCGGGGCGCATTCGCCGGAGGGGGACCGGGCGGAGCGGTACCTCGAGGGCGCGGCGTGCCACGGGTGCCTGTTCGTGGCCGAGTGCTCCTGCGAGCGCTTCAACCGCTACCTCGACCGCGCGCTGGTGGTGCCGACCATCAACCGCGACGCGTCGCTGGCGTTCTTCGCGGAGCGACCGTGAGCGACCTCGGGCTCACCCGAGTCCCGCTCGGGGATCTCGAGGCGCTGCTCTCGCACGTGGCGAGCGGGCGCGTCCGATGTCCAATCGAGGCGACGGGCCTGCAGGCGCAGGGGCTCGGGCATCTGGCGGCGCATCTCGAGTTTCTGAAGGCGCTCGATCGGGCGGCGGTGGTGGCCGCGCTGAGGGCCGCCGTCGCCGAGCGCAAGCACCGGCCCGTGCCGGTGGTCGAGCTCGTCTGGACCGGGCCCGAGGCGCGCGTCGCCGAAGCTCGCGACACGGCCGTCGTCGTGCGGCATCTGTTCCGTGACGCGCAGCGGTCGGTCCTGATCGCCGGGTACAGCTTCGATCACGGGGAGGACATCTTCGAGCCGCTTTACGAGGCCATGCGTGACCGCGCGGTCGACACCACCGTCGTCCTCGACATCCCGGGGCAGGCGGCGACCGAGGGGGACGCGGAGGAGCTCGCGGCGTCTGCGGTGGAGCGCTTCCTCGCGAAGAACTGGCCCTTCGGCGACCCGAAGCCCACGGTCTACTACGACCCTCGGACCGTGCTGCCGCGCAACTGGGTGAGCCTGCACGCCAAGTGCGTCGTGGTGGACGGCCGCTGGACGCTGGTGACGTCGGCCAACTTCACGGACCGCGGCCACACGCGGAACATCGAAGCGGGCGTGCTCGTCGAGGACACGGCGTTCGCGCGACGGTTCGTCGGGCAGTGGCGGGGGCTGATCGACGCGGGGCTGGCACGGCGGTACGACGGGTGAACGCGGGCGCGGGTCGAGCGCGGGTTTCGCGGCGGGGCCGGCCGGGGTAGAGTCGGGGTTGGAAGCCGCGGAGCGGACGCCGCCACGTCCAGGCGCCTGGACGTCGCGTTTCCCGTGTTTCCTAGGCTATTGTGCGAAGGCACCCGGTCTTTGTTCAGTTGGGTGGTATCGCGGGTGATTCTGGTCTTCGGCGCCGCGAACCGGACGACCCCGTGACGTGAAGCAGCAGCGCCCGGTCCGGGATCGGCCCGGAGGACAACCCCAGCGAGCAGCGACCAAGCGCTCGACCGCAGGCCGGAAGCTCGAGTGGTCCTGCACCACCAGCAGAAGATCGATGGGGCGCGAAACGCCGCACGAGCCCGAGCAAGCGCCGTCCGATGCGTCGTCCGAGTGGGGGACGTCGAGCATGCTCCCGTCGGTCGTGTCCGCGTGCGAGTCGCCACAGGCCAGGAGCAGCGAGACGAGCGCAACGGTGACTGGCTCGAGACGCATCTGCACGCGACCAGAGGTCTCACGCCGCGCGGCGCTTGTCACGGCCGCGGACGACCATGAAGGGCTGCCGGCCGAAGACGAAGGTGAGGCCGTGAGGCGCGTCGCCCAAGACCTGCAGTGAGCGGAGCTCATGGACGTTCTTCAAGTGGCAGCTCGAGCACATCGATACGAGGTTGGTCCACCGATCGTCGCCGCCGAGCATGCGCCACAGGACGTGGTGCAGCGTGCAGAGGCGCTTGTCGCAGCCGGGGCTCGCGCAGCGGAAGCGGTCGCGGCGGTGGATCGCGTGCCACTTGGTCTGCGCGGCGCGGGCCTCGTGGATCCAGGTCTTCCAGTACCAGACGCACAGGGCCACGAGCAGCGTGCTCGGGCGACCCTCGTCGCGGTACTGCTTGCGCGCGGCGCGGTAGAAGCTCGCGACGTCCTCGTTGGTGCGGATGCGGAGGGTGACCTCGCCCTTCGATCGGCGGCGGCGGCGGGCGTGGCCGGCGCGGGCGAGCTCGTCGGCGAGCTTAGCGAGGTCGCGGTCGGCGTTGTTGGCGGTGGCGGAGATCTGGATCGGGCGGGAGGGGGCGTCGGTGGTGGCCTGGGCTTCTTGCCCGTCCACGCCGATCCAGATCTCCGCCTCGGCCTCGGCCGCGAGCCGGTCGAGGGTCTGGCCGATGGTGTCGCCCGAGAGCATGTCGCGCTCGAAGGCCTCTTCGTCCGCCATCTCGTCGTCGGTGGGCGGCCAGGGGTCGCCGGTGGTCTCGCGCAGGCGCACGGCCGACTCGACCACGCGGACCTCCTCGCGCAGATGCTTGAGGGTGCGCTCCTTGGCGCGGGCGATCCACGCTTCGACGGTGCGGGGGGTGGCGATGCGGGCGATCTCTCTCGCGGCCTCGAAGCCGATCTCCATGGAGGACATGGCCTCGGCGAGGGCCGGGAGCTTCTGGC
>JBDIVX010000252.1:0-7906 GCA_039794305.1 Candidatus Neutrinellum sp.
CCGGCTCGCGGGCGTGACCGTGCAGGTGGGGCCGGGCACGTTCGCGCCGGTCAAGGTCGACCGGCTCGAGGAGCACCTCATGCACGCCGAGCGATTCGACGTGCCGGCAGCCACCGCGGCGGCCATCGCCGAGGCGCGGAGGGAAGGACGGAAGGTGATCGCGGTGGGCACGACGGTCGTCCGCACGCTCGAGTCCGTCGCGCGCGACGACGGCACCGTGCCCGCCGGAAGCGGCTCGACCGACATCTTCATCCACCCGCCCCACCGCTTCCGGGCCGTGGACGTGCTGCTCACGAACTTCCACCTGCCGCGCTCGACGCTGCTGGCCCTGATCATGGCCTTCGGGGGGATCGAGCCGGTGCGGCGTGCCTACGACGAGGCCGTGCGGGAGCGCTACCGCTTCTTCAGCTACGGCGACGCGATGCTGATCCAATGAGCCTTCCGACCGACGGATTCGCGTTCGAAGAGCTGGCGCGCGACGGAGACGCGCGGCGCGGGCGCTTCACGACCCCGCGCTCGACGATCGAGACGCCCGCCTTCATGCCGGTGGGCACGCAGGCCACCGTGAAGTCGCTCACCCCGGCGGAGGTCGAGAGCACGGGTGCGCGCATCTGCCTCGGGAACACCTACCACTTGTGGCTCCGACCGGGCGCCGAGACGGTGGACCGGCTCGGCGGGATCCAGCGCTTCATGGCCTGGCCGCACTCGGTCCTCACCGACAGCGGCGGCTATCAGGTCTTCTCGCTCGGCGATCTGCGCGACATCGACGACGACGGGGTCACCTTCCGCTCGCACCTCGACGGCACGAAGCATCGCCTGACGCCCGAGGAGTCCATGCGCGTCCAGGCGCTCCTCGGCTCGGACGTGGCCATGGTGCTCGACGAGTGCCCGCCGGGCGGCGCGTCGCGCGCGGTCGTCGAGGCGGCGATGCGGCGCACGGCCGCCTGGGCGAAGCGCTGCCTCGAGGCGCCGCGCCGCGAGGGCCAGGCGCGCTTCGGGATCGTCCAGGGAGCGGCCTTCGAGGACCTGCGCCTCGCGCACCTCGACGACATCGCCCGGATGCCCTTCGACGGCCTGGCGCTCGGTGGCTTCTCGGTCGGCGAGGCGCGCGAGGACATGTACCGCGCCATCGGCGCCGTCGCGTCGCGCATGCCCTCGGACCGCCCGCGCTACGTCATGGGCGTCGGCACGCCGTACGACCTCGTGCACGCGGTGGGCGCCGGCGTGGACCTCTTCGACTGCGTGCTCCCGACGCGCAACGCCCGCAACGCCCAGGCGCTCACCTGGGCCGGCCGCGTGAACCTCAAGCAGGCGCGCCACCGCGAGGACGACTCCCCGCTCGACGCCCGCTGCGACTGCCCCACCTGCACCACCTGGTCCCGCGGCTACCTCCGCCACCTCTTCAACGCCAAGGAGATGCTCGGTCCGCGGGTCGTCACGCTCCACAACCTCTGGTTCTACGGAGCGCTCATGCGGGAGGCCCGCGCGGCCATCGAGGGCGGGGGGTACCGGGCGTGGGCACGCGAGACGGTGGCGCGGATGCGCGAGGGGGACGAGGTGGGGGCCGCGTAGGGGGAGGCTTCCGCGGTGGGCTGGGTCTCGCGTAGGCTCGTACGCGGGGATGATCCCGAGAACCACGCTGGTCTGCGCCGTGGTCGCCCTGTGCGGCTGCCGCGTGTTCGAAGAGGGGCTGCTCGACTCCGGCGCGCTGCCGCGCGACACGGGCGTGGACGCGCCGGTCGACGCGGGACACGAACCGATGGACGCAGGGGGCGACGCGGGTCCGGGCTGCCCGCTCACCCGGCCGCCGCCGAGGCCCGCCGCGTCGGACGGGCCGAGCGTGGACGAGATCCTCTTCGCGCTCCGTGACATCCGGCTCGACCAGGGCGAGGACTGGGAGAACATCGGCTTCGATGTCGACGGGCTCTGCTCGTACCCGCCCGATCCGGTGGTCGAGTGTGTGCCCCCCGCTTCGTCGTCGGTCCCGGAGATCGACGGCGCCGGCGGCATCGACAACGCGTTCGGCCATCAGGTCATGCCCCTCATCCTCACGACGATGCCGGACCTGGCCGACCAGCTCGCGACCTACCAGCAAGAGGGGGCCGGCAACCTCATCGTCATCGTCCGAGGGTGGAACGGCGGCGACGACGACCCCACCGTCGACGCGGTGTTGACGCAGGGCCTGTTCGCTGCGCCCGCCCTCGCGGACGGGGGCCGCCCGGAGCTGGAGATCCCGGACGCGGGCTTCTCGGACGACGACGGCGGCGTTCCCCTGCCGCTGCCGGTGTGGGACGGGCGAGACTGGTTCTGGGTGCGCGCCGAGACGTTCCTCGGCGGCAACCCCGACCGGCCGTTGATCCGCGACGACAACGCGTACATCGCCGGCCGCACGCTGGTCATGCGCCTGCCCGACCGCGTGCCCTTCTACTTCGCCGCGCCCACCGCGACGCGCGGCGCCGTGATCAAGCTGACCGACGGCGTGCTCACGGTCCACATCAGCGGCGACGCCCAGTCGGTCGACACGGCGACGCTGTCCGGCCGGTGGCCATCGGTGGACATCCTCGGGGACATCGAGACCGCGGCGGTCTGCATCGGGACCGAGCACTACCGCATCCTCACGCGGCTGCTCGACCTGGCCGCGGACGTCCGCGCCACGCCCGGGACCGGCGGTCCGGGGGCCGTCTGCGACGCCGTGAGCGTCGGCATGACCTTCACCGGCTTGCGCGGCAACCTCGGGGGGCTCTCCGACCGCTTCGCCCTGCCCACCCCCTGCGCCGACGCCGGCGCGCCCGACGCCGGCTGAGGCGGGCAAGCCACGCCAGCCCGTTTTCTGCGCGATCTCGGGCGCTCGAGTCGAGCCGCCGGACGGGAGCAGAGCGACGCACGGCGCCCGTCTTGGTCGGTGGTTTACAATATTTGCGATGTTATAAAGCAAGGGACCTCCATGAGACCTCCGCAGCCACCCCCCCCGCCCGGCACCATCGCTCGCGTGCTCGGGGCCGGCTTCCCACAGATCCTGCAACACACGTCCCCGACCCTGCCGGACGGCCGCTACCTGCCGAGGGACGAGCTGCGGCGTCGAGGGCCGCCCGAGGGCCTGAGCCACGAGCAGTGGTGGGCGAGCTTGCGATTGGCGCGCCGCCTGGCGGCCGCTCCCGTGAGGGCGATGCGCGAGGCGCTCGGCGAGCCGTTCAGCTTCGTGGAGACGCCGGTCGTCCGCGAGGCCTTGCATCGCTTCGATCGACAGAACGTATCCAAGCTCCTCGCCGACGCGCTCGGGAACGACGACGCGGTGACCGAGTACCGAGTACGGCTATTGATCGAAGAGGCGATCAGCTCGAGCGCCATCGAAGGGGCACGCCCGACGACCCGCGAGCTGGCGAGGCAGATGGTGCGCGAGCAACGCGAGCCGACCTCGAAGGACGAGCAGATGATCCTCAACAACTGGCGTGCGATGCAGCGAATCGTGGAGCTCCGCGACGAGGACCGTCCGCTGACCCTGTCGGACCTGCTGGAGCTCCATCGCATCGTCGGTGAGGACGCACTCGACGTATCGGGAGGCGCTGGCGAGCTACGGGGACCGTGCAATGAGGTCGACGTCGCCGATCGAAATGGGACCGTGTGGCACGTGCCTCCCCCTGCCGAGGACCCCTCGGGACGCCTGAAGCCGCTTCACGAACGCATGATGGCCTTGCTCGCGTTCGCCAACGGCGAGTCGGACGACGGACCGACTTTCGTCCATCCGGTCCTTCGCGCGATCATCAGCCACTTCTGGCTCGGCTACGAGCACCCCTTCCGGGACGGCAACGGTCGGATGGCCCGCGCGCTGTTCTATTGGGTGATGCTGCGAAACGGCTACGAGATGGCCGAGTTCCTCTCCATCTCGGGTCCCATCGACCGGAAGCCGATCGCCTACTACCGCGCCTTCAAGCATGTCGAAACCGACGAAGGGGACCTGACGGACTTCGTCCTGCACCAGCTCGACGTCCTCCGGCAGGCGCTCGAGGAGCTGCTCGATCATCTCGAACGGCGGGCAGCCGAGGCCAAGCGCGTCGCGCACCTGGTGGCCGGCTTCGAGAGCCTCAACCACCGGCAGCGCGCGTTGCTCCAGAAGGCGATCCGCCATCCTCTGCAGAGCTACACGATCGGCGGTCACGTCGCTGCGCACCGCGTGCACTACCACACGGCCCGAACCGACCTCGACGAGCTGGTCGAGCTCGGGTTCTTCGAGGCGAAGCGCGTAGGCAAGGGCAAGCGCTTCTCGCCGTCACCGAGGCTCGCGCAGCTCGTCGATGGACGGCCACCGTCGTCCGGCGGGTGACTACTCGGACCCGCCGCTGGCCGGCGGCTCCGCGAACGACGGGGCGGGAGCCTTCTTCAGGGCCATGAGCTTCTTCCGGTAGCGTGCCTGGACGACGTCGGTGAGCACCAGGACCGCGATGACGAAGTAGAACGTGGTCTTGCTCATCGGGACGATCTCGTTGCCGAACAGGCGCAAGTGCGCGAGGTGCCCGCCCTCGGTGAGCAGCATGACGCCGACGACGAACAGGATGAAGAGGCCGAGCACCTCGTACATCCGGTTCCGTTCGAGGAAGGCGGACACTCGGTCGGCGAGCCAGATCATCAGCGCTCCGCCGATGACGATGGCGGCCGCCATGACCCAGAAGACGTCGGTGAGGGCCATCGCGCTCAGGATCGAGTCGAAGGAGAAGACCAGGTTCATCGCCACGATCCAGGCGATCACCGAGGCGGCCGACCGGGGAGACGCATCTTCCTTGTCATCCTCCTCCAGGCTCATCATGTGGAGGATCTCCTTGGTGGCCGTGTACAGGATGAACGCGCCGCCTCCGAGGACGATGATGCTGTGCAGGTTGACCTCGCCCTCCGCCACGCCGGCGAACGGCAAGCCGAAGAGCGGGTCCTTCACGTGCTCGACGAGCTTGGTGAGCACGAACAGGAGCACGATGCGCAGCCCGACGGCGAGGGCGATCCCCGTGCGGCGCACCATCGGCCGCTCGTCGACGGGGGCCCGCTTCGATTCGAGCGAGATGTAGAGCAGGTTGTCGAAGCCGAGGACGGCCTGAAGGAGGACCAGGAAGCCGAGCGTCACGAAGTGGTCGATGGACACGAGCGTCTCCTCGAGATCTGGGGGGCGGGCGGCCCGCGGGCGCCATGCTACACGACGCCGGCGCCTCGGCGGCCGAGCAGCGCGGGGTCACGACACGCGCAGGGCCACCTTCAGCGCTCCGGGCCTGCGAGCGTGCTCGAGCGCCTGGACGGCGTCCTCGAGCGGGAAGACGGCGTCGAGGAGCGGCGACGGGTCGACGCGCCCGTGGGCGAGCGCGCGCACGGCAGGTGGGAACGATCCGCAGCGGGAGCCGATCAGTCGGATCTCGTCGATGACGAGCTTCGCCGTCGCGAGCTCGACCGCGCCGTGGAACGTGCTCTTCAGCACGAGCGTGCCGCGCGGGCGCACGTGCGCGAGGGCGAGCTCGAGCCCCGCCGCCGCTCCGGTCGCCTCGACCACCACCTCGAACGGCTCCGGGCCGAGCTCGTCCGGGCGCCGGACCTCGACGCCGAGGGCCTCGGCGATGGCGAGCTTGCGCGGGTGCTTTCCGGCGAGCGTCAACGAGCAGCCCGCGTGACGCAGCACCATGCACGCGAGCAGGCCGAGCTTGCCGTCCCCGAGGACCAGCACCCGGGCGTCCGGCTCGACGTGGATCTGTTCGAGGATCTCGAATGCGGCGGCGAGCGGCTCGACGAACACCGCGGCCTCGTCCGTCACCTCGTCCGGCAGGTGGTGCAGGTTCGCGGCGGGCAGCGTCACCCGCTCGGCGAAGCAGCCGTCCTTGCCCGAGATGCCGAGGACGGTGCGAGTGGGGCAGTGCCGCCCGAGCCCGCGCGCGCACCACGCGCAGCGGCCGCAGGCCAGGTTGATCTCCGCCGTCACGCGCCGGCCGACCCAGGAAGGGTCCGGGTGGGACTCGACGACGCCGACCATCTCGTGCCCCAGGACGCCCCGGAACCCCATGTAGCCCCGGACGATCTCGAGGTCCGTGTTGCAGATGCCCGCCATGCGGACCCGCACCAGGGCCTCGCCCTCGCCGGGCGTCGGATCGTCGACCGTGCGGACGGCGACGTCGCCGTCGAACGTGAGCGCCTTCATCGCCCGAGTGATCTCACACCCTTCGGGGATTTCAACGCCCACCGCCGAGATGCGCCCGTTGACGTCCCAGGGGGTGCGCGGTATGGGCCGACGTCGCAAACAGGAGCTGTCGATGACCACGATCAGGCGTGCGCTCGTGTCGGTGTCGGACAAGCGGGGGGTGGTGGAATTCGCTCGCGGGCTTGCTCGACGAGGCGTCGAGATCCTCTCGACCGGCGGAACGGCCCGCGCCCTGCGCGAGGGAGGCGTCGAGGTCCGCGACGTCTCGGACTACACGGGCTCGCCCGAGATCATGGACGGCCGTGTCAAGACGCTCCACCCCCGCGTCCACGGTGGCATCCTCATGCGCGACACGGACGAGGACCGGGCAGAGCTCGACGGGATCGGCGGCGGCCCCATCGATCTCGTCGCCGTGAACCTCTACCCCTTCGAGCAGACCGTCGCCCGCGGGGCCTCGCACGACGACACGATCGAGAACATCGACATCGGCGGCCCTTCCATGGTGCGGAGCGCTGCGAAGAACCAAGCACGCGTCACGGTCGTCGTGGATCCCGACGACTACGACGCCGTCCTCGCGACGCTCGACGGCGGCGGCCCGGACGAGGCCCTGCGAGCCCGTCTCGCGGCCAAGGCCTTCTCGCACACCGCGGCCTATGACGGCGCCATCGCCGCCTACCTGACCTCGCGCAAGGAGGACGGCACGCGCACCGACTTCCCGGGTACGCTCACCCTCCAGCTCGACAAGGCCTACGAGTGCCGCTACGGCGAGAACCCGCACCAGCGCGGTGCGTTCTACGTCGAGCGAAACGCCGCGGCCGGGTCGCTCGCGCGCGCCGAGTCGCTGGGCGCCGGCGGCAAGGAGCTGTCCTTCAACAACCTCGTCGACCTCGACGCCACCTTCGAGGCCGTGCTCGAGCTCGACCGGCCCGGCGCGGTCGTCGTCAAGCACACGAACCCCTGCGGCGTGGCCATGGCCGACGACCTCGAGGCGGCCTTCCGAAAGGCTCGCGAGGCGGACGCCCTGAGCGCCTTCGGCGGGATCGTGGCCCTGAACCGGGAGGTCGACGAGGCCACCGCCCGGGCCATGACCGAGTCCTTCCTCGAGTGCGTCATCGCGCCGAGCTACTCGGACGCGGCCCTCGAGGTGCTGCGGGCGAAGAAGAACCTGCGCGTCCTCGCGACGGGCGCCCTGCCGGAGGCGGGCTACCGCGCCTTCGCCTTCAAGCGCGTGAGCGGCGGGCTCGTGGTCCAGGACCGAGACGCCACCGGGATCGGTGAGGTACGCAACGGCAGGGTCGCCACGAAGCGCGTCCCCACCGACGCCGAGATGCGCGCTCTCGAATTCGCGTGGCGCGTCTGCAAGCACGTGAAGTCCAACGCCATCGTCCTCGCCCGCGAGGACGTCACCGTCGGCGTCGGCGCCGGCCAGATGTCTCGCGTGGTCAGCGTCGAGATCGCGGCCGAGAAGGCGGGCGATCTGGCGAAGGGCAGCGTCATGGCCTCGGACGCCTTCTTCCCGTTCCCGGACGGTGTCGAGGCGGCGGCCGCCGCCGGGGTCACGGCCATCGCCCAGCCCGGAGGCTCCAAGAAGGACGCCGACGTCATTGCGGCCGCCGACGCGGCGAACATCGCCATGGTCCTCACCGGCGTCCGCCACTTCCGGCATTGATATGTATCTGTTTCATCCACCCCCCCACCCCCGCCCGCACTCCTCCCGACACGGCCGCCGCCTCGGACCGC
>JBDIVX010000253.1:0-7803 GCA_039794305.1 Candidatus Neutrinellum sp.
CGTGGCCCATCACGGAGGTCACGCGCAGGTGGACGAAGCCGGGGTTGTCGGTAGGGACGAGGATCATGCTCGCGCGCCCGTGGGCCGCCGCGTCCGGATCGGTGACCGCCATGACGACCGCGAAGCTCGCCCCGTCCGCCGAGGAGGTGAACCACTTGCGCCCGTTGATCACCCACTCGTCGCCGTCGAGGACCGCGGTCGTGTCGAGCCAGGTCGGGTTCGCGCCCGAGCGGTCGGGCTCGGTCATCGAGAAGCAGCTCCGGATCTCGCCGGCGACGAGCGGCCGAAGCCACCGCTCCTTCTGCGCGTCGGTGCCGTACCTCTCGAGGATCTCCATGTTGCCGGAGTCGGGGGCCTGGCAGTTGAAGACGTAGTGGCCGAGCGGGCTCCGCCCGAGCACCTCGCTCACCAGGCCGTGCTCGCGGAACGAGAGCCCCATGCCGCCCCACTCCTCGGGCATCTGCGGGCACCAGAGGCCCGCCTTCTTCACCTTCTCGCGGACCTCGCCCAGCCGGGGCACCATCTCGTGGAACTCCTTGCCGGCGAATTCGCGCTCGAGGGGGTAGACCTCGGCTTCCATGAGCTCGCCGACCCGCGCGAGCACGTCGTTCAGTCGATCGGGTATCGTGAAGTCCATCGTGCCGAACCATACACCCGAGCCGCCGGAGAACACCCGGCCCGTCCGCGAAAACCACCGCTTCGACGAGCCGGCCCTCGAGGAATGGCTCGGCGTCCACGTCGAGGGCTTCCGCGGCCCCCTCGCCGTTCGGCAATTCCGCGGCGGGCAGTCGAACCCCACCTTCTGGCTGGGCGCGCCATCGGGCGAGTACGTCCTCCGGAAGAAGCCGCCCGGCGAGCTCCTCCCCTCGGCGCACGCCGTCGATCGCGAGCACCGGGTGATGGAGGCGCTCGCCGGGACCGACGTGCCGGTCGCGCGGATGCTCGCCCTCTGCGAGGACGCCGGGGTGATCGGCACCGTGTTCTTCGTCATGGAGCACGTTCGGGGCCGCATCTTCTGGAACGTCCAGCTCCCCGAGTGCGAACCCGCCGAGCGGCGCGCGATCTACGACGAGCTCGCGCGGGTCCTCGCCGCCATCCACCGGGTGGACGTCGACGCCGTGGGGCTCTCGGACTACGGCAAGCGCGGCAGGTACGTCGAGCGGCAGGTCGAGCGCTGGAGCGCGCAGTACCGCAAGTCCGAGACCGACCGCATCGAGCCGATGGAGAAGCTCATCGCCTGGCTGCCCGAGCACGTCCCGGCGCACGACGAGACCACGCTCGTCCACGGCGACTACCGGCTCGACAACATCATCTTCCACCCGACCGAGCCGCGCGCGCTCGCGGTCATCGACTGGGAGCTGTCGACGCTCGGCCATCCGCTCGCGGACCTCGCCTACACGTGCATGCTCTACGACGTCGCCATGCCCCGGCTCGGCGGCCTGCTCGGCGTGGACTTCGAGGCCACGGGCATCCCGACCGAGCCGGCCTTCGTCGCGCGCTACCGCGAGCTCACGGGCCGGACCGAGGTGCCGGACTTCCCGTACTTCAAGGCCTTCGGGCTGTTCCGCCTCGCGGCCATCGCCCAGGGCGTCTACAAGCGCGCCATCCAGGGCAACGCCAGCAGCGAGGACGCCATGATGTACGGCGCCGCGGTCCAGCACCTGGCGCAGCTCGGATGCGGGCTGGTGGGGATGTGAGGCCGCCCGTCAGGCGATCGCCTCGAGCGTCGCCCGGAACGCAGCCGGGATGGGGATGGGGCGCCGGTCCTCGCCGGTGGTGACCATCGCGGTCCAGCCCTCGCACAGGAGCTCGGGCTCCTGCCCGTCGCGGACGCGGTACACGCGGGCGTCGAGCCGGAACGCCTTCGTCCGCAGCTCCCCCACGAACGTGTGGATCGACAGGACATCGTCGAAGCGCGCCGGGGCGTGGTACCGGCACCGCGTCTCGATGATCGGGATCCGGAAGTCGTACGACAGGCCGAGCTCTCGAAACATCTCGACTCGGCCGAGCTCGAAGTAGACGAAGTGGCTGCCGTAGTAGGCGATGCCGGACTCGTCGGTCTCGGCGAAGCGGACGCGGGTGCGGGTCTCGAAGATGCGGGGCATTTGCGGATGATGCCTCAAAGTCGCCGACGCCGACCGAGCAGGGCGTTGCGGTCCCTCGGCCGCACTCAGAACCCGACCGCCAGCTCGGCGTCACTCGGCGCGAGCTTCACCCAGGCGCTCCGGACGGCGGCGTCCCACCACCAGCCCTCGGTGCCGGCGTCGAGCTCGGCGCGGGAGGCGCGCGAGGGCAGGGCGGCGCCGCCGAGGGTGACCGCCGCGGGCTCGGCGTCGAGGCGCACGCGCAGGTAGGCGCCGTCGGGCGCGCGCGAAAGGGTGACCGCGGTGTCGCGGGCCGTGACGGTCGTGACCTCTCCGTCCTCGTCGTGGATCCGGAAGGTCGTCTCGGCGCTCGCCGGCCAGACGAGCAGCGTGAGCGTGCCCGCCTGCGCGGCCGTGCCGTGCCCGGTCACCTCGTCGCGCACCACCATCGGCACGATGGCGCCCTCGCGCACGAAGAGGGGGATCCGCATCCGCTCGGTCGCGTCGTAGCCTTCGAGCGTGGTGCCGCCGGCGACCGGGTCGCCCGCGGGCTCCCACCAGTCGTACCACTCGGCGCCCGCGGGGAGCACGACGTCGCGGGTGCCTCCGGGTGCCACGAGCGGCGCGACGAGAAACGCGTCGCCCACCAGGAAGCGCCAGTCGTCCTGCCACTCGGCGACGTCCGCGCCCACAGGCCGCATGATCGGCTCGACGCGTCCTGCGTAAGCCTCCTCGGCGAGCGAGTAGAAGAACGGGACGAGCTGGCTGTGCAGCTTGGACCAGTAGCGGTAGAGCGCGACCGTGTCGGCCAGCTCGGCGTCGGTGCCTTCTACCGTCCAGGGCGTGAGGTTCGCCCGGCCGTGGAGCTGCATGAAGGGGGTCATGGCGCCGAGAGCGGTCCAGCGCTGGAACACCTCGAGGTCGAAGGGGATGGTCTCCAGCAGATCGAGCTCGTTCCGGTCGAGGTAGCCCCCGACGTCCGAGCCGATCACCACGTACCCCGCCTCGGCGCTGCGGAACAGGTGGTCGAGCGCGTCGACGAGCCCGCCCCAGTCGCGGTGGTTGTCGCCGACCCAGCCGACGGGCGCGTGCTCGGGCCGGGCGAAGAAGCGCCCTTCGAAGTCGTAGGACTGATCGTAGGGCCGCACCATCGTCACGAAGCCCTCGGGACCCCGCCGGTGCACGCCGTACGCGAGGAAGTCGCGGTAATAGGCCTCCGAGTACTCCTGGTGGGGTTTCGGGCCCCGCTCGGTCTCGATCGTGTCCCGGCGGATGTAGCTCTCGCCGAAGTCGAGCTTGAACCCGTCGACGCCGAGGTCGAGCACGTGGTCCTGCTGCGCGCGCCACCAGCCGACCGCGACCGGGTCGAAGAAGTCGACGCCCGCGCCCTGTCCCTTCCACCAGCCGTGGGTGCGCCCGTCGTCGACGTAGAAGCCGCAGGCGAGGCCCTCCATGAAGTTGGCGGCCGCGCCCTCGTACACGTGGCCGCCGACCTCCGCGTCGAAGGAGCTCCGGTTCACCATCTGCGTCGTCCAGAGCACGATCCGGACGTCCATCGCGTGGAGCTCCTCGACCATCTCACCGAAGTCCGGGTAGCGTTCCGGGTGCGGGACGAAGGTGTTGTAGTTGGTCGCCCACGGGCTATCGAGGACGACCACGCCGACCGGGATGTCGCGCTCGCGGAAGCCGTTCACGAAGTCGAACGTGTCGTCGCGGTCGGAGATGTCTTTCGAGATCCACGGCTCGAACGCCCAGCGCGGGGTGTGGCGGGGCGGGTCCGGCAGGTCCTCGGCGGGCCCGCCCTCCCAGGTGCAGCGAGAGCCCCCCGCGTCCCGCGTGCCCGCGTCCACCGTGCCGCCCCCGCCGCCGGCGTCGCAGGCGACGAGCAGGGTGGAGACCACTATCATCGCGCGTCGGAGCTTCATGTCGGCACGCATCTTCCCCCTTCTCGCCCTTCTTTTCACCACCGCCACGGTCGTCGGCTGTGGCGACGACGGGGGCGCCACCTCGGACGCCGGCACGGGTGACGCGGGGGTCGGGCCGATCGAGATGGTCCTGTCGCTCGAGCCCGACTTCGCGTTCTTCGAGCAGCCGTTTCCGCTCGAGTCGCGCCGGACGGCCGGAGGGGCGCCGGACGTGTCCGGCTGGCCGAATCCGCGGCGGCTCCCCCTGATCGGCCGCTACCAGGCGCTCGCGGAGGACCGGGACGGGTTCAGCCCGTCGGGGCCGGTGTGGATCGCCTTCACGGGGCCGCTCGACGGGTCGGCGCTCCCGACGGTCGAGGAGAGCTCGGCGCCAGAGAGCCCGGTGTTCCTCGTGAACGTCGATCCGGGCTCGCCCGAGCGGGGTGGCCGCACGCCCGTGCGAGTGACGCAGACCGCCGAAGACGACACCTACCGGCCGGCGGGGCTGCTCCAGGTGCTGCCCGAGCCCGGGTTCGCGCTGCGCGAGCACACGACCTACGCCGTGATCGTGATGGCCGCGGTCGGCAGCGGCGACGCCACGCGCCCGCTCGTCCAGAGCCCGACGCTCGCGTCGCTCCTCGCCGGCGGCACGCCCGACGGCGGCGAGGCGGTGGTGTCGGCATACGCGCCGCTTCGCGCGTACCTCGCGGACGAAGGCATCGCGCCCGAGGAGGTCGTCGCCGCGACCGTGTTCCGGACCGGCGACGTGACGAGCCAGCTCGTGCGGTGGGTGGAGTGGGCGGGGGCGCTCCCGGCCCGGGAGCCGACGAGCGAGCCGTCGCGCATCTACGACCTCGGCGACTACTGCGCGTACGAGGCGACGTGGGCGGCTCCCCAGTTTCAGGAGGGGACTCCGCCCTTCGAGGAGGAGGGCGGCCGGTTCGTGCTCGACGGCGACGGGCTTCCGGTGGAGCAGGGCACCCAGACCGCGAGCTTCGTCGTGTCGGTCCCGAAGCGGGCCATGCCGGCCGACGGGTTCCCGCTCGTCTTCTACGTCAACGGCACCGGCGGGCTCGCGCGGCAGATCCTCGACCGCGGGACGGTCGTCGGCGCCACGGCTCCGGCCCCCGGCACCGGCCCCGCCATGCGCTTCGCGCGGCGTGGCTGGGCGGCGAGCGGCGTCGCGGGGCCGCTCAACCCGGAGCGCATCGGCGCGGCTGCCTCGATGGACGGGTTCGTGATGTACAACTTCCTGAACCCCGTCGCGATGCGCGACAACTTCATGCAGGCGGTCCTCGAGCACGTGCTCTTCCGCCGCTTGGTGACGGAGCTGCGCATCGATCCGGCGGGCTGCGACGGCGTCGACGCGAGCGCGGCCGCCGACGGGATGGTGCGGTTCGATCCCGGCCATGTCGTCGTGATGGGGCAGTCGCTCGGCAGCTACCTCTCGGGCATGCTCGCCGCGACGGACACAGGGTTCGAGGGAGCCATCCTGACCGGCGCCGGCGGCTCGTGGATCGAGTTCGCCTTCGGCCCGACCTCACCCGTCGACCTGCGGGTGGCGGTCGAGGCGCTCATCGGGCTGCCGTCGCGCGAGATGCTCGACCCGTTCCACCCGGTGATCGCCATGTTCGATCTCGCCGTGGGCCCCGCCGACAACCTGCACTACGTCGACCAGGTCCACCGCGAGCCGCTGCCGGGCCACGACCCGGTGCCGGTGCTCGTCATCGAGGGCTTCGAGGACGACAACATCCCCGAGAACCTGCAGCGCGGGTTGGTGGTGGCGCTGGGCGTCGACCTCGTGGGCGACGACGTGGGGACGGCCGGCATCCTCGAAGCCATCCGCCTCGCCGGCGGCGAGCAGCTCGCGGCGCCGGTGAGCGACAACCGCGACGTCACGGCGGGGGTCGTCCGGTACCTGCCCGACTTCCCCATGGGCGGCCACTACGTGACGTTCCAGCTCGAGCCGCCCATGCACCAGTACGGCTGCTTCGTGCAGACGCTCTACGAGTCGGGCACGCCGGTGATCGTCGAGGGCACGGCCGCCGACGCGCCCTGCGAGTGAAACCACTCGTTCAGAGGTCGTCGTGCGCGACGATGGGGCCGCAGATTTCGTCGGGATCGATGGGATCGTGCGGGGTGCCGACGGATAGGGTGGACTCGTAGCCGCCGATCCCCTCGACCCGGATGCGGTAGCTCCCGGGCGCGAGCGGCGGGGTCCAGCAGACGTCCTCGCGCGGCTCGCACACGGCGGGGCAGTCGAAGTCGCAGCCGAGCGAGAGCGAGGAGGGGCGGACCCGGATCACGTCGTCGAAGACGTCGACCCGGCACGGCCCCGCGGCCACGCCGCACCCGCCGCACGAATCGGTCACGCGGACGGGCACGCGCGTGTCGGGGTAGGCGAAGGTCGAGTGGCACACGAGGGAGTACATGCCCAGGTAGGGCGGCGGGACGACCCCGCAGTAGTCGTCGCGCGTGGCGCGTCGGAGACAGGCCGCGCCGGGCTCGACCAGCGTGCCGCGGGGCGCCACGTCGACATCGAACGCGTAGGCGCCGTTCACGCGGACGGTCCACTCGCCCTCGGTCAGCGGCGGCAGCGTGCACGTGCTCTCGACGAACGGGAAGCAGCCGTCGCAGAGCGCGCCGTCGGCGCACAGGCCGGTGGTGAGCTCGAGCGTGCGGGGCTCGCCGCCGATCGCGGCGTGACACGAGATGCGCTCGCCGCAGAAGCACGCGCCCTCGCCGCCCACCGCCACGGTGATGGTCTGGGGCGTGCCGGCGGTCAGGTGCGAGAAGCAGGCGAGGTCGACGTCGGCCGTCGGGCAGGATGGGCCTGCGTCCCGCGGGCCGGAGTCCACCGGGACGGGGCCCGCGTCGACGGGAGTCGGGCCGCCCCCGTCGCTCCACGGAGTCGGGCCGGCGTCGTGGCCGGGGCCGCCATCGGTCTCACCCGTCGAGTGGCTCCCGAAGCAGCCCGCGAGGAGCAGCGCGGGCACAAAACGGCACATCGAGCGTGTCATGCCGGCGGGTCGAGCACGTTCCGTGCCTACTCGGTGGGCACGGGTGGCTCGCGCACGCAGTCGTAGGTCACATCGATGGGATCGGAGTGGTGGATGACCTCGAAGTCCTCCACCTCCAGCATCGACAGGTCGCGCGGTTCGAGCAGCGCGTCCCATTTCGCCGTAGTCCGCGAGTCGCTCTGCGCGGTGAGCGCGATGTTCCCGCCGTCGGCGTGGTACATCCCGTAGCGCTGGAGCGCGCGAGCGACCGTGCGCGCCGCGTCGTTCGGGAGGCTGTCGAGCGGGAAGTCGGGGCGCAGGCGGAAGTGCACGCCGTAGGGCGGCGCGCTCGGACCGCCGCTGGTGTTCGTGCCGTGCGTCGCGGGGCGGACGTACTCGCGCATGCGCACGCGGTCGTTCGGCAGGATGAAGCGGATCGCGTGGGCGATCTCGCCGGCGGCCACCTCGTCCGCGGTGAAGAGCAGCGGCGCGATGGGGAAGCCGGCCGCGTCGGCGCTCGTGCACTGGTCGCCCCGGCCGAGGTCGCCGTAGACGTGGCTCGTGTCCCAGACCGCGAGGCAGCCACCGTCGAAGGTGTCCCCCTCGATGTTCGCGCGCCACATCTCGTAGAGACGATCCTCGAAGGGTGCCCACACGATGAGGTGGCAGTCGCCGTCGCCGGCACAGGCGTAGCCGTCCTCGCCCTCCAGGTTGCCGCCGGGCGGGACCGGGACGGGCACGTGGTCGCAGTCGGGGTCGTAGAAGTCGCCGGTCGGCTCGAAGCTGCGCTTCGGCGTCGAGGCGTCGGCGGTGAGC
>JBDIVX010000254.1:0-7767 GCA_039794305.1 Candidatus Neutrinellum sp.
CGACCCACCGCCTCTCGGTGACCTCGCGGCCGTCGAAGCCGTGCGTGCCTTCGACGGTCACCCGCACGCCGCTCCCGGGCTCGGGTCGGTCGCGCCGCGTGTCGAGCGTGACCTCGACGCGCTGGGTGATCGCCGTGTACCCCTCCCAGCCCGGCGGCAGCGAGTCGAACACGCCCTGGGCGACCTGGTCCGGCACCGAGGGCTCGCCGCAGCACGCCTCGTCCCGAAACTCGCTGTCCCGGACGGCGACCTCCCACACGATCCCGCTCGACCGCCACAGATCGGCCTCGAAGAGCAGGCTGCCGGTGAGCTCGGTGCGCTCGAAGCGGCTGAAGTCGTCCTCGCGGGAGTCCCAGCCGAGCCCGTAGAACACCCAGTCGCTCCGGCGCTCGCCGAGCCCGCGGAGCGCGAGCCACGGCCCGCCCGGACCGAGCGCCGCGCGGTCCCTGACCGAGAGCCGAAGCCAGTCCTTCCCCCAGGTCGCGCCGTGGATCCGGAGGTCGTTGCCGTCGAACAGGAAGTCGTCGCCCCACGCGTACAGGCCCACGCTCGGCCGGAACCCGAAGTCGATGAGCGCGGTCGGCACGATGCCCGCCTTGCGGTTCGGCCCGAAGGTGAAGAAGTCGACCAGGATCGCCGGCCAGTGGTGCAGCTCGGCGTACGTCACGAAGGCGCCGAGAGGCCTGCGCACGACGTACTCGCTCACGAGGTAGAACGGCGCGAAGATCACCCGGGGGATCCACACGAGCACGTCGCGGGCCGTCGTGGGCTCCTCGCCGCGGCCGTCGTAGTCCGGTACCGGGCGCGGGTCCCCCTCGTCGGCCCTCGCTCCGGCCGGGGCTGCCACCACGACCGCAGCCAGGACCGCCGCGACCAGCGCTCGGTGAGAGGGAGCCGCCATCGGGAGGCGAGATCCCTAGTCACGCGCCCACACCGTGCAAGAAGCCGCGATGGACGCACGCGCGCCACGAACGCGCCACGAGCGGCGCAGCCGTGCCCCGAGTCGGGGACGGGACCTTCCCCGCACCGCCGGGGAAGAAAGGGCGTCACCGTCCCGTAGCATTGTGCCGCCCCCCGAAGCGCGATATGTAGGCCGACCCCACGGGGGGGACGAGAGACGTCCGGGCCCGCGTCCAGGAGCACGACATGGAGCATCCTCACAATCCGCAGGTTCCGCATCCGCAGCAGCAGCCGATGGCGCCGCAGCAGGCGATGCCGCAGCAGCCCGCCCAGCCGGCGCACGCCGCCGTGGCGCACGAGATCACGCACGGTCCGTCGTTCGCCATGCTGCGCGTCGACGTGCAGCCCGGTCAGACGGTGATCGCCGAGGCGGGCGCGATGGTCGCGCGCCACCAGCACGTGAACATGGAAGTGAAGATGAACGCGGGCAAGTCGCCCGGGTTCTTCGCGAAGCTGAAGGCCTTCTTCATCGCGCTCATCCGCAAGGTGGTCGGTGGCGAGACGTTCTTCGTGAACCACTTCAGCGTGCAGCAGCAGCCGGGCAGCGTGTGGGTCGCGCCGGGCACCTCGGGGCAGATCCAGTACCGGAGGATGCAGGGCGAGACGCTCATCATGAGCTCCGGCGCGTACCTCGCGCACGTCGGCGACATCGACATGAAGATGAAGTTCGGCGGGTTCCGCGCGCTGCTCGCCAAGGAGGGCGCCTTCTTCCTCGAGATGAGCGGATCGGGTGACCTCTGGTTCAACAGCTACGGCGGCATCCACGCGGTCCCCGTCAACGGCTCCTACATCGTCGACAACGGCCACCTCGTCGCCTACGAGGGCAACCTCCAGTTCGACATCAAGAGCGCGGGCGGCGGCCTGATGGGCTTCGTCGCGTCCGGCGAGGGCCTGGTCTGCGAGTTCAAGGGCCAGGGCACCGTCTACATCCAGTCCCGCAACCTCGACTCCCTCGTCGGCTGGCTCACGCCGATGCTCCCCTGAGGAGGACCCATGCAGATCGACGTCGCATACCGTCCCGCGCACTCGCTGGCGCGCATCGCGCTCGCCCCGGGCGAGTCCGTGGTGGCCGAGTCGGGCGCCATGGTGGGCATGAGCACGAACGTGCAGATGCAGACCCAGTCGCAGGGCGGCCTGATGGGCGGCCTCAAGCGCATGTTCGGCGGCGAGTCCTTCTTCCGGAACACGTTCACCGCGCAGAACGGCCCGGGCGAGGTCCTCGTCAGCCAGACGCTCTGCGGCGACATGGTCACGCTCGACATGACGCCGAACGGCTACTTCATCCAGTCGAGCTCGTTCATCGCGTCGACCCCGAACGTGAACCTCGAGACGAAGGTGGGCGGCTTCAAGTCGTTCTTCGCCGGCGAGGGCGTGTTCGTGCTCAAGGCCACGGCGGCCGAGCCCGGCCAGGTCCTGGTCGGGGCGTTCGGCGGCATCCAGGAGCTCGTGTGCGACGGCAACCTGGTCATCGACACGGGACACCTGGTCGCGTGGGACGCCACGCTCGAGTACTCGGTGGGCAAGAGCGCGAGCGGCTGGATCGCCTCGTTCCTGTCGGGCGAGGGCCTGGTGTGCCACTTCCGGGGGCAGGGCCGGATCTGGATCCAGACGCGCAACCCCTCCGAGTTCGGAAGCACGGTCGGCAAGATGCTGCCGCCGAGGAAGGGATAGCCCGATGCGTTACGAGCTCCTCGACAAGCCCGACTTCGGGATGGTGAAGCTGACCTTCGATCAGCAGGGTGAGTCCGTCCTCGCCGAGTCCGGAGCCATGGTGTCGCGGGACGGCGGCATCCAGATGCAGACGAACATGCAGGGCGGGCTGCTCGCCGCGGCCAAGCGCAAGATGCTCGGCGGCGAGAGCCTGTTCCAGAACACCTTCACGGCGACCCAGCCGGGCCAGACGCTCTACCTCGCGCCCGGCCCGGAGGGCGACGTCGAGGTGCTGGAGATGGACGGCACGATGCCGGTCTTCCTCCAGTCGGGCGCGTGGATGGCGTCGGCGCCCACCGTGAACCTCGACACCAAGTGGGGCGGCGCCAAGGGCTTCTTCAGCGGCGCGGGGCTGTTCCTGCTGAAGTGCGAGGGCCACGGGCCGCTCTTCTTCAACTGCTACGGCGGGCTGCACGCGGTGGACGTCGGCCAGGCCGGCTACATCTGTGACACGAGCCACATCGTCGGCTTCACCGCGGGCCTCGACTACCGCGTCACCAAGGTGGGCGGGCTCAAGAGCCTGTTCTTCAGCGGCGAGGGTCTGGTATGCGAGTTCCGTGGCCAGGGCAGGCTGTGGATCTCGACCCGCAACGCCGCGAGCCTCGCGACGTTCCTGCATCCGTACCGTCCCGTGGAGCGTCGCAGCTAGCCTCGCGCTCCTCTCGCAGGCGTCGGGTGCGCGAGCGCAGCCCGAGCCGGCCGAGGTCCGCACCGTCGCGCGGATCGTCGCCACGAGCGGCGTCGGCGGGCACCTGGCGCGGCCGGTCTGCGCGGACGGGGTGGTCATGGAGGAGGCGCCCTTCGCCCGGCTGGCGGGGCGCCTGGTCACCGAGAAGGAGGCCTCGGATCGACCCTTCGTGTTCGACGCCGGCGGGCTCCTGACGCCCGGCGGCGTGGCGCGCTTCGCGGCCGAGCACATGCCGATGGAGCTTGCCTTCACCCTCGACGCGCTCGGCTACCGCGCCCTGGCGTTCGGCTCGGCCGAGCTCGCGGCGCCCCGGCGGCCGATGCTCCGCGCGCTCGGGGCGATCCGCGGGCGCGGCGTACCGACCGTCGCGACCAACCTGTTCTGCGACCGCCCCGCGCGCGCCCTGTGCGAGGCGCTGGTCGACGGGGCAGACGGGATCTCCTTGCACCGGGTGGGCGATCGACGGCTCGCGTTCGTTGCGTTCCTGCCCGAGGACGCCGCCTCGCGGGTGGCACCGGACCGCGCCGAGGGGATCCGGATCGCGCCGGTCGCGCCCGCGCTCGCCGACGCCGTGCGTCGCGCGCGCGAGGCCGGAGCCGACGTGGTGGTGGCGAGCGTCGATCCCGGAAGCGCCGGAGCGGTGGGGTTGCTCGAGCTGGCCGAGGCCCTCCCGCTCGCAGACCGGCCCGACGTGATCTTCAGCGGCGCCTCGGGAGAGAACCTCCTGTTCGCGCGGCCGATGGGCTTCCGTCCCGCCGTGATCGGCGCTCCGCCGACCGGCGCCGTGCGGGTCCGCCTGCGCGACAACCCGCTCACCGACGGCTACGACGTCCTCGCCCGCGTCGTGCCCCCGAGCCGCCGTCCATCGTCCACCTACGAGCCCTTCGTCGCGGAGCTCGGCGAGCGCTTCTGCGCCGAGTGGGGGCGGACGCTCCGGGGCGCGGCCCTCGAGCGCCCGGTCGACGGCACCGGGATGCTGGAGCTCACCGCGGGTGCGATGCGCGAGCGCGCGGACGCGGAGGTGGCGATCCTGAACCGCGGGATCCTCGACGCGCGCTGGCAGCCGGCGCGCGAGGGCGCGCTCACGGCGAGCGACGTGTACGTCGCGCTCCAGTACGACGAGCCTCTCATGGTCGCGGAGGTGGAGGGCGAGTGGCTCGAGGAGCTCGCCGAGCGGGCCGGCGACGAGGGGCTCGTCGTACCCGGGCTCACGGAGGAAGGCGGCGACCTCTTCGTGAACGGGAGGCCGCTCGAGCGGCGCGCGCGGTACCGGCTGGTCACGATCCGCTTCCTCGCCGCCGGCGGCGACGACGCGCTCCCGGAGGGCGCGGAGTGGAGCGCGCTCGAGGGGGCGACGGTGCGCTCGGTGCTCCTGCGGTACCTCGAGCGCGAACGAGACGAGGACCCGCGGGACGCGCTCCCGCGGCCGGAGAGCTGGCTCGCGTGGACGGTGCGCGCGACGGCCGACGCGTCGTTCTCGGGATCGGTCGTGTTCAACGACGCCGACGACGGCGCCGGCTACGAAAGCATCCCCCAGAGCAACAGCGCCCTGACCTTCGGGATCGACACCAAGATCCGCGCCGACGCGCTCAGCCGGTTGCTGGCCTGGGAGAACGAGGGGCTGCTCGTCTACCGGACGACGCGGATCACGGGGGGCGACCTCGTCGAGGGTGAGGATCGCGTGCAGGCGCGGTCCACCGCGCTCTACCGCGGCTTCCGAGACGAGCGCCCGCGGTTCTACGTGCCCGAGCCGTTCGTCGAGGGCTGGCTGTCGAGCGAGCTCACCGTGCCCGAGGAGATCCGCGCGTTCCGGCACCTGCTCGTGCGACCGACCGCCGGGCTGCGGTTCCTCCTGACGCAGCACCTGCGCCTCAAGCTCTCGGGCGGCTTCGAGCACGAGGTGCTCGACCCGCACGGCGACATCGCATCGGGCGGCGGCGCGAACCTCACGCTCGAGCCCTTCGCGCTGCTCGACGAGGGCGGGCGGAGGCTGACCCTGTCGCTCGTGGCCGACTACTTCGTGACCTCCGGCTCCCACACGCTGCGCGTGGACCTCGACGCGATCATGGACCTCGCCGGACCGCTCCAGCTCGTGCTCGGCTTCGACCTCACCGCCCGCGACGACTTCGCCGAGGACCGCACCCCCGGCGTCGGCGCCAGCGGAAGCGCGGCCCTGCGCCTGAGCTGGATCGGCCGGGTCGCGCCGTGACCATTGATGTCCGTCAAGCCGGCCGGGGGGCGAGCAAGGAGCCCATGTGAAGGTCCACCTCGTGGACGGGACGTACGAGCTGTTCCGTGCGTTCTACGGTGTCCCCTCGATGCGCGCGCCCGACGGGCGTGAGGTCGGGGCCACGCGCGGGCTCATGCGGTCGATCGCCTCGCTGCTGTCCGCGGACGGCGTGACGCACGTGGCGATCGCCTTCGACACGGTGATCGAGTCGTTTCGGAACGAGCTCTTCGAGGCATACAAGACCGGGGCCGGCGTCGACCCGGACCTCATGGCTCAGTTCCCGCTCGCCGAGCGGGCCACGCGCGCCATGGGCATCGTCACCTGGTCGATGATCGAGCACGAGGCCGACGACGCCCTGTGCACGGCCGCCGCGCGCTTCGCGGACGAGCCCGGCGTCGAGCAGGTCGTGATCTGCTCGCCCGACAAGGACCTCACCCAGTGCGTCCGCGGCGCGAAGGTGGTGCTGTGGGATCGCAAGGCGGACAAGCTGCTCGACGAGCCGGCGGTCCGCGAGAAATTCGGCGTCCCGCCGGCCTCCATCCCCGACTACCTCGCCCTCGTCGGCGACAGCGCCGACGGCATCCCGGGCGTGCCCCGCTGGGGTGCGAAGAGCGCGGCCGCCGTCCTCTCGAGGTGGGGTCACGTCGACGCCGTCCCGGACGACCCGGCCGACTGGGACGTGAAGGTGCGCGGGGCGGCCTCGCTCGCGGAGAGCCTGCGTGGGCTGCGCGAGCAGGCGGCGCTCTACCGCACGCTCGCGACCCTGCGCGACGACGTCCCCCTCGACGAGTCCCTCGCCGACCTCGCGTGGGCCGGCGCGCCGCGGGGCGAGCTCGAGGCCTTCTGCGCCGAGGTCGGCGAGACGACCGTGCTCGCGCGGATCCCGCGCTGGCGGGCCTGAATCACTCCACGGCCGCGGCGCCATCGACGACGTAGCCGTCCATCACGTCGCCGTCCATCACGTCACCGTCGACCACGTCGCCGTCCACCACGTCGCCGTCGGCCACGTCGCCGTCCATCACGTCGCCGTCGACCACGTCGCCGTCCATCACGTCGCCGTCCATCACGTCGCCGTCGAGGATCGCGCCGTCCATCGCGGCGTCCGCGATCGTCCCCGCGTCGGCGCTGGTCCCCGCGTCGAAGCCGGGCCCGGAGTCGACCGCGCCCCCGTCGGCGCCGCCGCCCCCGGCGTCGCGCCCGGTCGACGCGTCGCGGGCCCCACCCGTGGGCGGCTCGGGCTGCGGGCCGCCCAGGCACCCGGTGATCCCGAGCGCCAGCACGAGCGCGAGCAGGCGAAGCACCCCCATGCCTCGGATCATCGCAGCGCGGCGCGACACCCACAACCTCGCCGCCCGAGCCGGGCCCCGTGCCCGCCCGTTCCCAGGTCGGGCCGTGAACCGAGGTTTCCGCCGGACCCGAATCCGCACTGATCTCCACCGCCGGCGCCGTGGTACGCCCCGTGCTCACAAGGTGGGACATGACGTACCGCCTGCTTCTCCCGGCCGTCCTCCTCGGAGCCCTCGGCGTCGCGCCCACGCCGGCCCGTGCTCAGGCGGCCACGTTCGGGCTCTCGGCAGGCGCCACCCAGCTCGAGGAGAGCGGCGAGGCCGCCTGGCACCCGACGGTCCGCGCCGAGATCGCCTTCCGCGCGGTCGGCCCGCTCGCGCTCGGCGCCTTCGTCGACGGCGTCGCCGCCGAGCTCCCCTTCACCCGCCCCGGCTTCGGCGCCGGCGCCCTCGCCCAGCTCCGCGCGCGCGCCCCCGTGCTCGGTGTCGTCCCGCACGTCGAGGCGTTGGTCGCCCGGCTCCAGCTCCCGAGCGAGCGCCAGGGCCGCGTCGACGCCTGGTCGGCGAGCCTCGGCGCCGGCCTCGGCCTCGAGCTCGACTCGGGCGTCGTCCTCGAAGCCCGCTTCCGCCGCTCCTGGTACCACGTCATCGACGCCGAAGCCGACGTCGAACCCACCTCCTGGACCCTCGCGACGGCCCTCGTCCTCGAGCTCGACTGATGTTCGCCCGCATTGGCCTGAGAAGGCGGTGGCGGCTTGACGCGGCCGGGGGGGGACTCCCCACCAGTTGGCAAGTGATTTCTTGCGATGCATGGCACGGTACCTGACACGCCGCGTGCATCACGCGGCGAGCCTCCGCGTCTCGTCGAAAAGGGTACGGTCCCGCAGCATCGC
>JBDIVX010000255.1:0-7762 GCA_039794305.1 Candidatus Neutrinellum sp.
GCCTTCAGCTCCTCGACCTCGGTGCCGCCAACCACGACCTCACGAGATCACACCTCGATCCGCCTGTCGATCCCCGATCTCTAAGTGATCGAGATGATCCGCATCTCGCGGGGGCTGAACGGTTACATCGGGATCGACGCGCCTCTCATACGGGCGACGGCGGTGGTTCGACTCCACCCGGCGGGACATTTGCGGGGCTCGCTTTCTGGGAGAGCACCTGCCTTACGAGCAGGACGAGCTGGGTTCGATTCCCAGGCCCCGTACCAAACCTCTTGCTCACGAGGGTTCGACCCCCCCCCGCGAGCACCACGCCCACGTGGCCCAATTGGCAGAGGCGTCGGATTAAGGATCCGAAGGTTGGAGGTTCGAATCCTCCCGTGGGTACCACTACGGCCACGTAGCCCAACCGGCAGAGGCGCTCGGTTCAGAACCGGGAGGTTGGGAGTTCGAATCTCCCCGTGGCCACTGCGCGGACGTAGCTTCGGCAGAGGCACCTGCGTCAAGCCCAGGCAAGTGAGGGTTGACTAGGGTCTCCGCTTCGCTCCGACCCGTCGACAGGTCTGTACCCGTGCAGCTCCGCGGACTTCGTCCGCTCCGCCATGCACGGCTACAGCCATGTTCGACTCCCTCCGTCCGCACCACGGTCTTCATCGACGAGGAGGTGAACGCACAAGGAGGTCACACCATGAGAACGCTCGTATTGGACCAGGGCTACCAGCCCCACAGGATCGTCAGCTGGCAACGGGCCGTCGTGATGCTGTTCGACGGGAAGGTCGAGGTCGTCGAGGAGTACGACGAGGACATCCGCTCGGTGAGCATCACCATCAAGATGCCGGCCGTCGTCCGGATGCTGCGGGCGCTCCGCGGTCGCAAGCGGGCGATCAAGTTCTCGCGGATCAACGTCGCGACGCGTGACGACTTCCGGTGCCAGTACTGCGGCGACGAGTTCCCGCTGCGTCGGCTGACCTACGACCACGTCGTTCCGCGGTCGCAGGGTGGACGGACCACGTGGGAGAACATCGTGATGGCCTGCTACGACTGCAACGAGCAGAAGAGCAACCGCACGCCGCAGCAGGCGGGCATGAAGATCCGGAAGCAGCCGGTCAAGCCCAAGTGGCTGCCGGTGATCGCGTTCAGGGTCGATCCCGCGTGCAGCATCCCCGAGGCCTGGGCCAACTGGCTCTACTGGCATGGGGCACTCGAGGAAGGCTCGTGAAGTCATCCACACCGCCGATCGGGAGGGCGGACCCGCGGTAGACGCCGTCGTCGCCGCCCTCTCGATCGGCACCTTCGGAATGTGGCGCAGCCTGGAAGCGCGCCTGGTTCGGGACCAGGAGGCCGTGGGTTCGAATCCCACCATTCCGACCAATGTAGGACGATGCGATCTGGGATCGCCGCCGGCTCGAATCCGGAGGAGCGCGCACCGCGTTGGGGTGTGACTTCGCTTCGCTTCGTCACGCCAACGTACTCGTGCAGCTCCGCGGACTTCGTCCGCTCCGCCATGCACTCGTACAACGGCGCCGATTCCTCCGCCCTCCTCCATCCTGGAAGCTGCGTCGGTGGTGGTCACCGAGCCCGTCTGGAACGCGGGTGGCGCTTCGGCGTCGAGGTTCGACTCCTCCTGCTTCCGCCATTCTCGGAAGGTGACGTGGCCATGGTGGCCACACCGGCTTCGGTTCCGTTGGCGGCAATCGTGCGGAGCGGAGTGGACGCAGTCCACGTAGCTGCACGATTCCGCCGGACTCCTCCGCCTTCCGCTACTGGAGAGTAAACCGGCCAGGGGCCGGGCTCGGTTGCTAACCGAAGCGCAGTCGCAAGGCTGTGGGGATCGGGACCTCTGCTCTCCGCCAACAAATCAGGCATAAGGAGGAAAACCATGTCTGTCTCCACGTTGAAGGGAAAGAACGTCCCGGTCCGGCTGTGGACGAAGCTCGAGGAGGTCGAGAGCTCGGCGCTCGATCAGCTCAGGAACATCGCCGCGCTCCCGTGGGTGTTCAAGCACGTGGCCGTCATGCCCGACGTCCACTTCGGAAAGGGCGCGACCGTCGGCTCGGTGATCGCGATGAAGGACGCGGTCGCGCCGGCCGCCGTCGGGGTCGACATCGGTTGCGGCATGGCCGCGGTGAAGACCAACCTGATGGCGTCGGATCTGCCCGACTCGCTGGCGTTGCTCCGGCATCGTGTCGAGCAGGCGATCCCGGTCGGCTTCGCCTCGCACGACAAGGTGGTGAAGTACGCCGAGAAGCAGCGGCTCTTCAAGGAGTTCCACCTGCTCACGGACAAGGTCCAGGATCGACTGGGCAAGGCCCGCAAGCAGATGGGCACGCTCGGCGGCGGCAACCACTTCATCGAGCTCTGCCTCGACAGCGAAGAGAACGTCTGGCTGATGCTGCACTCGGGCTCGCGCAACATCGGCAAGATGCTCGCGGAGATCCACATCGGCCGCGCCCGGAAGCTCGCCCACAACGCGACCCTTCCGGACCGCGACCTCGCCGTCTTCCTCGCGGGCACGGCCGAGATGGAAGAGTACCGACGCGATCTCTTCTGGGCGCAGCGGTACGCGCGCGCGAACCGCGAGGTGATGCTGAAGCTCTACCAGGACGTGCTCGTCAAGATGTTCCCGCAGGTTCGCTTCGGTGAGCCGATCACGTGTCACCACAACTACGTCGCCGAGGAGGTCCACTTCGGCGAGGAAGTCCTCGTGACGCGGAAGGGAGCGATCAGCGCCCGCGAGGGCGAGCTCGGGATCATCCCGGGCTCGATGGGCACGCGCTCGTACATCGTGCGCGGCCGGGGCAACCCGGACGCGTTCCATTCCGCATCGCACGGTGCGGGACGGCGGATGAGCCGGGGCAAGGCGAAGAAGCAGTTCTCGGTCGACGACCTGCGAATCCAGACCGAGGGCGTCGAGTGCCGCAAGGACCATGCGGTGCTCGATGAGATCCCCGGCGCCTACAAGGACATCGACCAGGTCATGGACTACCAGAAGGACCTCGTCGAAGTCGTCGCCGAGCTCAAGCAGGTCATGTGCGTGAAGGGCTAGCCGCTCGCTCCCTACGGGGTGGCGCGAAAGCGCAGGTGACCCCGTAGGGAGCGGGGCGGCGGGTCCTTCCCCTGCGGCCAAAGTGTTGACGGTTGCACGCTGCCCCGCCACGGCGGAAGCGCGGGTTCGAATCCCGCTGGCCGCTCCATTGTCCCTGTCGTCTAGCCAGGCCCAGGACGCCGGGCCCTCAACCCGGAAACGGGGGTTCGACTCCCCCCAGGGACGCTGTCTTGTCGTGACCTCTGGAACACCGGTGCGACATCGCGCGGCGCGATCCCGATCGGGTCATCGCCTCGCGTCCGATCGTCGGCTCAGCACCGGTGCCTTGGCGTGGGCCTGAAATTCGCGCCTCGGAGCTACGTCATGCGAGACCCCCCAACCTATGGACGAGGGTTCGAATCCCTTCATGTCGACAGCGGCATGTAGCTCAGTGGTAGAGCACTAGGCTGAAACCCTAGGATGGGCAGGGCCGCCCTCTCGGCCCTCGAACGGCGGAGAGGGATCGAGACTCCTTTCGTCACTCGTGCTTCGGTGCGAGCGACGAGCCCGGCATCGCCCGGGCGCTTCGCGTCGATCAGCACGACCGGTGGCCATCGTCGCGGCGACCGCTTCCGCGTTCTGCTGATCGACCCGCAACCGTCCGCGCGATGCTCGGGTCCGCGATGTTCAGGCGAGCTCGGCGACCGTGGTGAGCCCGCTGCTCACGACGTGCGCGAGCAACCCTGGCGTCGGAGTCGAGATTCCTCTCGGCCACTTCTTCGTTCGCTCCGATCGAGCGAGCTGATGTGGGAACCCGCGGCGCGCACTCGAGGCGCTCCGCCCGCAGGCCGGCGGTACCGGCATCGAAAGGGAGGCTTCCCATGTTCGAGAAGATTCGCGTGAAGCTCGATGAGCGGGTGGTCGTGTTTCGCAACGGCCTCCCGATCCGCGCGCTCGGACCGGGCCGCCACCTCGTGTGGGGTACGCGCCTGACCGAGCAGCGGTGGACGACGGACACGCTCGTGTTCCGCGCGCTGCCCGAGGTCAGGGCGGTCCTCGAGGCCGACTGGTTCCGGGAGGCCACGCTGACGAGCCGTCAGCGGGGCATCCTCTACCGTGACGGTCAGCCGCAGGTCTTCCTGCGGCCGGGTGTGCACCGGTTCTGGACGGTCGACCCGTCGGTCGAGCTCCAGATCCTGTCGATCGACGAGCCGATGCCGGAGCTCACCGACGAGATGTTCTCGCTCATCCCGCAGAGCGAGTTCGTCCACACCGTCGTCCACGAGCACGAGCGTGGCCTCGAGTACGTCCAGGGCCGGCTCGCGCGGGTCCTCTCCCCGGGCCGCTACGCCCTGTGGTCTCACCCCGAGGCCCAGGTCGAGATCCGGGTCGTGGACATGCGTCGGCAGCAGGTCGCCATCGTCGGTCAGGAGCTGATGACTCGTGACAAGGTGACGCTGCGGCTCAGCCTGACGGTCGAGTACGCGATCGAGGATCCGGCCAAGGCGGCCAACGCCGTCGCCGAGGTTCGGGACTCGGTCTACCTGATCGTCCAGCTCGCCGCGCGTGACTACCTCGCGAGCGTCACGCTCGATCGGCTGCTCGAGGGGCGGGACGAGATGACCCGGTTCCTCGAGGAGCAGGCGATCCCGAAGGTCGCGGCCTTCGGTGTCCGGCTCGACCGCGTCGGTGTCAAGGACGTGGTCCTGCCGGGCGAGATGAAGACCCTGCTCAACCGTGTCATCGAGGCCGAGAAGGAGGCCGCAGCGAACGTCATCCTCCGTCGGGAGGAGACGGCTGCGACCCGGTCTCTGGCCAACACCGCGCGTGTCATGGCGGACCACCCGGTCCTGCTCCGGCTCAAGGAGCTCGAGGCCCTCAAGGAGATCGCCGAGCGCATCCACGAGGTGCGGCTCGTCGTCGGCTCCGACGGCTTCGACAGACTCCTGCCGGCGCAGCTCCTCGGTTCCGGCAAGGACAAGTAGCGCATCCCCCGGGATGCACCCCTCGGCCTTCGGATCGAGGGGTGCGTCCCACCTCTCTTCGATCGCGCCGCATGAAGGTCGATCTCGATGCCTTGCCGGCGAGGCCCCATCGGAAGGGGCGCCCGCTTTGTAAGCGGGAGGCTGTGGGTTCGACTCCCTCCGCCGGCTCCAACGCTCCCGAAGCGTAGATGGTGACGCACCTGACTCGTAACCAGGAGAACGGGGTTCGATTCCCCGCGGGAGCTCCACGCCGCCGAAGACTCTGATGGTTTGGGTCGCCAGGCTTTCATCCTGGAGGTCGCCGGTTCGATTCCGGTCGGCGGTGCCATATTCGGGGCTGGTCTAACGGTAGGACGCCGGACTTTGAATCCGGACGGTGGGGGTTCGAATCCCTCGCCCCGAGCTACTCATTCGCCGCGAGGTGACCGGGGGCAGCGTTCGCTGACTGCGGCGAGGCACCCTCCGTGCCAACGTAGCTGAGACACCGACCGCCTCGTGACTTACTGTGCGACGAGGGCGAGATCGAAGGGAACGTGAAGAACTCTCCGAGGGAAGCGACTCCGGGGTCCAGGGCCGGTGTGCGCAGGTCAGCCAGCGTTGCAGGAAGGGAGGCCGTCCCCTCTCCGGGCACCGCGAAGGTACCCGAGGTGGAAGTCTTGGAGAAGCCGCGGCGCCGGATGTTCACGGCGGAGTACAAGCAGCGGATCTTGCGCGAGTACGACCGGGCGAAGGCGTCTGGTGACAGCGGCGCGGCGGGCGGAGGGGCTGTACTCCTCGCACCTGGGTGGCGAGGACACGGCGGGATTCGTCGCGGTAGACGCGGTCCACCTGGGCGCGCGCCCTGACCTCTTCCTCCGGGGTCATCGCGCGCCGCTTACTGGTGACAGCCGTCCGCAATGGGCCTGATCTCGATGCCCCAGCCGAGATCCTCGCCCATGTTCGCGGCGGGGTGCAGCGACGCGATTCGGATCGCGTCGTTGAGGTCCCGCGCCTCGATCACGAGGAAGCTCCCGACGACGTCGCGCGTCTCGACGAACGGCCCGTCGACGACGACGGGCTTGCCATCGCGTGGGTGGATCGAGGTCACATCCCACTCGAGGGACTCGACGGTGCGCACGGCGCCGGTCCGGCGAAGCTCCTCGTCGTGGACCTTGCACTTGTCGACCAAGGCAGCGAGCTCGTCCTTGGACAACTTCGACGCCTTCTGCTGATTTCCGTAGAGCAGGCACAGGTATTTCATCGTAGGACTCCGCGGGCCAATGATCGCCGCCAACACGGCGGGATCTCCCCCTAGTCGCTCCAGACCGCCGAGAATCGACAGCGCCGGCGATCTTTTTTCAGGTGGTGGGGCCGGGGGCAACCGGCGGCGGCGCAAGGTCGCGCGCTTCGTTACCCGCGCTCGACTCGGCTCGCGGCTCAGGCGGTCCAGCGGGCCCGACGTGCTCCCCATGGTCGTGCCCTGGCAACCGACGTCCCGGCTGCAACCGGCGCCCCTGCACCCTTCACCACATCATCCGACGAATGCTCGGCGTCGACGACCGCTGGACGGGCCGGCGCGGCAGAAGCTGGCGACCTGTCGGAGATCTGGATCGGCTCGGAGGGGGCGTCGGTGGTGGGCTGGGTTCTTGCTCGTCCTCGTCGATCCAGATCTCCGCGGCGGGCTCGTCGGCGCCCTCGTCCTCGGCCGCGCGGCGATCGAGGGCCTGGCCGGTGGTGTCGCAAGAGAGCATGTCGCGCTCGAAGGGAGGCCGGTCGCTCCCCGGCCGTTGCACACGTTCGTGGGATACCGCGCCGTGCGCGCCGCCGTTATCGTCGCGCGCATGCACTACCCGCAGCGTGCGTCGCTTTACCTGTTCCTCCTCACCGCTCTCGGGGCTTCCGCGCTCGGGGGCTGCAACAAGACCGATCAGACTCATGCGATGAGCAACCCGGCCCCGGCACGGGTCGCCGACCCGGGCTCGTCGACGACCCCGAGCGCGACGACCGAGACCGCCTCCGCCGCTCGGCGCACGGGTCCGATCGCACCTGGCTGCACGGAGTGGAACTGCGCCGAGGTCGAGATGAGCGTATCGCTCGCGTGCAACGATCCGCGCGCAAACGACGGCGCCCAGCGCTTCGGGGCGACGGCCCGGATCTCCGGCGTCACCGACCAAGTGAGCTGTGCGGTGAGCGACGCGGCGGACGGCAGCGGCAGGGACCTCCGCCTCATGGTGCGCCCGGCGAACGGCCCGGAAGACGACGCCAGTGAGGTGAACTTCCAGCTCCGGGGCTACGTTGGACCGGGCACCTATCCGCTCATCAACCTCGAGGGCGAGGGCGACTTCATGGGCCTCGAGGTCGTGGGGAACGTCGATGCACCGAGCGGCACCCGAAACGCCGAGATCGAGGTCGGCACCGCAGAATGCCGACGGAGCGCCTGCGAGGCGGTCGTCGCCGAGGGCAGCGAGCCCATCCCGAACGACGAGTATGCAGTCCATCCGTTCCGCGTGCGCGTCGAGGTTCGCTGCCCCGCCGGTAGCGAGATCGGCGAGATCGCCTGCCACGAGGACTCGCCCACGTGCGCGTTCACGACGGCGCCGATGCTCGTCGGCGACTTCCTCTGTGGCAACTGACGCCGCGCGGGCTCAATCGGCGAAAGCGATGCTCCGCGCCTCGACCGGCGAGATGCGGGTGACGAGCTCCACCCGGCTGTGGACACCGAGCTTCGCGTAGATCCGCCGAAGGTGAGAGCCCACGGTCTCCTCCGAGACGGCGA
>JBDIVX010000256.1:0-7667 GCA_039794305.1 Candidatus Neutrinellum sp.
CCACTTCTTGGCCCGTCCCGTCCCAGGCCGGACGCGGGGCCACGCCGCCGCGGCCGCCGGCGAGCCCCGCTCAGATCACGAGACGACCGCCCCGATGTCCGCGCTCACAACGTGGGGCGGTACACCGGGTGCACTGGTGGGTCCGCTCACGACCTCCCTCGTGCGCTTCTCGGCCCCTCGCTACAGCTCGATTTCCGGGACGGCGGTGCGGGTGCAGGGGCTGGTGGATCCGCGCGTGGTGGTTGACCACGTCACGCTTCGAACTCGCAAGTTCGGCCTATCCGTCGACGTCCGGCCCAGTTTCGCTGGGGCCTTCTCATACACGATGACCTGGAACACGGTCGATGATGTGGAAGACATGCTCGAGGCCGAGGCATTCGATGCCGCCGGTCGCAGTCTCGGCTACGACCTCGTGCCACTAATGATCGTAGGCAGCGCATCGGACCCAGACGGCGACGGGATCCCCACGGGCGAGGACAAGTGCGACGGCGTGTACGATCCGATGCAGATCGACCTGAACGACGGGACGCCCGGTGCATACCTGTGCGAGCCCGGCACCGACACGGACGGTGACGGCCTGGCGAAAGAGGAGGAACGGACCGCGGGCACGTCGTCCGCGCTATCCGACACCGATGGCGACGGCGTGCCGGATGGCGACGAGGTGGACGCCTATGCGCGGACGCCGTTCGAGGGAATGCTCGATCCGACATCCGACGACAGTGACGGAGATGGTGAGTCCGACGGGACAGAGATGCGGAGTGGTGACCCGAATGGCGATGGAATCCCCGATGTCATCGACCCACTGGATGGAACCGTCGGCCTGGACCCGGCCGACACGCTCTTCCTCGTTGAGGAGACGTGGGATACGCAGTTCGCCGCGAACCTTCCCGGGCATACGGACTCTCCCGACGTGAACGTCGCTGCCACGGTGCAGTTCACGCTGAACTACGTGCTCGTCGTCCGTGGCGGCAACTGGCTCTCCGGCGACACTCCGCTGCCAACTGGTCACCTAGGTACGGATGCGAGCGTGCTGGGACGTGTCGTCCGGCTCGATTCCTTCGGGCTCCCGTTCATGACGGACGTTCGCGTCGAGACAACACGATGTACGTCGACTGGTGGTGCCATAGCGCAGGAGTGCGATTTCGTCCCCGTCATCGGTAGCTGCGACGGCACCACCGGTACGGGTGACGACGACGATTTCTGTTGGGAGACCTATCGGACACTTCGACCCGAGGGCGTGGACAGAGACCGGTCCGCGTTCGTGATCGACGATTATCCACTGGCTGGCTTCGACCGGGCCGCGGGCGGCCAGATCATCGGACCGGTCAGATTCGGGATGGGCCCGATCAGTCGCAGTTTCGGCGGTGCCGCCTACTACGGCGGCATCGCGCCCGACGGCCGTGATGACCGGCGGAGCAATCCCGGGCTCTATCTCAACGTCGCGTCGCTCCACCTGGACGGCGAACGAACAGCAAGGTCAGTCGAAGGACTGAGCCTGCTCCTCTGTAGGCGTTCAGAGGGCGGCACGGCCGCAACCACGAGTGCGGGCGAGAACGGTAGGTGCGACCCGGTCAGCGTGGAAGGTAATCTGCAGATGCATGCCGAAGGAGGGATCTTCCTCGACTTCTTCGGCGGGCTCACGAGCCGCGACGGTGTGGTTCCCGCGAGCTACGGACTCTGCAACGACGACTTGATCGATCTGATCCGCGGCAATACCACCGAAGTCTCGGATTACCAACGGCACGGCGACAGCTCCCGAAGATCGAGCGGTCCCTGCGGCCAGACCATCATATCGCGCAACTCGCCAGGCCCCAACCTCGGGGGGGCTCCGCTCTCGATCATCGATAGGCGGATCGACTACGTTGTCCGGAGGCTCGGCCTCCAGTTCGAGGATGGGCCGGCCCGCGATGCGAGCATGGATTACCGGATCCCATCCGGCATTGGAAGCAACTACGGCACCGATCGGCTGTGGGACGGCCATATCGGCTATCGGGCATACGCGGCGGGCGACGCGTCACGAAACGCGGCGGACGTCGCCTCGAACGACTGGCTTCGAGTGAACGTCGGGCTGGCGCGCAGCTCGAACAGCCGAGCTCGTAACCAGCTCCGTCGCATCCTCGAGCGTTGCCGCGAAGCCTCTCCTCCGGCAGGCTGCCGACCTCATCTGCGATTACAGGTGCGCAATCATACCGGCGGCGTGAGCGGACTGCAGGCCGCGACTGCTCTAGGCCCGGACGATGCCGTCTTGCTCTCTCAGCCAGTGGATCTGGACGTGCTTGCCCACGATGGCTCAACCCGGGGAGGCGTTGTCCTGCGCTGGACCGGTCAGCCGGACACTTGGAGCGCCGCCAACAGGCTGGCCGACGGCGCGCATTTCGGACGGATCACCTGCAGGCCGTTCTTCGTGCCCGCAAGCGAGGCTGCACGAGCGCTTCCGACGTCGGCCTTCCCAAGCGCTACTGTGCATCCTGGCCTCTACGACCTCGCAGGACAACTCGTGCGCGGCGACCCGGGTACTCTCTCGGTAGATTGTTCAGGTAGTGCCACGGTGCCTCCGGTCAGCATCCCCGGTGTGCTGCCGCATGCCAGAAGCGCCGTCTCGATCGGCTACCCCATCGCCGTTCGTGACTGGAGCCCGAGCTTCGACGGCACGTTCACGCGCGTGTACGGCGTACCCCGGCCGGGTCCCGTCAAACAGATCATGCTCGACGAGCTGAGGGTGTTCTACCAGGACGCCGGCGCATGGGTCGACGTCTTCCACTCGCCAGGTTCGGGGTTCGCGTATGACGCCGAGGCACTCCCGCCTTACGGGGCGCTGCATCTAACGTACGGGAGTGCCGAGGCGGCGATGTGCCAAACGGGGATGGCGGGTGATGTCGCCATCGGTCGTGTGGACGCTGCGGCCCTCGACTACGAGCGACCGGCGGTCGCCTTCGCCTGCGTCGACATGGAGCGGACGATGACGGACAACGCCACCACCGGGGTCTGCGAAGGAACATGGAGCCGGACTTCTTGGGGAACATCAGAGTGCATGTATCAGCGCCACATTCTCGAACCGACGGTCGAATGGAACCCCTACCCCTCGTTGGGCCATCTCGATGACGTTCAGTTGCTCTCCAGGACGATGGCACTGCATCCGCTCCACGAGACCGGTCATCTGCTCGGGCTGAACCACGTGCTCCTGGGCGGATATCACGCGGCAGGAGGGGTGCCGCTGCTCGAATTCCATGACCAGTATCTCGACCGGTGTGACCATTCGTTCCTTCCGTCACCTGCCATCGAGCGGAGAACCACATCTGACTGCTCGCTGGGGTCGACCACCAGAGAGCTCAGCTTGGCGCCTCACATCTACTATCGCGGTGCGAACGGCGCTCCCAATCCCATGGTTGGTGAACCGACATTCACTGGCGACGGGTCATGCGCCGTGCCTTCGGCGATCGTCGGACACTTGCCACTGCTTCCGAGTGGCCGCCAGTATTACAGGCGTGTCATCGGCATTGCGAGCCCGCCAATGAGCCGTGAGGATTTCCTTGCGGAGACGCCTGACAGCATCGGCGGGCGCGTCGCATGCACGGGCGGTTTCCCCACCGCCCGGCGGGGGGAGCGGGTGCCGGTGCTACGCTATCTCGCAGCGCAGTACCCTCTGCGTTTTCGGCCGCACTAGCTTCACCATGAGAGGAAGTCTCCTACCTGGCGCGCTCTTCGCAATCTGTCTCGTCGGTTGTGGAGCGGCCGCGCGCAACTCGAACCAACCGTTGCTGACTCGCGAACCAACGGCGCGGCGGATTGGAGCCCGCCAGGCACCGTCTAGTACATCAGACCAAGGCCCCACGGCGACGAGCGTCGTGGCGGGGCCAGGAACGACTTGCGCCGTGGCGTTCGGGAACGTGTGGTGTTGGGGGACCGATCTCGGCAGCCTTGGCTCGCCCGTTGGGCGAGGTAGTGGCCTGGCGCAGCGTGTGGAAGGCGTCTCGAACGTGGTGCAACTAGCCGTAGGTAGCTACCAGGCCTGTGCGCTCAAGGCCGGCGGTGCCGTGGTGTGCTGGGGAAATCACGGCTACGGCCACTTTGGTTCGAACGGGCATCCTCATGTCCCGGTTTCTGTTCCACTGGGGCAGCCTGCAAGATCCGTGGGGTGCGGTTCCAGCCATGCCTGCGCCGTCCTCCTGGACGGTAGCGTGAGTTGTTGGGGCTCCAACCACGATGGTCGGATTACCGGTTCGCTGCAGGCTTCCGGTATCGTCGACGAGCCTGTCCGGATCGCAGGCGTTTCTCGTGCGCGCGAAGTGACCGGTGGAGTCCGGCATAGCTGTGCGCTCCTGATGGACGGGAACGTGGTCTGCTGGGGGCGCAACGATCATGGTCAGATCGATGGTCAGCCCTCCGCCGCTCGAAGTGATGCCGTTACCGTGGAACTGCCCGACCAGGTGGTGGCGATGGCCAGCGGTGGTTTGTTCAACTGCGCAGTGACGGCGCACCAAGAGGTGTATTGCTGGGGGGCCTTCGGCGATCCCGACTACGAGCCTCCTCTGAACCGGCCCTCCCCCGAGGCGCGCATCCGCAAGGTGCCTCTCTTGCCGCCAGTGGACAGACTCGCGGTGGGTATGGGGGGCGCCGCATGCGCTGGCCGTGGTTCCTCGTGGTGGTGCTGGGGCGACAACGGCACAGGTCAGCTGCTCGTTCACCCATTGTGGATCGAATCACCGGAGCGGTTGCCTGGCGGCTTCGAGTCTCTGGCGCTCGGAGGGACCCACGCTTGTGGCGTTCGGGGCGAGCGGGTCTACTGCTGGGGTCGCGATTCCTACGGAAGCACCGGGCGTGCCGCCGACCTCCAGCGAAACACCGTGCCACTTCCGTCGGCCGTAGCTGCTGTCGGGGTCTCCCCGGAGCACGTCTGCGCCGTGACCAGCGACGACGGCGCGCTGTACTGCTGGGGGGACAACTACTTCGGGCAACTCGGCGATGGGAGCCGGACCGACCGGGTGGAGCCGGTTCGCGTTCCGCTCGACGGGGTGACCGGGGTCGCCGCCGGGCAGGGCCACACCTGTGCCCTGGCCGGTTCCAAGGTGTACTGCTGGGGCTTGAACAGTCACGGCCAGTCGGCTCCGGCGCAGCAGTTCGAGGCAGGCTCTCCGGACTCGGTGGTCCTGCAGCCGACCGAGGTCGGCAGCCTGGCGGGGGTTGCCGAGGTGGGCGCTGGAGACTTCTACTCTTGTGCCCGACTGCGGGACGGCCGTGTCTGGTGCTGGGGAGCGGGGCCAGCCGGGCGGCGCGCGCCAGACGGGCTCGATCACAGTCGTCTCCGAGTGATTCCGCGGTTGCGGGCCTCCAGCATCAGCGTCGGGTTGGGTCGCACGTGCGCCATCGATCGGCAAGGGCGGGTATGGTGTTGGGGCCGAAGCCTGACTGCACAGGCGGGAACGGTCCCGGACGTCGTGGACACGCCGCGGCAACTCATGATGCCGGCAGCCTCGGTGGTCTCAGCGGCGGATGACACCATCTGTGCGGATACCGAGAACGGCCTCTACTGCTGGTACCTCTTCCCGTCGGACAGGGAAACCGGCACCGACGTGCTGGCCGAGCCTCGGCACATGCCGTTCGATTCTCCCGCGAAGGCGATCGCACTCGGCGTGGCCCATGTGTGTGTAATCGACGCGACCGATCGCATGCGTTGCTCGGGACAGGCTGGCATGGGCCTACCGCAGCCTGACGATGCCGTAGTACGCACTGTCGCAGTCGGAGGTAAGACGACCTGTGCGGTGCTCGAGGAGGGACAGCTCGTCTGCTGGAGCTACGCCTTGCCGCCCATCACCCGTGAGCCCAACCTCATCCGCACCGAGGAGGGTCCGTGTTGCTCCGCGCGTTGATGGTCGCCACCGGGCTGGCGGCAGGGTGCTTCAGTGCGCATGGTGATGCGGAAGGCGGGGACGCTGGCGGACGCGCCCCAGATGCGCGCAGCGTGGACGGTGCGCCCGTGGACAGCGAGGTCGATGGGGGCACTTGCGACCTCACTGAGTCGTGCAACGGGATCGACGACGACTGTGACGGAACGATTGACGAGGGACTCCCCGAGTCCTGCCGGATATGCGGAATGGAATGTGCCTCGGCCGAATACTGCCTCGATGGTGCATGTACGGATGCCGTCGCCACGTCCGTGGACGCCCAGGTGAACAACACTTGCGTCGTTCTGTCGGATGGGCGCGTCGCCTGCTGGGGCGACAATTGGAACGGAGAGATCAACGGTGTCCCTGGGTCGGATGCCCGCACGCCCACCCTCGCACCGGTGGAGGATGCTCTGGCCGTAGGCGTCGGTCGGTTCAGCACCTGTGCTTTGTTGGCCGGAGGCGCGGCCGTGTGCTGGGGCAATCTCAGTGATTGTGACTCCCCGGACGGAGGCGGCGGACCCGCACAGGTGATGGACTTGCCGCCGGCGACCTCGCTGGTGTCGGGGCGATACCACTGCGCGACGTCCGGGGACGGTGATGCGTATTGCTGGGGCTGCTTCAGCGGGGGAGCAGCGGGGATCGATTTCGGCCTCCACTCGACACCCCTTCGAATCGAGGTGGACGAGCCAGTCGTGCAGGTCTCGGTTGGGATTGCTGACTCCTGTGTGACAGTCGAAGCTGGGGACGCGTACTGTTGGGGTTGGGGTCCCACCTTTGGTCTGGACTCGAGAGAACTGTTCGATGTGCCTGTGCGCGCTCCCTTTGATGGGCCCGTCGATCGACTCTCCGTCGGCGCTGGCCACACCTGCGTGATCACGACTGACCAGTATGTCCGATGCGTCGGAGACAATGCCTATGGGCAGCTCGGCACTGGCGGCCCTGATGCTACGATGTTGCGCCGCGTGCCCCTCGCGGCCTCGGCGCAGCGTATCGCGGCCGGCCCTTTTCATACATGTGCGGTGTTGGAGGGCGTCGTGTATTGCTGGGGCCTCAACTCCTATGGGCAGTGCGGTCTGGTCGCGGAGGAAGAGGTCGTGCCGCCGCAGGAAGTTGTTGGGTTGCCCGAGCCCGCAACGGACGTCGCGGTGGGTGTCTACCACTCCTGCGCCTTGACCGAATCGGGGCGCGTCTACTGCTGGGGCTTTGGTTCTCGGGCGCTCGGCAGCGCGGATGTCTACCGGTCCGGGGTGCCCGTCCTCGCGCTTGGGCCGGAACCGTGAGACGTCAGCCGGCCCCCGTCTGCGCTCTCGGGGGTGGCGGCCGCCGGCGGCCGCCGGGCGGGCGCCACCCCGTCGCGCCCAGGTGCGCCGGCCCAGCGGCCAGTCGCCATGACCACAGCTCCGCTCAGAACAACCCGCCGGCCGCCTCGAGCGCTCGCTCCACGATCGGGCCGGGCCACGCTCCCATGCCGACGACCGCCAGGAGGCACACGCCGATGGCGAGCTTGAGAGACGGCGAGGCGTGGAGCGGGCGGCGGTGCGCCGGCTCGTCCATGTACATCGAGCGGGCCAGGCGCATGTAGTAGAAGAGCGCGACCACCGCGAGGACGGCGCCGAGCACGACCAGCCACTCGTAGCCCGCCTGCCACGCGGCCATGAAGACGTACAGCTTCGCCCAGAAGCCGACCACGAAGGGGATGCCGGCCAGCGACAAGAGGAAGAGCAGCATGGCGAGGCCCATCCCCGGCGAACGCCGGCCGAGCCCGGCGAAGCTCGCGATGGA
>JBDIVX010000257.1:0-7629 GCA_039794305.1 Candidatus Neutrinellum sp.
CCCGATCCTCCCGCCCTTCGCGGCGACCCTCTCTGCCCGAGCCCGATTTCGTTGACGGCGCCCTCGCGGAACTTATGTCCCCATCAGGGGATGCCCGCGAGAAGCCGACATGAGACGATGCGCGAAGCTGTGCACGGCGGGGCGGGCGTTGGTGTGGATCGCCACGTCGTGCACGGCCACGGCGTGTGACGAGGTTGCCGACCCGCGCCCCGCCGCGAACGAAGTCGCGGTCGCTTCGGCGCGAGCCCTGTCCGACGCGTTCACCGAGGTGACCGAGGGCGTGTCACCGTCGGTCGTGAGCCTGCACGTGGTCGCCGAGGAGGAGGTCGCCGCGATCCCGAGGGAGCTGCGCGACGCGCTGCCCTTCCTGATCCCCCTGCCCGAGGGCGACGGGGGCGTGCGGATCCGCCACGGCGATGCGTCCGGCGTGGTGGTCCGGTCCGACGGCTACATCCTGACCACGAACCACGCCGTCGCGGACGCGACGCGCATCGACGTCGTGCTGTCGGACGGCCAGAGGCACCTCGCGGAGGTCGTCGGGACCGACCCCGAGACCGACCTCGCGGTCATCCGGATCGACGCCGAGGACCTCATCCCCGCGACCTTCGGGGACTCGTCGGACGTGCGCATCGGCGAGTGGGTGCTCGCGATCGGTGCACCGTTCGGGCTCGAGTCGACGGTCACGGCAGGCGTGGTCAGCGCCACGGGGCGGAGCAACCTGGGCGTCAACGCCATCGAGGACTACGTCCAGACGGATGCGAGCATCAACCCCGGCAACTCCGGAGGCCCTCTCGTCGATCTCGATGGGCGGGTCGTGGGCATCAACTGCATGATCGTCGGTCGCGCGTCCGGGATCGGCTTCGCCGTTCCGTCGAACCTGGCGCGCCGCGTCGCCGACGACCTCATCGAGACCGGGACGGTCGTCCGCTCCCACATCGGGGTGGGCTTCGAGCCGCTCACGCCGGAGATGGCCGAGCGCCTGCAGCTGACCGACCTCGCAGGCGCGGTGATCGTCGAGGTCCTCCCGGACGGTCCGGCGAGCGAAGGGGGCATCATCCCGGGCGACGTCGTGGTCGAGGTGGACGGCGTGCCGCTCGCGGACGGTCGCGACCTCCTGCGCATCGTGCTCGCCGCCGATCCGGGGACGCTCCTGCGCCTGGGCGTGGTCCGGCGCGGCGAGCGGATGAGCCTGCCGGTGCTCACGGCCCGCCGGCCGCCGTGGGCCGTGCCGAGCGCCTCGCCCCACCCAGGCAAGCTCGCGCCGCCCGTCGGCGAACAGTCCGCCGGGCCGATGTGCCAGAGCGGGCCTGGCGAGCGCACCTGACCCGTCGGACGGATCAGCGCACGATCATCACGCTGCAGGGAGCGTTTCGTACGACCTTGTCGCTGACCGAGCCGATCAGGAAGCGAGCGACCGGGGACAGACCCCGGTGCCCCATCACGATCAGGTCCACGCCCTCTCGCTCGGCGAGGTCGCAGATGACCTCCGCCGGGTATCCCTCTTCGACGCGCAGCTCCCAGCTCACGCGGTCCGATGAGAGCAGGTCCCGGACCTCGTCGAAGCGCTCGGCCGCGAGCCACTCGGTGCGATCGAGCCCCTCGGGCGCGGCGTCGTACTTGCCCGGCAGCGGCCCGAACTCCTCGATGACCTCGAGCACGACGAGCCGCGCGCCGAGCGGCTCGGCGACCTCGACGGCGCGCTCGACCGCGCGGCGCGAGGGCTCGGAGCCGTCGACGGGGACGAGGACCGTGCGGATCACGCCCTGCCCGCCTACTTCTTCGACGCGCTCTCGGCCTTTTCGGGATGGATCGGGAACGCCGGCGTGCCGTGCTTGGCCCGGGCCTTCTTGTTCTTCTTGCCGGCGTCGGCCTTGCGGAGCTGGCGGCGCCTCTCGGTCTGCTGGGTCGCGGAAGACATGGGCAAAAATCTCCTCGGGGCGCACCGTTTAGCGCGGCCGGGGGCCAGGGTCAATCCGCGGCCTCGAGGGCATGCCGGTAGGCGGCATGCAGGCGGCGGGTCCACTCGCCGGGCCGGCCGTCTGCGACGGGCACCCCGTCCACCCGCACGACGGGCAGGACCTCTCGGATGCTGCTGGTGAGGAAGACCTCCTCGGCCGTGTACAGGTCGTGCGGGAAGAGCAGCCCCTCCGAGACGGGCATGCCGGCCGCGACGGCCGCCTCGAGGACGAGCGCGCGCGTGATCCCTCCGAGGATGCCCATCGCGAGCGGCGGCGTGATCACCGTCGCCTGCCGGACGACGAAGACGTTGCTGGTCGCCCCCTCGAGCACCTCTCCGCCGGGGCCGAGGACGAGCGCTTCGTGCGCCCCCGCCTGCCGCGCGGAGTCCGTCGCCAGCAGGTTGGTGAGGTAGTTGCTGCTCTTGGCGCCCGCCGCGGGCGACGAGTCGAGGGCGCGCGGCGTGATCGCGGTGACGACGGCGACGCCTTCGGCGTAGGCCTCGGCGGGCAGCGTCGTCAGCGGCTGCACGATGACGATGCGCCGTGGGGCCCGGGCGGACCGGACGTCGAAGCTGATCGGGCCGGCGCCGCGCGTGATCACGATCCGGATCCAGGACTCCTCGTTGTCGGCCGCCGCCAGCGTGCGATGCACCTCGTCGCGCACCGTGTCGAGCGGAACCGGAAGGGCGATCCCCACGCGCGCGCAGGAACGCTCGAGGCGCTCGAGATGTCGGCGCTCGGGTGCGGGCACGCCACCGTACGTGCGCAGCACCTCGAACACGCTGTCGCCGTAGAGGAACCCGCGGTCGAGCACCGGGACGAAGGCTTGCTCCGGGTCGACGAGCTCGCCGTCGATGCAGACCTTCGTTCCCACGGTCTCCTCCGCCACGCCGGCGCCGGGATCGCTACGACTTGAGCTGCTCGAGCAACGCCTGGGCGTCGGCGTGGTCCTGCTGCTCCGCGAGCGCGCGCTCGAGCATGCTCTTGGCCTTGGGCTTGTCGCCCTGTTTCATGCAGATGTCGCCGAGGTAGAAGTAGACGTCGGCCTTGGTGATGCCCGATGCCGCGTCGAGCTTCTGAAGGAGCAGCGCCCGGAACGACTTCTGCGCCCGGTCGAGATCGCCCTTGTGCAGGCACAGCTTGCCGAGGTCGCGCAGGATGTGGACGTTCGTGAGGTCGATCTTGAACGCCGCGTCGTAGCGGGCGAGCGCGCCGTCCAGGTCGCCCATGGCCTCGAGCGCGCGGCCCAGGCGGTGGTGGTACTGCGCCACCTCCTTCACGCGCCGCGTGCCATAGGACTCGATGATCTTCTCGAGCACCGGGATGGCGTCCTGCGAGCGACCGGCTGCGACGTAGAGGTCGCAGAGCGGCAGGAGCACGTCGCGGTCCTCCGGGACGAGCTCGGACGCGCGTTCGAGCTGGACCGCCGCTTCGCCCGGATTCGCGAGCCGCTTCTCGTACAGGTCGGCGATCTTCTTGAGCAGCTCCACCTTGGCCTTGGGCTCGGTCAGCTCCTGCTCGGCGATGATCATCAGCTCGGCCAGGCTCTCCCACTGCTCGTGGGCCTCGTAGTGTGCCTCGAGCCGCTTGCGGGTCTCTGCGTTGGCCTGGTCGAGCTCGAACGCCATCCGCAGGGCGCGCTCGGTCCGCCCTGGATCCGAGAGCCGCTCGGCGGCGATGTCCGCGAGGCGGTGCGCGGTCGCGGTCGCCTCGGCCGCGTCGCTCAGCACGAACACGAGCCGCTCGAGCGCACCAGCCACCCGCTCCCAGTCCCCCGATGCCTCGTGGAGGCGAACGAGCGCCCGGATGGCGGGCTGCCGCTGTGGGTCGCGCTCGAGGATGCGCTCCCACGCAGCGACCGCGGCGGCCGGGTCGCCTCGGTGCTCCTCGTGCACGGCGGCCAGGCGCTCGAGGACGGCCACCTCCGCCTGGGCGTCTGCAGTGGACTCGGCCGCGCGGCGATGGAGGAGCTGCACCAGCTCGTCCCACTGGGCGTCCGCCGCGAGCAGGCGCTCGAGCTCGTCGAGGGCCTCGGCGTTAATCGGGTCGAGCTCGAGGATCTCGCGGAGCTGGTCGATCGCCTCGGCGCGGCGCCCGAACCGCTGCTCGACGAGACGAGCCAGGCGGACCCGGGCGGCGATCTTCTCCACCGTGGTCTCGGCAACGTCGAGGCGGCGCTCGATGAGCTGCTGCAGATCCTCCCAGCGCTCGGCCTGCTCGTAAAGCTGCTCGAGCGCGCCGATGGTCCCGAGGTCGGTCGGATCCTCGTCGAGGACCGCCTGGTAGGCGTCGATGGCCGCGGCCCGATCGCCGAGCGGCCCGGCCTGGATCTCGGCGATGCGCCGCCGGAGCCCGAGCCGGTGCTGCGGGTCGGCCTCCACGTCGACGCGCCGCTGGAGCAGGCCGACGACGTCGCCGAAGCGGCCTGCCTCCTCGCGCAGGCGCGCGAGGTCATCGAGCCCATCGGGGTCGTTGGGATCGACCTCGAGGACGGCCTCGTGACACGCGGCCGCGGTCGCCGCGTCGCCGAGGGCGGACTCGGCGAGCCGGGCCGCCTCGCGCAGGCGGTCCTTCTTCGCGAGCTCGTCCATCTCCACTCGCGCCCACGCGCGCAGCGCCTCGACGAGATCCCCCTCGCGGCCGGTCGCCGCGCGCAGGATCTCGAGGCGCTGGGCGTGGGCGTCGGTCGCCTCCGGGTCGGCCGACACGGCCGCGAGCAGCCGCGCCTCGGCTGCCTCCGCGTCGCCCAGGCGGTCCCGGTACCAGCTCGCCGCGCGCAGGTTGAGGTCCCGCTCGAGCATGCGGTCGAGCTGGCCCGACTCGCCGACGCGCTCCACGACGCCACGAAGCGACTCCCACGCCCCCGTCTCGAACGCGAGGCGCTCGACGTCGCCGAGCAGCACCTCGTCGCGAGGATCGAGCTCGAACGCACGGCGCAGGGCGTCGAGCGCGTCGGTGGGACGGCCGAGGTCCCGCTCGAGGATGCCGGCTACCTCCGAGAGGAGCCGCACCCGCTCCCCGTCGCTGTCGGCGAGCCGGATGCGGATGTCGTAGAGCTGCGCGATGCGCTCGTTGTCGCCCGTCTGCCGGTAGGCGTTGTCGAGCGTGTCGACGACCTCGAGCGCGAGCTCCTCGTGCTCGGCGAGCTTCTCGAGCGCCTGGATCGCGACCGGGTCGCTCGGGTCGCGCTCGACGACCTCCTGGTATGCGGCGAACGCGCCGCGGTGGTCACCGAACTGCTCGCCCCTGAGCGCGCCGAGCCGCACGAGGAGCTCGTTCCGCTCGGCGGGATCGGTCGACGACCCGATGCGCCGGTCGAGCACGTCGCCGAGCTCGTTCCACGCCTCGTTGGTCACGTAGAGCCGGTCGAGCGAAGCGAGCAGGTCGGGGTCGTCTCCGACCTGCTCGAGCGCGCGGCTGTACGCCTCGATCGCGCGCGAGGCGTCGTCGAGCCGCTCCTCGGAGATGCGCGCGAGCCGCACCCAAAGCCCACGGGCGACGGTCGGATCGAGCGCCGACGAGGCGCGCGACGCGAGCGCGTTCGCCACCTCTTCCCAGCGGCCGGTGAGCTCGGCCAGCCGCTCGAGCTCGTCGGCGGTCTCCACGTCGCCGGGGTCCTCGGCGAGCGCCCGGACCAGCGCGTCGAAGGCGGCCTCGGGCGCGTTCCGTCCCTGCTCGTGCACGCGGGCGAGCCGGCGCAGGTGGACGCGCCGGTCGATCGGATCGGTCGCGCCCTCCGCCTTCTTCTCGAGGAGCTTCGAGAGGTCGTCCCACCGCTCCTGCACCTCGAGCTGCGGCTCGAGGATCTCGGCGGCCTGATCGCGGTAGTCCTCGAGGTTCGCGATGCGCATCAGCGCCGCGATGGTCGGCTCGAACCGACCGTCGAGCTCGAGCGCCTCGCGGTACATCGAGAGCGCCTCGACCACGTCGTCGAGCTCCTTCTCGAGGACCTCGCCCGCCCGGTGGACGAGCTTGACGCGGTCGGCGCCGCTCTCGGCCATGGCGGCCCGCAGGCGCAGGTTCTCGAGCAGCTCGGGCCACAGGGCCTGCCGCTCGTAGAGGCGCGCGAGCGCGTCGACCGCGTCGCGCTGCCCCGGCTCGTCGTCGAGCACGCGCTGGTAGGCGTCGATCGCCTCCTGCGGCTCGCCGAGCTGCTCCTCGGCGACCTTGCCGAGCCGGACTCCGATCTCCACCCGCTCGCTCGGCTCCTGTTCGAGCTCGATCCGCCGCCGGAGCACCTGCGCGAGCCGCGGGTATTGCCCCGCGGCCGCGTACAGCCTGTCGAGCGCCTCGAGCGCGACCACGTCGTCGGGGTCCTCCTCGGACGCGCGCCCATAGGCGTCGATGGCGCCGTCGCGGTCTCCCAGGAGCTCCTCGAGGACCGAGCCGGCGCGCCGGAGCAGCTCGCCACGCTCCTGCGGGTCGAAGGCGCGCTCGACCTTCCTCTCGCACACGTCCACCAGCCCGCGCCAGTCGCCCACCATCGTGTGAAGCGCCTCGAGCGCGTCGAGGGGGCTCGGGTCGTCCTGATCGTGCTCGAGCAGCCGCTCGTAGGTCTCGATGGCCGACCGCGGGTCGCCCCGCTTCTCGTCGTGGACCCGGGCCATGGTGGCCAACAACTGCGTGACCACGAGCGAGTCGTCCGTGCGCGAGAGCGCCTGCTCGTAGGCGGCGACGAGATCGTCCCAGGCCCCGAGATCGGCGGCGATGCGGTCGATCTCACCGCGGACCTGCGTGTCGTGCGGATCCTCCGCGAAGGCCCGCGCCCACGCGCCGAAGGCGAGCGGCTGGCTGTTTCCACGCTCCTCGTGCAGCCGCGCGATCTCGCCGAGCAGGCGCACGCGGTCGCCCGGATCGTCCGTCATCGCGACCTGCGCCTCGAAGATCGCGATGAGCTTCTTCCACTGGTCGGCGCCGCGGTAGACCGGCTCGAGGATCTGGATGATGCGGAGGCGGTCCTCCTCGTCCCGCACCATGGTCTCGAGCGCCTCGATCGTGGGCCCGTGATCCGGCGCTCGGTGCGTGATCTCCTCGAAGACGTCCAGCGCTCCGGTGCGGTCGTCGAGCCGCTGGGCGAGCACCTGCCCGAGGCGGTGCTCGAGGCTCACCTCGTCGGGCGTGCCTCGGGAGACGTCGATGCGGTGGCGGAGGTGATCGGCGAGGTCGTGCCAGCGCTCGGTAGACGTGAACAGCCGGTCGAGCGCGTCGATCGCGGAGCCGTCGTGGGGATCGGTCTCGAGGATCTCGCGGTACAGGTCGATCGCCCCGTCGCGGTTCGAGAGCGCCTCCTCCTCGATGCGGGCGCTCTTGTGGAGCAGCTCCTTGCGCTCGTCGTCGCTCGTCGCGGTCAGGACCTGATCGCGGTAGAGCTCGAGCAGCTTCTCGTGCGCCTCCTGCCGTTGGTAGACGGACTCGAGCGACCGGAAGGCCTCCCGGTTGGTCGGATCGAACGCGAGTGCGCGCTTGTAGAGGCGCGCCGCGTCGTCGAGGCGCCCCGTCCTCTCGTCGTGGAGCTGACCGGCGACGAACGCGAGCTTCGCCGTCTGCGGGTCGTCCACGCTGATGTCGTCGAGGGCCGCCGTGTAGATCTCGGCGAGCCGGTCCTGCTTGTCGAGGTTCTTCGCCAGACGCGTGAGCGTCTCCCACACGTCCTCGTCGGCCGGGTCCTCAC
>JBDIVX010000258.1:0-7388 GCA_039794305.1 Candidatus Neutrinellum sp.
CCTCCACGATCGCCGCCGTTTCGGCCGCCTCGCGGTCGAAACGCCCCCCTTCCTCCACCTCCACGATCGCCGCCGTATCAGCCGCCTCGCGGTCGAAACGCCCGGCTTCCGCGACGATCGCCGCCGTATCGGCCGCCTCGCGGTCGAAACGCCCGGCTTCCACGACGATCGCCGCCGTATCGGCCGCCTCGCGGTCGAAACGCCCGGCTTCCGCGACGATCGCCGCCGTTTCAGCCGCCCCGCGGTCGAAACGCCCGGCTCCCTCCACGATCGCCGCCGTTTCAGCCGCCTCGCGGTCGAAACGCCCCCCTTCCTCCACGATCGCCGCCGTTTCGGCCGCCTCGCGGTCGAAACGGTCCCCTTCCTCCACGATCGCCGCCGTATCGGCCGCCTCGCGGTCGAAACGGTCCCCTTCCTCCACGATCGCCGCCGTTTCAGCCGCCCCGCGGTCGAAACGCCCGGCTCCCTCCACGATCGCCGCCGTTTCAGCCGCCTCCCGGTCGAAGCGCCCCCTTTCCTCGACGATCGCCGCCGTATCGGCCGCCTCCCGGTCGAAACGCCCCCCTTCCGCGACGATCGCCGCCGTTTCAGCCGCCTCCCGGTCGAAACGCCCCCCCTTCCTCCACGATCGACACCATTTCGGCCCTGCATCGCGGCCATCCTCCCTCGCGAAACGGACGAGCGCGCAACCAAGCCGCTGAGCGGCCGATGAGAGGGGGCCATGGATCAGCTTCACCTCACGCTCGCGTCTTCCAATAGAGCGACCCTGTTCCCCACCGAGCGGCTGATGCGCGCGGCGGTGCGAACCGTCGACCGCGTGGTCGGCGACACCGCCGCCATGTTCGTCGTCGTCGACAGTCACGTGCACGTGTGGATCATCGCCCCCGAGGCGCGCATAGGGATCCTCGGCGGCGCGCTCCGCCGGGCCCTGGGTCACCTGTCCGCCGCTCCGATCGATCTTCGCTACCACCGGCTGCTGAGGACTCGGTCTCACCAGCGAAACACGGTGGGGTACTTGCTCGACCAGCTCGAGCACCACGGCATCGACGCCCCGCCCGCATCGTGGACCGGCGGCTGCTACCAGGACCTCGTCGGCGCGCGGCTGCTCGACGCCTTCCGCCCGCGCATTCGCCAGATCCTCCCACGCCTGCGCCGCGAGGAGCTCGACGTCGCCGTGAGGCTCGCTCCGGGCTCTCTCCGGGAGGCGACGCGGGAGCAAGTTCGCCGCGCGGGAGCGATGGGCATCGCCGACGCGGCGGCGCGCGCACTCGCCGCGGGCCCGGAGCTCGTCGGGCGCGCTCGACCCGTCACGCGGGCCCGGCGGGCGGCGTGCCACGTCGCCACCGCGGCGGGCATCCGCACACCCGAGCTGTCCGACGCCCTGGCCTTGCCCATGCGCACCGTGCGTCGCCTCGCCCAGGAGGTCACCGAGGCGGACCTCATTCGCGCCGTCCGGCTGCAGATCAGCCTCTCGGACGTGGCCCCGCCCGGGCTCGCGGCCGCGGGTTGGCGCTGACCAACCCCGGCTCGACCGTCCTCGGACGCCTGGACGGGGTGGCGGGTCGCCGCGCGGTGCCTACGGCGCAAGAGGCTCCCACGGGCGAGCACGGCGCGGGGCTGAGCACCGATGGAGCACGTTCGTCACGACAGTCTGCACGCGCGCGGCGGTCCTGCCGGGGCAGCCGAGTCCCGTGACCGCGCTGAAGCGCGCCCCGAGGGACACGACGAGCACGCGGGGCACAGCCCGGAGATGTTCCGGCGCAAGTTCTGGGTCGCGCTCGTCCTGACGCTCCCCGTGGTGTTCTGGTCGGAGCACATCCAGGAGCTCCTTCGGTACCGCGCGCCGGTGTTCCCCGGGTCGGCCTGGATCCCCGCGGTCCTCGGGACGGCCGTCTTCCTCCAGGGCGGGTGGGTGTTTCTGCAGGGGGCGTGGCGTGAGCTGCGCGCGCGCCTGCCCGGGATGATGACGCTCATCGCGCTCGCCATCTCGGTCGCCTTCACGTTCTCGTGGATCGTGCAGCTCGGGCTCATCGACGCGGTGGCGCTGTGGTGGGAGCTCGCGACGCTCGTCACGATCATGCTCCTCGGGCACTGGATCGAGATGCGATCCATCCATCAGGCCCGTGGCGCGCTGCAGGAGCTCGCGAAGCTGCTGCCGGACACGGCGACGCGGATCACCGATCGGGGGGAGGAGCGCGTCCCCACCTCCGAGCTCCGGGACGGGGACGTCGTCCTCGTGCGTCCGGGCGAGAGCGTGCCCGCGGACGGCGTGGTGCACAGGGGCGAGAGCCAGGTCGACGAGTCGATGATCACGGGCGAGTCCCGCCCTGTGAAGAAGAGGGAGGGGGAGGAGGTCATCGCCGGCACGATCAACGGCGAGGGCTCGCTCCGCGTCCGCGTCACCGGTACCGGCGAGCAGACGAAGCTCTCCGGGATCATGCGGCTCGTGGCGGACGCGCAGAAGTCGAAGTCACGGTCGCAGCACCTCGCCGACCGCGCAGCCCGGCTCCTCACCGCCGTCGCCATCGGATCGGGGATCGTGACGCTCGTGGTGTGGCAGATCCTGGGCGCAACGATCGACTTCTCCATCATCCGCGTCGTGACGGTCCTCGTCATCGCCTGTCCCCACGCGCTCGGGCTCGCCGTCCCCCTCGTGGTCGCCATCTCGACCACGCTGGGCGCTCGGGGAGGGCTCCTGGTGCGGGATCGGAGGGGCCTCGAGCAGGCCCGCAACCTGAACACGGTGATCTTCGACAAGACCGGCACGCTGACCCTCGGCAAGCTCCGGGTCGTGGAGCAGACCGTCGGCGGCGGCCTCGAGGAGGAGGCGGCCTTGCGCATCGCCGCCGCGGTGGAGTCCGAGTCGGAGCACCCGATCGCGCGCGCCGTGGTCGAGACCGCCGAGGATCGGGAGCTCGAGGTCCCGCCGGCGAGCGGCTTCCACGCTCTCACGGGCAAGGGCGTGGCGGCCGCCGTCGAGGGGGTCGAGTACCACATGGGCGGCCCCGCGCTCCTCCGAAGCGAGGAGGTCGAGGTACCGGCGGCCCTGCAGGAGGCGGCCGAGCGGGCGGGGGCGCGCGGGCAGGCGGCGATCTACCTCGTGCGCGAGGGAAGGGCGCTGGCGGTCTTCGCCGTCGCGGACGCGATCCGCGACGAGAGCCGCGAGGCGGTCCGCGCCTTGCACGAGATGGGCATCGAGGTGGCGATGCTCACCGGAGACGCCCGCGCGGTGGCCGCGGCGGTCGCCGAGGAGCTGGGGATCGACACGTACTTCGCGGAGGTCCTGCCCGAGGACAAGGCCGCGAAGGTCCAGGAGCTCCAGCGCCAGGGCAAGCGGGTCGCCATGGTCGGCGATGGCGTGAACGACGCGCCGGCCCTCGCGACCGCGGACATCGGGATCGCCATCGGCGCCGGAACCGACGTGGCCGTCGAGGCGGGTCACATCGTGCTCGTGCGCTCCGACCCGCGCGACATCCCCCGCATCGTCACCCTCTCCCGAAGCACGTACCGCAAGATGCTGCAGAACCTGTGGTGGGCCGCGGGCTACAACATCGTCGCGATCCCGCTCGCCGCGGGCGTGCTCGCCGCGTGGGGGATCCTGCTGACGCCCGCCCTCGGCGCCGTGCTCATGTCCGCGAGCACCGTCATCGTCGCCGTGAACGCGCAGCTCCTCAAACGAGCGCAGCTCTGAGCCGAGGGTGACGCGATGTCATCCTGGGAGAAGCACTCAGTCGGCGCACGAGGAAGCCGAGTACACGTCGATGGTTCCCGGGCCCTGAACGTCACCCGCTGCGATCCACAGCGTGTCGCCATCTGCGGCGGCGAAGACGGTCGGGTTGGCGAACGGTGAGCGGGGCGGGAGAATCGACAGCGGGGTCTCCACCGCGTAGCCACAAGGATCGCTCGAAAGCGGCGCCGCGAAGAGGACGGGGGCGCCATACCGGGCGTCGATCGCTTGCCAGACCACCCACGGACCGTCCTGCCAGTCCACCAGCGCGATCCCGCCTGGCCCGAGGCCGCCCCAGCCGTCCAGCCATCTGTCCGGTTCCACCCGCCGCAGGGCGGCGTCGAGGCGAGCGACCCGGATACGGCTGGCGCGCAGATCGTCCGGCTCCCGCTCGAACCGAGCCACGAAGATCGAGGAGCGGCTGACGAGCAGATCGGCGTCCCAGAAGGTCTCGGGGCGCCCCTCGAAAACAGTGCTGGCGGACAGCTCGCCGGTCCGTGTATCGATTCGCGCGACACGAGTCTCGAAGCCCGAGATACCCTCGGGACGATGGGACCACGCCACGATCAGCTCGGGGCCCATCGCGACGGCGCGCAGCCGCCCGCCCGAGAGCTCCATCGTGACGCGGATCTCGCGCGCCGGATCGGAGATCGGGCTCGCGACGACTCCTTCCCTCGTCGCGGAGACGACCCAGGCCGCGCCTTCCACTACGGCGAGCGCGGCGTCGGCGAAGAGGCAGCACTCATCTTCCCCCACTTCGGCCGTCTGCATGGGGCCTGCGACCGGCAGCGCCCCGTCCTCCACGATGCGGTAGACGAACGCGTCGGAGCCTTCGTACGCGGGAATCTCGGAGTAACGCGGGAAGCTGAACGCCGAGAGCACCGAGCCGTCCGGCAGCGCGATCAGATCCCCGCTCGCGTCCACCCCCGCCGCCTGGTAGCGCGTGCCTGACAGCAAGATGGGCTCACCCAGCGGAGCTCCGGTCCCCGTGAGGCGCTGCACCTGCGCACGCGCAGGAAACGCATCCGAGACCGTGTCGAGCGCCGTGAACAAGACAACCGGACCTCTGGGAGAGGGTGCGAGGCTGAGCGTGAATTCCCCGATGTCGCTCACTGCCAACGTCGTCTGCGTGCCCACGCCGACGCAGGCAGGCGGGGGCGAGGCGCACCGAGGTGCCAGCGACGGGCCGGCGGCGTCCGGACCGGCATCCTCGGCCGGCGCGTCCATCGCGTGAGGCCCGGCGTCCACGCCACCCGGGCCATGGGACTCGCTGCACGCGAACAAGAGGAGCCCCCAGATCCACGGAGCGCGCCTCATCGCTCCTCGCCTTCGCACATCGCGAGCAACCCGAGACCGGCACCAACGCGGGCACACGGGAGGTACGCGCCCGTCGGAAGCTCCTGTGCCTGGGCACCGGGCTCCTTGCCGCACCAGGTGTCCCCGACGATGACCGGGTCTTCGAAGCCGGCGTCCTCCGAGAACCCGATGGCGGACAGCACGGCGCTCTCACCATACTCCGGCTGCCGGTACACGAGCACGATCCGGGCATCGATGGTGAACGCACCGATCACTCGCACGTGCGGGACGCCGAAGGGATCATCGAGCCGCCGCCGGGCCATGGGCTCCGCGCTCCCGCCCACGACCCGATAGGCACGCGCTTCGGGGGCTTCATCGCCTCCGAGCACGAAGAACACGAGTTGCCCGGAAGGCCCCACCACGGCGAGCCCGCTCTGCGACTCGGCACCCGAGCCCAGCGCGATCGGGTTGCCGAGCGGTGTGCCCTCGTCCGCCCGCCACCGCGCGACGGCCGGTGGCCCCATGCAGGGGCGCGCGAGGAGCGACACGATTTCCCCGCTACTGGCGCAGCCGAGGAGCTCGGGACGGGTGCCGACCGGACACGCGCCGGGCCAGGGTATCTCTTCGTACTCCTGCGGAGTGCCGCCGGTCGTGTCCAGCAACAGCAACGCGCGCTGATCGCCCGTGCCCTCCTCCAGGGAGTAGAAGCCAACCGCGTCGAGACCATCACATGCGCTGCCGCCGAACACCCGCGCGGTTCCAAGCTCGAACGGCACCATCGGACCGAAGGTGTCGTCAGATGCCAGGTCGGCGATCGCCATGGCGCCGTCGTTCACGGGCTCACCCAAGCGGAGATTCGATCGCAAGACGATCCTCACCCCGGCGTCGATCGGAAACATCGTCACGACGCCCGGCATGGGGAACGGCGGCAGCGGCTCCGCCACGGGATGTCGGGGATCCGAGACGCGCGCGCCGCGCCACCGCTCGTCTTCGTAGCCGAGCACGTCCTGCCACGCGAGCACCAGCGACGAGCCGTCCGCCGCAGCCCGCGCCATGCGACGCTCCGGAACCATCTCTAGCAGATGCGTGTCGATGTCCCGGAGCGCCACGCGCTGGTCGCGGCACGGCAGCGCGGCGTCGCGAGGCCGGACCGCATCCCCGGAAAACCCGCCATCGAGCTCCTCTCTGCTCTCTTCGCCGCAAGAGCAAGCGGCGACGAGCGGCATGATCAGCCCGAGAGACCAGAGCAACGTCCGGCGGGAACGCACAGCCATCGCCCGTCAGCAGAAGCAGCAGGCAATTGGGTTTTCGCAGTACGAGGTCCCGCTCGAACCATTCGCTCGATAGTCCGTGTCGGGGCCGCAGTTGTAGATGAGCCAACTCCCGCTGTAGTCCTCGAGACAGTCGCTTCCCGCGTTGCCGTAGAGCACGTCGCCCGAGCCATCGAGGCCCAACACGATGTCGGAACCGTCGTCCCCTTGGGCCTTCCCGATGCTGGAGTAGTTCACGACGAAGTCGTTGCCAGCGCCGCCGAAGCTGAACGTATTGCCGGCACCGCCGAACACATTGTCGTTACCCCCGTCACCGTAGACGTCGAGGTAGTGCGTACCGTACTGCAGGGCACTCCAGCTACCCGCGCAGTCCCCAGTGATCGAACGATTGGAGCGAATGACCTCGATCCCATCGCTACCGCTGCTGCCGTGGACCGCGTAGTCGTCGTCGAGTGCCGTTCCGGCTGATGTCCCGATGTCCGTGTACACGCCGTCGCGGCAGATCCACTGGGACGTCTTTCCCCCGTGGCTGGTTTGGCCAATGACGATCTGGTCGGCACGCGCGTTCGGTACGGTGGCGAAAAAGACGGTAATCGAGACAGCAATGAACGATATCGCAGTACGCATCATGGCCTCCTTCTATTGTTCAGCACTTCGACGCCTGGAGCGATCTCGGTACCCTGTGCAGTCCGCTCGGGAGGCTCGTCCCCCCAAGGCAGAAACCGACGCTGAATCCCGGGATCCGTGGCACGCTGCCGCCACCGATCCCAGGCGTCCGAAGGTGGAAGCCCTGCGCGCCGGTACGCATCGAGGACCGTTGCGAGTGTCGCGTCCTCGTCTTGCAGGCGCTCGAGAGCACAGTCCAATCCGCTTGTTCGCGCAAGCGCGGGGATCTTCGTCTCGAGCCGTGCGATCACTATGATTGCGGCATCGCTGATGTCCGGCTCGCACAGAGCCGCATTTACATCGGGTGCAGATCACGGGCTGAGCGTTTGGGCCTGTTAATCTCGTTGGCCCCGTGTTAACGGAAGGCATGGCAAGGAAGACGAAGGACCCACGGCCCGTGCAGCTCGAGGCCAAGGACGAGCGCGAGG
>JBDIVX010000259.1:0-7350 GCA_039794305.1 Candidatus Neutrinellum sp.
CGGGCCTCGGCCTCGTGCACCCGGTCGCGGAGCCCGTCCTCCTCGGCGCGCCTGCGGCGGAGGTAGTCGCGGGCGCCGAGCATCTCGGCGGCGCTCCTTCCGAGCGCATCCCGGCGCGCCTCCTGCTCCGCGACCGCCGCCGTCTCGCGCCGGTGTGCCTCGACGGCGGCCGCGGCCCGCTCGACCCCGGCCTCGGCCTCGGCGAGGGCGGCGGTGCGCTGCGCGAGCTCCGCCTGCGCGGCCTCGAGCTCCTGCTCGCGCAGCGTTCGCGCGGCCTCGAGTGGGTAGCGCTCCCGGGACACGGGGCTCGAGCCTACTCGATCATCCGGGCGCCGCTCAGGCTCGCTTCGATGGCGTCGCCGCCGGTGCCGTCCGGCGGGCTCCACAGGCCCCCGAGCGACTCTCCGAGGAGCGAGTCGACACGGCGGTCGCCCTCCGTGTCGGTGAGCTCGACGCGGCCGGCCACGGTGACCACCGACCGCTCGGCGTCGAGCGACATGAGCGCGGCCTCGACGGGTGCCGCGGCCCGCTCCAAAGCGTCCTTGCATGCCATGAGCACGCAGGCGTCGTCGCACGCACCGGCGATGACGGGCTGCTCGGCGGCCCACGCCTGGAACACGCCGCACCCTGCGCTCGCCAGCATGAGCCCCGCGGTGCCGTCGACGCGCCGCTCGTCCGCGAGCGCCGCGAGGACGCCGAGGCCGACCGACCCGAGCGGGAGCCCGACCCGTAGCTCGTCGAGCTGCATGGCGTCTTCTTCGAGCAGCCACGTCGCGCCGAGGTCGGCCGTCGGCTCGACGCCGAGCGCGCCGAGATCGACGGCCAGGCGCGCGGCGTCCGGATCACCCGCGATCGTGCTCACCGCGCTCATCGTCCAGGCCGGCACCGCGTCCGCGACGGCCAGCGTGCCCGTCAGCGCCACGACCTCCGCGCGGGCCTCGACGAGCGCGGCGAGGGAGTCGACCGCGACCGACGGGCCGACGCCCTCGGTCTCGAAGCGCAGGGCGAGCGACGGGTCCAGCTCGTCCCGCTGGGCAGCGAGGTCGTCGGCGGCGGTGACGCTGCCCGAGTCGCGCAGCATGCTCTCCAGCGCGTCGAGGACGAACGCGCCGTCCCCGCCCGCGTCTGCGATCGCCGTCGCGCCCGCGGTCCCGACCTCGGCTGCCATGGTGCCGAGCGGCGCGTCTGCCGATAGCTGGACCTCGACCGAGTAGGTCCCGTCCACCACGAGGTCGAGGTCGCGCATGGAGACCAGCGCGTCCGCCTCGGCGTCCACCTCGACCGCCACCCCGTCGGTGCAGCCCCAGGCGAGCATCTCGCCGCTCGGGCCGCGGCCGCGCGCCACGACGGCGTAGGAGATACCGGCCGGAAGCGCCACGAAGCGCGCCTCGATCTCGCCTTCCGGCAGGACCTTGGTGCGGTCGCCGGGATCGTGGAAGGTCCGGTCCTCGGTGCAGGATGCGCCGGCGTAGACGTCCACGGCGCGCTCGGCGATGCTCCGCTCGCCGTCGTACGACACCATCACCCGGAGCCCGCCGAACCCGACGTCGCTCACCGCCACGTCGACGTGGACGGGGACGGCGCGTTCGGCGGTCAGCCGCACCCGGAACGCGGCGGCCACGCGACCCGCGAGGACGTTGCCGGTGGCGATGCCCTCGGCGTCGGTGGTGGCCTCGAGCGCGTCGAGCGAGCTGTCGTGCGCGCGCCCGACGAGCGCGAGCCCGACGGTGGCGCCCGTGATCGGGCTGCCGCGGTCGTCGAGGTAGCGGACGGCGAAGAAGCCCTCCTCGCCGAACGCGAGAGGGAGCGACGGATCGCTGAGCAGCTCGAGCGTGTACGCCGGCTCGACGCCGGAGTCGGTCGGCGGGCCTCCCGCGTCGGGGTCGGACCCCGTCGCGTCGCCGGCGCACCCGGACGCGAGGAGGAGGGCCGACAGCGCAGCCATCCCGAGACGCAAGCCAAGAAGCATCACTACCAGACGAGAGGATAGCGGCCCTCGCGCCCGGCGGCCAGTTGACGCGCGGCGCGGAGATCCTACGAATCCGGATGAAAAGGCCCTACATCGCCTTACCCCGTGGCGCGGGAACAGACCCGGGTAGCCCCCGGTTGACCCCTGTGATACGAGCGCCCAGCCGATGAGCTACGCCCTCCGCATCGGGCTCAAGTACCTGCGATCGAAGAAGCGATCGACCGTCTCGGTGATCACGGTCATCGCCGTCACGGGCGTGGCGCTGGGCGTGGCGGCGCTCCTCGCGGTCCTCAGCATCACCAGCGGGTTCCAGGACGAGTTCCGGAACAAGGTCCTCGGGGTCAACGCCCACGTGCTCGTCCTCAAGTACGGGCTCGACTTCGACGAGTACCGGGACGTCATCTCGCTCGCGATGGAGATGCCCGAGGTGGCCGGCGCCGGGCCGTTCGTCATCAACGAGATGATGCTCGCCAAGGGCGACCGACTGAGCGGCATCCTCGTCAAGGGCGTCGATCCGGAGGCCATGCCGACGGTCCTCGATCTGCCGAGCCAGATGACCGCCGGGTCTCTCGAGGGGCTGCGCCGCGAGGGCGCGCGCCCTCCGCTCCGGCCGGATCAGCTCGCGGGCGAGGAGGAGGAGGGGCAGGACCTCGACCGCTTCCTCCAGGATCTCACCTCGGAGGACGACGGCGACAAGGACGTCCCGGACGCCGGGATGAGCGACGAGGAGATGGAGCGGCTGCGGCAGCAGATCGCCGAGAGCGGCGGCCGCGATCCCCTCTTCGCCGACGCCGGCACCGACGCGCAGGACGAGGAAGCGGCGGAGTGGACGCCGATCTGGGACGGCGGCGAAGAGGAGGTCGCGGAGGCCGAGGACGAGATCGAGCCGCTCCCCGAGGTGGAGGTGCCGACGCCCGAGGAGGTGGAGGCGATCCTCGACGAGCTCGACACGAGCGAGCTGCCGACCGACGAGCAGGAGTCGGACATCTTCGCCGAGGAGGCGGAGCAGGCCGAGCCGCAGGTTCCCTCGGAGGAGCTGCCCGGCATCGTCGTCGGCGCGACGCTCGCGAAGAACCTCGGCATCGAGGTCGGCGACCGCGTGCGGGTCATCAGCCCGCTCGCCGGGCTCGACACGAGCCTGTGGGCACCGGAGGCGCGCACACCGCGCAGCCGAGAGTTCCGCGTCACCGGCATCTTCGAGGCGGGCTTCCAGGAGTACGACACGCGGCTCGTCTACGTGGACCTCTACGAGGCGCAGTCGTTCTTCGATCAGGGCGACACGGTGACGGGCGTCGAGATCCGGCTCCACGATCTCGAGAAGGCGCCGCAGATCGCCGATCGGCTCGAGCGCGAGCTCGGCGGCGGACCCTTCCACACGATGGACTGGGAGGAGCTCAACCACAACCTGTTCACCGCGCTCGAGATCCAGAAGATCATGCTGAGCCTGGTCATCGCGACCATCATCGTCGTCGCGGCCTTCAACGTGATCGCGACGCTCATCATGGTGGTGCTCGAGAAGAAGCGCGAGATCGCCATCCTCAAGGCGATGGGCGCGAAGGACTCGTCCATCCTCGGCATCTTCATGGTGCAGGGCTCGGTGATCGGCCTGCTCGGGACGCTCATCGGCCTCGTGCTGGGCGGCGGCGTGGTCTGGTACCTGGCGGCCTACGAGTTCCCGCTCGATCCCAAGGTGTACCTGATCGATCACCTGCCGGTGCGGACGAGCGTGTTCGAGTTCCTGGTGACGATCCTCATCGCCATCGTGATCTGCATGAGCGCGACGCTCATCCCGAGCTGGTGGGCCGCCCGCCTGCTCCCCGCCGACGGCGTCCGCTACGAGTAGCTCGACCGCTATAGCGGCTCGACCTGCTCGCCGGAGAGCTCGTCCGCCGGCAGGGGGCCGGTCGTCTCCGGCGGAGGCTGGGTGCGCTGCACCGAGTCGGGGGAGGGCTGGCCGGTCTGGCGCTCCTGTTGGTCCCTCGCGTTGGTCGGGTACTGCTGAACCGTTGCGCTGCTGCACGCCGCGAGGCCGAGGGCCGCGAGCGCGAGGCAGAGGGTCTGGAACCGGGCCTTCATACCCACTACATGCGCGCCGGCCTCGCCGTGGCAACCGTGCACCGCACGGCTGCCTCCGTTGTCGGCGGGTCGGGGGCACCTATCGATCGAGACGTGGTGGGTCTCCTCCGTGCCGCCGCGCCGATCGCGGTCCCCCTGCTGATGGCCTGCGGCGCCGGCGCGGCGCCCCGGTCCACGCGACCCGTGCCGGTCCTGGTCTCGCCGAAAGCGCTGGGCAAGCCGGCTCCCGCGGCCGACGTGCCGGCGCCCACCGAGCCCGCGGTCGCCGCGCCTGAGGCTCCCCCCGAGCCCGTCGATCCGGACATCCTCGCCGTCGTCGGGCGGCACTGGCGCGTCGACGGCTGGACCCTCGTCCCGCTCCTGCAATTCGACGCCGGCGATCGCGCGCTCGTGATCGTCTGGCCCGCGTTCGACCCGAAGGGCGAGCTGACGCGACGCAAGGACTGCGTCGGCTTCGTCGTCGCGCGCGAACCGGACCGAGAGCGCCCGCTCATCCTCGGCGCCCCCTTCGACGCGACCGCGATCACGCCCGACGACGTGGTGAAGCGCCTCGGCACGTCGACCTACGAGCTGCGCGACCGCGGCGAGGGCGTCGAGCTCCTGGCCATCGGCGAGCGCCTGGCCTCGCTGCCCGCCCTGTTCGAGGAGGCCGTCGAGCGTGGCGACCGCGCCGAGGCCGTCGACCTGGCGCTCGATCTGAACCGCCTGTACGCCCCCTGGGCCGTCCAGGACAACGTCGGCGAGACCCTCCTCCTCGTCACCCACGGCGGGCTGCGCCTCGAGCACATCGCCACCGACGGCCCCGAAGGCCCCGCGAACGACCGCGCCACCGTCCACCTCCGCCTGACGGCGTTCGGCGAGCCCCCGGCCGAGGCCGGCCTCGAGGTCCGGCGCCTGCCCGAGGGCCCGGGCTGGGCCGTCTTCGGCTCCCCTTGACAGCCCGCCGCGCCTGGCCTAGATCCCCCACCCTCTTGCGGGAATAACTCAGTGGTAGAGTGCAACCTTGCCAAGGTTGAAGTCGTGGGTTCGAATCCCATTTCCCGCTCTAGAAAAAGCTAAGCACTCACGGCCGGTTGGAGCGAAGCTCGACCGGCCTTTCCAGTTGGGGCGGGACCCACCTTCCACCCAACCTTCCACTTCCCCCGCCACCGTCGCGGTCTGGAGCTGCCCCGCTTCTTCCCGGCAACTCCACCGCGAAGCTCTGCGAGCGCACCTCCTTCGTCAAGGCGCAGCCGCCAACGCCTCGATCGTGGTCGACTGAATCGCGAGGCGGACCCGTGTCGGCTCCCTCGCAGTGCCGGCAGGAGACGCCCTTCCGGCGGCGGCGCCGGCGCGGCGTGGTCGAGCCGCCTTCTGCACGACCGAGACCCGCGCCGCGGACGTCCCGGCGTCGACGCCGAGTAGGCGTCAGTCCCGAGCACTGCCCCCTGGGGCCTTGTCCCCGTCAAGCCTGAGCACAAGGAGGCCGCGCCACTGGACGCATCCAGAGGCGAACCACTGAACGCCTGTGTTGTCACCCGGTAGGGTGACATGCCGGCTAGCCTCTGCTACGAAGGGGAACCCCCTATGACCTCCATCAACAGCCAAATCGAGCAGCGAGTACGTCCCGTCGTCGAGGAGCGGGTGCGCGCGTTCATCGCCGAGCTGACTGACGAGCTGTCGGTGCTCGTCCGGCAGACCGCCGCGGACGTCGTGAGCCAGGCCCTGGTGGGGGCTGAGGCTCCGACCGCGACGCCGGCTCCTGCGCCGCACCGCAAGTCGATGAACGGCAAGGGGAGAGGCCCTGCCACAGCGGCGCAGGGCCAGCCTGCCCGCGCCAAGGCCACGAACGGGAAGGCGGCGAAGGCGGCCACCAAGACCCGCGTACGGCGCAGTCCGGAGCAGCTCGCGAGCGCCGCCAAGCGTCTCCGCGATTACGTTCAGAAGAACCCTGGCCAACGCATCGAGGAGATCGCTACGGGCCTGAAGTGCGGGACCAAGGAGCTTCAGCGGCCGATGAAGCAGCTCGTCGACGAGAAGGCGATTCGGCGCGAGGGCGAGAAGCGGGCCTCGAGGTACTTCTCAGCGGGGGCGGCGAAGAAGGGGACGACGAAGCGGAAGTCCGCGGGCCGGAAGTCGGGGACGAAGAAGGCAGCGCGCAAGGGCGGCAACGCCCGGGCTCGCGCGAAGAAGTAGTCTCCGCCGGAGACCGCGAGGGAGCTACCCGCGCCCAGGCTTGCGGCCGGTCGCGCGCCGCTCCGGTACCTGTGTCGGCGTTCCCGGCGGTAGCCTAGGGGCGACTCGGCCTCGACGCTCTGGAAGCTCATTGAGCTGCTCCTGCACAGCAGATGCACCGGCGTGGTCGCCGCGCGCTCGACACGCATCGCAGACCTCGATGAGGGTGCGCTCGAGCAGGCTCGGGGGCATGCGGCAGTATCGGCCAGCCGGCGAGCCAGTTGCGTCAACCAGACGGGCATAGGGCTCTAGTCAAGCGACCGGGCGTTGGCGCGCCGGCCTAGGCACGACTCCGGTAGCGGCGCCTGAACATGCCTAGGCCGCGATGCGACCCAGCTCGCCTAGTCCCGCTCCGGCCGGAACCGGTCCCGCGTCTCGTGTTGATGGGTTGCGAGCCAGTGCTGCGCGCGCGAGGGGCACGATCATCCAGTCGCGATCCGGACGGAGTCGGCAGCAAGTTGCCAGAAACGGTTGACAAGCATCATTCCGCCGGCCTGTTGGAGCGCTCAGCTTCGAGCAACTAGCGTCGTAGGACGCAACTGCTCCCGACTCATGCCGATAACGGCGCGTGATCGGTACGTCGCTGGAAGTTGCCCGTCCCCATTCGAGGGTGTGTGCTGCGACAGCGGACTCACCCCTAGGGGGGAGAGGGAAAGGTGTGCAAAGGAGCACTCCTGGTTCCCCGAACGTCTGAGTTAGGGGTCAGTCCGCTTGACCTGCCACTGGTGCGCTGCGTACAACCGGTGGCTGCAGCTGCGGCAGGTTAAGGGGGACCTCGCATGACGAAAAGGAGAGCGGTGATGAACGCTACCAGGCATGGCAACCGTGCAGGTCGCGATGTGATAGGCACATTCTCCCGGATCGGACCGGCCACGGCCATCGGTGTACTGCTACTTCTGCTAGCGGCGGCGCCCTCCAGTGCCGATCGGCGACAGGGGCTCCTGCTTGCCGTCGACCATCACTTGCATGCGTGCCCTGTTTAGCTGAAGGTTAAGCAATTCCGATCGCTTGCACGACGGCATTGCGGGCGGTGGCCGGACGTGATCCGCTGCGCGCATCGGAGGGCGCGATGCGCGGAGAAGACGTGCGGC
>JBDIVX010000260.1:0-7274 GCA_039794305.1 Candidatus Neutrinellum sp.
CGTCGGCCACGAGCTCCTCGAGCAGCGCGTCCACGCCCTCGCCGAAGTCGAGGTCGGTGTACGCCTCGATCTCCGCGATCGCCGTGACGCCGCCCTCGGCGGGCCAGGCCTCGTCGAGGACCACCGAGACGCAGCGCCACTCGAGCGGCGCCGGGGGCACGACCCACACGCGCGCTCCGGGCCGCCGCGCGAGCTCCTCGGGAACGCTCACATGCAGCCGCGGGCCCTCGTCGCCGACGAGCCAGAGCCGCCGCGGCGCCGCGCCCGCCGCCGTGGGCGCGACCGTGATCGCGAACGCGCGCACGCGGTGACGCCCGGCCGCGAGCCGCGCGGTGGCGAACTCCCACCGCCCGTCGCCGCCGGCGCCCTCGCGCCAGGCCGTCTCGGGCGCGCCGTCCGAGAGCGCGACCGGAGCGGGCACGAGCGAGGGGTCGTCCGAGGCGCCCGCGCTGCTCGAGGTCGCGGTGAAGTGCACCGCCTCGAGGACCGGCGCTCCGTCGGGCCCGGGCGACTCGGCGACCGCGGTGAGCTCGAGCTGATCGGTCCCTTGGGGCAGCCTGCGGAGCGCGACCGGACGCAGCGCGAGGCTGCGAGGATCGACGGCGCGCGGCGCGAGGAGGGTCTCCGTCTGCCCGCAGATGTGCGTGGCTTCGGACTTCGTGCCCACGATCACGTCGGCCTGGCCGTCGCCGGTCCGGTCCGCCACCTCGAGCACGTCCCGGCGCCGCTCGCCCGGATCGCCGTGCGCGTCGAGGCGTCCGACCCACACGACCTCCGGCCGCGTGCGCCCCGCGACGAGCGCCGCGGCCCGGCCGTCGCCCTCGACGCGCACGATCGCGACCGCGCCGCCTTCGCCGAGCGTCACGCTCTCCACCGTCGCTTCGCGCGCCTCGCGCAGGTGCAGCACGTGCTCGGCCGCGTTCGGGCCGCGCCCGACGGTGACTCGCGCGCCTCCCTCCGTCACGTCGACCCGCAGCGCGACCGGCCGCGGCGGCCGGCCGACCCGCACGGTCTCGTCCACCGGCAGCGGAGAGGCCGAGGCGACCCCGCACACCGTTCCCCACAAGAGCGCTGCGATCAGCGAAGTACGCATCGGATTGCGCCGCACCATGACATGGATGTCAGGGTCGTGCCTCGAGTGACGGCGCAGCCCGGCCCGGACGCTGCCGGACGACCCGCCCCTCTTCGAGGACGACTACCCGGTCGGCGCGCTCGATCGTGCTGTCGCGGTGGCTCACCAGGATCACCGTGCGCTCGCCGAGCAGCCCCTCGATGGTCTCACCGAGCTCGGCCTCGGCCGCTCCGTCGAGCGCCGCGGTGGGCTCGTCGAGCAGCAGGATCGGCGCCTCGCGGTAGAGCGCCCGCGCGATGCACAGCCGCTGTCGCTGGCCCACCGAGAGGCTCGCACCACCCTCCGGCAGGACCGTGTCGTAGCCGTCCGGCAGGGCCTCGATCAGCGCGTGGGCGCCGGCCGCGCGCGCGGCCTGCTCGGCCCTTGGGCGGTCGGGCACGTCCTCGCCGAGGGCGATGTTGGCGAGGACGCTGTCGGCGAACAGGAGCGGCTCCTGCGGCACCCACGCGAATTGTGCGCGCGCCGTTGCGCAGGTTGCGCAAGAGAGGTCCTGCCCGTCGATGCGCACCTCGCCCTCGGTCGGCCGCACGATCCCGAGCAGCGTGAGGAGCAGGGTCGTCTTGCCTTCGCCGCTCGGGCCGACGATCGCGACCGATTCGCCGCGCCCCACGCGAAGATCCACGCCTCGGAGGACCTCCCGGTCCCCGTAGGCGACGCGAACGCCGGAGAGCTCGAGGTGCTCGCGCATGGGGGGCAGCCGGACGGCATCGGGCGGATCGTCCGCCTGCCGCTCCATGTCGAGCAGATCGCCCACCCGGTCGAGCGCCGCGAGGCCGCTCGACGCGAACGCCGCCGCGCCCCCGAGGGCCTGCACGGGACGGTAGAGGAAGAAGAGCGCCGCGAAGAACGAGACGTAGCTTTCTGCCGGAATCTCGCCTGCTTGCACGCGCAGCGCGGCGACGACGAGCGTCGCGCCGACGGCGAGGGCGCCGATCATGGACACGACCGGTCCGAGGAGCGCCGCGGTCCGGCGCGCGCGCAGGGCCGTCGCGCGCGCCCGGTCGGCCTGCGCCTCGAAGGCGCGGGAGGAGCGCGACTCGGCCTCGTAGGCACGCACCAGCGGCACCATCCCGGCGGTCTCTGCGACATTTCCGGCGATCCGGGACTGCTCTTCGTAGGAGCGCCGGAAGGCCTCGCGGGTCCGCCGCGTGTACCGGAGGATCGCCCACAGGACGGGCGGAACGCCGGCGAGCGCCAGGGCGCCGAGGAGCGGATCGAGCTGGATGAGCAGCGCGCCCAGGGCGAGCGCCGTGATCAGGCTGCGGGCGAGCGGGGCGATCGCGATGTTGATCAGCGATTCGATCTGCTGTACGTCGCCCGCCACCCTCGCGCCCAGCTCCCCTTTTCCATGCGAAACCAGGGCGCTGGGCACGACCGACAGGAGGTGCTCGTAGACGGCGACCCGCAGATCCCGCACCACGTCGAGCTGCAGCCGGGCGAGCCACACCGTCTGCGCCAGCGAAGCGAGGCCTCGCACCCCCGTGATGGTGACCAGCAACCCCGCCCAGACCAGGGCCACCCCGACCGTCGGGTCCTCGAGCGTCCCCACGATCGGAATGTCCGGGTGGCTCGGCGCGTTGCCACCAGCGGCTCCGTAGATTGCGCCGATCGCCGGGCCCGCGAGCCACGCATAGAGCGCGGTCGTAGCCGACGTGAGGACCATGGCGAGAAGCACCAAAAGCCCAGCGAAAAAGCGGGGTCTCAACAGACGAAACAGCCGACCGAGCGCGCTCATCAACTAGGGTGGAGGCCTTGAACCCCAGGGTACCTGCCCCAAAGTAGCTCCTCCTCTCCTTCCGGTTCAGCGACCCCACATTTTCCCCGATGCAGCAGCCCAAAGCCACCCGTTCTCGCGCCCGCAAGGCCGCCGCCAGCGGCCGCACTCCCCGACGCCGGACGGCGGTCGAGTCTGCCACCCGGCGCGGCACGGTACGTGCACCTTCTTCCGTCAAGTCCTCCCCCAAGGCCACCCGCAGCCGGGCTCGAAACAAATCGGCGTCCCGGGCGACCAAGGGAATAGGGGACGGGGACCCCACGGTTAAGGACCCCACCGCCGGCACCGATAGCTTGCAGGAGAGGAGGCGCGAGACCATGGCGAAGCGAGGAGCACAGGCAGCCCGGAAGCCCCGCGCGGCGGCCCGGGAGGCCGCGGCGGAGGAGACGCCGGCCCAGGCTCGCGCTCGCGAGGACGAGCCGAGCGAGGAGCAGCTTCGCAAGGCCGACCTCGACGCGCAGAAGGCGCTCAAGGAGATGGAGCGCCATGGCGGCGGGGACTCGACGCTGTCGCGCTACTTCCGCGAGATGGCCACCCACCGCGTGCTCACGCCGCAGGAGGAGATCGCCGCGGCGCAGGAGGTGGAGCGCCTCGAGATCGCCTATTGGCGGGCGCTCCTGTCGTACGTGCCCGCCTTCGAGACGGTGGGCTGCGTGCTCGACCTGCACCTCGAGGAGCAGCCCGCGGAGCTCGCGCAGCTCCGCCGCCTCGCCAAGGGCGCCCGCCGAGGCAAGCTCGGCAAGCGCAACCAGTCCCGGTGGGACGCGTGCGTCGAGGAGCTGTCGAAGACGCTCCGCGAGCTCGACAGCGACCGCATCTTCGTCCAGGAGTCGGACCGCGCCGTGCACCGGCTCGCCGGCAAGTACGCCGAGGAGCGCGACATGCTCGGCGACGAGGTGCGCGTCACGCCCGCGTTCCAGACGTACCTCAAGGCGGTGCGCCACGGGCGCCGGGCGCAGCTCGACGCGAAGAACCGCTTCGTCGCTGCGAACCTGCGGCTCGTCGTATCGATCGCGCGCCGCTACAACCGCGGCCGGCTGCCGCTCATCGACCTCATCCAGGAGGGCAACATCGGCCTCATGAAGGCCGTGGAGCGCTTCGACCACAACCGCGGATACCGCTTCAGCACGTACGCGTCGTGGTGGATCCGGCACGCGATCAGCCGCGCGCTCGCGGACAAGGGCCGGGCCGTGCGCATCCCCGTGCACATGCTCGACACCTACAACCGCGTCGCGCGCGCGACGCAGGCCATCGCCACCCGCACGGGCAAGGAGCCGACCAACGAGGAGCTCGAGCGCGAGACGGGCATCGCGGCCGAGAAGCTCGAGAAGATCAAGGGCTACTGGGCCGAGACCCCGTTCTCGCTCGACCGCCCCGTCAACGACGAGGACGGCCGGAAGTTCATCGACTTCCTCGAGGAGGAGAACATCCCGACGCCGTTCGAGCAGCTCGACAACCGCCGCTGGTGCGACGAGGTGCGCCGCCTGCTCGACACGCTGACGCCGATGGAGGCGCGCATCCTGCGCTGGCGCTTCGGCCTCGACGACGAGGACGAGCTCACGCTCAAGGAGATCGGCGACAAGTACAACCTCTCCCGCGAGCGCATCCGCCAGCTCCAGGAGCAGGCCCTGGCCAAGATCCGCCGCCAGATCCGAGAGTAGCCGGACGCCCCTCCGGCACTTGCATCGGGGACAGGTCCCAATGCAACTCGCCGGTGCGCCTGGGGGCTACTCGCGCCACAGGTGCTCGGCGATGGCGCGGACGAGGTCGTCGGCGGTGCGGCGGGCTTCGCCCTGCCTCCCGCGGATGCCGTTCGCGAGGAAGCTGAAGGCGACCGCCCGGTCGGGCTCGGGGCCGATGACGTAGCCGCTGAGGGCGATGGCGTCGTTCAGCGTGCCCGTCTTCGCGCGCACGATGCGCGGGCGGGGTAGGTCGGACAGGCGCCGGTGCAGCGTGCCGTCGACGCCCCCGACCGCGAGGTGCGCCAGATATTCGGGCCGGGCGCCGGGATCGGCGTACACGTGTCGGAGGAGGCGCGTCAGGTGGGAGGCGGCGATCCGATTGCCCTCGAACAGGCCCGATCCGTTGACGAGGGTGGCCTCGCCCTCGGGCACGCCCGCCTCGTGGAGGACCTCCGCGAGCACGGCGGCGCCGCTCTCGCTCGAGCCGGGGCGGCTCCGCTCGGCGCCCAGCACCTTGAGCATCATCTCGGCGGTGAAGTTGTCGCTGTCCTTGCCCATCGCGCCGATCAGCTCCGAGACGGGCGCCGAGCGTCGGGCGGTGAGGAGCGGCGCGTCGTCCGGCGTATCACCGATGCGCACGCGGCCGCCGCCCCGGATCCCCGCCCGCGACAGCGCCTCGTTCATGGCGTGGCCCGCGTAGGGCAGGGGGCGCTCGACGCGGCGGCGATAGGTCACCCCCAGGATGCCGGCCGGCACCGTGCCGCGCAGGCGCAGCTCCATGGTCTCCCCGTCGCCGCGCTGGATGGCGATCACGTTGGGCGCGCCGCCCTCGCTCGTGGTGATCTCGTCGTGCAGATCGAAGTAGCCCGCGGCGGCGAGGCGCACACGGGCCGCCGCGCCGGGCTCGGCGCCCGGGATCACGCGCAGGTCGTAGGCGCTCCGCTCGACCGACACGGCCGCCACCGGCGCGCGGAAGCTCGCGACCTCGTCCGGCTGCTGGTCGAAGGCGGGAGGCAGGTACTGCGTATCGAAGTAGCTCCCGTCGACCACCACCGTCTGCACGCGCCGCACGCCGCGGTCCGCGAGCCCTTCGGCGAGCTCGACGAGGTCGCTCATGCGCAGGCCGGGATCGCCGAAGCCTCGGAGGTACAGCTCCCGAACGAGCCCGTCCTCCTCGACGCGGCCGTAGAGCCCGGTCAGCATGGTGAAGTCCGCGCCGAGCCGCAGGAGCGCCCCGGCCGCGGTGACGAGCTTCATGTTGCTTGCGGGATTGAGCGCCAGGTCGTCGTGATGACCGAAGATTTCCTCGCCGCTGCCGACATCCACCGCAGAGATCCCGACCCGGTCTCCGAGGCCGGCCGCGGCGGTGATCTCGGCCAGTCGGGCCCCGAGCGCGGCGCGCGGGGCGGCGGGCTGGGCGGCCGTCGGAGCCCAGACGGTCAACAGGAGGGCGAGCGCGCCGAGCGACGCCGCGGACCGAGAACGCTTCGTCATGCGGCGCACGCTATCACGCTGGCTCTGGGCCTGGTCGGCTGCGGCGCCGCGGACGACGCGCCGGTGAACGACGAGGCGCTCGTCGTCGTGATCCCGCGCGACGCCGAGCAGCTCGACCCTCGCTTCGTCGGTGATCCCTACGGCCTCAAGGTGTCGAGGCTGATCTTCGCGTCCCTCGTGACCATCGACCCGCGCACGCTCGAGGTCGTCCCGGATCTCGCCGAGGGGATCGAGGTCGAGACACCGACGCGCTACCGCGTGACGCTGCGCGCGGGGCTGCGCTTCTCGGACGGGAGCACCCTCGACGCCGAGGACGTCCGCGCCACCTTCGAGAGCGTCGTCGATCCGGACCTCGGGAGCCGCTACGCGCGCACCTACGCGCGCATCGAGCGCATCGAGACGCCGGACGCCCGGACGGTCGTCTTCCACCTCGACGCCCCGCACGCCACCTTCCTCACCGACCTCGAGCTCCCGGTCATGCGCGCCGAGGACGCCGGCCGGCAGGTGGGCGGCCTCGACGGTGAGGCCCCGGTGGGCGCGGGACCGTACCGGCTGATCGCGCGCACGCCGGGGCGGCTCGAGCTCGAGGCGAGCCCCCACTGGCACCGCGGCCGGCCCACGTTCGCGCGCGTCCGGCTCGTCGTGATCCGCGACGACAACACCCGCGCGCTGCGCCTCCTGGCGGGCGCGGGCGACCTCGCCGTCGACGCCATCCCGCCGCTCCTCGTCCCCATGTTCGAGGCGGACGACCGCTTCGAGGTGCGCTCGGCGCCGGGCGTCGGGACGACGTACCTCGGGTTCCACACCGAGGCGGCTCCGCTCGACGACGTGCGCGTGCGACGCGCGATCGCGTGCGCCATCGACCGGCGCTCGCTCGTCGACGTGAAGCTCGGTGGCCGCGCGAGGCTCGCGCGCGGGTGGATCCCGCCGGGGCACTGGGCCTTCGAAGAGGACGTGCCCGTCTTCGACCACGATCCCGGCCGCGCCCGCGTGCTCCTCGACGAGGCCGGGCTCACCGATCCGGACGGCGACGGTCCGGCGCCTCGCGCGCGGCTCGTGCTCCGCACCAGCACCGATCGGTTCCGGCTCTCCATCGCCCGGGCCGTCGCCGCCATGCCCGGCGAGGTCGGCCTCGCCGTGGACGTCCGCCCGGGCGAAACCGCACCGCTGCTCCCCGATCCCAACCGCGGCC
>JBDIVX010000261.1:0-7264 GCA_039794305.1 Candidatus Neutrinellum sp.
ACTTGCATTGGGACCTGTCCCCAATGCAAGTGCGCGCCGGAGGCGCGCCCGGCGGCGAGCGGAGCGAGGTGCCGAGGGGAGCGCGAGGGTCCTCCCTCGCAGACAACAAAGCCCACTTGCATTGGGACCTGTCCCCAATGCAAGTGGTTGCGGGAGGGGCGGGGGGGGTGCAACCTGGCTCGGCATGCGCGCGAGGGTGCTGCCTCTGGTTCTGACGGCGTCGTGTGGGGGTGGGCACGTGGGGATGCCGGCGGCGGCGCCGCCGGAGGAGGCCCCGGCCGAGGCGGCGTCGCCGTGGACGGGGGAGGCGGCGGCGGGGGTGGACGACGAGCGGCTCGCCTCGCTCCTGCGCGATCACTGGGAGTGGGTGATGCGCTCGTCGCCCACGTGGGCGACCGAGCTCGGGGACCACCGCTACGACGCGCGCATCCCGGACGAGTCGTACGAGGCCGTCCAGGCACGCCGGCGCGAGCGGCGCGCGTGGCTCGCGAGAGCGCGCGAGATCGACCCGGACGCGCTGAGCGCGCGCGACCGCGTCACGCACGCGCTCTTCGTGGAGGACCTCGAGAGCACGATCGCCGAGGAGGTCTGCGAGACCGAGCTGTGGTCGCTCTCCGCCATGCACAACCCGCTGACCGAGTGGAGCTACCTCCCACGCCTGCACCGGGTCGAGACGTACGACGACGGGCGGAACCTCGTGGCTCGCTACCGCGCGATCCCCCGCGCCGTCGACGACGAGATCACGCGCCTGCGCATCGGCGCCGAGCGGGGTCTCTACACGAACGCGGAGACCACGCGGCGCGTGATCGCGATGGTGCGCGGCCAGCTCGACGAGCCGCTCGAGGGCTCGCCGATGATGGCGCCGGCCCGCGAGGAGCGGGCGGGCTGGACCGCCGACGAGCGCACGACCTTCGCCTCCGGGATCGCCACGGCCGTCCGGGACGGGATCCGGCCGGCGCTCGGGCGCTACGCCGACTTCCTCGAGGCCGAGATCCTCCCGCGCGCGCGCGACGAGGCCCGCTCGGGCGTCGGCTCGCTGCCGTTCGGCGAGGCGTGCTACGCGGCGCGCATCCGCAGGTACACGGGCCTGCCGAAGACCGCCGAGGAGCTCCACCGCACGGGGCTCGCCGAGCTCGGGCGGATCAACGGCGCGATGCGCGAGCTCGGCGGCCGGCTCTTCGGCACCGGCGATCTCGCCGAGATCCTCGCTCGCCTGCGCGGCGACCCGTCGATGTACTTCGACTCCCCGGAGGCGATCGAGGAAAAGGCACGCGCGGCGCTCGCGGCCGCGCGGGCGAAGATCCCCGAGTACTTCGGCGTGCTCCCGCAGGCCGAGTGCGTCGTCACGCGCGTGCCCGACTACGAGGCCCCGTTCACGACCATCGCCTATTACCGCCCGCCCCACCCCGACGGCTCGAAGCCGGGCGAGTACTTCGTCAACGTCACCGAGCCCGAGACGCGCCCGCGCTATGGTGCCGAGGTGCTCGCCTACCACGAGGCCATCCCCGGCCACCACCTGCAGATCGCGATCGCCCAGGAGATCGAAGCGCTGCCCACGTTCCGGCGCCACATGGGCCTGACGGCGTTCGTCGAGGGCTGGGCCCTGTACGCCGAGCGGCTCGCCGACGAGATGGGGCTCTACTCGGGCGATCTGGATCGGATGGGGATGCTGTCGTACGAGGCCTGGCGCGCGGCGCGGCTCGTCGTCGACACGGGGATCCACGCGATGGGCTGGAGCCGCGAGCAGGCCGTGCAGACGATGCTCGCGCACACGGCCCTGGCGGAGAACAACGTGCGCAACGAGGTCGATCGCTACATCTCCTGGCCGGGTCAGGCGCTCGCCTACAAGGTCGGGCAGCTCGAGATCCTGCGCCTCCGGCGCGAAGCGGAGGAGCGCCTCGGGGAGCGGTTCGACGTGCGCGCGTTCCACGACGTCGTGCTCGGCGGCGGTGCGGTGAGCCTGCCGGTGCTCGAGGCGCGCGTGACCCGGTGGATCGCGGAGCGGGAGGGCGCGTGAAGCTGCCGGACGACTCGCTGCAGAGGACGCCCGAGGAGGCCGCGCGCCGGATCGCGCTCGACTTCCTCGCCCAGGCGCACGAAGCGGTCCGCCGGCTCGGCGATCCGGACGACGCCGAGGCGCTGCACGACTTCCGCGTGGCGATCCGGCGGCTCCGCAGCACCGAGCGCGCCTGGCGCCCCTACCTCGAGGGCGCCATCGAGAAGAAGGACAGGAGAGCGCTCGGGGACCTGGCGGCCGCGACCAGCGGCGGGCGCGACGCCGAGGTGCTGCTCGAGCAGCTCGCGGCCGAGCGCGAGGGGCTCGGCCCGGCCGATCGGGCGGGCTTCGACTGGATCGTGGGCGAGCTCCGGCGCCGGCGCGACCAGGCCTACGCCCACGCCCGCGAGGGGGTGCGCCGCGCCTTCCGGCGCGCTCGCCGCCGCCTCGAGCGCCGGCTCGAGGTCATGACCACCGAGGTGCACCTCGGGCGCGAGGACCGCGGGCCGACGTGGGCCGAGGCCCTGGCCGCGCGCGTGCGCGAGCACGGCGAGGAGCTCGGCGCGCGCCTCGCGCGCGTGAGGAGCGTCGAGGACCGGGACGAGGCACACGAGGCACGCATCGCGGTCAAGCGGCTCCGCTACCTGCTCGAGCCCGCGCGCCCCTTCGTCGCGGGCGCCGCGCCGGTGGTGAGCGACCTGAAGCGCCTGCAGGAGCTGCTCGGGGACCTGCACGACTCGGCCGTGCTGATCGAGGAGCTCGGCGGGGCGAGAGAGCGAGCGGGACCGCGGCCGGACGAGCGCATCGGGCTGGTCGAGCTCGAACGGCGGACGCGAGAGCGCCTGCGCGGGCTCTACGGCGCGCTCGAGCGCGACTGGCTCGGCGGGCGTGTCGGCGAGCTGCACGGCCGCGTCGCCGCGCTCGCCGCCGAGATCGACCGCGCCGGGCGCGAGGACCTCGAGATCGAGCGCAAGTACCTCCTCACGGGCCTGCCAGAGCAGGCGACCGCGCACCCCTCGGTCGAGATCGAGCAGGGCTACCTGCCCGGCGACAAGCTGCGCGAGCGGATCCGCCGCGTCCGGCACGCCGGCGGCGTGGACTACAAGCGCACCGTCAAGGCGGGCTCCGGCGTCGCGCGGATCGAGATCGACGAGGCGACGACCGAGGCGGTGTTCGAGGCGATGTGGCCGCTCACCGAGGGGTGCCGCGTCACGAAGCGCCGCTACGAGGTGCCGGACGGCGATCTCACCTGGGAGATCGACGAGTTCACCGACCGCGAGCTGTACCTCGCCGAGGTGGAGCTGCCCTCGGCCGACCGCGAGCCGGAGATCCCCGCCTGGCTACGCCCCCACGTGGTGCGCGAGGTGACCGATGAGCCGGCCTACGTGAACCTGAACCTCGCCAGGTAGCGTACTCACTCGGCCGTGGCCTCGGCCGCCGCTCCCGCGCGCTCGGCCGGAGGCTCCTCCGGCGCGCCCGAGCGCCGCTGCAGCGCGTCGAAGCGCGGCGGGCCCTGCCGGTGCGCGATGAGCCGCGAGCCGCGCTTGAAGGTCAACCAGGACCAGAACCAGTTGAACATCACGAGGAAGCGGTTGCGGAACCCGATGAGGTAGAAGACGTGGACCAGCGTCCACGCGAGCCACGCCAGGAGCCCGCTCAACCGGAGCCCCCGCGCCTGCGCGACCGCGCGCGAGCGGCCGATGGTCGCCATCATGCCCTTGTCCCTGTAGCGGAAGGGCTCGCGCGGCCTGCCCTCGAGGTCGCGCTCGATGATGCGCGCGACGTGCCGCGCCTGCTGCATGGCCACCGGGGCGAGCCCGGGCAGCGGCTCGCCGGCGCCGTCGCCCTCCTTCGGGACGAGGTACGCGATGTCGCCGATCGCGAACGCGTCGGGGTGGCCGGGGATCGAGCAGTCGTCGCTCACCGCGACCTGCCCGCGCTCGAGCTCCACGCCGAGCCGCTCGACGAGCGGCACGGGCCGGACGCCGCTCGCCCACACGACGGTCGACGAGGGGATGAAGTCGTCGCCGATGCGCGCGCCCCGCCCGTCGACCTCGGTGACGCGCGACCCCGTCCGGATCTCCACGGCGAGCTCCTCGAGCTGCCGGCGGGCCGCGGCCGAGAGCTTCGCGTCGAAGGGCGGGAGCACGCGGTCGGCCATCTCGACGAGCACCACGCGGATGGAGCGCGGGTCGACGACGCGGAAGTCGCGCCGGAGCGTCTGCCGCGACAGCTCGCTGATGGCGCCGGCCATCTCGACGCCCGTCGGGCCGGCCCCGATGACGACGAAGGTCAACAGGGCCTCGCGGCGCTCGGGGTCCGGCTCCCGCTCGGCGGCCTCGAACGCCAGCAGGATCCGTTCGCGGATCCCGATGGCGTCCCCGATCGACTTGAGGCCCCGCGCGTGGACGGCCCACTCGTCGTGGCCGAAGTAGTTGGTGCGCGTCCCGACCGACAGGACGAGCCAGTCGTAGCCGACGCGGCTCCCGTCCTCGAGCGCCACCTCCCGGCGGTCGAGGTCCGCCGAGACGACCTCGCCCATCACGACCCGGGCGTTCCGGTGCTTGCGCAGGACGCTGCGTATCGGGACCGCGATGTCGGCGGGCGACAGGCCCGCCGTCGCGACCTGGTAGAGGAGCGGCTGGAAGAGGTGGTGGTTCTCCCGGTCGATCAGCGTGATCCGCACCGGGGCGCGCCGGAGCGCCCGGGCCGCCGTCAGGCCGCCGAACCCTCCGCCCACGATGACCACGTGCTTCTCCACGACGCCTCCGTACCCCGACTCTGGGGCACACCGGCCACCCCGTCGAGAGCGTGGCGATCCGCCCTGGCCCTGCGGTGCACCGAGGGTTCGGCGCCGATGAGTATTGTTTTGGTCTGGATAATGTATAGAAGTATCACGTCCAATGTCGGCATTAGACCTGCAACAGTCGCTGGAGCGGGCGCGGGCCCGGACCGGGCGGACGCGCGCCAGGCGCAGTGACCGCGGCAGGAGCCGTCTGCCGGATGCGGTGCAGCGGGCGCTCCTTCGACGGCTGGGGGGCACCGAGCGGCCTGCGATGCGCGAGCTGCTGCGGGAGCTGGCCACGGTCTGCGAAGAGGAGGGGTGCCCGATGCCGGCCCGCGCGACGGTCTACGCCTTCATCTCGAACGCCCCCACGCCGTCGTACCGGTGGTCGGACCTCCCTCCCAGCGTTCGCGCCACGCTCCACAACGTCGATCCCGCTGCGCGCGTGCCGGGGCCGCAGCTGGTGCAGCGCGCGTTCAACGCCGGAGACGTGGCGGCCATCTCCTTCGCCGCGTCGCTGCCGTGGCTGTGCCTGTACCAGGCGAGGGAGGTGCCGGGCTTTCGACCGAAGAGCCTCGCCCTGCTCCGCGCCGTCATGCGCACGCGAGGGATCCGGTGACCGTGCCGTCTCCCCGGTCGCCCGCGGAGGTCATCCCGGAGCCGCTGGCCGACGTGGTCGATCCGGTCCCCTACTGGTTCGTCATCGGTGGGCACGCCGTGCGCTGCTTCTGTCCCTACCGTCCGAGCCTCGACGTGGACTTCGGGGTGCGGCAGGCGACCGATCTCGACGGCCTGCTCGCCGAGCTCGCCGCCGCGGGCGACCTCGAGCCCCTGGAGAAGACCGAGGACACGGCGCACGTCCGGTGGAACGGTATCGACCTTTCGGTCTTCGTGCTGCCCCGCGTGGGCGACCACGTGGAGGACAGGCGCCTGTCGGTCCGCGGGATCCTGGCGACCAAGCTCCACGCCATCCTGGATCGCGGGGCGAGGCGGGACTTCTTCGACCTGTACGTGATGCTCCAGCAGCAGAAGCTCGGTCTGGCCGAGTGCCTGAGCGCCATGCGCGACGTGTACGGCGAGAGCGTCCCGGAAGGGCTCCTGCTCCGCGCGCTCAGCTACTTCGACGACGCGGAGGCCGAGGCGCCGCTCCCCGGTGAGGGCAAGTCCGACTGGAGGCGGGTGAAGGACTTCTTCGCCACCCGCGTGGGGGCTCTCGTGCTCCCACCGGAGCGCGCGCTGGCGATCCAGAAGCGCGTGGTCGACGTGCACGAGCGGTAGCCCGGGAGTGACGCTCTGCGCTCACCCGTAGTGCGAGCCCCAAGAACCAAGCCAGACGCCCGTCCATCGCTCACCTCCCCGCGTTCGCGAGAGCTGAGACGAGTAGAGTCGAAGGCGACGGTCCGCGCCATCGTCCAACCGGACGATGCGCAGGCCCTGCCCCTCAGCTCGCCGAGCGGTAGCAGCCGTCGCCGTCCGGCGTGCACGACGACGGGACCCAGTCGCACTCGAAGTCGCCGTGGTTGTCGCGGTAGCGGTCCTCGAAGTCGCTGCAGGTGGGGTTCGAGCGGTGGAGGCAGTCGAAGTCGTGGTCGATCTCGAGCATGCGCGGGTCGGCCGGGAGCGAGATGCCGCTGCCGCGCTCGACGGGCACGGCCGAGCCCTCGAGGAAGAAGTGCGCCTGCGCGGTCGGCGGCCGCGAGCCCGAGGTCTCGATGAGCAGCGTGCAGCGCAGGCCCGTGTCCGTCTCGGCGCTCGCGTCGAACGGGTCGTGCGGGCCGGCGATGTCGCGGGTGTGGATCCACCGGGAGCCGCCCCCGTCGTCGATCGCGCCCTCGTCGTTCCAGGTGTCGACCATCGCCTGCCAGAGGTACGCGTCCATGCCGAGGAAGAGGCGGTTGTTCTCCGCGCCGCCGCAGCTCGTGCCGTCGTCGCCACCGCCGAGGACCAGGTAGAGCCGCTCGATGTGCGAGAGCATGGGCCGGCCGTCGGGCGTGCGCGACGTGAAGAGCCGGTGCGTCAACGTCAGGAACACGGCGCGCCGGCTCTCGTCGAAGCCGGCCCACGTCTCGCACGGCGCGTCGGTCATCGTGCCGAGGAGCGCGTCGCGGAGGCCGGCGAGCGTCGGCTCCGGCGCGCCCGCGTCCGCATCGCCGCCCGCGTCGTGCGCGCCGGCCGCGTCGGGAGAAAGCCCTCCGTCTCGCGCGCCGGCATCCGGCCGCGCGCCGCCGTCTCGCGTGCCCGCGTCCACGGCTCCGGCGTCGAGGTCGCCGGAGCCCCCGCCGTCCGCCTCGGCGGCGTCGCCGTCCGAGCAGCCGGCGGCGTGCGCGACGCCGGCGAGCAGGAGGAGCGCGACGGCGCGGCGGCGGTGGGTCCGCATCCCGCGATCCAACCACGAAACGGCCCCGACGCGCGACGTGCGCCGGGGAGCGCCGGTCAGTCGTAGGTCCAGGCGAAGTAGACGTGTGGGATCGCCACGGTGCTGG
>JBDIVX010000262.1:0-7257 GCA_039794305.1 Candidatus Neutrinellum sp.
ACCGAGCGCCGCGCCCGCGCGGCCGCCCGCGGTGAGGGCGGCGGCAAGCAGGGGCCGCCGACGCGCAGCGCCAACGTGCGCGACCTCGAGCTGCGCCTCTCGAAGGCGCTCGGCAGCAAGGTCACCGTCAGGGACAAGAAGGGCAAGGGCAAGCTCGAGATCGGCTACGCGTCCTACGAGGAGCTCGACCGCTTGCTCGACAAGCTCCTCGGGTGATCGGTATCTGATCTAGCGGCAGGCGGGCGCGTCGATGCGCACGTAGGGCGCGGGCGTGACCGTCCCGGGCATCGTGAGCGCCGGGGAGCCGAGCTGGACGCGCCCGGGTGCGCCGGTCCCGCCGTACTGATCGGTCGCGCCTCCCTCGGGCCCGCCCGCGCCGGCCGCGGCCGTGACGGTGCCGCTCACCGTGAGCGTCTCGGCCTCGAGCCACGCCATGCCGCCGCCGCCTCCGCCGCCGGCTCCGGACGTGCACGACCCGCTGAGCTTGATGCCGCCCTCTCCTCCGGAGACGTCGACGCGGCCCGTCGGACCGATCGCGATCGAGGTCGCGACGATACGCACCGCGCCGCCGCCGCCACCCCCGCCGCCACCGTTGGCGCCGCCGCCCGCGCCGCCGCCGCCGCCGGCGAAGAGCGTCATGGCCATGTCGCTGAAGGCGGCCCCGCCGATGCCCTGGGCGCCGCTGCCGCTCTCGCCGTTGCCTCCGGTCGCCGACGCGCCGCCGCCGCCGCCCCCGGCGCCCGGGCCCCAGCCGCCGCCGGTCGCGACCGCGGCCGCCGAGCCCATCGGCGCTCCGCCGTTGCCGCCGTGCGTATAGACGCCGCTCGACACCACAGGGTCGCCGCCGTTCGGCGCGCCGCCGTTGCCGTCGCCGTTGCCGCAGTTGCCTCCGCCGCCGCCCCCGCCTCCGCCGGGACCCGCCGCGCCCCCGTGCGGCAGCGAGCCCGAGCCCGAGTCGAGCCCGTCGGCGCCGGAGAGATCGAGGGTGCCGTCGATGACGACCTCGTCCGCCCAGATCCGGAGCGGCGCGGTGCCCGTGACCGTCACGGTCACGCCGGCCGCGATGGAGAACGTGGTGTAGTCGTACTCGCCCGCGGCCAGTGTCCGGTCCGCGGTCGCGGAGAAGCTCCCGTCGGCGCCGGTCGAGCAGGTGCCCGACTCGACGCAGTCCCCTGCCTCGCACGTCTCGCCGGTTGCGCAGGGCGTGCCGCACCCGCCGCAGTGTGCCGTGTCGGTGTCGGTGTCCACGCACGACCCGCCGCAGGCGGAGAGCCCCGTGCCGCACACCAGCATGCAGCCCCCGTCGATGCAGTCCTCGCCCTCGGCGCATGCCGTCGTGCAGTCGCCGCAGTGCGTACGGTCGGCGCCGAGGTCGTAGCAGGCGCCGTCGCAGGCGGTCAGGCCCGTGCCGCACGAAACCCCGCACACGCCTTCGCTGCAGACCTCGCCGGCGACGCAGGCGATCCCGCAGCCGCCGCAGTTGTTGCGGTCCACGCGGACGTCACGGCACACGCCGCCGCACTCCATGAACCCGGTGCCGCACGCCGCGCCGTCGGCCGGAGGTGCCCCGCCGTCCGTGCCGCCGTCCCCGACCGGGCCCGAGTCGCGTGGCGGGATGCCCGCGTCGGTGCCGTCGCGGCCGCCCCCCCGAGACCGCCCTCCGGAGGCACAGGCCGCGAGCAGGACCGAAGCGAAGACCCAGAAGCGCACGCGCCCAGTGTACGGGAGCCGGGCGCGGCGAGGAAGGTCACACCCGCGCTTCGGCGGCCAGGAGCGTGTTCTCGAGCAACATCGCGATGGTCATGGGCCCGACGCCGCCGGGCACCGGCGTGATCCAGGACGCGCGCTCGGCCGCCGGCTCGGTGTCCACGTCGCCGTAGAGCTTGCCGTCGTCTCCCCGGTTGATCCCGACGTCGATCACGACGGCACCCGGCTTGATCCAGTCACCCTTCACCAGGTGCTTTCGCCCGACGGCGGCGACGACGATGTCCGCCTCGCGCACGAGCGCGCCGAGGTCCCGCGTGCGCGAGTGGGCGATCGTCACGGTCGCGTGCTCCTCGAGCAGCATGAAGGCGATGGGCTTGCCGACGAGGGCGCTCCGTCCGATCACCACGGCGTGCTTGCCCTTGGGGTCGGTGCCGGTCTCAGCGATGAGGCGCATGCAGCCGCTCGGCGTGCACGGCCGGAGCCCGTGGCGCCCGGCGACGAGGAGCCCGACGTTCATCGGGTGCAGGCCGTCCACGTCCTTGTCCGGATCGATCAGGTCGAGGACGGGCTGGGCGTTCAGGTGATCGGGCAGCGGAAGCTGCACGAGGATGCCGTCGATCGCCGCGTCCTGGTCGAGGTCGCGGACGAGGGCCTCGACCTCCTCCTGCGAGCTCTGGGCCGGCAGGCGGTGGACCGCCCCTCGGATCCCCGCCTTGTCCGCCGCCCGCTCCTTGTTGCGGACGTAGACCTGGGACGCCGCGTCGTCCCCCACGAGCACGACCTCGAGACCGGGCTGCCGGCCGTGCTCCTCGGTGAACGCCCGGGCGCGCTGCGCGACCTCCTCGCGCACGCGGGCCGCCACTGCCTTGCCGTCGATGATCTGCGCCGCCATGGGCGCGTTTTAGACGAACTCCACGCCCTGCGCGAGGGGGAGCTCGCGGCCCCAGTTGATCGTGCACGTCTGGCGGCGCATGTACGCCTTCCACGCGTCCGAGCCGGACTCGCGCCCGCCGCCGGTCTCCTTCTCGCCGCCGAAGGCGCCGCCGATCTCGGCGCCGCTCGTGCCGAGGTTCACGTTGGCGATGCCGCAGTCGGAACCAATCGCGCTGAGGAAGCGCTCGGCCGACCGGAGCGACTCGGTGAAGATCGCGCTCGAGAGGCCTTGCGGCACCGCGTTGTGGGCCGCCACGGCCTCGTCCAGATCCTCCACCTCGAACACGTAGAGGATGGGCGCGAAGGTCTCCTCGAAGGCGATCGGGAAGCGCTCCTGGGGCGGGGCCTTGACGATCGTCGGCTCGACGAAGAAGCCCGGGCGCTCGACGCGGCCGCCCCCGCAGACCACCTCGCCGCCCTGCTCCTTCGCGCGCGCGAGCGCGGCCTCGAAGGCCTCGACCGCGGCGGGGCCGCACAGCGGCCCCATGAGGACGCCTTCCTCGAGCGGGTCGCCGATGCGCACCGTCGCGTAGGCCTTCGCGAGCCGCTCGACCAGCGCGCCCGCGACCTCGCGCTGCACGAACAGCCGGCGCGTCGTGGTGCACCGCTGGCCCGCCGTCCCGACGGCGCCGAAGGTGATGGCGCGGACGGCGAGGTCGAGGTCCGCGTCCTCGAGCACGACGACGGCGTTGTTGCCGCCGAGCTCGAGGAGCGTCTTGCCGAGCCGCGAGGCCACGCGCGCCGCGACCTTCTTGCCGACCGGGATCGATCCGGTGAAGGAGACGAGCGCGAGCCGCCCGTCGTCGCACATGTGCTCACCGATGTCGGTCCCGCCGACGAGCAGGTTGAACACGCCCGAGGCGTCGTGCGCCGCCATCGCCTGGTTCGCGAGGTGCTGGACGGCGATCGAGCAGAGCGGCGTCCGGGGCGAGGGCTTCCAGACGACGGTGTCGCCAGAGACCGCGGCGATCGCGGCGTTCCACGCGTAGACGGCCACGGGGAAGTTGAAGGCCGTGATCACGCCCACCGGACCGAGCGGGTGCCACTGCTCCATCATCCGGTGGCGCGGCCGCTCGGACGCGATGGTGAGACCGTAGAGCTGCCGGCTCAGGCCCACGGCGAAGTCGCAGATGTCGATCATCTCCTGGACCTCGCCGAGCCCCTCGGCGCGGATCTTCCCCATCTCGAGGGAGACCAGCTCGCCGAGCGGCTCCTTGTGCGCGCGCAGGAGCTCGCCGAACGCGCGCACGACCTCGCCACGCAGGGGCGCCGGACGCATCCGCCACTCGTCGAACCGCTCCGAGGCGCCGCGCATCACCGACTCGTAGTCCTCCGCGCTCGCGGCCGCGAGCGTCGCGAGCGCGGCGCCCTCGGTGGGCTCGACGCTCGTCACGGGCGGACCGCCTCCAACGGCGAATCCGCCGGCGCCGCACACCCCACCCTCGACCTCCTCGATCCCCATCCGCCGCAGGATCGCCCTTGCTCGTTCGGTCCTGGTCATCCCGGGAACTTACCCCCTCCCGTGCAGCGGCCCCAACCCGCGCGTATGCTGGCGCGCCCGTGACCGAGGATCGCACCGGCGCCGTCGACCAGGCCTTCGTGGCCGCGCTCCGCTCGATGGAGCCGGGCGAGGCGCGCGGCGCCGACGAGCCCGTCGCGGACGGGGCCGCGCTCCGCGTTCGGGAGGCCCTCGCCCTGTTCGAGGCCCAGGCCGCGAGCCGCCACCTCGACTTCGCGGCGCGCGGGCTGCGCGCGCGCGGGGTCGGCTGGTACACCATCGGCGGCTCCGGGCACGAGGGGAACGCGGCCGTCGCCGCGGCGCTCCGGCCGACCGACCCGGCGCTCCTGCACTACCGCTCGGGGGCCTTCTTCGTGGCGCGCGCCGCGCAGGTCCCCGGCACCGATCCGCTGCGCGACGTGCTGCTCGGCGTGGTCGCCTCGCGCGAGGAGCCCATCGCGGGCGGCCGGCACAAGGTCTTCGGGAGCAAGCCGCTGTCGATCGTCCCGATGACGTCGACCATCGCGTCGCACCTGCCGCGCGCCGTGGGGCTCGCCTTCGCCCTCGAGCGCGGGCGCCGGCTCGGGGTCGCGAGCCAGACGCCCGAGGACGCGATCGTCGTCTGCTCCTTCGGGGACGCGTCGATCAACCACTCGACCGCGGTCGGCGCGCTCAACGCGGCGTGCCACGCCGCCGTCCAGCACCTGCCGATGCCGGTGCTGTTCGTGTGCGAGGACAACGGGCTCGGCATCAGCGTGCCCACGCCCGAGGGGTGGATCGAGGGCGCGTGGCGCGACCGCCCGGGGATGCGGTGGCTCTCGGCCGACGGGTGCGACCTCGTCGAGGCGCACCGCGTCGCGACCGAGGCCGCCCGGTGGGTGCGCGAGCGGCGTCGCCCGGCGCTGCTCCACCTCCGCTGCGTGCGCCTGTTCGGGCACGCCGGCGCCGACGTGGAGCTCGCCTACCGGAGCGCAGGGCAGATCCGCGCCGACGAGGAGCGGGATCCGCTGCGGCGGACGGCGGCGATCCTCGTGGAGGGCGCAGGGATCGATCCCGCCGACCTGGCCGATCGCTACGAGGCCCTCCGCGCGCGCGTCGCGAAGGTGGCCGACGAGGTCGCCGCGAGCCCGCGCCTCGCGAGCGCCGCCGAGATCACCGCCCCGCTCGCGCCTCGCACGCCGGAGAAGGTCCGGGCGGAGGCCGTGCGGCCCGCGCCCGCCGCGCGCCGCGCCGCGTTCTGGGGCGACGCCGTCCCCGAGCACGAGGGCCCGCTCCCGCTCGCCGCCTCGATCAACCGCGCGCTCGGCGAGCTGCTCGTGAAGTACCCCGAGATGCTGGTCTTCGGCGAGGACACCGGGAGGAAGGGTGGCGTGTACGGCGTGACGCGCGGTCTCGCGAGGCGCGCCTCGGTCGCGCGCGTCTTCGACACGATCCTCGACGAGCAGACGATCCTCGGCCTCGCGCTCGGCGCGGGCCTGCACGGCCTGCTCCCCTTCCCCGAGATCCAGTACCTCGCGTACCTGCACAACGCCGAGGACCAGCTCCGCGGCGAAGCGGCGAGCCTGCAGTACTTCTCCCAGGGCCAGTACCGGAACCCCATGGTCGTGCGCATCGCCTCCTTCGCCTACCAGCGGGGCTTCGGCGGCCACTTCCACAACGACAACTCGGTCGCAGTGCTGCGCGACGTGCCGGGGCTCGTCGTCGCCGCCCCGTCCCGCGGCGACGACGCGGCCGCCATGCTCCACACGTGCGCCGCGGCCGCGAAGGCGGACGGCTCCGTCTGCGCGTTCCTCGAGCCGATCGCGCTCTACCAGACGCGCGACCTCCACGACGAAGGCGACGGACAGTGGGCGTTCCCCCACCGGCCCGTCCCCGAGCACGTCCCGCTGGGCGAGCCCCGCGCGTACGGCGACGGGCGCGACGTCCTGCTCGTGAGCTTCGCGAACGGCGTCCCCATGTGCCTGCGCGCGGCGAGCGCGCTCGCTGCCGAGGGCGTCGCCGCCCGCGTCCTCGACCTCCGCTGGCTCGCCCCCCTCCCCCTCGACGCGGTCGCCGCGCACGCGCGCGCCACCGGCCGCGTCCTCGTCGTCGACGAGACCCGCCGGAGCGGCGGCATCGCCCAAGCGGTCATCACCGGCCTCGTCGAGCGCGGGTTCGACGGCCCGATGGCGTGCCTGTGCGCCGAGGACACCTTCATCCCCCTCGGCGAGGCCGCCCACCACGTCCTCGTCCGCGAAGCGGACATCGCGCCGGCCGCGCGGCGGCTGCTCTGATCCGGCCCGTCCGGGGAGATATCGCCATGGCCGCGCGGCCTGGGCCCGCGCCGTGCGGCCCGCGCATGCAGGAGACTGCGCGACCTCGGGACGACGGACCGCACTCGGTCGAAGGCCAGGTTTCGGCCGCGTTCCGTCCGGAATACGGACCGGACTCGGTCGAAGGCCAGGTTTCGGCCGCGTTCCGTCCGGAATACGGACCGGACTCGGTCGAGGGCCAGGCTTCGGCCGCGTTCCGTCCGGACGACGGGACGGATGGTCACGACACGGCCACGCTCACGGCCACGTCACGATCCCCCCCACATCCTCACGCTCGAGATCGAGATGTGTAGGATCACGCGGTGCGGCCGCGGCGGCTGCTCGCGCGCTAGCCCGACCAGTCGCTGTGGCGACCCCGCTGGGCGTCGCCGCCGCGGCGCTCGCGGGCGCGCTCGGCGAGACGGGCGCGCAGCTCCCGGCCGCTCGTCGGCGCGAACAGGAGCGCGAGGCCGGCGCCCGCGACCATGCCTCCGCCGACGAGAGCGACGATCGTCAGGTTCCGCTCCGCGCGGGTGCGGCCGAGGACGTAGTGGGGCTCCTCCTCGATGCCCAGCACCGACCGCACCCCGTCCCACACGGCGCGGGCGGTCTGGAGGGTCTGGAGCACTCGGATGCCCGTGCGGATCGTGTCCACGGGCGGGCCATAAGCGCGGGGATCGGCCTTGCCAGGTGTGCTAAAAGGCGCGCCTATGTTCGAGCCCGTAACCCCCAGCGTCTCGTTCCCGGAGGTCGACGCGCGACACCTCGCCTTCTGGCGGGAGCACCGCATCTTCGAGAAGACCTACGAGGGGCGCGAGGACCGGCAGC
>JBDIVX010000263.1:0-7187 GCA_039794305.1 Candidatus Neutrinellum sp.
CGACGGCGGCTTGTTCGAGTTGCTCGAGTTGCGGCTGAGCAGCAAGCGCAGCTCGCGCACCGCCTCGCTCAGCTTCGCCACCTCCGCCTCCAGCTCCTGACGACGAGCCTTCTCCGCCTCCAGCTCCACCTCGCGCGCGGCCAGGTCGGCCTCGCGGGCGGCCAGGTCGGCCTCGCGGGCAGCCAGCGCCGCCTTCAGCTCCTCGACCTCGGTGCCGCCAACCACGACCTCACGAGATCACACATCGATCCGCCTGTCGATCCCCGATCTCCAAGTGATCGAGATGATCCGCATCTCGCGGGGGCTGAACGGTTACCCCGCAGGATGCCGATCCTGATCCTCACGGGCCGGGGCGGACGGGACGAACTGGGACCTCCTGAGCCGGCTCGGCGCCGATCGCATGGCGGTCAAGCCGCTCGTCCCGGAGACCTTCCTCGCCACCGTGCGGGGCCTCCTGGGCCTCCCGGCGGATCTCGCCGCATAGGAACCCACGGAGCTGCGCCCGGCGATCGTGTGCGGCGCACAGCGACTGTCCGTGAACTGGGTCACTTGTCCTCAACGCTCGGCGATTGGCACTATGAGCTATGCACGCTCACCGCAGTTTCACGATGCCGCTCAACGCCGTGCTCGGCCTGATGATCGTGTTCGCGGGCAGCTGTAACCCACCTGAGCTCGACGTTGGTAGTTCGCGCAGCACTCTCTCCGGTGTGGGCGTGGAGGAAGACCCACCGTCGACGCGAGGCAGCGCTACGGTAGCCCTTCGAATGCCAGGGCCGGGTGCCATCAACTTCTGCACGGGCACACTGATCACCCCCACGATGGTGGTGACAGCAGCGCATTGCGTGGGAAGAGCGAGCTTCTGGTCAGACTGGCGGAACATTCAAGTCTTGAAGGATCCCAGCACCTCCGTCGCGGCCCGCCGGTCCATCGTGGGTTGCTCCGTGCACCCGAACGCACTAACCGGTCATACGGCTCCAGACTGTGACTACGAGCCTCTCGCCGACAGAGCGTTCGACAACCTGCTGTGGACGGAGCGATTCGATCTGGCGATCCTCGAACTCCGAGACCCGTTTTCAGGGGTGTCCCCCCGCGCATTCGCGCCCCCACGATTGTGCATTGCGTCCCGGGAGGTTCCCGTGCTGTTGCGAGGATGCAAGACAACGCCCCGGACGCGGGTCCGTGCCACTGCGATGCAGCACGTCCTCGGGCATCTCGACGTGGACACGGGTGAAGCGGACACGGAGCCCGGGGATTCCGGTGGAACCATCGAGGAGTTGGACGTTGCCAACCCGAGCCTACTCGGTGCGCTCAGCAAGGCGAGCGCTATCGAACCTCTATCGAAATATGCATTCATTTGGGGTGATACCAGCTCACCCGCTGATGTAGACAAGCCAAGCCCAATCGACTGGCTATGGAGCGTCCTCGATCCCGCTGGCAACTGCATCCTGCACTCGGATTCCCCATGCGTCCTTCCGGGCACGATGGTGCCCCTGAACGATGCAGATGGTGATGGGCTACCAGACGTCCGCGACCTCTGTCCGGGTGTGGACCTCCGCGAGGCACCGGAGTCGGAGCGGTGCGACGGACAGCACTGCGATGATGACGGCGACTTCGTCGGAAATGAGTGCGACGTCTGTGAGGCGCCATTGGATGGGCGGAGTGACAGCTGTGATCACGCGGATGCCGATGGTGATGGCGTCCCCGACGGTTGCGACACCTGTCCGGATCACCCCAACGCCGACGCCGAGCAACACGCCGATGAGGACTCGGACGGCATCGCGGATGCATGCGATCTATGTCCGACTGTGCCGCTTCCACCTGAGGATGACGGTTGCATAGGACCGGATGAAGTGCGCAACCACTGCGACGCGGATGGCGACCACGTGGGCGATGCGTGTGACAATTGCGACCTCCGCAATCCGTTGCAAGCGAACTGCAACATCGACTCGGAGTCCGCGTTTCCTCTCGAACGCCCACTATATGCGCCCGACGACAGCGCCGACCCGCGATTCGGGATTGGTGACCTCTGCGATCCGACACCGTGCGGTGAGACAGACATTGAAACAACGCGCACATTTGCTCGCGACGTATTGGTTTATCGGCGCGACGAAATCCGTGTGGACGCGCGGGCTGCGCGAGACCCGGCCCTCGCTGCCAGGACGGGAGAGCGGTTCTGCCCATGCACCGCAGCAGGTGATGACAGCATTGAGTCTCGCGATGATTGTCGGGACGCGATCCTAGACGGTACCGGGCAGTGCGCCGTCGGCGACCTCCTGTCGTATGATGGCCCTCCCGGCAGCGAACGGATCTGGCGTGGCATGACCATCGAATACGAGTCCGACGTCGTGCCGCCATCGCGGCGTGTGGGTAGCGGGCTGGAACTCGAGATAGTCGAACGGTATGCATCGCCCATGCCCGATGAGTTGTTCCGGGCTGACTATCAGGGCTTATGGAAGGTCGATGATGACGTCAGCCGCTGGCGGCGGCTCTTCCCGGATGAAACGCCGTTCGTCAGAGGCGCTCGCGGGGTACTTTGGACTCATACTCCGGGCCCACCGGATGCCGGCTTGTATTTCGATGACGAAACACGGGACCTCGCCAGCCATTACTGGAGCGGAAACGCGGAAGTTCGCATCTTCGAGTTGCCGCCTCCGGACGCCAGCTTTGACGAGTGCTTCCTTCCGCTCGTGCCTTGGGTCCCGGAGCCAATATGCCCGGTATGCGGAGGCGCGTTTCCGCTTCCATGGGGCGGAGTACCGCGAGGGCTTTCAATTCCTTGTGGTGGGCCCCTGCCATTCGCGCCTCCGCTGCTGGTGTTTGATCGCCAACCGGTAGAGGCCAGCGAAGTACTTGGACCGCAGATGTCGTCCGCATTCCGTGAGCACCATGACGCCCGCTGGGTCGTCGCGTCGGAGCCGCGAGAATGGCTGCCGGCTCCCCCCTACCCCGCATACGCAGTGCTGGCCTCCGATGGTGCTGCGCTGAACGCGCTCTTCATAGCAAGCGAGACTGGCTTGATAGACGCCATATCTCAGCCGCCAACGCCGATCGAGCCGTTTGCTGCAACTGTGCGTAATCCGCCGGCACCGCCCGTCCGCAGCCACCACCTAACAGCGCTTTCGGCAACACGCCGTTTGGTGTGGATGGGAGGCGGGGTCGGACCCGATGGCGCACTGCACTCCGACCTGTGGGTTCTCGACCTTGAGGATGGCCGATTCCGGCAGTTGACCCTGCCAGCGGAGCCAAGACCAGCCCGTGTCCTCGCGTCCGCGTACTCGCCCAGCGATGACGTCCTTTGGGTGCTTGATCGCGTGCGAGTTGAAGCTCCATCAAGACGGCCTGGATGGAGAGACGATGCAGCGAGCGAGGTCGTACGTCTGTTGCGTATTCACCCATTGGGCCGTACGGCCAACATCGAGCTAACATTTCCAAGACGTGCACGACTCGAGCAGTATGATCTCGTCGTCGATCCTTCGGGTGCGCTGTACGTCTTGGCCTCGGATTCCCGCAGAGGGGCGCACATCGTGCTTCGCCTCGAGTCGTCAGGCGGCGAGACCGTCCTTCCCACGGGTTTTCGGATTGGTCCAGGCGTACTGGCTTCGCGGAACGCCGGCAGAGCGGGCAGTTCCGGAGTCTCTCTGGTGATCCGCAGGGCCGGTTCAGCGCCTCAGATCATCGGCTACCGGATCCAAGAGCTTCTCCCGCGGGGCGAGGGTGTGGTGGCGAGGTGCTTTTGAGCGTGGTCCGGCGGCGCTCGACACACAGTGTGATCATTGCCTGCGGCCTGTGGCTGAGCGGCTGCGGTTGTGCCGACGGCGAACCGACGCATCATGATGCAGGCCGAGACACAGGCGCCAGCCGTTCGGAAGCCGACACGAACCCGCGCGCGGACCACGATGCCGGACCGACAGGGCAGCCGGACGCCGGGCAACAAGCAGGCGGTGACGAGGACGATGCTGTAGTTGAGTGGCAGCCACTTCCAGGACTCCCTGAAGGTTGCATCATCGAGCAGGCTACGAATCCCGACACTCTCCTGGCCATTGAGTGGGTTCCCTGCCGTGATGGTTCGACGGGATGTCGCGAACTCGCGCCCGACCCACGGTTTCAAAGGGTCACTCTAGACATCGGGTACCGTGATGAGACGCGGGAGTGTTTCGCCCTCGTGCAGGCTCTACGTTCAGATGCATTACAACGCCCCATCAAGGTCATCGCGTGTACTGACGCAGGGGTTGTTGGTGCGTGGCGAACTCCTCCCCCGTCCATGCCGGGCGTATGCCAGCTATGGCCACTGGGGGTGGGCGCGGGGGCCTTTGCGTTCGCCACCAATGCCATAGTTGCGGATTCGGTTCCGCAGGATCGACTATTCCACGCATCCCTATTGGGGACCGACGGTGTTGGGCCCGGAATCACCTTGTTCGAGGGCGCTCGGGCCCGCTCCGCAAGCCCGGAGCGTATCGCCGTGTCCGCCACCACAGCGGCCGCCGAGATTCATCCCGGGGGATATGTTGTCGTACTCGAGGGAGACACGGTCGAACCCTTGGAGCCACCCGCACGCGAGGTTGCGGGAACCGCCCAGAATCTCCACGTCGTCGGACGTCATGTCCTGTGGGAAGCATGGGGTTCCAGAATTCGCTTGTTGCACGGCGCTCAAGGCGAGTCCACCGCTGTGTATCACGCTCGAGATAGCGGCGATGTTCGCGGGTTTGCGACGGATGGGAGGGATCTGGCGTGGGTGGAAGGCTATGATCGCCCATGTACCTACGGCTGTCCCGAACCTTACGGCCGTGTGGAGCTCTGGACGGCTCACTATGAGCGTGATCCGTCCGATCTCGCACCGCGCAGGGTGCGGGAACTCAGTGCCCGTATAGCCAAGGCCCGAGTCGGGGGCGGCTTCTATGGCCACACGGATTACACGGATTGGCACCGCGTGGTCCTGTACCGCTTGTCCGACGGTCGTCGAGGCACGTGGACGCTGCCAAGGGATTCCTCTGCGCGAGGGATCGTCTGGATTGCGGAGACGGAGGTGGCTGTTGCCGCAGGCGGAGGTGTCTTGTACCGCATCGACTTCTCGGCCTTCTCCTGGGAGGACGGGTGAGGTTTTCGAGCGTTGTCTTGGCTCCCCTTCTGGGCTGGGCCGCAATCGCATGCTCGGATGGTCCCACGTGGGAGCCACTCGAGGATCTCCCCGCCGGCTGTCAGATCGAGAGCGCAACCAATCCGGAGAGCGTGATCCAGGTCGAGTGGGAGACCTGTGGGGAAGGCTGCCTGGAGCTGACCGACCGGGATGGATCCATCATCGGCCCGGGGTACCACGACGGCGAGCGGGTTCACGTTCCATATCTCCGCAGACACGGCGGAGCGATGATCTTCGCTGTCGTGGCCGTCGATGGCGAGGCGGTGGCGGCCTGGCGGGTACCGGACTCGGACGACGCCTCTTGCACGCTTTCCGAGCTTCGACTCGGCGATGGAGCTGTTGCCTTCGTCGCCCAGGAGACGAGCCCGTCGGGATCCACGGCCGTGTTCCATTCGCTGCTATCGCAAGCCAGCCAGGTCCGCCGTCCCCTCATGGTCGTGGAGGATCCGATCGGGCGGTTCGCGGTCTCCGCCGAGGCCGTCGCCTTCGGGGGTTGGCACGATGGCGTTGCCTCACTCCACATCGCGACGGATCGCGCTCCGACCCTCGTAGCGGAGGGCGGTGAGGGCCTCTTCGCCGATCTGCAACTCCTGGATGAGACCGGGGTGTGGCTCGAGGACGGCCTGATTCGTTACGCATCATCCGACCAACCTCCGGCCGTCCTCTATGAGCCTGACGGAGCGACGGACGGCCGCCGCGTATCGTCGCTACGATCGGACGGTCGGCGTCTCGTATGGACGGAGCGCTGGGCCGACTCGGGCTCTGGAGACACGGTATTTCGTCACGAGTTGTGGGCATCGGTCGCAGCCGCGTCCCCCGACGAGCTATCACCCCGTCCGGTTGCCTCGAACGCTGTGGGGGCGGACGCAGGGGAGATCGGCGGTGAGCACTTCGGCTACGTCACGCCCGAGCTCGACGGTACCCAGACGATCGTTCTGCTCCATCTCGAGACAGGCGAATCGCGCCGCCGGATGGGGTTTCACATCGACCACCAAGTTCTGTGGACGAGCGAGCACGAGATCGGTCAGGTCCGGCAGCGGTTCGAAGTCCCCTGACCGCGCCCTGCGTCGAGGGCATCCCAGCGCGCTGGGCCTTGGCGCTGGTGATGGAAACCGGACCAAGCGCCGTCTCCGGACTACCATGATGGCGGTGCAGCGACGCGCGCGCGGACGACCGCCGGAGGCGGACCGGGCCGAGGCCCTCGAGCTCGCCAACTACGGCGAGCCGCCGGGGTTCTTGGGCGCGATCCCGTACATGCTGCGCGTCGTCCCGCAGCGGAGGAAGAACGAGCGGCTGCTCCGGGAGGCCGTGAAGGAGCGGCAGCGGGCCTTCGAGGCCACCGAGGAGGCCTATCTGCACCTCGGTCGGCGGCTCCACGAGCTCTCGGGTCAGGCCGACCTGACCCCGGTGGCGCTGTACGTGACGAAGGCCGACCACGCGCTGCTGCACCAGGAGCAGGTGATGCGCGACGACCGGCGCACGAAGCGCGACCGTGCGATGGCGAAGGAGCGCGCCGAGGAGGCGCTCCGCCAGCTCGCGCAGAACGCCATCGAGCACGCCCTCGGCGACATCGACCCGAAGGCCACGCGCGAGGTGGTCGAGGCCGTGGACCACTACAAGCGCCTCGACCGCGAGGTGACCCTCCGCGAGATGGGCGTCGACGCCTACGACGAGGGCGCAGTCCAGCGCGGCGCCATCCTCCTCATCCTCCTGATCGCCTTGGCCGTCGCCGGCGCCGCCTACGCGTGGCTCACGCGAGGCTGAGCCGCGCGGCTCGCGCCGTCGGGGCCGTAGGTGTTTGGCGTCAACTACTTTTTCCTGTCGACGACAACTATTGCTGCTGGTTGCCGCGGGCTGGGTTGAGGGGCAGCGCAGCGACCGTGCGCCACCCCGAGTCCGCCGGCTGGAGGTCGCCCGGCGCTGGGTTGTGCCGGCCCGCGCTATTCGCGTGTAGTGGTCCCACGTTCGGCGCGGGGTTCGTGACGCCGCCCGCGGCGTGAGGCTCGGTGTTCACCGGAGCGTTCCGGCGTTCCCTCCCTTAAGGGGCGGAATG
>JBDIVX010000264.1:0-7017 GCA_039794305.1 Candidatus Neutrinellum sp.
GCTCGGATCTGCCCTGCGGACAGATCGAGGTACGTGGGCTCGCGGCTCCCGTGGTAGACGGCCGACGTCGAGCGCACATCGCCGCAGGCGTCACCGCCGCCGCCCGGCTCCTCACCGCCTGCCCCGCCGCCCGGGCCGGCGTCGGCCCCGGGGGGCCGGGGCGTCGAGCCGGGGCCGCCGTCCACCAGCCGGAGCGACGGACCGTCGTCGTCGGCGCCGCCGCCTCCGCCGGGGGCGGCGCCGCTCGTCGATCCGATCACGCCGGGCTGACAGGCGGCGAGAACGAGGACGAGGAGCGGCCCCAGGTTCGACCACGCACGCACGACGGCGTGCCGCAGCAACCCACGTGCCACGCGAAATGACGGAGGAAAGCCGCGGCGAGCGGGAGCGTCGGGCGCTCTCGGAGCCCCGTGTGCGCCTCCGGCGGCACCTCGCTTGACGGGCCAGGGTGCCGCTTGCATACTCCCGCGTCTTTTCTGGGCCGACCCGCGATGGGCGGTCTGGTCGACGGGTTACGAAAAGACGCGCGAGGACGCGCGCGCACGAGACGAACGATGGCGCTTTTGCAGGACCGCAAGCAGGAGATCATTCAGAGCTTCCGCCTCCACGAGACGGACACGGGGAGCCCGGAGGTGCAGATCGCCCTGCTCACCGAGCGCATCCAGTACCTGACCGAGCACTTCAAGACCCACAAGCAGGACCACCACTCCCGCCGCGGTCTGCTGAAGCTCGTGAGCCAGCGCCGCCGGCTGCTGGACTACGTGCGCAAGAACAACGTAGAACGCTACCGCAAGATCATCGAGACGCTCGGCATCCGCAAGTAGCGGGGCGTCTCGCGGGAGGGGTGGAATGGGTCCCCCCTCCCCGGTTCATTGAAAAGTCAGTCGGCAGGTCGGGGAGCACGCTTCGATCTTCGATTCGATCGCTCGAGCACGGGCTCGAGGGATGGAACCGAGGTTCGAGCACCGCTCTTCGACGTCGGCTGCCTGTACCAAGCCCCGATCCCCATGGGAGTGAATCGGGCGAAGGCAGTCCATGATCATCAGAGAGAACGTCAAGATCGGTGACAAGGAGCTCACCATCGAGACGGGCCGCATCGCCAAGCAGGCGCACGGGTCCGTCCTCATCACGTGCGGCGAGTCGGTCGTGCTGTGCACGGCCGTCGGCGCCAGGGAGCCGCGGCCCGGCATCGACTTCATGCCGCTCACGGTCGACTACGTCGAGAAGACGTACGCCGCCGGCAAGATCCCGGGTGGCTTCTTCAAGCGCGAGGGGCGCCTGCGCGACCACGAGGTGCTGACCTCGCGCCTCATCGACCGGCCCTGCCGGCCCCTGTTCCCCGACGGCTGGCGCAGCGAGATCCAGCTCATCGCCACGGTCATGTCGGCGGACCGGCAGAACCTGACCGACGTCATGGCGCTGACCGGCTGCTCGGCCGCCCTGCACCTGAGCCCGATCCCCTGGGACGGCCCGGTCGCAGGGGTGCGCGTCGGTCGGATCGACGGGCGGTTCGTCGCCAACCCGACCGTCGAGGAGCTCGAGCAGAGCGACTGCGACCTCATGGTCGCCGCCTCGAAGGACGCCATCGTCATGGTCGAGGGCGAGTCGGACGAGATGCGCGAGGAGGACCTTGTCGAGGCCATCTTCTTCGCGCACCAGTCGGCGCAGCCCGCGCTCGAGCTCATCGTCAAGCTGCGCGAGGCGGCGGGCAAGGAGAAGTGGGTCTTCGAGCCGCCGAAGCGCGACGAGGCGGTCGAGCGCCGCGTCCGCGAGCTCATGAGCGACAAGATCCGCGAGGCCGTGAACATCGCGGAGAAGCAGGCCCGCTACGGCCGGCTCGACGAGCTCAAGAAGGAGGCCGTCGCGACGCTCGTGCCGGAGCTCGGTGAGGACAAGGAGAAGGACGTCAAGGGCGCCTACGGCGACCTGAAGTCCGACACCATGCGCAAGCAGGTGCTGTTCGACAAGCGCCGCGTGGACGGCCGCGACAGCACGACCGTGCGCCCGATCAGCATCGAGGTCGGCTTCCTCCCGCGCACCCACGGCTCGACGCTCTTCACGCGCGGCGAGACGCAGGCCATCGTCACGACGACGCTCGGCACGGCGCAGGACGAGCAGAAGATCGACGGCCTGCTCGAGGAGTATTGGAAGCGCTTCATGCTCCACTACAACTTCCCGCCGTTCAGCGTCGGCGAGGCGAAGTTCCTGCGTGGCCCGGGCCGGCGCGAGGTCGGTCACGGCAACCTGGCCGAGCGCTCGCTCGCCAAGATGCTCCCCAGCAAGGAGGAGTTCCCGTACACGATCCGCATCGTCTCCGAGATCACGGAGTCGAACGGCTCGTCGTCCATGGCCTCGGTCTGCGGCGGCGCGCTGTCGCTGATGGACGCGGGCGTCCCGGTGAAGGCGCCGGTGGCCGGCGTCGCCATGGGCCTCATCAAGGAGGGCGACGACTACGCCATCCTGACCGACATCCTGGGCGACGAGGATCACCTCGGCGACATGGACTTCAAGGTCTGCGGCACCGACAAGGGCGTCACCGCGATCCAGATGGACATCAAGATCTCCGGCCTCACCCGGGAGATCATGAGCCGCGCCCTGTCGCAGGCCCGCGACGCGAGGCTCCACATCCTCGGCAAGATGAACGAGGTGCTGGCGCGCCCGCGCGAGGAGCTGTCGAAGTACGCGCCGCGCATCACCACCATCAAGATCAAGCCGGATCAGATCCGGCTGGTCATCGGACCGGGCGGCAAGATGATCAAGGCGATCGTCGACCAGACGGGCGTCGCCATCGACGTCCAGGACGACGGCACGGTGGCGATCGCGTCGGCCGACTCCGAGGCGGTGAAGAAGGCCATCGAGATCATCGAGGGCCTGACGATGGAGCCCGAGGTGGGCAAGACCTACAAGGGCACCGTGCGGCGCGTCGAGCGCTACGGCGCGTTCCTCGAGATCGCGCCGGGACAGGACGGCCTGCTGCACATCTCGGACTTCGACTGGCAGCACGTCGAGAGGGTCGAGGACGTCATGGACCTCGGCGACGAGGTGGACGTCAAGGTCAGCAACATCGACCGCGACGGCCGCATCCGCCTCTCCCGCAAGGAGCTGCTCCCGAAGCCCGAGGGCTGGGTGGAGGAGCCGCCGCGCGAGCGTGGCGACCGGCGCGAGGGCCGCGGGGGCGGACGCGACCGCGATCGGGACCGGGGTGGCCGCGGGCGCGATCGCGATCGGGACGGCGGCGACCGCCGCCGGCGCCGGCGTCCCGACGATCGGGATCGGGATCGGCCGCGGGGCGAGTCTCGCGACCGTGACCGGGGCGAGTCCCGTGACCGCGGCGAGTCCCGTGACCGCGGCGAGTCCCGTGACCGCGGCGAGTCCCGTGACCGCGGAGAGTCCCGTGACCGCGGAGAGTCCCAGGACCGCGGCGAGTCCCGTGACCGCGGAGAGTCCCAGGACCGCGGCGAGTCCCGTGACCGTGATCGCGAGCGCGTCGACTGAGCCATGCCGACGGGGCCGAAGCTGCGCGTGAAGCGCCTCCGGCCGGACGCGACCGAGCCCCGCTACGCCACCGAGGGCGCAGCGGGGCTCGATCTGTCGGCTGCCCTCGACGAGCCCCTCGTGCTGGCGCCGGGCCGGCACGCCATGGTGCCGACGGGGCTCGCCATCGCGCTCCCTCCCGGGCACGAGGGCCAGGTGCGCCCGCGCTCGGGCCTGGCGGCGAGGCACCAGGTCACCGTGCTGAACGCACCCGGGACGATCGACGACGACTACCGCGGGGAGGTCCGGGTCTTGCTCGTGAACCTCGGCCGCGAGGACTTCGTGATCGCCCACGGCGACCGCATCGCCCAGCTCATCGTCGCCCCCGTCACCCGCGTCGCCGTCGACGTGGTGGAGGGCCTCGACGACACCCTCCGCGGCGACGGCGGCTTCGGGAGCACCGGCCGGCGGTAGCGTCGACGGCTCGTGGCGGCGTACCCTCCCGTGCCTGCGGAGGAGGGAATCGATGCCGCTCACGAGCGTGATGTACGAGCTGTCCACGGACTGCCCCAAGTGCCGGAACCCGGTCCCGCTCAACGGCGCGACCGAGAGCGTGCTGTGCGCGAGCTGCCAGGCGCCGCTCGCGACGCCGCCCGAGCTGTGGCAGACGGTCCTCGGCGAGGCGACCGGCGAGGCCCTCGCCATGGAGGAGGGGAACGGTCGCAACACCACCATGATGCTCGGCAAGCTCGGGCTCACGGTGAAGGGCACCTACGGTCGGCTCGGCGCCCGGTGCGAGCCCGACTGCAAGGAGCCCTACCCGCCCGACGACCTCGCGGCGAAGCTGAAGGCGGGCGGAGGCGAGCTGTTCTGCGGCGCGTGCGGGAAGAAGTCCACCGTGCGCCCCGCCCCCGACTGGTTTGCGCGCGAGGTCCACCCCGCCGCGGTGGGGCTCGTCTCGGAGTCGCACGCGGCCGACCGCGCGACGGCGGCGGACCCGAAGGACGTGCGGTTCCACTGCTACCACTGCGGCGGAGCCGCGCCGCTCGACCCCGCGAACCGCACCGTGAAGTGTGCCTACTGCAGCAACGAGCTCATGGTGCCGGACGAGATCTGGGTCCGGCTCCACCCGGTCGAGAAGGTGCGCCGGTGGTTCGCGCTGCTCGACGTGGGCGGGGGCGTGCGGGCCTTCCCGGAAGACGTCTGGGAGTTCTGCGACTTCACGGTCGACCCCGGCGGCAACCTGGTCGTGGCCTGGCACGACGACGACGAGGGGGACGCGGGACACCGATGTCGCGTCGGCGTCGTCAATCCGGCCGGGATGCTGACCTGGGTCCAGGACGGAGTGCTGTTCAGCGACGAGACCGAGCTGATGGTCTCGCCGCACGACGCGCGGATCGTGCTGATCGACCAGGAGGAGGGGTTCGTCCGCCTGCTCGACTCGGCCACCGGCCAGCCGGTCCGGACTCTGTCGGCGCCGGACGAGGACGGCCCGGACGCGACGATCTGCGTCCGCGGGCACGAGGGCGTGGCCGTGGACTGGCACGGCGACCTCGTGGTGCGGCGAAGCTGGGAAGACACCGGCGAGACCGCGCTGCGCCGCTTCGGCCCCGACGGCGCCCGAAAGCCCCTCTGGCCGGGCATGGCGGCCGCGCCGCGCGAGCGCAGCTACGTGGACTGGGAGGACATCGGAGACCGTCCGAACGTCGTCCCCCGGTCCGCGCTGTTCGGCTTCGGCTGGGACGGCTGCTTCTACCTTGTCGCGGACGACGCCCGGCAGATCGCCAAGCTCGCGCCCGACGGGCGGTTCCTCGGCCGGCTCGACACGGGCATCGACTTCGCCGAGCGGGTGCACGCCTTCGGCGTGTCGCGCGACGGCACGATGCACGTCCTCTTCAGGCACGCGACGCCGGTGCGCGACGAGCAGTGGTCGCACGTCGCCCGGATCCACCCGACCGGCCAGGTCGAGCTCTGGCTCGGTCCCCACGCGCCCGACAGCCCCCTCATCGGTCAGTACGACGACAAGCTCGAGGTCATGCCCGACGGGACGACCTACCTCGGCCACGAAGTGGAGTCGTTGCGCATCATCGGGCCGGACCGACAGGTACGGTTCATGACGAACGCGTCGCGCCGGCACGAGCGCGAGTACCTCCGGGAGCACCTCGAGAAGCTCCGGCGAGGGAGGAAGGTCGCCGGTGACCGGGGGGACTGACCCGGACGCCGGCCGGAGGCGGTCTCACGGGCGGCTTCGCCGCGAGCCGGGCCAGAGCGGCTGGCTTCGGCGCCAGGTTTCCGACGGTTGTCCGAGCATGCTAGCGTTTCGGCCTCGTGACCGAGCCGGGTGATTCCACCATCGTCACCGGGACGCCGGTGAGCTCGAGTGGCGGCCCCCGGCCGGGGGAGGTGCTGGGCGAGCGGTACGAGGTGCAGGGGCGGCTGCGAGAGGATCCGTTCACCCTCGACTACCAGGCGCTCGACCAGGAGACCGAGGCGCCCGTGCTCGTCCGGGTGGTCCAGCCCTCGCTGCTGCCGTCCGCGGGGGAGGCGCGCGCGGCGGCGCGGCGGCTGTCGCGAGTGCTCGGCGCGGGCGGAAAGTACTTGTCGCCCCTGCTCGACGCCGACACCGAGGGCCCCCTCCTCTTCGTCGTGGAGGCCATGCCGACCGGGACGACCCTGCGGGAAGTCATCCAGGCGCGGATCGGGCGCGGCGAGACGGTCGAGGCCTTCGAGATGCTGCCCGTCGTCGCGCGCCTCGGCGCGGCGCTCGCCGCCGTGCCGCCACCCTGGCGCCACGGAGACGTGCGCGCCGAGAGGATCCACGTCGACCCCGACTCGCTGCGGTTGATGTGCCCCTTTCTCCTCGGCGCCCTCCCGCACGACGCCGTCGCCGAGGCGATCGAGCGCGACGCGTACCTCCGGCGGCTCTACGCGCCGGAGGTGACGAAGGGAGGAGCCGGGGACGCGGCCGATCGCTTCGGCGCGGCGTGCGTCGTGTTCGAGGCGATGACGGGGCGGGTCCCGGAGCCGGGCGCCCCCTCGGCCCACGAGCTCGGCGGGGTTGGCGAGCTGCTCCGCCGGCTGCTCTCGCCCGACCCGGCGGCCCGACCCTCGTCTCTGTCGGCGCTGGTCGAGGCGCTGGCCGGGGCCAGCGACCTCTCGGTGCCCGACATCGACGCCGGGGCCTACCGGCAGCGACGCAGGCTCGCGATCCGGCGCAAGTCCGAGCAGGCGATGCCCGCGGTGAGCGACACGGAGCAGCTCGATACGCACGACACGGAGCCGGGTCCGAGCCCGGAGCGCCGGCGCCTGCCCCGGGACACCATCGAGATGAGCACGTCGACGCGGCGGACCATCGAGATGGCGAGCCTCGCGATCACCTCCCCGGCCGCGCCGGTCTCCGAGGGCGCGGGCTCGCCCGAGGACACGCGCCGGGTGGTCGCCGCGCAGGCCGCGCAGCCGGTGCCGAGGCGCCCCCCTGGAGCCGCGCCCGACCGGACGCCAGACCTCGCGATGGACCCGGGGAACGAGGCGCGGCGGCGCGCC
>JBDIVX010000265.1:0-6968 GCA_039794305.1 Candidatus Neutrinellum sp.
GAACGTCAGGAGAATCCACGCCGCGTAGAACGTCAGGGCGACGGCTCTGAGCCACGCGGTCTCCTCGATCGCGTGCAGGCCGATCCCGTCGCCCGCGAGCGGCCCGGGGAACCCGCCCGCGAGGGAGAAGGGCACCCACGCAGCCGCCATCGCAAGGGCGCCCGCCAGCATGAGACGGCTGCGTCCATGGCGGTTCCAGAGCCAGAACGAGCACCCGATGACCAACAGGGCCACCGCGTACTCGGCGGCGCCCTGCGGCCAGCGGTGCGGAAGGAAGAACATCGACCAGAGCGCGACGACGAGGCCCAACCAGACCAGCGAGGTCGATCGGCGCAACGCGTAGATCGTCGTCGCGCCCGCGAGGGCGAGGACCGACAGGTAGGGCAGGAGATCGACGAGCGACTCGAGGGTGATGGGCGTCGAGCCCGACGCGAAGGGGAGGGCGAGGGACATCACGGCGGGGAAGACCACCAGCTCGCCGGCGTTGCGCCTGAGGGAGATGGTCCCGAATTCGAGGAGCAGGAGCAGGCCACCGCACGCGGCGAGCAGCCCCACGTCCCATCCGCCCGGCACGAGCCACGCGAGCACCGCGGCAGGAATGCAGACCGTGTAGGCCGGGGCACCTCGTCCGTAGAGCAAGAGGCCGACGAGCCCCACGGCGAGCAGCACGAAGGCCTGGACGTGAACGACGAGCCCCACCGCGCCGGCGGCCTCGACGCTGGCGTCGTTGAGCGCCCCGAGATCTTCCCAGCTCCGGGGCGCAGAGACGGGGCCGTCGTCGCCGGAGCGCGCCCGCACGACTCCCTCGTGGAACGCCGAGATGAAGACGGCCTCTTCCTCGGGGGACGTCTCGACGACATCGATGTAGGGCAGCGCCTCGGTCGACGCGGGAGGGGGTACGCCGAGGAAGTAGCTGATCGTCGACGCGTACTGGAGCGTGTGAAAGGACGGGACCACGTCCTTCGCGAAGCTCGGGCCGTAGAAGAGCACCGGCGGCTCGACGACGTCCGGCTCCTCCTTTGTGTGGGTCCGATCGCGGCTCATGCCGTGATCGGCGGTGATGATGAAGTGGTAGTCGGAATGCTCGCGGACGAGGCGGCCGATGTACTTGTCGATCGTGTTGGATACTCTGCGGTACTCCGGATCGGTGAAGTCGTGCACGTGGCCCGCGTGATCGCTTCCGACGAAGTGGATGACCACGAAGTCGTGCGAGAGACCGTCGCTCATCGCCTGCCGGAACACCTTGCGGTCGTTCGTGTAGAAGTCGCCGAGACCGTTGTCCGGGAGCGTGTAGGAGCTCGTCGCACGAGCGCCGAAGAAGTCCCCCCAGATCCCCTCCCCGTACAGAGCGCTCGTCATTCGCGTTCGCTGGAGCATCCGGAACAGGGAATCGCTCTGGACCGCGCTGTTCGAGAAGTTGTCGAGGATCTCCGAGGGAGGCGCTTCGGAGCCCGTCCCCATCGCCTTCACGATGGGGGCCGTCGTCGTGAAACCGTCCGGGGCTCGGTGGTGCCCCACGGGATGGCCTTCCGCTTCGAGTCGGGCGATGGTGGGGTAGTAGTCCGGGTCCCGGAAGACGTGCGCGGGGACCGCGTCGAGCACGAGGAGGACCAGCTTGCCCTTGGCCGGGAAGAGCCTCTCGGTCGCCGGGTTCATGGCGCCCGCCACGTCGGTCTCGGTGTAGAGCAAGAGGAGCTTCAGGCTCACCGTGGCGAGCAGGCCGTAGAGGGCGATGGTTGCCGAGAAGCGCCAGAGCCGCGCGCGGCGATCGGGTCGACTCCGTCTCATGGAGGGCCACCGCCGCTGCGGGCCCGGGTAACGACACGGCACGTCCCCCCGCTCACGAGTGGGCCAATAGGTCGCTGCCCCGACGCGTCAACGGAAGAGGAAGCCCGCCGGTGCTTCGCACCTCCTCCGCAGGCTCGGCTGGTGAGCCTCCCGCGAGCGTGACGGACGCGCACACCTGCGACACTCGAACGAGGCCGACCTGCAGCGGTCGCCCGCTTGCAGCGACGCGATCACGTCGGCCGTCGCCGGAGCCGCCGTTGGGACGGGAGTTGCAGAGGGCGGTCGTTCATCATGCCCAACCGTCTAGTCCTTGTCTCGCTGCTGGTTGTCGCGCCGCTTCTCGCAGCCGGCTGCACGGATGTCGACGTCGGTGACGATACGGAGAGCCGGACCGACGCCCTGCATCCGTCGCGACCCGCGACCGAGCTCCTGCCGCCCGAGCCCTTCGTCCTCGCAGCGGACGGAGTGACGCGGCTGAGCCTCGAGGGGGCCGAGATCTACCAGCCGGGAGGCGAGTACTGGGCGGTGGTGCTCGGCAAGGCCCTGTTCTGGGACGAGCAGGTGGGCAGCGACGGCGTCGCCTGCGCGAGCTGTCACTTCCACGCCGGCGCCGACACGCGGCTCCGGAACCAGATCAGCCCCGGCCTCAACGACGAGACCATGGGGCCCGGCGGAGACCACGAGTTCGGCTCCGTGTTCTCGCAGACCGGAGCCGTCTCCCCCGGACAGATGCCCTCGGGTGCCGTGGCCGACTCGAACTACCTCTTGCAGGCGGACGACTTCCCGCTGCACCAGCTCGAAGACGAGACGGATCCCAACTCGCCGATCATCACCACCACCAACGACCGCATCTCGTCGCAAGGCATGTACGACGCGGCCTTCGAGGATGTGACCTTCGGCGGCTTCCTGGAGCGATGCGGCACCGCCGATCCCACCGTGTTCCACGCCGGTTGGCGGTTCGCAGCGCGCCAGGTGGAGCCGCGCAACACGCCGAGCTTCCACAACGCCGTGTTCAACTTCCGCAACTTCTGGGACAGCCGCGCCAACAACCTCTTCAGCGGCACCGGCACGTTCGGCCTGCGGGACGTCCTCGGAGACCCGACCGATCCCGACGATCCGCGGAACAGCAACCGCCTGATCATCCTCGAAGACGGCGAGCCCACGCTCGGCTATCTCCGCGTCGAGAACGCGAGCCTCGCCTCTCAGGCCGTCGGGCCCCCGCTCAGCGCGCTCGAGATGTCCTGCAACGGACGCTCCTTCGCCGACGTCGGGCGCAAGATGGTGCACAGGATCCCGCTGCGCACGCAGCGAGTGTCGAGGTACGACAGCGTGCTCGGTCCGTACGTCTCCGGCTCGGGCAAGGGCCTCCGGCCCGAGCTCCGCTACGCCTCCCTGATCCGGAAAGTCTTCCACCCGAAGTACTGGGCCCTCTCGGGACGCTACCGCATCGAGAGGGGCGAGCTCGTCCGCGACCCGCGCGGCTACACCCAGATGCAGATCAACTTCTCCATGTTCTTCGGGCTCGCCGTCCAGGCCTTCGAAGCCACGCAGATCTCGAACCGGAGCGAGTTCGACGCCCTCCAGGCGGACGAGCGCCTCGTCATGACGCCCAGCTTCGCCCCGGTCGGCCCCGCCATCGGAGGGTGCAGCGCGGATGAGGACGTGGACCCGCTGCTCGTGCGCGGCTGCACGATCTTCGCCCGCTTCACCCCGAGCCCGTTCATCCCGACCCCACCCGACGGAATCCGGGGAGGCAACTGCTTCGTCTGCCACAACGCGGCCGGGGGAGGCGGGGTGGGCCTTCCCGTCCAGCCGATGCTGAGCGAGGCGTCCTTCCAGGAAGGCGATCCTCCCTTCCCGCTCTTCCTCACCGTCGGCGACGTCAACGGGTTCAACGACCTTCGAGACAACGGCGTCGCGAACATCGGGCTGCGCGACTCGATGAGCGACCTGTTGACGGGGAGGACCGATCCGTACGGCAACCCCCTGTCCTTCGGCCGGCAGTACTGGAACCACCTCGACGGAGACCCCGACGCCGTCCTCGATCCGCCCCTGCAGCGGCTGATCGACGCGGGCCTCGCCCCGAGCCGCGTCGGCGTGACGGATCCGACGCCGGGGGGGACGTTCCGCAAGCTCGGGGCGGACGGCGGGGGCAAGGTCCCCATCCTCCGCAACGTCGCCCTCACTCCCCCGTACTTCAGTTGGGGCGGCTACCCGAGCCTGCGCCAGGTCCTCAAGGTCTACAACCGGGGCATGAACCGGCGCGACATCGACGCCGCGAGCGACTGGGACGCCCACGGCAGCGCGTGCAGCTTCGGCGACGACACCGGCACGGGCCCGGACGGCAACGGGAGCTGGCCGGTCGCGGACGACGACTGCAACACCAACACCACCGGCCTGATCATCCCGCTCGGGCTGTCGGACTGCGACGCGAACGGCGCGCCGAACGCGGCGTGCCTCGCGCGGGGCCACACGGTCGAGGACGACGACCTGGCCGCGCTCGAGCGCTTCCTGAAGTCGCTCACCGATCCGAGCGTGCAGTGTGACCAGGCGCCGTTCGACCACCCGGAGCTGACGATCGCCGACGGGCACCTCGAGTCCGGAAACCCTCACACCAGCGAGGCCCGCGACATCGTCTTCCGCCTGCCGGCCGTGGGGGCCCACGGCTACTCACCGCGATCGGGGCTGTGCATCCCGAACGCGGGAGACCTCTTCGCGCCGGGGATGCAGGCGCGCTCCGGCGGGCCGCGGGTGCCCCTCCGCTCCCACTGGTGGTGACGGGCCGAGGGCGCCGGCTCCGGCCGGCGCCCGGCCTACTTCGTCGCCGGCTCGACCGCCGCGGAGTCGGGCCTCTGTCCGGCGCGGCGCGCGCTCCTCTTGCGGTCGATCTCCCGGGCCGCCGAAAGCCCCCGATCGCGCAGCCCGAACACCGCCATCCGGAGCCGGTCCATCACGAACGTGCGCGTGCCGTGCTTCTTGAGGGCCTTCGTGTCGATCTCGAAGCCCAGCCCGGGGAGCGTCGGCAGCTCGATCTCGCCCCGCGTGTGAAGGAACGGCCGGCGCAGGAGCCCGTCGCGCGCCTGCTCGACCCAGCCGGGCGGGTCGTAGGGGTACTCGAGCTCCTTCTCGCCCGCGAACCCGCTCGCCGCCATGAGCTGCAGGTTCACCGCGAAGCCAATCCCGTTGGTCCACGTGTGCGGCGTGTAGAGCAACCCGTGCTCTCGGCAGAGCCGCGCGACCTCCAGGGTCTGCTGGATGCCGCCGGTGAAGATGGCGTCCGGCTGGAAGATGTCGTAGCAGCGCCGCTCGATCATCATCTTCAGCTCGGGCAGCCCCCCGGTGTGGAGCTCTCCCCCGGAGATCGGCACCCGGCTGTACGCGGTGAGGGCCGCCTGCGCGTCGTAGTCGTCCATCGCGAGCGGCTCCTCCACCCACGCGAGCCCCGCGTCGGCGCACGCGTCGACGAACCGCTTGGCGCGCCCGAGGTCCCACCGCGGCGCGTCGGAGACGACGGCGACCCGCCACGCCTGGTTGGCGTCGACGCCGATCTTCATCTTGTCGCCGACCGCCTTCGCGGTCTCGACGACCTGCTCGATGTCCTCGTCCTCGTCGAAGTCGTGGACGCGCAGCTTGATCGCCCGGAATCCTTCCTCGTAGCGGGCGAGCGCCTCCTCGATGCGGTCGCCCGGCCGTCTCACCTGGCCCGTGGAGGCGTAGACCCGGACCTTGCCGCCGCGCTCGGCGCCGAGGAGCTCGTAGACCGGCTTGCCCGCGAGCTTGCCCTTGATGTCCCAGAACGCCGGCTCGATCCACCAGTTCCGCAGCCCCAGGTAGCCGATCTCGCGCAGCCGCTGCTGCATCGCGTCGATGTCCGTCGGGTCCTCACCGATGAGGTAGGGCGCGAGCACCGAGCCGAGGCCCGACCGCTCGTTCGACATCGCGGGGCCTGCCGACCAGCCCTCGACGCCGTCGTCGGTGATCACGCGGATCAGATCGAAGCGGTTCTCGTTCTGGGGGAACCCGGGGATCCAGCTCGGATAGAACGTCCGGGGGAGCGGGATGCGGACGTGATGGAGCTCGACGCGGCGGATCTTCGTCATGGCCGCACACGATAGAACACCTGTCGGTCCGGCTGCGAGGTCCCGTCGCCGGTGACGCTCACCGGAGCACCCGGTCCACCTCCCGCGCCACCTCCGGCTCGAGCTCGATGGTCGGCGGGCGCGGCTCGGGCGTCGTGTAGACCGGGTAGCGCACGACGACCGTGCCGGCGAAGCGCGGGACGTCGAGCTCGTCGACGGCGCCGAGCAGGCACTGGTGCAGCTCCTCGTCGATCCGACCGACCACGTCGGCCTGGACGACCTCGCGGTCGGCGAGCCGGATCTCGAACGTGGCGCGCACCGAGTAGTCGGCGCGACCGGCCCGATCCCGCCGGAAGCACCGCCGCGCCACCGGCATCACGCGCTGGCGGAGCAGGTTCAGCACGGTGCGCTCGGGCACGCTCGTCCGCTCGGTGGGCGACCCGTCGGCCGCCGCCTCGCAGCTCCGCGCGTGCGCGGGCGCGACGGGCGCGACGTCCGAGCTCACGCCGCTCGAGAGGCGCGGCGGACCGAGCGGATCGCAGCGCAGGTCGGGCGCGCTGCCGAGGTCCGCCGCGTCCACCGCTGCCAGCGCCGAGGGCAGGCCGTCACGCGCGGCGGCGGCGAGCGCGTGCGCGACCCGCTCGTCGGCGCCGCGGCTCCGCGCCCGCACCGAGCCTGCCGCGATCCACGTCGTCGGCGCGCCGATCTCTCCCTGCCAGACGCGCTCCTCGCCCGCGCGGAGCGCGCCGAGACGCAGCCGCCGCCGGCCGGCCGTCACCCACACCTCTCGCGCGACGACCGGCGCGAAGATGCGCGCCACCGCCTCCTCGAGCGGCTCGGTCCCGCGGCCGCGCGCGGCGCGCTCGCCGGCGGCGCCCGCCTCGACGACGACCCCTCCCGTGCTCTCGGCGCCCTCGGCCAGCGCGTCCCACGTGGCGCGGTCGGCCACGTTCAGCACCGACACCGTGACCCCGCCCCGGCGCGCCGCGCCGAAGGCCGCGCGGGCCTCGGCGCCGGCGGCGATCGCGCCGTCCCCCACGACGACGACCTTCGCTCCCCGCCCCACCCAGGGCTCCACGAGCTCCCACGCGGCCTCGAACC
>JBDIVX010000266.1:0-6851 GCA_039794305.1 Candidatus Neutrinellum sp.
TGGCCGACCAGCTCGCCGCGGGTCCGGAGCTCTCGTACGGGCACGTCTTCTGGACCGACCGTCCGAACTACTCGACCGACGCCGGCTTTTTGGTCCTGAGCCTGGTGGTCGCCTGGCGGCCGATGCTGGCCCCGCCCCGCGAACGTGTCCGCACCGTCGTGCGCACTCGTCTCGAGCGCGTGGTCGAGCGCGAGGCCTTCTTCGAGCCGCTTCCCGAGGCGCCCCCCGATCCTCTCGAGATCGATCGGCTGCTCGATCACGCGCTTCCACTGACGCACCGCGAGGAGGTCGTCCTGATCCCGCCGGTGCTGTTCGAGTTCGACTCCACCCGCGTCACGCCGGGGGGAGAGGTGGCGCTCTACGCAGCCCGGGATCTCATCGCCGAGATGCCCGACGACATCGCCATCGAGGGGCACGCCGACGGCACCGGCGCCGACGAGTACAACGCCGAGCTCTCCCTGGCGCGCGCGCTGCGGGTGCGCGACTGGTTGGTCGCGCACGGCATCGAGGGGAGCCGGCTGAGCGTGGAGGCCCGCGGCGAGCACCAGCCCCTCACCGAGGAGACCGACGACTGGACACGCCAGCTCTCGCGGCGCGTGACGTTCCGTGCGACGCGCTTCTCGGACCGGGAGGAGGAGCCGTGAGAGCGCCTCTCGCCGCCACCCTCGCGCTGCTCGCGACCGCATGCCTCGGCCGCGAGGTCGTGGGGCAGCGCGGAGAGGGCTCGGAACCGGAATGCATCGAGTCACCGCCGAGCTGCAGCGACTCGGAGGAGATCCCGGAGCTCGCCCCGTTTCCCGAGGACGCCTTCGACGTCCCGGCGACACCGTGCGAGGCCGTCGTTACGATGGACCGCCTGCCCGCCCAGGCCGATCTCGCGCTCGACTGCGCCGACGTCGCGGTCGATCTCGCCGCGGGCGAGACCATCGAGCTGCGCGGCGCCCGGCTCGAGCGCGTCCGGCTCCGCCTGCGTGGCGGCGAGGGCGCGACCGTCCGCCTCGCCGACAGCACGGCAGAGGGGCTCTACGTGACGGCCGAAGGGCACGTCTGGCTCGAGATCGGGCCGCGTAGCGACGTCGACGGCCTCGTCTTCGAGGCCGATCCCTCGATGGAAGGGAGCGTGCTCACGATCTTCGATGCCGACGTGAGCCACTTCGCGCTGCGGACCCGAGCCCGCGCCGAGCTGCGTCTCGAGGGTGCACGCGTCGCCCAAGGCGTCATCGACGTCGGCGAGCTCGTGAGCGTGGAGGCGCGTCTGCACGACGTTCGGCTCCGCGCGGACGAGGCGGTCCTCGCGAGCACGCACATCACCGAAGGCCAGCACGAGCTCGCGACCGCCCGCATCGTCGACTCGAGCTTCACGAACAGCGAGATCTACCGCTGCGGTTCGGTTCGCATGGTCAGCTCCCTCGTGGAGTCCTCCTTCGTCGCGGCCTGCGGCTCGCCGCTCGTCCTCGCGTCGACAGCGCTCTCCAACAGCCGCGTCCACGGAACCTTGGAGGCCTGGGGCGGGGACGTCGTCAAGTCGGCCCTCTCGCCGGGCCCGGAAGGGGCGCTGCTGTTTTCCGATTCGACCGTGAGGTACAGCGCCCTGTGCAACACCCGTCACTTCACCGCGTCGAGCGGCACCGTCCTGTGCTCGTCGTGCAGGCCGGACATCCCCGACGCCATCGTGGAGCAGACGTACGTGTTCTCGCCCGAGTGCCCATCGCTCGAGGCCGCGGCGGCAGCGCAGGAGAAGTGAACGAGGGGTCGACGCAGAGTCCGGCTCACCACGCGAGCACGATCTTCCCGAACGTCTCGTTCGCTTCCATGCGGCGGTGCGCTTCGGCGACGTCCTTCATCGGCAGGACCGCGTCGACGACGGGGCGGAGCCTGCCGGCCTCGAAGAGCGGGACGACGTCGCGCCCGAAGGCCTGGCTGAGCGCGGCCTTGTCCTCGAGCGGGCGGCTCCGGAGCACGGTGCCGCGGACGAGCGCCCGCTTCGCGAGCAGCACGCCGAGCGGCAGCTCGCCCTTGACGCCGCCCATGAGCCCGATGACGACCATCCGCCCTCCGTGCGCGAGCGCGGCCACGTTCTCGGCGAGGTAGGCGGCGCCGACGGTGTCGAGGACGACGTCGGCGCCGCGGCCGGCGGTCCTCTCCTTCACTTCGGAGGCGAACTTCCCGCCCTCGACGACGACGCCGTCGGTCAGCCCGAGGTCGCGGCAGCGCTCGATCTTCTCCGCCGTGCGCGAGGTGCCGAGGGCGCGCGCGCCGGCCACGAGCGCGAGCTGCAGCGCCGCCGTGCCGACGCCGCTCCCAACGGAGTGCAGGAGCACGGTCTGCCCCATCCCGAGCTCGCCCTGCACGAACAGCGCGTCGTACGCGGTCAGGAAGGCCTCGGGCACCGCGGCCGCGTCGGTCAGCGACATGCCCTCGGGCACGCCCACGGCCTCGCGCTCGTGCGTGACGAGGCGCGTCGCCATGCCGCCGCCGGCGACGATGCCCATGACGCGGTCGCCCGGAGCGAACGCGGTCACGCCTTCGCCCACCGCCGCGACGGTCCCGGCGTACTCGAGGCCCGGCACGTCGGGAGGGACGCCGGGCGGGGCCGGGTAGACGCCGCGGCGTTGCAGGGTATCGGCGCGGTTGAGGCCGGCCGCCGCCACCTCGATCGAGAGCTCGCCCGGCCCGGGCTCCCGAACCTCGAGCTCGCCCAGCACGAGCACCTCCGGCCCGCCGCTCTCGGCAATTCGAACCGCTCTCGCCGTCGGCATGCGCCGGAGCATTGCACAGATGCCCGCCGACGGTCATACGGACACGCCCCGATGTCCACCGTGCACGACGAGCTCCGCGCGACCGCGCGCCTCGCCTTCCCGATCGCGCTCGCGAACCTCGGCAACCAGATGCTGGGGCTCGTCGACACCGCGGTCGTCGGCCGGCTCGGCGAAGTGCCGCTCGGGGCGGTGGGTCTCGGCACGAGCGTCTACTTCGCCGTCGCGGTGGTCGGCCTGGGCCTGATGCTGGGGCTCGACCCGCTGGTGGCACAGGCGGTCGGCGCGGGCGAGCGGTTGGGCGCGCGCGGCACGTTCTGGCAGGGCCTCTGGATCGCCGCGCTGCTCACCGCGCCGCTCGCCGCCCTGGTCGGCGTCGTCGTCGCGCTCCTCGGCCCGGTCGGGATCGAGCCGGTGACCGCGATCGAGACGGCTCGCTACACCTGGGCGCGCCTGCCCGGCCTGTTCTTCTTCTTCGTGATGGTCGGCGCACGCAGCTTCCTCCAGGCGCACTCCATCACGCTGCCCGTCGTCGTCGGGGTGATCGTCGCGAACGCGCTGAACTTCCCGCTGAGCTGGCTGCTCGTGTTCGGCGACGCGGGCCTCGTCGAGCTCGGCCTGCCGGCGCTCGGGGTGCCGGCCATGGGCGCGGCGGGGGCGGGCTGGACCAGCACGGCCTGCACGATCCTGCAGTGCGCGATCGTGCTGTGGAGCGTCCGGCTCATGGGAGAGGCGCCGCCGGGCGTGCAGAGGCGGCCGAGCCGCGCCGTGATCGGCCGGGCCCTGCGCCTCGGGACCCCGATCGCGCTGGCGCTGCTCGCGGAGGTCGGGCTGTTCGCGCTCGTCGGAGTGCTGATGGGCGTGCTCGGCACCCGCCCCCTGGCGGCCCACAACGTGGCCGTCCAGCTCGTCGCGGCGACCTTCCAGGTACCCCTCGCGATCGGCGCCGCGGCGTCGGTCCGCGTCGGGTACGCGGTCGGGCGGAGCGACCCCGCCGCCGCCCGCGCGGCGGGGGTGGCCGCGATGCTGCTCGGCGCCGGCTTCATGTCGCTGATGAGCCTGGCCTTCGTGCTCGCGCCCGGGCCGCTCGCCTTCGTCATCACCGACGAGGCCGAGGTGATCGCGGCCGCGGTGCCGCTCGTGCTCGTGGCTGCGGCGTTCCAGGTCGGCGACGGCGTCCAGGCGGTGGCCGCGGGCGCCCTGCGCGGCGCCGGAGACACGCGCTACGCCATGATCGCGAACCTCCTCGGCCACTACGGTGTCGGACTTCCCGTGGGAGTGGCGCTGACGTGGGGAGCGGGGTGGGGGGCGCCCGGCCTGTGGTGGGCCCTGACCGCCGGCCTGAGCACGGTGGCCGTCGCGCTCACCCTCCGGTTCCTCCGCATCTCCCGCGGCGTCATCGCCCGCGCCTGATCCATGAGCGATCGCCTGCCGAACCCGTTCGATCCACCGAACCGCCGGCGCCGCCGGCGCATCTTGTGGCTGCTCGTCCTTGGCACGCCCGTGTGCGTGGCGCTATGGGCATGGGCGACGATGATTCGCATGCCCGGGACGAGCTGGCGCGGCCCGCTGCCCGCCCTGACCGACGCTCAGGGGCAGGCGGCCGAGCGCCTGCGGAGCGACGTGCAGGTGCTCGCGACCGAGATCGGCGAACGCAACTACCGCAAGTACGAGGCGCTCGGGCGCGCGGCCGATCGCGTCGAGCGGTCGTTCGATGCGGCGGGACACGAGCCCGCGCGCCAGACCTACGCGGTCGACGGGCTCGACTACGACAACATCGAGGTGGAGGTCCGCGGCGACGGTCGCGCAGACGAGATCGTCGTGATCGGGGCGCACTACGACTCGGCGCTCGGGAGCCCGGGCGCCAACGACAACGGCACGGGCGTCGCGGCGCTGCTCGAGCTCGCGAGGCGGATGAAGGGACGGCGCCCTGCGCGCACGCTCCGCATGGTCGCCTTCGTGAACGAGGAGATGCCCCACTTCGCCAACGGGACGATGGGGAGCCAGCGCTACGCCCGCCGGGCGCGCTCGGAGGGCGCGAACATCGTGGCGATGCTGTCGCTCGAGACGATCGGGTACTACGCAGACCGCCCCGGGACACAGCAGTACCCCTTCCCCGTCGCCCTCTTCTACCCGACCACGGGCGACTTCCTCGGCTTCGTGGGCAACCTGCAGTCGCGGCAACTCGTCCGTCGGGCCATCGGCACCTTCCGCACGCACGCGCGCTTCCCGTCGGAGGGCGCGGCCCTGCCGTCGAACCTGCCCGGCGTGGGGTGGTCCGATCACGCTTCGTTCTGGGAGCAGGGCTACCCGGCGATCATGCTCACGGACACGGCGCCCTTCCGGTACCCCCACTACCACACGTCGGAGGACACCCCCGACAAGGTGGACTTCGAGCGGCTCGCGCGCGTGGTCGACGGCCTCGAGGCCGTCACGCTCGAGCTCGCCGGCGGGGCGCGCTGATGGGCGTCAACGTCGGCGAGGTGCTCCACCAGACGGCGCTGCGTCACCCGCGTCGCGTGGCGCTCGTCGAGGTGAGCCGACAGGGGCGCTCCGAGGTCACCTACGAGGAGCTCGATCGGGGCGCGCTCCGCGTCGCGGCGGAGCTCCGGGCCGCCGGGATCCCGCCCGGCGGACGGGTGGCGCTCGCTGCCCAGAACGGGCGCGCGTTCGTCACGACGTGGTTCGGGATCACCTACGCCTCCTGCACCGTCGTGCCGATCCCGATCCTCTCGGCCGCTCCGGAGATCGCGCTCCGGCTCGCCCACGCGCGCTGCGACGCCGTCGTCACCGACCGCGATCGCCGCGAGACGGCGGCACGCGGCCTCGAGCGCACGAGCCGCGCGATCCGACTCTTCGACGCCGAGGGCCTCGGCGACGCCCGGACGCCGCTCGCCCGGCCCGAGGACGCCTCGCCCGACGACCCGGCGATGATCCTGTACACGTCGGGAACGACCGGACGGCCGAAGGGGGCGGCGATCACACACGCCTCGCTCGCGACGCACACGGCGGCGCTGGTGCACCACACGCTCGCGCTCGGTCCGGACGACCGCGTGCTCGGGGCGCTGCCGCTCACGCACTCGTACGGCATCCGGATGGTCGTGCTGGTCACGTTCTTCGCCGGCGGCCGCGCGGTGCTCCTGCCTCGGTTCGACGCGGCGCTCGCGGTGTCGTGCGTCGCCGAGGAGGGCGTCACCTGGCTGCCGGTGGTGCCCACGATGCTGTCGGCCGTCGCGGGGCTCGGTGACGAGGCGCCGCGGCCGCCCTTCCAGGCGCTCCGGTGGTGCCTGAGCGCGGGCGCGCCCCTCGCGGACGACGTGCGGCGGCGGGCGGAGGAGCGCCTGGGGACGGAGGTCCGCCAGGGCTACGGCCTGACCGAGGCGACGTTCTCCACGATCGACGCGCCACCGGCGCCGCGGACGCCCGGTTCGGTCGGGCGCCCCGTGTGGGGCGTCGAGGTGCGCGTCGTGGGGGAGGACGGAAGAGACGTGCCGGCGGGCGCGCAGGGCCAGGTGCTCGTGCGAGGGAACAACGCGATGAGCGGCTACGTGGACGACGCGGCGGCCACGCGGGAGGTGGTGCGCGACGGGTGGATCGCGACCGGGGACCTCGGGCGGCTCGACGCGGAGGGGCGCCTGTTCGTCGTCGACCGTCTCAAGGACATGATCCTGCGCGGCGGCCACAACGTGTACCCGAGCGAGGTGGAGGACGTGCTCGCGCAGCACGCGGCGATCGCGGACGTCGCCGTGGTGGGCCGCCCCGACGCGCACTTCGGCGAGGAGATCGTCGCCGTGGTGGTGCTGCACCCGGGCGCGCGGCTCGATCGGGCCGAGCTCGACGCCTTCGCACGGGAGAACCTCGCCAAGAACAAGGTCCCGCGCGAGATCGCGGTGGTGGCCGAGCTGCCGCTCGGACCGTCGCGCAAGGTGCTCAAGCGCGAGCTGCGCGCACGGATCGCCGACGGGCGCCTGCGCCCGGTGCCGCTCTCGGGTGGTTGACCGACGCCCGCACCGGTCCTATGTCGAGCGCCGTGCGGATCTCCACGCTGCTCCTCCTCGTCGCCGCGCTCGGGTGCGGCGGCACTCCCGCCGAGAC
>JBDIVX010000267.1:0-6806 GCA_039794305.1 Candidatus Neutrinellum sp.
GCGTCCCCAGGCCCCGGTCCCAGGTCCCCCCTGTCGTCAGCTCGACGAACCCGCTCCCGCTGCGCCGAATGGCGATGCGCTCGACCTCCGGGAAGGCGGCGTAGTCGCCGTCGAGCTCGACGCGCCCGTAGCGCAGACAGCCTGCGCCCGACGCCGCATCCGCGCTCCCCGCGCAGGTGCGGAGCGCGCTGCCCCACTCGTCGTACGTGCTGCTCGTGACGACGGCCTCGGGCGACGGAGCGCCGAGGGCGCCGAAGTCGTAGCTCCGGTCCTGCCACACGCCCGTCGTGGCCCGCTCGAGGTCGCCCACGTCGTTGTACGCGTTCGTCGTGTCCCCGAGCGACCGACCGGGCGGGACTCCGTGACCGGTCACGAAGGAGCGCTCGGTGCGCCAGAGCCAGCCCGTGGCGCTGGTCGAGAGGTTCACCGGAACCTGATGCGAGACGATCTCCTCGCCCCGCCCCACCCGGCCGTGCGCGGTCTGCTGGTGGACGTTGCCGGCGTTGTCGACGGTCTCGAAGGTCACCCGGGTGTGCGCGTGGCCGGCACCACGGATGGGCACGTCGAACGTCGTGTCCGACGGCAGCCCCCCGGCTCCGGTGACGTCCTCGTGCTCGACCGAGGGCACCGTGAGCACGCCTCCCGCCGGCGTGAAGGGCGAGTGGTTGTACCGCAGCTCGTCCGACTGCCGGACGAAGGCATAGCTCACCGCGACGCCGTCCAGCCCCTCGAAGAGCCTCCGCACCGTGTACGTCGTGTGGCTGCTCGACAGAAACGCCGCGCGCTCGTCCGAGGTCTCGGTCAGGTACCCGCGCCCCTTCAGGGCCTCGTTCGGGTTGCCGGCCAGGCGGTCCGAGGCGATGTCGGACGGGCGCCGGCCCTGATGGAAGTACGTTCGCGTGTACGACGTGGGGTGGTTGTAGTCACCGACCGCCTGCGCGTCGGCGGCCCCGAACCCGCGGAACTCCTGCTCGATCCCCTCGTAGTAGCCGTCGTGGTACGCGTAGTGGGTCTCGGACACGTGCGCCGTCCGCCCGAGCACGTCGAAGCGGTCGGTCGTGCGCACCGTCCGCACCACGCTCGAGACGACGGGGCTCCCGCCCGAGCGGAAGCAGCGCGTGTCGCCCACTCCCTGCGAGTGCCGTGGGTCGCAGGCCTCGCCGTTCACGTGGCTCCAGGTGAACCGCCCGATGCCGCTCGTGTCGCCGCCGTGGGCGGCGGCCAGATCGGCCAGGTAGTCGGCGGCGCTCGAGTCGTAGGCGAGCTCGGTCAGCGCTCCGAGCCCATTGTCGACCCCGACGAGCAGCCGCGGGCGCGCGCCACCCATGAGGTCGACCCACTTCCACTGGCGCGCGTTCCCGTAGACCACGTCGGTCGTGGTGCTGCCGTCGATGTCGGCGAAACGGATCCGGGGCGAATAGGCGGGTGCCGCCGGCGTGCCACGCGCGATGGCCCTCGGAGTGAACCCGTAGCCGCCACGGTTGAACCAGACGTCGATGTCGCGGAAGCGCACCTGGACGACGTCGGTCGCGCCGTCCCCGTTCACGTCCGAGAGGTAGACGCCATCGAGCTCCGGGTTGAGCTCCATCGGCGGGCTCTCCATCTCGATGTGACGGTCCGCCGCGAACCCCGGCTCGCAGGAGGGCTCGCCGAGCCCCCAGAGCCCCTCGCCGCGCCCGGGCCAGTAGATGACGCGGCCCCGACGGACCTTGACGATGTCCTGGATGCCGTCGCCGTTCATGTCGGCGAGCTTCACCTCGGGGTCGTCGAAGTCTACGGGCAGCCCCGCGTGGAGGAGGCACGTCTCCAGCGGCTCGGTGGACAGCACCCACTCGCCGGTGGCGGAGTCATAGGCGTAGCTCCCGAACCGGCCGTCACCGCCCGGCAGCCAGCCGAGGTTCAGCCAGGTCTGGATGCGGCTCCCGGCCGTCCGAACGACGTCGACCAGGTGGTCGTTATTGACGTCGAAGACCTTGATCCGTTGCGAGTCCCGACCGAAGTCGATCCGCGGGTCGAGCTCCCCCTCGGGCAGGCCGGTGGGGACGTACGTCCAGCGCCACCCCTGGTTGGCCGGCTCGACAGCGGTGTCGTCGCCGTTGCGCGTCGGCGTGAAGTACCCGTAGTCGCGCACCCGCGGCATGTGCAAGAGGTCGCTCCGACCATCCCCGTCGATGTCCATCGGGACGACGTTCAGGTTCGACACCGTCATGACGCCGCTGAGCCCCGAGGGCATGGGCATCGCGACCGCGTCCGAGAAGGAGCCCGCGACCGAGGGGACGGTGTCCGCGCCCGAGAAGCCGTTGAAGAAGACCCCGACCGCGGGATCACCGGAGGCCGTGGTGTACCGAGCCGGGTCCGTCACGATGAGGTCGGGCAGCCCGTCACTGTTCACGTCGAAGAGGTCCGAGCGCGCCTCGTCCACCGAGTGCGGCGGGCTCGCCGCCGCCGTGCGCGTGGTGGCGTCGACCCCGCCGAAGCCCGGGATGGCGTCGCTGCGGTCCGCATTCGGCTGCCGCGAGTAGTGGAAGGTGATCGGCGGAAGCCTCTCACCCCTCATGTCCGCGGTGCCCTCCGGCACGCCCGGGTCACCGACCTCCGCCCCCACCGAGGCAGACCGGCTCGACGGCCGGCCTTCGACCTGCACCGCCTCGAGCAGGGAGTGGAAGGACTCGCTCTCGGGCAGGTAGGTCAGGTGATAGCGCCGGACCATCGTCCGGTACCCGGGCGCGCCCTCGGCCGCGCTCACGTCGATCTGGACGAGACGCAGCGCCGTCGTGATCGGCCAGGTGCTCACGTACGACGTGTTCGTGTCGGGACGCGCCTCGTAGAGGAGCTCGATGTGCCGCCCGTAGTCGGAGAGCGCCGAGCTGCACCGCATTCGCGATAGAGCGCCCGCCGCGGTGCTCGCCCCACTGCACGCGGCGTGCGGCGAGTCGTAGTAGACGTGGCGCAGGTAGCTCTGCCCGAGGTCCGTCTCGTAGAGGTAGTAGACGGTGGACCCATGGGCGTCGGTCATCCGCGTCAGGAGCCAGCGGAAGATGCGTCCCGTGCCGCTCGGATCGATCGAAAGGGCGTTTGCGCTCGCACCCACCGCCTCGTCCGGACCATCGCCGGCCGACAGCAGCCCAAAGTCGAACCGGGTCCCGTCCTTCGCCTGGACCACCCAGCGATCTCCGCTCGGAGAACGGAAGAAGCGCATGAACGCGCCTTCGACCCGCGCCCGGTACTGCTGCCAGTCCGCGAGCTCGAGAGGAACCGGCGCGCTGCAGCCCGAGAGCCCCGCGCAGTCGACCGCTTCCGCCTCGGCGCCGTCGACCGGGACGAGCTCCTGCCCGCCGTTGTAGAGGAAGCGATCCTCCTCCGGGTGCCACAGGCCGTCCGGGGCCTCGAGGTACCGCGGAAGACCGCGGTCCGTCTGTCGCGCGATGAACGGCACGCCGAGCGACCAGCCGACGCCGACGTCGGAGCTCCCTCCGCTCGAGCTGTACTGGAGCGCGAGCGAGGGCTGGACGCCGTTCCGGCCGGCCGGCACCGCGATGGGCACGGTGAACGTGGCCGTGCCCGAGGACAGGACGGGCGAGAACGACTCGCCCATCCCCTCGATCGAGCCTTCGGCACTCGGGAGCGAGATCGCCTGCGGCGTGACTGCGCTCTTCGCATCCCCGCTCGGCAGGGCGACCGGCACGGCATCAGAAGGTGATCCGGCCGCCTGCGCGAGACGGTCCAGAGTCTCGGGGTCGACCTCACCCGCGAGGTCCCCAACGGCCTCGTCAGCAGGCAGATCCTCGATCAGCGCAGCGCCATCGTCCGCAAAGCCCTCCTCTGCCGGAAGAACCGGATCCTGCGCCCGGGCGGTCATGGGGATGACCGGCATCCCCATGACGCACACCACGAGCACAGCCGCGACGCACCGTGTCCACCACGGAGTGCCGCGCCGCCCTCGGCCGCGCAGTCCCCTCATGGCGGCCTACTCCTGCCGGGTCCAGTAGTCGTAGGTCAGGAGGATCTGGATGTCCTCCAGGTTCTGCCAGACGATCTCTGGCGCACCATGAATCCGCACGACGTACAGGCCCGACAGCGGTCTGCCCCACCATTCCGCCCGTTGGTAGTCCGTCAGAAGGGCGCGATCGGCTGACGACAGCGGATTCGTCAAGTAGCGCTCGGCCGCAAGCGCTCTCGCGCGTGCGATCACACCCGGCTCGCTGTGAAAACCGAGGTGCTCACTCTCGAAGTTCTCGAGAGTGACGGCGCCGGACTGTCGCATGTCGTATTGGATGTTGGCGCCCGCGTAGCACTCCTCTGTGCGGGCCGCCCGCGAGCAATCGAGCACCGCGCTCCCCACCACATTGACTGCAACTCGATTCACGCGGAAGTTGAAGTTCCCGTCCGCGAGCCGCTCCGAGAAGTAGCCGGCGAGCGGGCTTGGGATGAAGAACTGATACTTCGCGTATTCGACGACCGGGGGTGTGGACTCATCGGTGGGGTCGGTGCAAGGGACGAAATCGGGCGAAAGATCGTTGATGTTCGGAACCCCCCCATCGGCGTCCGGCAGCACGCCGGCCAACCACAGCCCATCGTGCCCTGCGCACTTGTAGAGCATCCGCTTCCAGAAAGCTGAGGCTGGCACGCCCTCCGCATCCACCGGATCGGGTTCTCCGTCCCCGTCCGAGTCGATCTCGGGTAGCTCTGCATTCGCGAGCGCCGCGAGGTTCACCGTCTGCAGGTCACGACCCTCGGAGAACCTTCGATGGAACGGGTACCCGAACACGAAGTCGCGGAGGCTCTGAACGTAGTCCTCCAGTGCTTCCCCCGCGATGAGCACACGAGCACCCGGCTCGCTTCCCATGGCGCCGTCGTCCGGTTCGCTGGACGCGGTGTCTAGCGTGAACACCTCGTTGACCCAGGTACTCGGCGCGGCGACAAAGGGCTCCTCCACACTCAAGGTGCGCATGTCCTGCACCAAGCGATACTCCATTGCTCTGCGTGCTATGAACGATAGCCTCTGTGCACGGCTCAGGGCATCTCGAGCGCGTCTCGCTTTGACGCCACGCAACGCGCGCCACGACGACTGGCCCGCACTGGTCGTAGCCTCCGCAAGCCGGTTCTCTATGCCTCGCCGAGCGCGAGCAATCTCGACTCGTCGCTCCAGGTCGCGAAGGTTCCCGTCCGCGGAGGCGAGTACCGTGATGAGCCGGGCAACGTCGTCGAGCACCTCGACCATGGAGTCCATGCTGTTCGAGGTATCGCGAAACGCTGCCAACGCCTTCTGCTGTGCTGAGAATTCCTCTTCACTACATATCTCTTCGACTCTTCCGAGCGCATCGAGCCCCTCCGCGAGGTCGCCAGCACTGCTCGCGAGCGTAGCTGCGAAGAGCAGCACACCTACGGCAGTCCCCGCCGGCCCTGCCGTGACGGTGGCTACAATCGTCCCCGCCGCGACGACGACGAGCATCAGCGAATCTCCGATCGTGCTAAGCCAACACCCGGCATCCTCCAAAAAGCCACTTTCCAAACGATTGATTTCGTTGGCGGTAAGCGTGACATTGATCTTCGCAGTGCGATACACGTCATCGATGTCGTCGATCGCCTGTCGGAGGTCCAAGAAGTTCTGATAGATCCGGATGTACTCTTGGCGCACTTGCCCGCCAACCTCGGAGAATTCTCCGCGCCCGCCGGACCGCCACTCGGTGACCACACGTGCGGGTACGTTCGTCAGCGTGGCGTTACCGATCGCGAGAAGAGCCAGCCACCGGCTGCACTCGAGCCCTCCCATGAGAAGCCGCTTTACGGCGCGTGCATCAGTCTTGTCGACGGACCGCCACTCGTCGGAGAACGTCGAGATCAGGTCTGGACATTCGGTGGGTCGCCAATCGTCGGCTGGCGGCTCCAGAATGGTCGGGTCGGAGATGAACCCCAACTCCCCCAGGGTTATGGATGGGACACGCTCGATGTCACACTCTGCCTCGGGCCGGTCGCCGCCGCATACGGCGGCAACCACTTCCTCTTGCGCGAGCGCCGCCGACTCTCGACGTGCTGCCAGCTCCGCCTCCGATCGAAGAAGCTCAATTTCCTCGGCACGCGCCTCCTCCAGCCTCGCGGCTGCCTCGCGAGCCGAGTCCTCTGCGTAGTCGAGGTAGTAGGAGAAGCTGTCCTCGAATGCGTCGCCATCGTCGATGAGCTCGTGCTCGAGCGGCGGAAGGAGGTTCGATGCAAGGCGCAGCGAATTCGTTGCGGGTGATGCTGGATTCGACGGGTCCTTTGACATCAACTGTCCGAAACCGTCGCCGAAAGCACCGCCAAAGGAGTGGACACATCCGCGACTCTTGTTCGGAACTACATCGACCAGCGTGAACGCGTTGTCGGCGCTACCGGGCGCCGGGACGCAGTCGCTCCCGACCGGGCAGGACGGGCCCGTCTGCCAGAGGATGTACAGCCGCTGAGGCAGCGCCGTTATCTCCGGCAACCGGAAGGAGACCCCGTCTCGAACCCGGAAGGTCGCGGCCGGCAAGGGGCCTGTCATCCGGGGGGCGGACGCCCGCAGGGCGTCACACTCGGCATTCGCCGGGCGACCCGGGAGATGTCCCCGGACCAGGCAGTAAGCCTCATCTTCGGAGCCCACGTAGACGGGACTCCCGGGCGGCATGTCGTCGCCAAACACGCTCCACTCCCCGTAGGACTTTCCGGCGCTTCCGGCTTCTCCGTGGGTCAGGTCGTCTCCGGAAGGGCGGGGTAGAGGTCGAGGCCGCCTAGCTCGAAGTAGATGGCCGTCTTGAAGTTGTCGCGGTTGCGGAAGCCGCGGCTGCGGT
>JBDIVX010000268.1:0-6590 GCA_039794305.1 Candidatus Neutrinellum sp.
GAGGCGCGGCGGCGCGAGCGGGCGCGCCGGATCGAGGAGGCGCGGCGCGCGGTCGAGCGGGCGGAGGCGGAGGCGACCGAAGCGCGCAGGCGGACCGAGGCGGCGGCGCGGCACCTCGCCCGGTGCGGAGAGGCGGTCGCGGCGCTCGGGGCGCTCCGGAGCGCCGATGTGCGTACCGAGCACGTGGAGCTGCGGATGCGATCGCAGAAGGCAGGCGACGAGCGGCGGCGCCTCGCCGACGTGGAGGGGCGGGTCGCCGAGCGCGCCGAGCGGCTGCGCGAGGCCGAGGAGGCGCTCGAGACGCTCCGCGCGCGCGCCGACGCCCTCGGCCTCGAGGAGCTCGAGCGGCGCATGGAGGCGCTGCGCGCGCAGGAGGAGCAGGCCAAGGAGCGGCTGCACGCGGCCCAGCGAGAGGAGGCCGCGGCCGACGCGCGCATCGAGACCGTCCGCGAGCAGATGGGGCGGCGCGCCGAGACGCTGCGCGCGCTCGAAGGCGATCTCGCCGCCGCCGCCGAGGCGCTCCGCCCGCACCTGACCGAGCCGCTCGACGACGACGGGCTCGCGCGGTACGTGCGGGTCACGCGCGGAGGCGATCAGTTCCGCAGCGTCGAGGCGATCGAGGAGCGGCTGCGCGAGGCGGAGCGGCACGAGCAGGCGGCCGTCGTCGAGATCGAGGGGGACGGGTCGCGGGGCGTCCGCAACCTGCAGTGGGCGGGCCGGTTCGGGTTCGCCTACGACCGGGCGGACAACCGCGTCGAGGACCGGCGCGGCCAGCCGCTGGGCAACGTCCTCGCCCGGATCGAGCGCGAGATCGCCGAGCAGCGGACGGTCGTGAACGAGCGGACGCGCGAGCTGATGGACACGCTCGTCATGGGCGCGCTCGCGCGCAAGCTGCAGGACCAGGTCGAGGGCCTGCGCCGCATGCTGCGGGACATCAACCGCCTGCTCGAGGACCTGCGCTTCGGGCCGACGCGCTACCGCTTCAAGGTGACGCCGCGGGCGGAGCGCCGGGAGCTCGAGGAGCTGGTGCGCCAGGTGAGCCTGATCGACGAGGAGAGCCGCAAGAAGTTCCGGGAGTGGATCGACGGGCGGCTCGAGGAGCTGTCGCTCGCGGCCGGCGACGAGGTGCCGGAGCTGCTCGACTACCGTCGCTGGTACGACTACCGGCTCCTGATGCGCACCGCGGGCGAGGGCGAGGGCGTGGAGCTGAGCCGCGAGAAGCGGCAGCTCGGATCGGGCGGCGAGCAGGGCGTGCCGAACTACCTCCTGGTGCTCGCGCTCGCGAAGCTGATGTTCGACAACGCGGGGGCGCGGGTTCGGCCGCTGCTCTTCGACGAGGCGTTCTACGGGATCGACGCGGGGCGCCGGGACCAGCTCCTGCGCTTCGCGACCGAGCTCGGGCTGCAGCTCGTGGTCGCCTCGCCCGACCAGGACGGCGCGACGAGCGCCGTGCGCAGCGCGACGACGCTCTTCCTCGTGCGCGACGAGCACGCGGACGTGCACCTCGCCCCCTACCACTACTGGAACCGCGCGGGCGAGACGCAGCGCGACCTCTTCGACGCCGCGCCCGACGAGCCCCCGCCCGAGGCGGCCGAGTGCGTGGTGGGGGCGCGCGAGGGGGGCCAGATCGCCGTCGAGTGAGTGGCCCAGGGCGGATCAGGGGCCGCCGCGGTCGAGGTCGTGGCGCTCGACGACGCGGAAGGAGCCGGTGATCTCGGCCGCCGCGCGGGCGAGGTCGAGCTCGCGCGTGAGGACGACGCGGTAGTCGTCGAGCTGCGCGGGACGGCATCTCAGTCGAAGGACTCGACCTCCCAACGCGTTCCGAGGGCGCCGCGCTGCAGGGCGACGCAGATCTCCACGTTGTCCGCGAAGGACAGGAAGCGCATGGCATCGTCGTCGTGACGTTCCGTGGAGAGCTCGAACGTCCGCTCGTCGATCGTGCGGAGACTCGCGCGATGGAGGACTCGCTCGCTCCGCGTGAGGAACACGATCGGCGGCAGGGGGGATTCGGGTGCGGAGCGCAGGCGGACCATGCACGGAGGAGGCAGGCGGGGCACGTCGTCCAGGTCCCACCACGCGCGCTCGATGTCCGCGGACCGTACGAGCGGGGACGCGGAGCCCGCGCTGGCGCGAAGGCCCGTCTGGCCGCTGTCGAAGACGTCGGCGTCCCGCCGGGGATCGTAGGCGTCGGTGGAGGCGATCACCATGCGGTCCGCGTGCTCGCGGAGGGCCCGCGCGTCGCGGGCGAGCGAGTGCTTCAGCACGGAGACGGCCATCTCCTCGTCCCAGCGTCCCGCGATGCCGGTACGGCGAAGGGCGATCTCGTGCTGGAAGCCGGGGTGGGCGCGGTCCCGAGCCTTCCACGCGTGGCTCGAGACCACCGCGAGGATCGCGAGGGAGGCGAGCAGGGTGTGCGGGAGATAGCGGGTGAACATCGCAGGCCTCACCGGCGGCTCGGGTGCTGGGGGTGCTCGGGGTGGCGGCGGAGCCAGACGTCGAACTGCTCCTGGCGCTCGAGGGTGTCGATCATCCAGCGTCGGATGGCCTCGGCCCGGTCACCGACGGGGAGGTGCGCGGTGCCCGGCGGCGGGTGGTCTGCCGCGATTCGCCAGATCTCGTCGTGCAACGCCCGCTTCTTGGCGTAGTCCGGATCGCGGGCGCGGCGGTGCGCGTCCCACCCGCGCTCGATGGCGCCGAGGAGGGTGATCAGGGAGGTGAAGCCGAGGCGGCCCGCAGCCGCGGGTGGGTCGACGATCTCGCCCACGATCTGGCCTTCGAGCTCGCCGCGCACGGAGGGCACGAATGCCTCGGCGCCGGCTCCGATGGCGGCCTCCCCGGGGTTCGCCCCGTGCCTCGACTGGAAGCTTGCCGCCTTCTGTGTCGCGGTGAGATGGATGCGCAAGACCTGCTGGAGCTGGGCTCCACTCGGCCGGCGCGGCGGCGGATCGCCCGCGAGCACGGCGGCCGCCTCCACCTCGGCGGCCGAGGCCGGCGGCCCGGCGATCGTCTCGCGCACGGTCGCGTCGAGCTGCGCCGGCGTGGGTGCGCGGCGCATCATGGAACCCTCGCGCGCGATCCGGTCGGCGGCGAAGCGAAGCTCGCGGAGCGCCTCGGCGTGGAGGTCCGGCGCGCCGGGGAGGTGCCGGTCGCGCAGGCCGTCGAGGATGCGGTGGCCGGCGGCGGTGTTGCCGCTGAGCACGATGCCGAGCCAGAGCTCGTGCCGTTGCTCGACCGACATGGCGCGGTAGGCCGAGGGGCCGCGCCTCAGCACCGCGTGACTGAACGCGTCCGCGCGGTGCGTCGCCTCGGTCAGGGCCTGCTCCCACTTCTCGGCCGACACGTCCTCGATGGCGACCATCAGCGAGGCGCACGCGAGGCGGGGCCGGGACTGCTCGATGAGCCGGTCTGCAGGGCCAGCGCGGTGATGTCGGGGAGGCGAGCCGAGGGCGCGCGCGTCGGGGAGCTCGTCGCGTCATCGGTCGACCGCGCCTGCGTCGCTCGATCGGCCTCGCGGCGCAGGGCCGAAACGGTGGCCCGGTCCGGCTCGCCGGTCTCGGGCAGGCCGTGGCTCGCCTGGAACATGGCGAGACGCGCTCGCGCCGCCTCGTCGAGCTCGCCGGTCACCGAGACCACGGGTGCGCCGGCGAGCTGGTTCAGGAGACCTCGAACCTCCGAAGGGTCGGCCGGCGCCGGGTGGCGCGGAGGCGGGACGGTCGGGGCATGCAGCTCGACGGGACGCAGGGCCATCGCTCATCTCCTCAGGTGTCGCCCTTATCGCAGCGGGGCGGCGGGAGTTGCGCGCGCTCGTGAACGAGATCGCCCGCCCGGAGCCGGTGCTCCGGCGGCCGATTCGCGTAGGGGCCGTCCTCCGGAAGACCCGGGGACCTCACGCGCTCGGCGAGCCGGTCGGGGGTCCAGCGCAGGGAGGGAAGGGCGGGCACGTGCGCGGCCGCGGGCCGACGGGTGGGGGTCGACGTGGGGGTCGGCCGCCGGTGGCCGACCCGCCTGCGCGCCGCCCGCGGGTGGCCCGCCTTCCGGCAGCACCACCGCCGGCTCCTCGCGGCCAGGCAGGAGCCCTGAACATCCGCTCCTCATCCCTGGGGGTGGGGTCGGTGGGGCTGGCGCAACTCGGGCGGGCCCGCGCCGATAACCGGGCTCGTGCGACGTCGAGTTTGCGGTATGGTTCGCGCGGCTGAGCCGGTGCGTTCGCATCGCCGCTCGCCGGATCGAGGGGGCCTGTTCGTGGTCGCTTGGGGTGAGGGTACGAGGAGGGGGCGTCGGTGGCGCGGCGGGTGGCTCGTCGCGGCGGTGCTCTTGTGCATGTCCGGTACGGCGCGGGCGCAGTCCGACCCGTGGCTCGTCTTGCGCGCCATCCCGGGCGACGACCCGCCGGGCTTCGCGCAGGCGACCGATCAGTTCGAGACGGCGCTCCGGCGCGAGGTGACGATCCTGCCGCGCGAGGCCGCCGCGCAGCTCGTCGCCGAGCGTCACTCGTCGGAGCCGAGCTCGGCGAGCCAGGACGAGTTCGATCTGCTGGCGCGCGAGAGCGAGGAGGCGCTCGAGCACGTGGCCTTCGGACGCCGCCGCCGGGCGCGGGCGGCCGTCGAGCGCATCCTCGACCGGGCGCGGGGTGCGCTCGAGGCGCTCAACCGCGAGGCGCGCTCGGCGCGGCAGGTGCTCAACAGTTGCCTGTACCTCGTCCGGGCGCTGGTCGACGCCGACGACCGGACGGCGGCGCTCGCGCAGAGCCTCGAGTGCGCGCGGCTCGTCCCGGACATGCAGCCGAGCGCGTCGGATCACCCGCCGCACGTGCGGGAGCTGTTCGCGCAGGCGATCCAGCAGCTCTCGGCGGGGCCGCACGGCGCGCTCCTCGTGCGCAGCGAGCCGTCCGGGTGCGCCGTGTACGTGAACGGCCGCCGGCTCGGCCAGACGCCGTTCGAGCGAGCGGACCTGCCCACCGGCGCCTACAGCGTGCAGGTCGAGTGCGACTCGGGCAGGCCGGGCCGCGTCCACCGGATCATGCTGAGCGCCGAGGCGCGCGAGCTCGTGATCGACACGTCGTTCGACCGGGCCCTGCGCACCACGGCCGGCGAGGTTCGCCTCGACTACCCCGACCCCGAGACCGAGGTGCGGCGCAGGCTCGCCGACGTGCGGCGGGTGGCCGCGATCCTGCGCACCGAGCCGGTGGTGGTGATGACGCCGGAGGCGCCCGACGTGCTGCGCGTCGACCGTGTCCGCGCGCGCGACGGGGCGGTGGTGGCGTCGGTGCGCGTGGGGCTCGCCGCGAACGGGCTCTCGCGGCGGGCCGTGTCGGCGCTCGTCGAGGCGCTCGTCGCGGGGCGCAGCGTCGACGTGCGGGAGGACCCGCCGCGCGCGATCGAGCCGTGGTCGCCGCCGTCGGTCCGTCCCGCGGTGGCCGCGGGCGCAGGCGGCGGGGGCGCGCCGGCCGAGGGCGTCGCGGTGGGCTCGGCGGAGGCCGGGAGCAGCGCGCCCGAGGAGCCGGGCGGCGAGGGCTCGGGCGGGCCGGCGTGGCTCGGCTGGACGCTCGCGGGTGGCGGCGTCCTCGGGCTCGGCGCCGCGTGGGTGCTCGAGGCGCAGCTTTTCACGTACGCCGACCAGCTCCGCATCGCGCAGCCGAGCGACGTCGACTACCTCGATCGGCAGGAGCGCGTCTCGTCGGCGCGCGCGCCGGTGCTCGCGAGCGGGATCGCGGGCGGGGCGCTGCTCGGCGCGTCGCTCCCGCTGATCCTGCCCTCGGAGGACGGGGTGCCGTGGTGGGGCTGGGTCGCGGGCGGCGTCGGGGCGGGGACGGCGGCGCTCGGCGTGGTCTACCTCGCCGGCGAGCAGGAGTGCCTCGACGAGGGGTGCGCGCAGCGGGAGCCGAACGACGTGCTCGGCGCGCTCGTCCTCTCGCACGCCGCGCCGCTCCTGGCGGTGCCGGTGGTCTATCTCGTCCGCGGCGCGAGCGAGAGCGACGGGGCGACGGCCTCGGTGTCGCTCGGGCCGGGCGGCGGCAGCGTCTCGGTGGGGGGCGCGTTCTGAGGGCTCGGGTTTCTTGGGAGGGGTGGCATGACGTCGAGGTGGGTGTGGGCGATCGGGTTGCTCTGGGTGGGCTGCGGGGGCGGCGAGGCGCGCTGTCCCGAGGGCACGGTGCGGTCGGGGGGCGCGTGCGTGGCGGCAGCCGACGCGGGCGGTCTACGAGCCCGGCGAGGACGTCGGCCGCGAGCGAGGAGCGGGCGCCGGGCGGGACGAGCACGTCGACGCGCAGCTCGACGTCGCCCGGCTGAAGCGGCCGGATGAAATGCGTCGTCAGATCGACCGTGGTGCAGATGCGGAAGCGGCCGTTGAGCGCCGACAGCGTCACCACCGAGGCGGTGTCGGCGGCGGAAGCCGTCGCCTGGCCGCAGATCACGCCGCCGACATGCAAGAGCCGCGGGTTCTGCGGCAGGATGAAATCGCCGCCGCCGGCGTCGAAGGCGACCGGCTTCAGCCCGAGCTCGACGATCCAAGGCGCGAAAACCCGCTCCAGCGCCTCCTCCGCTTCCTTCACGCCGAACATCGCTCCTCCCCATATTCGTTACGAAATATTG
>JBDIVX010000269.1:0-6564 GCA_039794305.1 Candidatus Neutrinellum sp.
GGACAGCACGACCCAGAAGAGCGTCCCCGCCTCCTGCGGCTCGTCGGGCAGGTCGACGGCCGCCGCCGCGGAGCCCTCCTCGTCGCTCGGGCGCGCGTCGTCGGGGAGCAGCATCTCGACCACCATGGCGGTGCGATCCGAGTCGGCGACGTCACCCCCGACCGCCAGCCGCAGGGCGTCCCGGAGCTCGGCGGCGGTGGAGAAGCGCGCGTCCGGGTTTCGCTGGAGGGCGCGGCGGACGGCGGCCTCGAGCTCGGCCGACAGGTCGGGCCGGCGGTCGCGCAGGGCCGGCGGCCGATCGTACGCTCCCACCGCCGTCACCGCGGCGGCGACGGGCTCGTTCGGGAACAGCCGCTCGCCCGTCAGCGTCTCGTACAGGCACAGGCCGAGCTGGAAGACGTCCGTCCGCACGTCGTAGAGCCCGGCGAGCTGCTCGGGCGCGATGTAGCCGAACTTCCCCTTCACGAAGCCGGGGCGGGTCTTCTGGAGCTGGGTGCGCGCCTTGGCGAGCCCGAAGTCGAGGAGCTTCACGGTCCCGTCGAAGGCGACCATGACGTTCGGCGGGCTCACGTCCCGGTGCACCACGCCGAGGCCGCGCCCTCTCGCGTCGCGGAGCAGGTGTGCGTAGTCGAGCGCGTCGGCGACGTCGATCCCGATCCGCGCGACGACATCGACCGGCAGCCCCCCCGTCGCGAGCGACGCGTCCACCAGCCAGCGGAGCGACACCCCGTCGATCCACTCCATCACCTGGAACGGCAACTCCCCATCGAGCTCGAGGCCGAAGACGCGGCAGATGTTCGGGTGGATCAGATTCGACGCCAGCCGCGCCTCGTCCTCGAACATGCGCACCGCATCCCGCTCCTCGGCGAGCTGCGGCAGCAGGCGCTTGAGCGCGAACAGCGCCTCGCCTCCGTCGGCCGTGGGCCCGCGCGCGACGAACACCTCGGCCATCGCACCGACGCCGATCGGGTGCAGCAAGCGATAGGGCCCGCAGCGCTCGGGGACGGACACCGGATCGACTCTAGCCGTCGAGCGCGGCGCGTGCCGCGGAAAGCTCCGAGTGGGCGTGCGCGTCGCGCCCGGCGGCCTCGTCCATGCCACGGTCGTACCAGGCGCGGGCGTCCTCCGGCCGGCCGAGCTCCTCCGCCACCTGCCCCGCCATCAGGTACGTCGGGACGTAGTCGGGGTGCGTCGCGCTGAGCTCGCCGAAGGCCGAGAGGGACTCCTCGAGCCGCCCGAGCGCACGCAGCTCCATCGCGCGCCCGTACCACACGAACGGATCGTTCGAGCCCTTCGCGATCATCTGCTCCAGCATCGCGAGCCGCTTCCGGTTCCTCTCGAGATCGTCACTCACCCGCGCCCTCGAGCACGCCGATGTACGGCAGGTTCCGGTAGCGCTCCGCGTAGTCGAGCCCGTAGCCGACGACGAACACGTCGTCGATCGTGAACCCGAGGTAGTCGATGGCCACCGGCACCCGCGTGCGCGCCGGCTTGTGGAGGAGCGACGCCAGCTTGATCGAGGCGGGGTGGCGCGTCTCGAGGTTCTCGAACAGGTACGCCATGGTGAGGCCCGTGTCGACGATGTCCTCGACCACGATCACCTCCTTGCCCTCGACGGGCTTGGTGAGATCGCTCGTGATCTGCACGACGCCGCTCGTCTCGGTGCCGTCGCCGTAGCTCCGGACCGCGAGGAAGTCGACGCTCACGTGCAGGTCGATCGCCCGCGCGAGGTCGGCTGCGAAGAGGAAGCTCCCCTTGAGCACCGGCACGAGCACGACTTGCTTGCCCTGGTAGTCGCGCGTGATCTGCGCGCCCATCTCCCGGACGCGCTCGCGGATGGTCTGTTCGTCGATCAGCGTACGGACGGTCTCGGCCATGGTCGTCACACCCAAGCGTTGTTGAGGATCTCGCCGAGGCCACCGGCGCCCGGCACGATGTAGCAGTGATCGTCGAGCCCGCGCTCGGCGCGGCCTGCGCCCGGCGCCGCGCCGAAGTCCTCCGCCGCCGACAAGCCACGGTCGTACCGGAGGGCGTAGATCCGCGCCTCCGGGTGATCGGCGCGCATGCGGCGCAGGTACTCGGGCGTGACGATGAGGTTCAGGGCGATCATCTTGGCCGGGGTGCCCTCGAGCCCCCGCGCGTAGTGCGCCATGGCGTCGGACATGGACGAGCCGGTCGCGCCCATGGGGTCGGGAAACAAGACGATTCGCCCGTCGACGTCCGGCACGACCTTCGCCGAGTGGAAGGTCGTCCCGACGACCCGCCCGTCGGCGTCGGTCTTCCGGCTCATGATCAGGTGGTCCTGGCGGACCGCGGCCGGGTCGAGGACCTCGTTCAGCATCTCGTACAGGATCTGGGAGGGCATGGTCCCGGCCCGCGCGATGCCGACCGTCACGGCCTTCGTGGAGCGATCGACGGCGAGCCCCTGGTAGACGGCCTCCGGGCTCGTCGCGGCCATCCGCGTCGGCACCGACACGCGCGTCCGGGGCAGCTCCGCGGCCATCACGGCCCAGGCGAGGTGCTCGTAGAGCCGGCGCACGATGCGCCCGACGTCCGGCTGGTGGGTGTCGGGCGAGCAGAGCCGCGCGAGCCAGGTGAGCGCGAGGGGGTCGTCGAGCAGGTGGACGTGATCGCCGAAGGTGTGCTCGAGCTCGGGCGGCCGGTACGAGGAGCGGTCGTAGATCGTCTCCGGCATGGCCCGGCGTACTAACATGCCTTCGGCGGCGTTGTCAGGGGCCGGCAAACGGGAGAACGATCCTGCCGGCCGAGTCGATCGCGTCCCGATACGCGGGGGGGAGCTCGCCCACCAGGATCGACAGCCCGAGCAGGGCGGCCGCCACGCCGACCGCGGCGCGGAGCGGCATGCCGGCGAAGAAGACGGGGATCTGCGGCGCGGCCCGGGCGACCAGGCCGAGCGAGACCTCGACGAGGACGATCGCGGCCGCCGCCGGCGCCGCGAGGGCCGCGGCGAACGCGAGGGCGCTGCCCGCGAGCCGCGCCGCGCCGAGCGCCACCGCCTCGAGCCCCGTTTCGACCGAGACGCCCCCGACGGGCACGGCGCGCAGGCCGTCGGCGAAGGCCGCGAGCGCGATGCGGTGCCCCCCGAGCAGCAGGAACAAGACGACGCCCATCATGAGGTAGAGGTCGCCCATGGGGCTCGTGCGCTCGCCGGTGTGCGGGTTGATGACCTCGGCGAGCGACGCACCGCGCCAGGTGTCGACGAGCCGCCCCGCCCAGTCGAGCGCGTAGAGCGGCAGCGAGGCGGCGAGGGCGAAGGTGGTGCCGACCAGCACCTCGCGGGCGGCGAGGAGCGCCAGGCTCGGCCCGCTGTCCGGGATCGGCGGCGCGGACTCCATGGCGAGCGGCCCGAGCGCGGCCGTCAGCGCGAGCACGAGCGCGGCGCGGAGCACGGGCGGCGTGCCGCGCATGCTCAGCCACGGAGCGAAGATCGTGAGCGGCGCGACGCGCGCGGCCACGAGGGCACCGACCGCGATCGCCCGCACGATCGCGCCCTCGCCGCCCAGCCACTCGAGCAGTCGCTCCACCGGGCCTCCGTCAGTGGACGAGCGTGGGCAGCGCGTTCCACAGGCGCTCCGTGAACCGCACCAGCTCGCCGCCGATCCAGCCGCCGCCGACCGCGAGCGTGAGCGCGACGGCGACCAGCTTCGGGACGAACGAGAGCGTCTGCTCCTGGACCTGTGTGACCGCTTGCAGGAGCCCCACCGTGAGCCCCACCGCCAGGCTGACGAGCAGCACCGGAGCGGAGACGAGCAGCACGAGGTACAGGGTCTCGGCCGTCAGGCGGGTGAGCTCGCTCGAGAGCACGGCCCGCACGATACCACGAAGACGGAACGGGGTTTGCTCGCGTTCCGTACCGGAGGTCTCCCTTGTTCCTCGAAGTCGTGAAATCGGAGGGCCTGTCCCATCTGTCCTACGTGGTGGGCGACGCCGGTGAGGCAGCCGTGATCGATCCCAGGCGGGACAGCGAGGCCTACCTGGACATCGCCAGCCGGTACGAGGCGCGCATCACCCACGTCATCGAGACCCACCGGAACGAGGACTACGTCGTCGGGTCCGTCGAGGTCGCCCGCCGCACGGGCGCCGAGGTGCTCCACGGCCCGAACATGGACTGGGACTACGGGCGCACGGTGGAGGAGGGCTTCGAGATCCGGCTCGGGAACCTCCGCCTGCGTGTGCTCGAGACCCCGGGCCACACCTTCGAGAGCCTCTCGGTCGCGCTGGCGGACACCGGCTCCTCCGAGGACGCCGTGGCCGTCTTCACGGGCGACTGCCTGTTCGTCGGGGACGTCGGCCGCACCGATCTCGCCGGCGAGGGACGCGAGCGCGAGGCGGCCGGGATGCTCTACGACAGCGTCTTCGGCAAGCTCCTGCCCCTCGGAGATCACGTGGTGCTCTACCCGGCGCACGGAGCGGGCTCGGTGTGCGGCACCGGGATGGCGGACCGCGAGGTCTCGACGCTCGGATACGAGCGGATACACAACCCCGCGCTCCAGGTGCGGAGCCGCGACGAGTTCGTCGAGCGCAGGCTCGGCGAGCGCCACGACCGGCCTCCCTACTTCCGCCGGATGGAGCACTACAACCGCGTCGGGGCGCCGCTCCTCGACCGGCTCCCGCGCCCGATACCCGTCGGCCCCGAGGAGCTCGAGGCGCGGATGCAGGCGGGGACGGTGCTCGTCGACGTGCGGTCGCCCGAGGCGTGGCTCGGCGCCTCGATCCCCGGCTCGATCGCGATCCCGAAGGACATGCTCGCGAGCTGGGCCGGCTGGCTCCTCGGCTACGACCACGACGTCGCGCTCGTCGCCGAAGGCCCGCGGGACGTGGCCGAGGCCGTCGCGCACCTCGCGCGGCTCGGTTTCGACCGGGTCACGTGCCACCTCGCCGGCGGGCTCCCCGCCTGGGAGACCGCCGGGAGGCCGCTCCAGACGGCGGGCACGCTCGACACCGAGCGCGTCGGCGAGCTCGTGGGGAGGGACGGGGAGCTCGTGTGGCTGGACGTCCGGAAGGCGGCGGAGCTCGAGCAGGAACGCCTGCCCGGGGCCGTTCACGTGTTCCTCGGCGAATTGCCCCGCCGGCTGGAGGAGGTGCCGCGCAGAGGTCCCGTGGTCGCGTTCTGCGGGAGCGGGCGCCGGTCGACGATCGCGGCGTCCATCCTCATGCGACACGGTTTCGATCGGGTCTCGGTCTGGATGGGCTCCATGCGCGCCGCGCGGGCGAGCGGCGCTCGCTTCATCTCCTGAGGCGCCCATTCCTTGGATGCCGGGCTCTTTGTCTGCGACAATCGAGGCCACGTGTCCGGCGACAAGCCCGAGCCCGACGAGCCTCCTCGGCCCCCCCCGGCCGACGAGGACGACTTCAAGTCCGCAGCCGACGATCCCACCGCGATGTGGGACGAGGGCGCGCTGCGCGCCGCCGGCATGTCGGAGATCGCCGGGGGCAAGCCGACCTCGCTCGCTCCTGCGCCCGCCACGGGCCCCGACGTGAAGGGCGACGCGCGCGAGAGCGTGGTGGTGGGCGGTGAGCGGGAGCGGACGAAGCGCTCCGGGTCGCCGGCGCAGACCAGGCCGTCCCAGGGGCTGAGCTGGCCCGCGACGGTCGCGCTGGCGCTGGCCCTCGGGGCCGTCGTCTACTTCGTGGTCCGCCTGTTCAAGTAGCTCACCCGCCGGGCTGGAAGACCACGGGGAACGACGTCTGGGTGGTGTTGCCGGAGGTCGGGAACCGCCACCGCCGGACGGAGGCCTCGAGGCAGCTCGCGAGCCCGCCCACGTCGTTGCCGCGCGCGTCGACGCGGGTGACGCCGCCGGACGAGCCCACGGTCACGTCCACGTCCATGCGGATCGTGGGCGGATCGCCCATGCCGCGGATGGCCGTCTCGTAGCAGCGGCGGAGCGCCGGGCGGTTGCGCCCGACGACCGCCGTGAGCTGCTGCGCGTTGAGGCCGGTGCCGGTGTTGCGTTGGGCTCCCGGCCGGTCCGCGACCTCGATGTTGCTCGGGGACGCGCCGCCCTCCTGCGAGAAGCGCTCGAGCAGCGCGCGTTGCTCGGCGGTGAGCTGCTTCTGGGGGCCCTTGGTGCCGGTGCCGGCCCCGGCCTGCTGCGGGCCGGTGCGCGGCCGCGGCGCGCTCGCGCCGGCGCCCTCCGCCTCCTCCGGGCTCTCTTCGGGAGCGGCTTCGGCGCTCTCCTCTCCGGTCTCGACCGGCACCGCGATCTCGGGCTCGGCCTCGCGAGGCTCGGCCGGCTGCGCCTCGCTCGGCGCCGGCACCGCCACGGCCACGGGCTCGTCGTCGGTGAGGAGCTTGGTCCCGACCATCGCGGCCAGCATCATCCCGAAGGCGCCCGCGCCGGCGATGGCGATCCAGGCGCCCACCGGCAGGCGCCGCGCCGGAGCCCTGTACGCCTCCGACTCGGTCGAGGGCGGCAGCGAGAACGCGGGCGACGGATCGGCCGCGGGCGGCGCCTCCGGCACGTCGGCCGCGCTCGCGGCGAGGGCGCCGAGCGAGGGCTCGGGCCCCGAGCTTCGATGCTCGGCCGGCTCCGGCTCGAGGAG
>JBDIVX010000270.1:0-6553 GCA_039794305.1 Candidatus Neutrinellum sp.
GGCCGCGGCGTGCGACCGTGCGCGCGCGCAAGGAGCGCGCGTCGGGCTCGTCCCTACCATGGGCGCGCTCCACGACGGGCACCTCGCGCTCGTCGACGAGGCGAAGCGGCGAGGGGCGAGCTTCGTCGTGGTCACGATCTTCGTGAACCCGCTCCAGTTCGGTCCCGGCGAGGACTTCGAGCGCTACCCGCGCACGCTCGACGACGACGTCGCGAGGTGCCGCGAGCGGGGCGTCGACCTGGTGTACGCGCCCGAGCCGCGCGCGATGTACCCGGAGGGCTTCCAGACCCACGTGGAGGTCGGGCGCCTGACGACGACGCTCGAGGGGACGTTCCGGCCGGGCCACTTCCGCGGCGTCACCACGGTCGTCACGAAGCTGTTCGCCGTGACGGCGCCGTGCGTCGCCGTCTTCGGGCGCAAGGACTACCAGCAGTGGAAGGTGATCGAACGGATGGCGAGTGACCTCGATCTCCGGGTCGAGGTCGTCGGACACCCCACCGTGCGCGAGCCGGACGGGCTCGCCCTGTCCTCCCGCAACCGCTACCTCGGCGCCGGCGAGCGCAGCCGGGCGCTCGGGATCGCGCGCGGCCTCGCCGCCGCGGCCGGCGCGTTCGAGGCGGGCGAGCGGGACGCGGAGCGGCTGCTCTCCCTGGCGCGGGCGCCGGTCGAGGAGGCCTTCGACCGCGTCGACTACGTGGTGGTGGTGGACCCGGACACGCTCGAGCCGCTCGAGGGGCTGGTCGGCGCCGGCGCCCTGGTGGCCGTGGCCGCCCACCTCGGCCGGACCCGGCTCATCGACAACCTCGTCCTCGGACAGGACGCGGCGCCTCGGGTCACTCCTCTGGCTCGAGCCTCAGCGTGACGGTGGGCGAGAGCTGGTCGGCGCTGATGCGCACCGTCTCGCGCGCCTCGCGATGCCCGACCCTGGACGCGCGGATCTGGACCTCCCGGCCGATGGGCAGGCCCGGCACCTCGAGCGGGGTGCTCCCGTACAGCACGCCGTCGACCCACACGTGTGCGCCCGGGGGCTCGGACTCGATCCGGAGCGTCGCGCGCTCGGGCGCGAGGACGGCGATCTGCTTCACCAGACCTCGGGTCGGCTGGAACGTGGTCGTCCAGGTCTCGTACCCCGGCATCGACACCGCGACGTGGTGCGTCCGCTCGAGCGACAGGCCTTCGGTGATGCGCACCGGCGCCGCGCCGGGGACGGCCTCGCCGTCGAGCGTCACGCTCGCCCCGGGCGGCACCGAGATGACCTCGAGCACCGGCGGAGGAGGCTCGGGCGCGAACAGGATCGCAGCCCCGCCGCCCAGCGCCACGAGCGCGACGAGGGCGCCCGCGACGACGAGGACGCCCTTGTAGGAGCGCTTCGTCGTCATGGCGGCCCACCCGGCGGTGTTCAGGTCGGGAGGCCGCGCCACGAACGGGTCCCCCTCGGCGGCGAGGTCGGGCCGCGTTCCGGGGACGGCCGGATACGCCTGCGGCGGCGCGGACGGCGGCCCCTCGGCGCCCGGCTCTGCCCTCGGGACCCACACGCCCGTGGGAGGCTCGGACTCGGTGTGGGCGGCGGCGGGCTCCGGCCAGAGCGACGGCCGGGGCGGCGGCCGCGGCGGCGCGGCGACGGCGGCCCAGGGCTCGGCCGCCCTCGCCTGCCGCTCCGGAGCCGCCGTCACGGGCCAGGCCTCGGCCCGCCGGGGCGCAGGTGGAGGCGGCGGCGGAGGCGGTGCAGCGCGCGCTGCGGGGGGCTCCGGCCGGGGCGGAGTCGGCGCCGCGGGCGGCGCGGGAGCCGGCGGCCTCGGGCCCGGACCGGGCGCGGGGCTCCGCGCCATGCGGCGCACCTCCGCCATGACCTCGCCGGACTCGTCGACGACCGTCGACTCGTCATCCCAGTCGGCCGCCGAGGCCCCCTCGGTCACCGTCGCGTCGTCCCAGTCGTCGCCGGCCGCTTCCCCGACGAGCGTGGGCTCCTCCTCGACCGGACGCACGGCCCTGAGCGGGCGGGTGTTGCCGCCGCCCGCGGGGCTGACCACCGGCGCGGTCGCGTCGTCGGGCCCGCGTCGCGCCGCGGCCTGTGCCTCGCGCTCGGCCCGCTGCCGCTCGAGCTCGAGGCGGCGCCGGTAGGGGAGCACGTCGTTGCGCGTCGCGTCCTCCTCGTCCCCGAGATCGAAGATGACGCTCTTGGTGCCGTTCGGAGCGAACTCGTCGGGCTGCATCACCTCCACCGAGTGGGTCGGCTCGTCCTCCACGGCGGGACGCTCCTTGGGCGGCAGCCGCCGCTCGCCGGAGGTCCGGGCGCCGATGGAGGCGCCGTAGCGACGGAGCTCCTCCTCGAAGAGGGTCGTCATGTGATCGGCGAGTCGCTGGGCGGTGAAGTGGGGCGAGCTCCTGTACAGAAACTCCGCGAGGGCCTGGCCGAGCTCGTGCGCCGACTGGTAGCGGTCTTCGGGGCGCTTGGTGACGGCCTTGAGCACGATCTGGTCGAGCTCCGTCGGGATCTCGCGCCGCTTCGTCGAGGGTGGCTCGATGTCGGCCTTGCGGACCTTGTCGAGCAGTTGGGGGATGTTGTCCTCCTGGTAGAGCATCTCGCCCGTGAGCAGCTCGTACAGCACGACACCCGCGGAGAAGATGTCGCTGCGGTGGTCCATCGGATCGCCCCAGGCCTGCTCGGGCGACATGTAGTAGTACTTGCCCTTGATCACCCCGGCCTCGGTCTGCCCGGTGCGGAGCGCGGCCTTCGCGATCCCGAAGTCGACGAGCTTGACCTCGCCCGCGTAGCTGAGCAGCACGTTCTGGGGCGAGATGTCCCGGTGTACGATGCCGAGGGAGCGTCCCTCGGAGTCGCGCTTGCGATGGGCGTAGTCGAGGCCGTTGCAGACCTCGGACGCGATGTACGCGCAGACGTCGAGGGGCAGCGGCGGCCCCCGGTCGGCCGCACGCTTGAGCATCCGGTAGGTGTCGGCGCCCTCGATGTACTCCATGACGATGCAGTACGTGTCGTCGATGCACCCGAGGTCGAAGATCTGGGCGATGTTGACGTGCGTGAGGAGGACGGAGATCTTGGCCTCCTCGACGAGCATCTGCACGAAGTGCTCGTCCTCGCTGAACCGCGGGTGGATCACCTTGATGGCGACGAGCTTCTCGAACCCCCCGAGCCCCCGCGCCCGGGCCACGTACACCTCGGCCATGCCCCCCACGGCCAGCCGCCGGAGAAGCGTGTAGGGCCCGAAGGGCCGCGGGAGATCCATCGCGTCGGGGCTGCTGGCCAAGAGCGATCCGCGGCGACCCCCGAGGGGAATCGCCTTTCGACGAGCCAACCTAGCCGGTTTCCGGAGGGATCGTAAAGCGCGCGGGCTTGCCCCGCGCCGGCGGTGGTGTGAGGATGCCGGCCATGGCGACCTCGGCCCAGCGCCCCCTCCCGAAGGTCACGGCCGCGATCCTCCGGGACATCGGCCTGTTCGGCGGTCTCGACGACGAGACCCTGGCCGTCCTCGCACGCGAGCTGCCGACCGTGCACAGAGAGACGGGTGACGTGGTCGTGGCCGAGGGGGACCTGGCGCGCGAGATGTACGTCGTGATCGGCGGCGAGCTCGAGGTGATCAAGGAGGGCCGGACGGGCGGCGACGTGCGCGTCGCGCTGTTCGGGCCCGGCGACTGGTTCGGCGAGATGGCCATCCTGGACATCCAGCCGCGTTCGGCCACGGTCCGCGCCGTCGCCCCCACGATGCTCCTCCGCGTGACCGCGGAGGACGTGGACAAGCTGCTCTACCGCCGCGACCTCAAGGCGTACGCGCTGTTCGTGATGAACATCGCCCGCGAGCTCTCGAGGCGCCTTCGCGTCGCCGACGGCATCCTCGCCCAGTTCGTCACGTCCGTGACGAACGAGTACGTCCAGCGCCCCAAGGGCTGAGCTGTCTGACCCGAGCGCAGCGAGCCCGGCCGCGAGCGGAGCGAGTGGCCGAGGGGTGCGCGAGGGGAGTCCCCTCGCGGAGGATTACGGGCGGGGGCGGGTGGGTGGTGTCACTGAGCCTCAGTAGACCGGGCGGGGGTGGTAGGAGCCCTTGCCGAGGCGCTCCTCGCGATCCTTGAGCATCTCGAGGATGATCGTGGCCGTCTCCTCGATCGCGCGGCCGCTCACGTCGACCACGGCCCAGCTCGAGTGCTCTTTGAAGATCTGGTGGGCGAACTCGAGCTCGGCCTTGACGTGATCGCGCAGGCCGTAGTTCGCGTCGGGGGGCATGCCGAGCTGCTCGAGGCGCTGCTTGCGGATCTCGAGGAGCTTGTCGATGCCGATGGTCAGCGCGAAGACGCGCTCCTCGGGCACCTCGAACAGCTCCTTCGGCGGCTGGACCCCGAGGACCAGGGGCACGTTGGCGACCCGGAGCCCGCGGCCCGCGAGGTAGGTCGAGAGCGGGGTCTTGCTGGTGCGGCTCACGCCGGTGAGCACGAGGTCCGCCTTGCGCAGGTTGCGCGGCTCCTTGCCGTCGTCGCTCTTGACGGCGAACTCGATGGCCTCGACGCGACGGAAGTACTCCTCGGAGAGCGGCATCGTCGCGGTCGGCACGTTGAGCGGCGCCGCCTCGAGGAAGCCCGCGACCTTGTGGATGAGCGCGCCGATCACGTCCACGGCCTCGACGCTGCTCTCGCGGGCGAACTCGTGGAAGTACTCCCGGAGCTCGGGCGCGACGAGCGTGAAGACCACCATGGCGCCCTGCTCGGCGGCCTTGGTGAGGACGTCCTGGACGGCCTGCCGATCGCGGACGCGCGTGCACAGCCGCACGCGGACCCGATGGTCGGGGAACTGCAGGAGCGCCGCGCGCACGACCCGCTCGGCGGTCTCGCCGGTCGAGTCGCTGACGACGAAGATGGTCTTGTTGTCCATCCCGGCGAAACCTACCACGGACGCGGCGCGGGCCAAGGCCGGCGGGTCCGGCTCAGCGCGTGACGCCGCTCTTCTTGAGGCGGCCGCCGAGCTTGCGGCTGTGCATGCCGTTGATGCGGCGGCGGTTCTTCGCCCTCGCCTTCGCCCGGTGCCGGCTGGACTTCTTGCGGTCGTGCTTGCCGCGCTTCTTCCCGATCGTCAGGTACATTTCGTCGTCTCCGAGTGCTCGACAAATGCGAAGGCCCCGGCGTGTAGCACGCCGGGGCCTCCGAGTCGAGTGGCGCTAGGCCGCGATTACTCGCACTGACCCAGCGTCGTCATGCTGCCGCCCACGCAGGTCTCGCCCGAGCGGCAGTGGCTGTCCTCGAGGCAGCCGGCGAAGCAGATGGTCTCGCCCCCGGTCGTGATGCCCGCCGGGGTCGTGTCCCAGCAGCCGTACCCGTCCGTGCAGTCCGCGGCCGTGTCACAGGTCTGCATGCAGAGGGTCGTCACGCTCATCGAGACGCCGGCGCAGATGGCGCCGTCGCCGCAGATCGTGTCGCTGTCGAGGCCCGGCGCGCCACAGTCGAAGATGGTGCAGTAGCCGCCGCCGGGGCCCTCGGCACCGTCCCAGTCGCGGCACTGGCCCATGCCGAAGGGCGAGTGGCACTCCTCGCCGTCGCCCGACGTGTTGCAGGTCGTGCCGGTGTTCGCCGTCCGGACGTCGTTGTAGTTGCCCGGGATGCAGAGGCCGTTGTCCGCGCCCGCGTCGCTGGCGCCGTCCCAGGAGCAGGAGTACCCCTCGCGGCAGTCGCGCGCGTGGCTGTAGTCGTCGTCCGCCGTCGCGGTCGCGCCCACCTCGCACGGGGAGAGGCAGACCGGATCACCGAAGAGGCGGGTGTCGCAGACGCCGTCGCCCTCGCACTCGTTGCCCGGGACGTTGCAGCCGAACTTCAGGCAGTAGCCGCCGGGCCACTCGTAGTTGATCTCGTCGATGCAGCGGCCGTAGTTCTCGCACTGCGAGTCGAGCTCGCAGGGGATGCCGGCCTCGGCGCCGTCGGGCGTCGGGTGCTCGCAGCGGTTGGTGGTCGTGTTGCACGTCCAGCCGGCGTCGTCGTAGACGAGGTGGTCGCCGCCCGGGTTCTCCGTGGCGTCGTACGGGTCGATCTCGCCGTCGCCGTTGGTGTCGCCGCGGTAGACGGCGCACTCGTCGTCCGAGCCGCATCCCCAGATGCAGACGCCCGAGCCGAGCGAGCAGTCCTGGTCGTCCTGCGGGCAGGTGTTCTCGGTGAGCGACGGCTCGCAGGTCTTGAAGCACATGCTGAGCGTCTGACCCGTGGAGTCGGGCCCGAGGTTGAGGCAGGCCGCGCAGTCGCCACAGCTCGTCTCGTCGTTGGGATCGCAGCCACCCGAGTTCACGTAGTTGAGTGGGTTCGGCGTGCAGTAGCCGTTCGGGAAATAGGCGGCATTGACCACCGTCTCGTCGCCGTCGGGGTGGCCCTGGATCGGGTCCGAGGGGCCGCCAATCGGGTACTCGCCGAGACGCGACTCGCACTCCCCGGTGAGACACCCACGGTCCGGGCTGCAAGCGATGCCGACCCGGTCGCATCCCGTGGGGGGACTGCCGGAGTCGGGGCGCGGGCCCGAGTCGGTGCCCGTCATGCCGGAGTCGGTCCCGGCGTCGTCGAGGACGAT
>JBDIVX010000271.1:0-6450 GCA_039794305.1 Candidatus Neutrinellum sp.
ACCCCCGTTTCACATCGCGGTGTCGATCTCCTTTCACCTCGCCCCGGGCCCGGTCGCCAGAGGCGAGCACCAAATCCCGCGCGCCGCAACCCACCGCGCGCTCCTCACGGTCATACCCTGTACGACGGGCTCGGGCAGCTGGCGACCCGCACCTACCCGACAGCCCGGGTGGTCGAGTGGCGGCGCGACGTGCGGGGCTTCCTCACGTCGATCGTCAGCGACGGCGGCGCGCTCGCCTACGCCAGCAACATCACGTGGGACGCGCGCGGCCGGGTCGCGGGCTGGACCAGCGGCCGCGGCGTGGTGACGACGAACGCGTTCGACCCGGAGACGGACCGGCTCGACTCGATCGCGGTGACGCATGCGCTCACCGGGGACCTGCTGCGGCAGTCCTTCGGGTTCGACCCCGGGGACCGGATCACGCAGATCACGGACGCGGCGGATCCGTTCCAGAGCCGCGACTTCGGGTACGACTCGCTGAACCGCCTCCCCGGAGGACACGAACTCGCACGCGGCACGGCGACACGTACTTTTCCGCATCCCTCGCTCGTCGCCTCTTCGCGTGCCCCGCGTCCTCAGGGCTGCTGGGTATCTACGATCCCACCGCGAAGGGGCCCGACCGAGCCGAGCCGAGCCGATGAAAATGGCGGCCCCCAGGTCGCGCGGCTCGAGCCAGAGGGAGGGTGAACCCCACGCTGGCGGGGCGTAGCAACAGTGCTACGGTTGCCCGCATGACGAATCCTGACCGCATTCCCGACCGCATTCCCGTACGGGAGCTCCGCAACCATGTCAGCGATGTGCTGCGCCGCGTCGAGGCGGGCGAAACCCTCGAGGTCACCGTCAACGGCAGGCCGGTCGCGCTGCTCGTCCCGCAACACACGCGGCCTCTCACCATGGCGACTCGCGACTGGCTGGCGGCAGTTCCGCTGGCGGATCCGGGGCTCCGGAGCGAGCTCTCAGCGGCTCTCACGGAGACGACGGACGACCTCGCGAATCCATGATGCCGGCGACCATCGGCCTGCTGGACACGTCCGTGTTCATCGCCAGGGAATCGCAACGCCCGCTCGACACCGGCCGGCTCCCAGAGGAATCTGCGATCAGCGCTGTGACGATCGGCGAGCTTCGCTGGGGAGTCTTGATGGCCCAGGACGAGGACACGCGTTCGCGCCGCTTGGATACGCTGAGCGCAGTGCAACGGCTGGAGCCAGTCCCTGTGGACGAGCGGGTCGCGGCGGCGTGGGCTTCGCTGCGACAACGTTTGAAGGCGGCGGGCCAAAGGATGGAGATCAACGACTCGTGGATCGCAGCGACCGCCATCGCCCATCGCTGGCCTGTGGTGACGCAGGACGAGGGCTTTCCGGTGGGAATCTCCGAACTCGTCGTCATCATGGTCTGAGCGGAAGGGTTACGCCCTGCTCGTCCATCTCCTTGGCGAGGAGGACCTTGGTCTTGTCGACGCTGTCGGTGAGGGGCAGGTAGATGCGGCCCTGGGGGACGTGAGCGGGGACGTTCCTTCCGACGTTTCGCTGTCTGGTGGAGTACGACGCGCTCGATCGCCTGACGAGGGCGACCGGCTACCTCGGCACAGGGGGCACGCACGCGACGCTCACTATGGCTACGACGCGGCTCGGCAACATCCTGTGCAAGAACGCGCCGAGTGCGCCGGCGGAGAGCATCTGCGACGGGACGGCGCTCACGTACCCGCCCGGCGGCGGGCTCGTCGCGCGGCCGCACCGGCGACGGCGTCACGAGCCTCGGGTTCGACACCGCCAACTACCGCCCCTACGGCGGAAGCACCGGCGCGGCCCCGGAGTTCGGCTTCACCGGCCAGCGCTTCCTCGCCGGCATCGGCCTCCACCATTTCGGCGCGCGCCGGTACGATGCCGCGATGGGCCGCTTCCTCCAGCCCGGCCCGCTCGTCCCCGAGCCCTTCAGCCCCCAGAGCCTCAACCGCTACAGCTACGTCCTCGACGACCCGGTGAACCGGGTGGATCCGACGGGGATGTTCTCGATCGGGACGAGCGTGCGGTCGGATGCGGAGCTCTTCTCGGGATTCCCGGGAACGCTGATTCCGAATGATCTCCTCGGCGGCATCTTCGCGGGCGACGCGGTTCCGGTCTCCTCGGGAGACTTCCTGGGGTTCCCCCCGGCGGGCCAGCCGATCTTCTAGCTGCCGTTCCAGTCGATCGTCCCGGCGGGGGATCTCACGGCGCAGGCGGTGAGGAGGGCGATTGCGCCGCAGCCAGGGCTTCGTCGCCCGAGACGTTCAACGTGCTCGGCGCAAGCCCGGCGTCTATGGATGGCTTTGTACAGATCTCCGGGGGGCATGTCGGTCTCATCCGAGCGCTGTATGGAGTCGGTCCGCAACGGCGACGTCAGCTTTGGCCGCCAAGGCGAGGCTCTCGTTCAACAGCTTCGTCAGTTGGTGGGCTGGGAGAGAATGCCGTGAGGAGCTGCTCTCGTCCTCCCGATCGGTAGGCGTGCGGGTCGTGAGAGATTACCCGCGCACACTCATGGAGCGGGAGAGGCGATGCGCCACCGACGAGGTGCGCCGCGAATACTTGGCGCGGCTCGGGTGGCCGTGGATCCAGCGCCCCATGCCGCCGATGGTCCGCGGCGGGCGTGGCCCGAAGAACAAGAGCCACCACATGGGGTTGGGGGTACTGGAGTGAAAGGCGTATCTCCAAGAGCGCTAGCAATATGCGACATAAAAGATATCATGTTGCGACATGAAGACCCTCTACCTCCGGAATGTTCCTGACGAGACCGCAGATCGGCTGGAGCGGTTGGCGGCCCGCGAGGGCTTGTCGGTCAGAGCGTTTGCCGTCCGGGTCCTTGCCGAGGCGGCCCGCCGAGCAGACAACCCCGCTCTGCTCGGAGACCTCCCGGACCTCGGCGTCACGGCGGAGGACGTGGTCGCCGACCTCGAGGCCGCCCGAGCCACCCGGTGATCGTCGCCGACGCCTCGTCGATCGCACTCGGCCTGCTCAACGACGGTGACGCACGCGAGCGCTTGGCGGTCGAGGACGTGGCGGCGCCGCACCTGGCCGACTCAGAGCTCGCGAACGCCCTGCGCTCGCAGGTGCTGAGAGGCCGGATCGACGAGCGCTCTGCGCGTGTGGCGCTCGACCGTTGGGCCCACCTCGGTGTGCGCCGGTACGGCGTCATGGGCCTGCTCGCGCGCATCTGGGAGCTCCGAAACAACCTCACGGCCTATGACGCGACATACGTAGCGCTTGCGGAGGCCCTCGGTTGCGGGCTGCTGACGGCCGACTCCCGGCTCGCGTCAGCGCCCGGCGTGAGGTGTGCGCTCGTCGTCGTCCGGCGTTGACCCGGGCGTCACGGCCCGAAGTCGAAGCCAGTGAAGTCGACGCCAGTCTCTCGTCAGCCCCCGCGGCAGCGCCGCCGTGGCGTCGAGCACCGCGCGCTCTACGCGCCGCGTTTCCCCGACGAGAAGATCGCGGAGCTGCGAGGCCTCCTCGACTTCCCGCCCGCTGGCTCGCCGTTCGCGCCGCAGGAGGCGTCGCGTCGTCGTCGTAGCGGGCCCCCATGCGTCCTCAGGGCTGCCGGGTGTGTACGAACCCACTGCGAAGAGGCCCGACCGAGGCGACCCGATGCAACAGGGAGCATCTTGCTCGCTCGTCTTCGGAGATACGTCTGGAACGGGAACGCCCACTTTCAGCGCCCGCAACGTAAACGGCGCCATCGTGGTCAACATGGCCGGCGCGAATCCGCTCGTTCCTGGAGCGCCGGACATCGACCTCGGCCAGCCGCTCGGGCGGGGGAGGCGGCAGTCCTTCGGGTTCGTGTCGCGCGACACGGTATCCCCGTTCCAGGACGACACGGAGATTTCCGCACCTCTCGTGGACGCGGTTCTCGCGGGGACCCAGGGAGGGCCGCCGATGGGACGCCGGCGTAGACGAGACAGGGGGCAGCGGAGTCTCGTTCTCGGGGGCGGCGGGCGCTGCCGAGTCCGCGTTGCAGCCAGGGCCTGGCGGAGTGCAGCAGCGGTCGCGAAACTTCGCCCCCGCCGGTTCCGGCTCCCCCCCCCGTTGCCGTCCGCGCCTGCGCAACCTGGAGAAACACCGTGCTCGAATGGTCCGAATCGCAGCGGATGATCCGCGATGCCGTCCGCAAGTTCGTCGAGGCCGAGATCAGGCCCCAGCTGGAGCAGCTCGAGCACGGCGACACGCCGCCGTACGACGTGCTGCGCAAGATGATTCGCACCTTCGGCATGGACGAGATGGCGCGGCAGCGGTTCCAGCACCAGATCGAGAAGGATCGCAAGGTCGAGGCGGCGCGCGCGCGCGGCGAGACGCCGGTGCGCGAGGAGCGCAAGCCCCGCGCGGATGGCGGCGACTCGGCCGCGATGCAGATGCTGCCGATCATCGAGCTGTGTCGGTTCTGTCCGGGCATGGTGACGGCGATGGGCGTCTCGATGGGGCTCACCGCCGCGTCGATCATGGGCAAGGGGACGGTCGCCCAGAAGGAGCGCTGGGCGCTCGATCTGCTGACGATGGACAAGATCGGCGCGTGGGCGATCACCGAGCCCGGCTCGGGATCCGACGCCTTCGGCGGCATGAAGGCCACCGCCCGCCGCGACGGCGAGGAGTACGTGCTGAACGGCAACAAGACCTTCATCACCAACGGCCCCTACGCCGACACCATCGTGTTCATCTGCAAGCTCGACGAACCCGGCGTCGACGCCAAGGACCGCAAGATCCTGCATTTCGTTCTCGACAAGGGCATGCCGGGTCTCACGCAGTCGAAGCCGATGCGGAAGATGGGCATGCACAGCTCGCCGACCGGCGAGCTCTTCCTCAGCGACGTCCGCGCGGGCCGCGACCGGCTGCTTGGCGAGAGCGAGGACCGAGCCGCGTCGGCGGGCAAGAGCGGCGCGAAGGACACGTTCTCGATGGAGCGCTCCGGCGTCGCCGCGATGTCGCTCGGCATCATCGAGCGCTGCCTCGAGCTCTCGATCGACTACGCGAAGACGCGGATCGCCTGGGGCCAGCCGATCGGCGAGTACCAGCTGATCCAGCTCAAGCTCGCGAAGATGGAAGTGGCGCGGATGAACGTGCAGAACATGGTGTTCCGCCACATCGAGAGCGTGTCCGAGGGACGGGGCATGACGTTCGCGGAGGCGTCGGCGATGAAGCTGTACTCGGCGCAGGCGGCGACGGAGGTCGCGCTCGAGGCCGTGCAGCTGTTCGGTGGCAACGGCTACATGAGCGAGTACCAGGTCGAGCAGCTCGCGCGCGACGCCAAGGTGCTGCAGATCTACGCCGGCACCGACGAGATGCAGGTGCGCGCGATCGCACGGGCGCTGCTCGCCGGCTGACGCGGCAGTCGCGATCGTCGTCGCTTCGGGGAGACCCGTTGCAATTTCCACTCGGACGGAGGTCCGGGCGCCCCGGCGGCGTTCCCGGAGGCCGCCCCGCGGCGCATGGGCGTGCCCGGCGCTGGGCTACGCTCCGGGCGCCGAATCCCGCGGCGCCGATTGGGACCTCCAGCCGGAGGGGCAGGAGACGATGAGACCGACATGCCGGACCGCCCCCGCCCGCGAGTGAGAATGCGCCGCCTGCGCGGCGCGGAGGATCCCTACGCGGACCGACGCGCCGCGCTGTCCGCCGTGACGCCGTACCTCGGACTCGTCCGCGCGCCCCAGCACCCGGCGCCGCGCGCCACGCCCGGTCCCGAGTTCGTGGCGTCCACGTACAACGTGCATCGCTGGACGGCGCGCGGGGGTCGTGGCGAGCCCGATCCCGAGCGCGCGGCGTTCGTGATCTCGGAGCTCGGTGCGGATGTGCTGGCGCTGCAGGAGGTGATCCGGCCGTTCGCCGGCGAGGATCCGCTGGTGCGGCTCGCCGATCAGCTCCGGCTCCACCTCGCTTTCGTCACGACGCGCATCCACCGCCTCGGCGAACTCGGCAACGCGATTCTCTCGCGCTGGCCGATCGCCAGTGCGTCGCTGCTCGATCTCAACTTCTCCCGGCTCGAGCGACGGACCGCCGTGGCGGCGCAGCTCGCCACCGATGCCGGTCCGATCTCGCTGGTGGCGACGCACCTGGCGCTGGTGGATCGCACGCGTCATCGCCAGGTCCGCCACCTGCTCGACCACCCGCAGCTCCAGGGCCCCGTCGTCCTGATGGGCGACATGAACGTGTGGCGGGCCAACGACAAAGCCGTGCGTGCGCTCGAGGAGGGGTTGCCGACCCATACCGAGATCGACTGGCCGGCGAGCTTCCCAGCCGCACGTCCGGTGCTTGCGCTCGACCGCATCTACACGCGCGGCGCCAAACTGCTGGAGGTGCGCTCGCATCAGACGCCGGCGTCCCGGATCGCGTCGGACCATCTGCCGGTGATCGCCCGCATCAAGCTGCTCTGAAACGGCGCGTCAAGAAAGGGGCCGGGTTCGTTCGTCAACTTTTCCCCCATCCGGGGGAAAAG
>JBDIVX010000272.1:0-6419 GCA_039794305.1 Candidatus Neutrinellum sp.
CGTGTCCCCGGCGTCCGTGTCCCCGGCGTCCGTGTCCCCGGCGTCCGTGTCCCCGGCGTCCATGTCCCCGGCGTCCATGTCGCCCGCGTCCATGTCGCCCGCGTCCGTGTCGCCGGCGTCCGTGTCGCCCGCGTCCGTGTCGCCCGCGTCCTCCTGGCCCGAGTCGCTCGGCGGCACGACGACGTCCGGGCGCTCGCCCGCGTCCTCCACGATGCGGTCCCGGTCGAAGTCCACGATGAGCTCGCAGCCCGCCGCCAGCAGGGCGAGCGCGGCGAAGCCGAACAGATTCCTCCCCATCATCGTCCTCCGCGCTCCCATCAGAACCGCCCCTGCGCCGCGAGGCCGCCGCCGCCGGGCGAGAGCACCGGCAAGAGGTCGACCGACGCGACGTCCGGCTCCTCGGGCTCGGCCTCCGAGCCTCCGGTCAGGTAGAGCACGATGGCCGTGATGCCCGCGATGGCCGCGACGCCGAAGGCGACGTCGGCGAAGAGCGCGAGCCGCTCGCCCCGGTCGGCCGACTCCTCGGTCGGCGTCGTGTCGAAGTCCGACTGCTCGCTCAGCGCGAGGAACCCGAGGACCGTCCCGCCGACGAGCGCCGCACCGGAGACGCCGGCAGCCACCCACACGCCGGCCGAGAGCGAAGGCTCGTCCTGCTCGACGTCGGGCGGCTCGGGGGGCGGCGCGCCGCCCTCGGTCTCGTCCCCGAAGGGGTCCTCGTCGAGCCGGGGCTCGGCGCCCGGCTCGAGCGTCAGCTCCACTTCCTGGCGCCCTCCGGGCGCGACCTCGACGGTCTCGGAGGCGGGCTCGTAGTCCTGCAGCGTCAGCGCGACGACGTGCTCGCCGGGCGGCACCTCGATCTCCGCGGGCGTCACCTGCTCCTGGGGATCACCGTCGACGGTGATGACCGCGCCGGCCGGCGTGGACGTGATGACGACGGTGGCCGGGCGGGCCCGCAGCCCGGCGATGCGCTCCTCGACCTGCGCGGCGTCCGGCGCGTCGGTGCGCTCCGCGAGGTAGCGCTCGAGCGTCTCGATCGCGCCCGGGACGTCGCCGCCGCGCTCCTGCGCCTCGGCGAGCCCGAGCAGGACGACCGGGTTCGGCACCGCCTCGTAGGCCTCGCGGAACGCGGCCACCGACGCCTCGAACTCCCCCGCCCGGAACGCCTCCTGGCCGCGCGCGTAGGCCTCGCGCGCCCGCTCGCGCGCCTCGGCCGAGGGGCCTTGCTCGGCTTGCTGCCGGGGCTGGCGCCGGCGCTGCGCCTCGGCCCCCGAGGGGCCGGTCATCACGGCCGTCAGGCCGACCATCAGGGCGACGAACCAGGCTGGACGCATCGTGTCTCCACCTCCGGGGGCTCCTGGCACGCTAGACCGTGCCGGCGGATTTCGTCAACCAAGCCGCACCGTCGTTGCACGGCGCTCAGAGGCTCTCGTGAGGGGTCTGGGGCCGCCCGGCGCGGGCGGCGTGCTCGTCCCAACGCTCGAGGATGAGCTGCTCGGCGGCCTCGAGCGGGGCCCTGAGGGAGCTCGCCATGGACTCGAGGCGGATCATCTCGCCGTCGAGGACCTGCACGGCCCGCGCGAGCTCCGACTCGACCTCCTCGTTCTTCGTCTCGAGCTCCGTCTGTAGCTCGGAGAGCGACAGCTCGAGATCGTCACATCGCGCGGCGGCCACGCGGACCTCCTCCTCGACCGCCGCCAGCTCCCACAGGAGGGCGTCCGCCTCGCCCTCGGCGGCTTCACCGAGCTTGACCTTCTTGCGGGCGGCCTCGCGCCGGGCGCGCAGCTCGTCGCGCCGCTCGACCAGCTCCTCGAGCTCGCGGCGGTGCTGCGAGAGCTTGCTCGCGACCGAGTCGACCGCCTTGCCGAGGGTGGCGCGGAAGTCGCGGGCGCGCTCGTTCAGCTCCTCGACCTGCGCCTGGTGCTCCTGCGCCTCGACCGCGCGGAGCTCGAACTCCTCGAGCGTACGCGACGCGAACGCCATCGCGCGCGTGATCTCGCTCGGCGCCGGGAGCTGGTGCTCCACCTCGAGCTCGTCGAGCAGCGCGCGGATGGCGTCGAACCGGCGCCGCCAGCGCTTGACGGCGAGCAGCCCGTCGCGCTCCGGATCGAAGGGCGTCGGCGGCGGCGTCTTGCTCGGTGGCCGCGTGTCGGCCTCGCGGTGCGGGCCGACGGAGAGCTCGACGTCGATCGGGATGGAGACCGCCTCGACCGACGGCGGCTCCGGGATGTCGGGACGCTCGTAGCCCTGCGTGACGGGGCGGCGGTGGACGCTCGAGGTCTCGTCGACGGTGTCGCGCAGCGGGGACGGCTCGTCGGGCCCACCCTCGGGGAGGGTCTGCTTCGAGGCCTCCGCGACGTCCACGGCCGTGTCGCGCAGGCGGCTCGCCTGCGGCATCTCACCGGTGTCGGCGAGCTCGTCGAGCTTGCCCGGCTCCGGCTTCGGCCCCGGCGCCGTGGACTCACCCATCGCGCCCCACAGCACCTCGGATCCGATGCGCTCGGCTACCTTCTGCAGCTCCTCGAGGAAGTGGAAGGCGTCGCGAAAGCGCTCGGCCGGGTCCTTGCGGAGGCAGCGCAGGATGAGCTCCTCCACCGGCGGATCGATCGAGGGCAGGCGCCGGCTCGGCGGGATGGGCTCCTCGGTGACGTGCTTGACCAGGAGGTCACCCGGGTACTCGTAGTCGAACGGGAGCGCGCCGGTGATGAGCTCGTAGAGCATCACGCCGACCGAGTAGAGGTCGGCGCGGCCGTCGATGTCGGTCGACTGGATGTACTCGGGCGCGATGTAGCCCGGCGTACCGAAGATCTGCTGGCTGCCGGTGAGCGACGGAGCGTCGAGGATCTTCGCGATGCCGAAGTCGAGGATCTTCACGAAGTCGGGGCGGCCGGGGCGCTGGACGAGCAGGACGTTCTCGGGCTTGAGGTCGCGGTGCACGATGCCCATCTGGTGCGCCCGGCCGAGGGCGAGCCCCACCTGACGCGCGATGTGCAGGGCCCGGGAGGCCTTCATCGGGCCGTCGCCCATGATCTTGAGGAGCGAGTCGCCCGGCACGTACTCCATCACGAGGTAGACGAGCCCGTCGTCGCTCTCGCCGAAGTCCGTGATCTCGACGATGTTCTCGTGGTTGATGCGGTTGACGGCGCGGGCCTCGCGGATGAACCGGTCGCGCTGCACGGGGTCCTGCGCGAGGTCCCGGCGCAGCGTCTTGATGGCCATCAGCCGGTCGATCATCACGTGCCGCGCCAGGTACACGCTCGACATGCCGCCGGCGCCGAGGCGCGAGATGAGCCGGTAGCGGCCGCCGACGGTCTTGCCGATCAGCGGATCGAGCACGGCCCGGAGGTTCGCTCCGTCCTTCGGACAACGCATTGCGTCATCCGGGAAGAGCTCCGAGCACCGCGGACAGATCCTCATCGGCAGGGCCGCCCATGGTACAGCCCGCAACCCCAGCGGAAAAGGTCGGGCTCACCGCTGCCGAAAGTGATCAGCCGGCGTCGGCGCCGGCGTCGGCGCCGGCATCCGTCCCGGCGTCGGCCGGGCCCGCGTCGGCCCCGGCGTCCGTGTCGGCGGCCGCATCCGTCCCCGCGTCGGCCGGGCCGGCGTCGCTTCCGGCGTCTTCGAGGCCCGCGTCGGCGCCGGCGTCGTCGGTACCGGCGTCCGTGGGCGGGCCGGAGTCGGTCGTGCCGGCGTCGCGGCGGGGCGTCGCCGTGCACATCGCCTCACACGTCCCGCGCGCGGAGACAACCATCGTGTCCTTGCAGCACACGAGCCCGGAGTTGCAGTCGTCCTGCTCCTGGCACGGATCGCCCGCCTCTCCGGTGCAGGCGGTCAGGACGAGCGCGAGAAGTGCTGCAAGACGAAAGCGATCCACGGGTCCTCCGAGAAGCCGGGCGCAGCATAGCGGCGGCCGTCGGCGGTGCAAAGGGGCGGGTCGATCCACATCAGTCGAAGGCGCAGCGGAGACCGACGTCGGGCTGGGATTCGCCCTCGGCGAGGGCGGCACGGTTGGCGACGCGCAGGGTGAAGGCGGGGCGGTTCCACGAGCCGCCGCGGACGACGCGCAGGCCGGCCCGGGCCGGGCCGCGGGGGTCGACGCGCGGGCCGTCGACGTAGGCCTCGGGATCGTACGCGTCGAGGACCCACTCCCAGACGTTGCCGGCCATGTCGAGGAGGCCGTAGGGGCTCGCCGACGCGGGGTAGGAGCCGACGGGAGCGGCCCAGCGGTGCCCGTCGCTCCCGTCGGGGCGCCCGACGTAGAGGGCTCGCACGTCGAACGCGCGGGCCGGCTGGCCGTGGTTCGCGAGGCGCGGGTTGTACCGCATGCCCCACGGGAAGCGCCGGTCGTCGTGGCCGCGCGCGGCGCGCTCCCACTCGGCTTCCGTCGGGAGCCGGCCGCCGCGCCACTCACAGAACGCCTGCGCCTCGGCCCACGTCACCCCCGCCACCGGGTGGCGAGGCCCCCCGACGCGCCGCGCGACCTCGGCGCTCGAGCTGTTGATCCGCGCCGGTGGGCAGGCATTCGCGGCGACGCAGCGGGTCCAGGCGGCGTGGGTGACCTCGGTGCGGTCGATGCCGTAGGCGGAGACGTACACGCGGTCCTGCGGCGCCTCCTCGACGAACAGCTCGGCGGGACACGCCGGCAGGCCCTCCTCGCGGCACAGCTCGACGGCGAACCGGATGTCGGCCTCGTCGCTCCCGCGCACGAACCAGCCGGCGGGGATCCAGACGATGTCCGCGCGCTCGGTGACGACGCGCCGGTCGGGGCCGGGCGCCGGGCCGAGCGGGGGCAGCGCGCCGCCGGCGAGAAGCACGAGCGCCCCGATCGCCCTCCACATGCCTTCATCCCTACACCGGCTGGGCCGGGCCGGCCACCTCCCGCCGCCGCGTCCACACGAGCCCGGCGAGCCCGGCGGCGAGGACGAGGACACCCAGGATCTGGGACGTGGACACGGCGCCCCCGAGGAAGAGCCCGCGCACGGTGTCGCCGCGGAAGGTCTCGACCACCACGCGGACCGCGCCGTAAGAGGCCAGGTAGGCGCACAGGCGACGGCCGCGGCCCACCCCGCGCATCGGCGCGAGCGCGAACACGAGCGCGAGGACGAGCAGCGCGGCCGACTCGTAGAGCGGCGTCGGGTGACGGGGCAGCGGAGGGTACGCGGCCGGCGCGAGCGGGTGCGTGTAGGTGACCGCGAACGGGCCGTCCCACGGTCGCCCGTAGCAGCACCCGCCGAGGAAGCACCCGAGCCGCCCCATCGCGTGGCCCGCCGGGACGGCCGGGACGGCGAGGTCGACGAGCCGACCCATCGGGAGCTCGAGCTTCCTGCACGCGAAGTAGAGCGCGGGGACGCCTCCGAGCGGCGCGCCGAAGAAGACGAGGCCGGGCTGCGCGATCGCGGCGAGCGGCGAGCCCGTCCGCACCCACTCGACGGCGACGTAGAGCAGCCACGAGCCCGCGGCCGCCGCGCCCGCGGTGAGCCCGATCGCAGCGATCGTGGCGCCGACGTCGAGCCCGGCGCGCGCCGCCGCACGCGTCGTGATCAGCGAGATCACGACGATCGCCACCGAGAGCATGACGCCGTAGCTGCCGATGATCCGCTCGACCTCGCCGACGCGCAGGATGGTGACGACCGGATCCACGTCAGGGAGAAGCCGAAGGCGCCGTGTCGTCGGGCGCCGTGTCGTCGGGCGCCGTGTCGTCGCCCATCGGCGGCGGCGGGAACGCGGGCGGGGGGCCGAGCGAGGGCCCGGCGTCCTTCGGGCCGACGCCCGGGCCGGTGGGGCCGGGCGGCGAGGGGCCCGGCCCGAAGGGCGAGGTGCCGGGGCCGAAGGGGCTCGCGCCGCCGTCGATGATCCACGGCTGCCCCCGCCCTTGCTGCGGGTTCATCACGCCCGCGCTGATGCACGCGTTGCACAGCCCGCAGGTGAGCGCGACGACCAGCGCGGGGATGAGGGCGACGATGTTCAGGATGAGCCCTGCGGTGGGCGCGCCGGTGGGCTCGCCGTCACGCTTGGCGCGCGAGAGCGCGAGGCCGCCCATCACGATGCCCGCGAGGGCGAGCATCGGCGCCCCGAAGGACAGGAGCGTCCCGAGGAACGGGATGACGCTCGTCAGAAACCCGCCGAACATGAAGAGGAAGGCCGCGATGCCCACGATGATCGAGCCGACGCCCATGCGTCCCGAGCCTCCGCCGCCGGACGGCCCCGGTCAAGGCGTCTCGTCTTCGGTCAGATCGACGAAGCGCTCGGCGCGCTCGGCCGGGCGCAGCCGAAGGATCCGGTGGTGCACGCGCCCGTCGCGGTCGACGAGGCGCAGGCGCACGCGGCCGGCGGGGACGGCGACGGCGCCGAGGGGCGTCGTGCCGAGCAGGCGGCCGCGGAGGTAGACCTTCGACCAGGGGCGGGTGTTGAGAGAGAGGCTC
>JBDIVX010000273.1:0-6361 GCA_039794305.1 Candidatus Neutrinellum sp.
CGTGGGCGCGGACGAGCCGATCGACGATGTACAGCCCGAGCCCGACCGAGCCGCCCTTGCGCCCCGACGCGTGGCGGCGGAAGGGAAGGAACATCGTCGGCTGGAGATCCGGCGGGATCGCCGGGCCGCGGTTGTGGACCGCGATCCAGCACGCCTCGGCGTCGCGCCCGACGCGCACCGTCACGGGCTCGGTCGCGCCGCCGTGCTCGACGGCGTTGCGAACGAGGTTGCCGACGACCTGCCGCATGCGCCCGGGATCGCAGCGGGCCATCACCTGCGTCCCGTCGACCCGGACGTCCGGCCCGAGATCGGCGCCGACCGACCGGCAGAGCGCGGTGACGTCGACGTCCTCGAGCCGCAGCGGCAGACCGCCGCCCTCGAGCCCGACGTACTCGAGGATCTGCTCGACGAGCTTGCCGGCTTCGGCGGCGCCGCGTGCGATACGCCGGGCGAGGTCGGTGATCTCCGCGCTCGCGTCTTCCTCGAGGAGCAGCGCCGCGCCGGCACGGATCGTCGAGAGGGGCTGGCGGAGGTCGTGCGCCACGACCGCCAGCATGCGGGTCGCCGAGCCGTCCTCGGTCGGCGCCGGCGGCGGCGGATCGCGGAGGAGCTCCGCCGCCGCTCCGGCGAGCTGCTCGAGCAGCCAGAGCTCGCGGTCGGTCGCGCGGTGTCGCGTGCGCCAGTAGGCGCCGAGCGCGCCGCGCGGCGCGTCGCCGCCCACCGGAGCCATGGCGAGGCTCCGGACGAACGTCGGCCGGTACGCCTCCACCGGGATGCGTGGGTCCACGAAGATGTCCTCGACGATCGCGGTGCGGGCGTGGAGCACCGCCCAGCCCGAGATGCAGCACTCGACGGGGAAGCGCCGGCCCTTCCACAGGGGCGCGATCGCGTCCTCCTCTGCGTAGTAGACGCGGTCGCCCTCGCGCAGCACGAACGTGGCGCCGTCCGCGCCCACGACCTCGCGGACGGCCTGGCAGAGGGACCGCGCCGCCGCGCCGCCGCCGCGCGCGCCGAGCAGCGCGTGCTGCGCCGCGACGAGCCGGAGCGCGTCCTCGACGCGAAGGTCCACGGGGTGGCGAGCCTGGTGCATCGGCGAGGAACATAACTCGCGCCACGCGGCGCGCGAGTGGCCTCGGCTCAGGGCTCCCAGCTCAGCTCCACTGCCCACGACGTGGGGGGCTCGACCTCGGCCGTGAGGACGAGCGCGTGTGGCAGGATCAGCTCGACGACGACGCCGCCGACCGCCTCGCCGCCGACGGCCTCGTCGTCCCCGCCGGCCGCGACGTAGCCCTGCACGTAGGCGCCGCGGACGACGCCCCGGAGCGCCGCGGGGACGATCGCCCCGGCGTCGAAGCCGGCGCGGAAGCGAGCGCCGCGGCCGGTCGTCTCGACTGCGATGTCGGGGAAGAGGTCGCCGAGCTCGCGGCGCGCGGTCAGGGTCAGGATGCCCGCGGTCACGCCGGCGAGGAAGGACGCCGCCTGCTCGGCCGCTTCCTGTTCGCTCGCGCTCGAGGCCGCGCCGCGCCCGGTGCCGGCGACGAGCCCGAGCACCTCGGCGGGCGTGTCGACGCCCGGGATCGTCGACGAGAGCTCGAGCTCCGGCTGCCCGAGGTCGCCCGTCACGCGCACGAACGCCTTGTGCCCCGGCCTGCCCGCCGGCTCGTGCGAGAGGAGCACGTTCACGAACGGCCTCGCCTCGGCGCCTCCGGCGAAGTCCACCCTGCCCTCCTCGAGCACGAAGCGCTTGCCGAGGAGGTCCAGGTGGCCGCGGCGCATCGTCGCGAAGCCGCCGACGCGCACCTCGCGGCCGGCGAGCCGCACGTCGAGCCGCGACACGATCTGGGCGGCGAAGTCCCGACGGCGCACCCAGAACGGCTCGCGCGCGTCGACGTGGACGACGACCTCCGTCGGACCGGGCCCCGGCGGCTCCTCGCCCGCCGGCTCGTCCACCGGCACGCCGCCCCGGACGATCACGACGTCGGGGTGCGGCTCGAGCGGCTGCAGGCCGCGGAACCTCTCGGGCAGCTCGACCGAGAGGTCGAGGACGTCGACCCACGCCTCGAGCACGTCCGCCGCGTCGTCCCTTTGCGCGCGCACCGCCAGGTTCGACGTGACGAACCCGACGGGCATGCCCTCGTCGCGGATCGGCAGGTCGTCGGTGACCACGGCGAGCCGCGCGCGGCGAGGCACGAGCCCGTCGAGCCCGACGCCGCCGCTCACCCGGAGGGTCCCGCCGAGATCGTGGAGGCGCAGGCGATCGATCTCGACCCAGTCCCGGTGGAAGACGATGCGCCCGCTGCCGTCCTCGAACCGCTGGGCCGGCTCCGCGAGGCCGAAGGCCACGTCGTCGAGCTCGACGTACCCGTCGAGCACCGGCGCCTCGAGCGTCCCGATCACGTGGACGACGCCGTCGGCCTTCCCCTCCGCGAATTCGACCGCCGGGAGCAGGCCGAGCGGCTCGAGCCGGAAGCCGTCCATCGCCACGCGCGCGCGGAGCGGCCCGCGCTCGGCGAGCTCGGGCACTGCGCCCCGCCACGAGACGGGCACGCGCAGCGCGGCCTCGAAGGCTGCGCCGCCGCGGTCGCTCGCCGCGATGGCCGCGTCGATCTCGTCGCCGTCCGCCTCGATCTCGACACCGAAGTCCACGGCCGGCGCGTCGCCGTACCGGACGCCGCGCCCGCGGAGGCTCGCGAGGACCGCGGGCCGGTCGGTCGACAGGTCGGCGATCTCGACCTCCCCGCTCACGCGTCCGCGCGCGACGCGGCACACCCACGGCACCCTCGACAGCTCCGCGTCCGCGACCCGCACCGTCGCGTCGAGCGGCGCCAGGCGCTCCGGCACGCCCTGCCGCATCCAGCGATCGACGTCCAAGGCGGTCGTCACCGTCGCGTCGAGCACCTGCTCGACCCCCAGCCGTCCTTCGATCTTCAGCTCCGCCTCACCCCCGCCGAGCGACAGCTTCACCGTCGCGTGCGGATCGTCGAAGACCGCGCAGGACTCCGTCTCGCCGAGCCACGTCAGGCCCACGTCGACCTCGGCGACGAGCGGCCGGCCGGGGTGGTGCTCGACGCGCGCCGAGAGGGCCGCGCGCGCGGGGACGTCGACGCGGATCGGGCTCGGCAGCTCGTCGAGCCGGCGGGCATCGGTACGCACTTCGAGAGCCCAGGGCGCGCGCGTCACGGCGCGCGCGAGGCGCGAGGGCTCGCGCAGCGAGAGGGCGAGCTCGGCCCGAAGGTCGGCGACGGCGACGGGCCCGCGGTCGTCCGACGCGGTCGCCCCGACGCGGAGGTCGCGGCCCCGGTAGCTCGCCGTGAGCTCGAGGTCGAACGACACGCCCGGTACGGTCGCGTCCCGCAGGCGCAAGACGGCCTCGAGCTCGGGACGGTCGAGCGATCCTCCGAGCCGGGCTTCGCCTTCGATCCGCCCCGCCAGATCCCCGAGCCCGAGGAGCCTCGCGAGCAGCGCCGCGTCGAGCGCCTCGATGCGGGTCTCGATCTCGGTCTCTCCCTTTGGGCGGACCACACCCTCGACGACGACCTCCGACTCGGGCGCGGCCGCGCGGGCGTCGATCGCGAAGCCGCCCTCGGTCCTCTCGACCCGCGCCTCGAGCCGTCCCGGCTCCCCCTGTGGACCGACGACGTCGCCGCGCACGCGGTAGCGCTCGGGCCCGCCCTCGACCCGCACGTCGGCCCGTTGTATCCGCCGGCCGGAGATCCTCACCTCTCGCCCGGTGACCCTCCCGTCCAGCACCGGCCGATCGGCACGGCCGGAGAGCTCGCCGCGGAATCGCAGCTCGCGGGCCTCGAGCGGGCCGAGCGCAACGTCGCGGAGCGAGAGATCGCCGCGTGCATACAGCCGAGCTGGCGCGTCGCCCTCGGCCGGCGCCACGCGCACGTCGAGCGACGCGTCGAGCGCGCCGGACGCCGGGCCGAGCCTCTTCGCGAGGTTGGGCTCGCGCGCGAGATCCGGCACGTGCGCCTCCACGTGGAGATCCGCGTCGCCGCCGAACCCGATCGTGCCCTGCACGTCCACCTCGCCCTTCAAGTACGGGAGCCGGAAGCCGTCGACGCGGAGGTGGTCGGGAGTGACCTCGCCGAAGATCACGGCCGACGGGACGAGGGTGTCGCCCACGCGGACGTCCTCTGCCCGCGCGACGACGTCGAGCCGGCTCGGGTCGGACAGCCCCGAGACGTGCGCCTCGACGGCGCCGGAGACACGGGGCACCTCGAGCCCTCGCCAGACCGCGCCCGGATCGAGCCCGCCCGTCCACACGCGCACGCGCGCCTCCTCGCGCTCCTCGACGATCACCCGCGCCTCGACCCGACCGCCCGCGGTGTCGAGGTCCGCCGCCGCGACGAACGTCTCGGGCGTGCCGTCGAAGCGGAGCGTGCCCGCGAGGTCCGTGTCGAGCCTCGCCGGATCGAGCCCGAGCGCGCGCAGGTCCCGTGGCCCGACTCCGGACAGCTCCGCGACAACCTCGAGCCAGGGCTGCTCCCCCGGCTCCTCCGGCAGCTCCACCCGGGCCTCGACGCGCGCGGCTCCCTCGCCGATGCCGAGCCGCGCCTGCCCGCGCGCCCGTCCCCCGGGCCCGCCGACGAGCCGCCCCCGGAGCTCCTCGAGCGTCGCCACGACCTCGCCGCCGCGCACGAGGTCGCCGCGCGCCGAGCGCACGGAGAGGTCGAGGCCGGCGTCGCTCACCGACAGCCGGCCGCTGACGGACACGTCGCGCGCGACGAGACCGCGCAGCGGCGCGTACGTGGCGCTCACTCGGAAGCCGTCGAGCCGGGCGTCCTCGACGGCGACGGCGGGTCCCGTCTCCCCGCTCTCGGGCCGCGGGTGCGCCGGCCGGAAGGCCTCGGCGACGCTCGGCGGACCGGCGGCCGTCTCGATCAGCCGAAGGCGCCCGTCACGGGCGGTGACGGCCTCGAGCTCGACGCGGCCCGCGAGGAGCGAGGCCATGTCGAGCTCGACGCTCACCTCGGGCACGTGCAGGACGCGCGCGCCGGCCGGATCGAACACCGCGAGGTGCTCGACCCGAACGCGCCCCCAGTCGACCTCCGCGACGTGCCCGATCTCGATCCGTCCGCGGATCCGGCGGTTCACCAGATCCAGGGCGACGTCCCGCACCACATCGCGCGCGAGCGGCGCGAAGACGTGCAGGTACGCGCTTGCACCGACGGCCACGGCGGCGAAGAGCACCCACGCGGCCGCAGCCGCGCCCTTCCCCAGCCGCCCCCGTGTCGGTTTGTGCCCCACCATGGCGCATCCGCACGCCGCGCCGCCACGAAACCCGAAGCGCGGTGCGGTCCACACGCGAAGGGAGCAAGGGACGTTCCCGGGGCCCGGCTCGCGGCCGGGACGAGGCAGGGGTCTGTCTCGGGCTCGCGACCTCGGGGTGATCCAGGTGCCCGCCGAGGGCCGGGAAGCTATGATCGAGCCATGCGTCGCCCGGACCCGATCGAGCAGCGGAACGACGAGCTTCACCGCCGCGTTGCAGAGCTCATCCGGCGCGATCCGTCGGTGGTCGACCGGGCCCGGAAGACACTGCAACGGTGGATCGACGAGGAGCCGCTGCCGGCGTGGATGGAGTGGGAGTCGGCCCTACGGATGCTCGACGCCGACGAGCTGGCGGCCTTTCTGGAGAGCCCCACGCCCCGCGCCCGGCGCATGAGATCGTCGAGCCCCTTCTTCTGTGTCGCGCGTGACGCGGCCGAGACCCCGTCCGAATGAGAAGAGCCCAGCTCGAAGCCGTGCTGCGGGAGCTCGCCCGCGTAACGGGCGATCTCGCCGTGTCGAAGTTGGCGGCAGGCCGACTCAAGGACAACGAGATGGTCGCCGCGCTGCTGCACGGCGGCCTCGTGCAAGTCGAGACGCTGCGGGAGCGGATCCTGGAGGCACCAGAGGCCCGAATGCGAGCCGTGCTTCTGGCACGCCTGCAGATCGTGCTCGAGAGCCTCGGCTAGCCTTCGAGGAACGGGGTCATCACCTCGACCAGGCGCTCGGGGCAGTCGACCTGCGCGAAGTGCGACGCGTCGTCGAGCCAGACCACGGGTGCGTCCGGGAGGAGCGCGCTCAGGTGCCGGCCGACGGCCGGCGGGACCATCGGATCCTCCCGCGCGTAGACGAGCTGGAGCGGCACGGGGAACCCGCGCGCGCAGAGGTCCGACACGAACCGCTCGAGGCCGGCCGGCGCGAGCGTCTCGTGCAGGTACCGGGCGAACGCCTCGCGACCCTCCGGCGTCGAGAGCGGCTCGCCGTACACGCGCGCCTCCTCGAGCGACTTCAGCGTCTCGTCGCGGTAGTGCACGTTGCGGTGCGCCCACCGGGCCGGATCCCGGCTCACCAGAAGCGACAAGAGCCG
>JBDIVX010000274.1:0-6358 GCA_039794305.1 Candidatus Neutrinellum sp.
TACGAGGACCAGACCTTCCCGCTCGCGAGCCGCCCCTTCGAGCTCTACCCGCGCCAGGAGGTGGACGGTTACATCGAGCTCCTCAACACGGGCGCCGAGACGTGGGAGCCGGGCGCGACCTTCCTCGGCACGACCGAGCCGCGCGACGGCCCGAGCCCGCTCGCCGCGGCGAGCTGGATCGCCGACCACCGCGCCGCGACGGTGGATCGGACGGTGCCCCCCGGTGACACGGGCCGCTTCGCCTTCACCATCCGCGCGCCGGACGCCCCCGGCGAGTACCCACAGTTCTTCAACCTCGTGCAGGAGGGCGTGGCGTGGTTCAGCGACAGCGGCCTGCCGCCCGACGACCAGCTTCAGGTGAAGGTCACGGTCGTCCCGGCGCCCGACGACGACGGCGACGGCCACGACGCCTCGGTGGACTGCGACGACGCGGACCCGCTCGTCCACCCGGACGCTCTCGACGCGTGCGACGACGGCGTCGACCAGGACTGCGACGGCGCCGACGCCGTCTGCGCGAGCGCCGACGCGGGGACGACGCCGGAGGACGGCGGACCCGCCGCGGTAGACGGGGGCCCGGAGACCCGGATCCTCGAGGGCGGCTGCAGCGCGGCCGGGTCGCCGGCGCGCGCAGGCGCCTTCCCCCTCCTCGTCGCGCTCGCCGCCCTGCTCGCCCTGCTCCGGGGCCGCCGTCGCGGAGGCGCCGCGGCGCTCGCGCTGCTCGCGTCCGTGACGATCGCGTGCGCCACCGATCCCGCCTCGACGGCGCGGGACGCGGGGGCGGCGGGCGACGCAGAGGCCCGCTCCGACGCCGCCGAGCCCGGCCCCGACGCCGCCGATCCCGGTCCGTCCGACGCGGGCGCGCCCGACGGCGGGTGCGTGACCGCCGAGCCGCCCACGCCGGCGGCCTGGGTCCCCGCCGACACCGGCGGCCCGGACGGCGAGGGCGTGCTCGCCTGCATCTCGCGCGTGCGAAGCTCCGGAGCGCCGATCGTCGACGACCGCGTCCCGGCCGACCAGGGCTACGACATCACCACCTTCGGCGGCGGCTCGGACGCGCAGGACACGGCGTGCGGCCCCTACGCGGACGGCACCTGGTACTACGCCGCCAACGCGCATCGCTTCCCGTGCGGGCGGAAGGTCCGGCTCGTCAACGAGGCGCGCACCCGCTGCGTGGTGGTCGAGGTCGCGGACGTCGGGCCGCACATCTGCGTCGAGGAGGCCGGCGGCAAGCCGATCTGGGACGTCTCGCCGCTCGCCGCCGACCACCTGTTCGGCTCGGGCAGCATCGGCTGGTCGGAGCACGTGCCCGTCGCCGGCGCGTCGGTCGCGTCCGACTCGCCGCTCGGTCCGTGCGACGGCGACCTCACCGATCCCGCCCGCTTCCTCCGAGGCTGGATCGGAGGGGCGTGCGCGTCGGTCGCGGACTGCGACGCCGTGCCCGACGCGGAGTGCCTCGCGGGCTGGCCGGGCGGGCACTGCACGACCTCGTGCACCGACCGCTGCGACGATCGCGCGGGACCGAACGCCTACACCGCGTGCGTGGAGATCGAGGCCGGCCGGCGGGCGTGCGTGGCTCGGTGCGACTTCACGCTCTTCGCCGACACGGGCTGTCGCGAGGGCTACGGCTGCGTGCCGCGCGCTCACCCGGAGTCCGGCGCCGTGCGCGACGTCTGCCTCCCCCTCTCGTGCGAGGCGCCGTGAGGCGCGCCGAGCCCGGACGGGCCCGCCGTGACGCACAGAACCTGCTGGAACCGCAGTCATTCTGAGAGGTTGAGAGCCCCCTGCCGCCCGGGGCGCTCGGCGGGCGGCGCCGCCCTCCGTGAGTCGTCACCGCGTGGCCCCCAGTAGAGGACAAAACGTCCCGTCGTGATATCTTCCGCGCCCGGTTACCGGGCCGGCCCGTCCGGTGCCCCTGCACACCTGCCGCTCGCCAATCCCGGACTGCCCCGTGGAAGCCTGGATCTCCACCCTCGGATTCTTCCTGCTCTCGATCCTGCTCACCCTCGGTCTGGTCGCCGGCGCGGCGATCCTGGGCGTGCGCTCGCGCAGGCCGTCCGAGCTCGGGCAACGCACCTACGAGTGCGGCGAGGAGCCCGAGGGCCTCGCGTGGGTGCGGTTCCATCCGCGCTACTACGTCGTCGCGCTGGTGTTCGTGCTCTTCGACGTGGAGGCCGTCTTCCTCTTTCCCTGGGCTCTGAACATCCGCGGCCTCGGGACGCTGGCCATGGTCGAGATGGTCGTCTTCGTGGCCGTGCTGATGCTCGGCTGGGCCTACGCGGTCCGGAAGGGTGCGCTGAAGTGGCAGTAGACGAGCGCGACAGGTCCTACAGCCACCCGCTGTTCGACGTGATGCTGCGGGTGCCCGGGCTCGACGTGCTCACCACGAGCGTGGACAAGCTGCTGACCTGGGGGCTCAACAACTCCCTGTGGGTGTTCCCGATGGCGACGAGCTGCTGCGGCATCGAGCTGATGGCCGCCGCCGCGAGCCGGGTGGACCTCGACCGCATGGGCACCATCGTCCGCGCGACTCCGCGCCAGTGCGACGTCATGGTCGTCGCCGGCACCGTCACCGTGAAGATGGCGCCGCGCATCAAGCGGCTGTGGGAGCAGATGCCCGAGCCCAAGTGGTGCATCGCCATGGGCTCGTGCGCGATCAGCGGCGACTTCTACCGCGACATCTACTCGGTGGTCCCGGGCATCGACACCTTCCTCCCGGTGGACGTCTACGTGCCCGGCTGCCCGCCGAACCCCGAGGCTCTCATGCACGGGCTGATGCGGCTGCAGGAGAAGGTCCGCGCGGTGCGGGCCGGCGAGTGGTCGGAGCGCGAGCAGCGCCCGGAGACTCCCTCGAACCTCCGCGCGCCGAGCATCCCGCGGCTGGGCTCGCCGGAGCGCGACCCCGCGCTCGACGCGGGGCAGGCGCAGTCCGCCGCCGAGATCGGCCCGGGCTGCGACATCGCCCTCGCCGAGCTCCGCCGCGCTCGCGGCGAGCGGGCCGAGGAGCCGGCCGAAGGGCCGCCGAACGACGCGGACGAAGACCTGGAGAAGGCAGCACAGTGACCTCGGTCGACCCCAGCTCGGAGCTCGGCGCGCTCCTGCGAGAGCGCTTCGGCGTCGAGGAGTTCCCCTCGGACGCGGCGCCCTTCGTCGAGGCGGCGCGCCACGAGGAGCTCGCCCGCGTCCTCGCCGGCGAGCACGGCTACCGCATCTTCGTCTACGTCGTGGCGAGCCACTGGCCGGAGGTGCCCGCCAACCCGAAGAAGGAGGGCGACACCGGAGACCCCGAGCACTACGAGGTCGCCTACGCCCTGCGCAAGCCGGGTCCGGCGTCGAGCCTCGCCACCTGGCGCGTCCGCGTCGAGCACGGCGGTGCCGTCCAGAGCCTCGCCCCGCTCTTCGCCGGCGCCGACTGGCAGGAGAGAGAGCAGTGGGATCTCGTGGGCGTGCGCTTCGAGGGCCACCCCGACCTCCGCCGCCTGATGATGTCGGAGGACTGGGAGGGCCACCCGCTGCGGCGCGACTACGCGATCGACACCGCCTGTCCTCCGTGGAGATGACCGTGGCAGCCGTGACCGCGCGACGGGTGGATCCCCACCTGGACATCGAGACCTACGAGCCCGAGGCCGACCTCATGGTCCTCAACCTCGGCCCGCAGCATCCGTCCACGCACGGGGTCTTCCGGATCAAGCTCTACCTCGACGGCGAGGTGATCGTGAAGGCGGTCCCCTACGTCGGCTATCTGCACCGCGGCGTCGAGAAGCTCTGCGAGAAGCTGACCTACGCGAACGTCACGCCCATCGTCGACAAGAACGACTACGTGTCGCCGATGATGAACGAGCAGGCCATCAACATGGGGGCCGAGGCGCTGCTCGGCATCGAGGTGCCGCGGCGCGCGCGGTGGCTTCGCACGATCCTGGCCGAGCTCCAGCGGGTCGCCTCCCATCTGCTCTGGCTCGGGACGTTCGTCCTCGACCTGGGCGGCGCGATCGGCGGCGGCTCGACGTTGTTCCTCTACGGCTTCCGGGAGCGGGAGCTCATCCTCGACATCTTCGAGGAGCTCACCGGCTGCCGTTTCCACTACAACACCCACACCGTCGGAGGGAACCGGCACGACGTCCCGCCCGGGTGGGACCGGTCGATCCGCGAGGCGGCGCGGCTCATCGAAGACCGCACGCACGAGTACGAGGCGATGGTCGTCGACAACGCCATCTTCCGAGACCGCACCCGCGGGATCGGCGTGATCGGGCCCGACCTCGCCATGGAGCTGGGGCTCACCGGGCCCGCCCTGCGCGCGAGCGGGGTCGACCACGACCTCCGGCGCGACGCTCCCTACCACGCGTACGACGAGATCGACGTGCCGGTCCGGACGGAGCAGGCGGGCGACTGCCTGGCGCGCGCGCTCGTGCGCATCCGCGAGATGCGCGACAGCCTGCGCATCGTCACGGACATGATCGACGGCGTGCCCGAGGGCCCCATCTGCTCGCAGCGCCCCGTCAAGACGCCGAGTCAGTTCAAGGCGAAGAGCGGGCAGGTGTACGTGGCGCTCGAGTCGCCGCGCGGCGAGCTCGGCACCTTCGTGATCGCCGGCGGCGGCAAGACGGGGGAGTCGGCGTACCGCCTGAAGATCCGCCCCCCGAGCCTCCACGCCCTGTCGGCGCTCCCGTACGTCCTTCCGGGGCACACCGTCAGCGACGCCGTGGCCATCCTCGGCTCGCTCGATCCGATCATGGGGGAGGTGGACCGGTGAGCCCGCTCGTCCACGGCCTTCTCTACGGCGCGGTGGTCGGCAGCGTGCTGCTCACGGCGACCGCGTGGGGCGTCTGGGTCGAGCGCAAGCTCGGCGCCCGCATCCACACGCGCCTCGGGCCCACGATGGTGGGGCCCGCCGGGCTGCTCCAGCCGTTGGCCGACGCCCTCAAGCTCCTGCAGAAGGAGACGATCATCCCGCGGGACGCCGACCGGACCCTGTTCCGGATCGCGCCGCCCTTCATGGCGATCTTCTCGCTCGCCACCGCCGCCGTGGTCCCGCTCGCGCCCGACCTCGTCGCCGCCGACCTCGACGTGGGCGTGCTCTACGTCCTGGCGGTGAGCGGCCTGATGCTCTTCCCGGTCTGGGTGTCCGGCTGGGCCAGCAACAACAAGTACGCGCTGCTCGGCGCCATGCGGGCCATCGCCCAGGGCGTGAGCTACGAGGTCCCGCTCGTGCTCTCGGCGCTGGTGCCGGTCGTGCTCGCGGGCTCGATGAGCCTGAGTGACATCGTCGCCTACCAGGTGGAGCACGGCTGGTTCGTCGCCTGGCCGCCGGGGCCGGGGCTCGTCGCCTTCGTCATCTTCTTCGTCGCGTCGCTCGCCGAGGCCAACCGCATCCCGTTCGACATCCCCGAGGCCGAGAGCGAGCTCGTGGCGGGCGTGACCACCGAGTACTCGGGGATGAAGTTCGGGTTCTTCTACCTCGCCGAGTACCTGCACACGCTCGTGTCGTCGGCGGTGGCGTCGGTGCTGTTCCTCGGGGGATGGCACGGCCCGTTCTCGGACGGGCTCCACTGGCTGGTGCTCAAGACGCTGGTCCTGTTCCTGTTCGTCATCCAGCTCCGCTGGACGCTGGTCCGGTTCCGCGCCGACCAGCTCATGACGCTCGCCTGGAAGTGGCTCGTGCCCGTGTCGCTCGTCGCGCTCATGGCCGCGGCCGTGGCGGTGCTGATCATGTCGGGGGGCGCCTGATGGGGTACTTCCTCGACACCGCGAGGGCGCTCGGCGTGACGATCCGAAACGCGTTCCGCAAGCCGGTCACCGTGGAGTACCCGAAGGTGAAGCGTGAGCGGGCCGAGCGGTACCGCGCGAGCTTCGCCCTGCTCCACGACGAGCACGGCGAGGAGCTGTGCATCGGGTGCCTCGCCTGCGAGCGCATCTGCCCCTCGGAGATCATCACGGTCGAGCCCGGCCCGAAGGTCGAGTCGCCGGTCACCGGCAAGAAGCGCGGCACGGTGAAGAACCTGACGCTCGACCTGAACGCCTGCATCTACTGCGAGCTGTGCGTCCAGGTCTGCCCCACCGACGCGATCGTGATGGTGCGCGAGCCGGAGCGGCCCGGCTACTCCCGCGAGGAGCTGTTCCTGTCGATGGAGCGCCTCTACGAGAACGAGAAGCACAAGCCGGCGGCCTGGGCCACGGCCACGAAGCTCGTGGACATGCAGGACCCGAAGCGGAGCGCGCCCGCGCCCGCCGAGCGCGAGCCCGCCGGGACGACCGCCGCCAAGGCCGCCGAGGCGAAGGAGGGCGAGGCACCGTGATGGAACGCATCGGCTTCGGCCTCATCGCCGCGTCGCTCATCGTCTCGGCGCTCCGGGTGGTCACGACG
>JBDIVX010000275.1:0-6314 GCA_039794305.1 Candidatus Neutrinellum sp.
GTCACCCCGAGCGCTGGGCCGGCCCCACGCGCAACTGGAAGGCAGACGACATCGTCTTCCTCAACCCGACGAAGGAGACCAGGGTCGAGATGAAGGGTCACGCGGCCGCCGCGTGACGAAAGGCGCGTCAACTACCTTGACACTCACCGCCCCCCGCAAGCACCTCTCCCGACGTGAAGTTCCCGGCGGCCGGCGGCTCGGATCCGACGGCGGTGTGCCCCAGTGCGAGCGGACAGCGGTGCTTCGATACCCAGCAACCCTTCTCCTTCGCAGCGCACCCGACCATTCCAGGGAGACTCTTTGCGGTGTACCAGGGCAGGGACCCCAGTGTTTCCCGCTCATCCGTGTACTTCACGTGGCACAGCGAGTCCTCTGCGGACCTGGCGATCTGGTCGACTCCCGTCCGTATCCACGGCCGCGACGCAATGGACGAACGGGAGTACGTCGATCCCGAGCTCACTGTCAGCCATGACGGGACCATCGTCGTCACCTACTCCAGGGCGGACAACCCTGAGAACGGCGTCATCGAGCAGTACGTCGCGTGGTCGACCGATCAGGGCGGTACCTGGAGCGACACCCTGCTGCCGACCTCCTGGCGACCCGAGGATCTGCCGTTCCATTGTGAGCGGCAGAAGTACTTCATGGGCGAGTACCACATCCCCGACCACGTGGCGGATCGCGCATACCACCTTCTCCATCGCAGCGATGCAACCCTCGGCACGACCGTGCTCGCAGGCCTTTGGTCGAGCCGCTGGTCGGTGAACCCCTACTGAAAGGCACGGCTCATGAAGCACTCGGTTCTTTTCGGTGTCTGGACGCTGGGGCTCATCGCGACCGGCTGCGGCGGCGGGGATTCGTCGGAGCCGGACGGCCGGGCGTCCAGCGACGCTCCCACCGACGATCGTGCCAGCCCCGATGCGGACGACTGGTGCGCCCGCAGCCCGGATCTCTGCGAAGACCCGCCTCCGCGCGATCCCTGCGATGCCGATGGCGACGGCGCGCGGAGCTCCGACTGTGGCGGCAGCGACTGCAATGACCACGACTCGGTCGTCCACCCAGGGGCGCGCGACTACCCGTGCGATGGGGTCGATCAGGACTGCAACGGGAGGGACTACTGTCAGCCTGACGCGGACAGCGACGGCTCGCCGGCGTGCGAGCCGGGTGAGACCGGGATGGGCTGCGACTGCGACGACGACGATCCCAGCATCAACCCACACGCGGCCGAAGTGCCCTGCGATGGCATCGATCAGAATTGTTTCCCAGAGGATGACTGTCCTGATTCGGTCGACGCTGACGGCGATGGCAGCTACGCCTGTCGGCCCGGTGGGCCTACGTTCTGTGACTGTGATGATGGGAATCGCGCGATCAATCCGATAGCGAGGGAGATCGCGTGCGACGGAGTCGACAACAACTGCAGCGGCGCCGATTGCTGCGACCAGGACGAGGACATGGATGGCTACGCCTGTCGGGACGACTGCGACGACACCGATCAGGACGTCTATCCAGGAGCGTGCGGGTTCGCCGGGACCTGGCCGCCCAAGGACTTCAATTGCGACGGCGTGATCGACGAGCGGGACGCCTGTGATGGCTCGGGGCCGGGCGGGATCTGACCTGATCGGAGGCATCGCGCTCCTCATGTCCGCGCTCACGCCGATCGGCTGCTACCGATCCCACGGCATCGGGCCCCCTCCCGACGGTGGCGGGCCGACGATCGACGCGCCCGACTGCTTCCTGGTCACGCCCGTTTCCCCCGCGCCCATCGAGATCGAGTTCGTGGCCAGGATCCAGTCGGCGGACGTCGCGTTCCTGGTGGACGCGACGGGCAGCATGGTGGGAGAGATCGCCGCGCTCCGAGCGACGGTTCGGGATCCGATCCTCCCTGGGCTGCGGACCGTCGTACCCGACGTGCGGGTATCGGTCGCGCAGCTCACGGACTTCGAAGCCGAGGCAGGCACATCCGGAACGGTGTTCCACCTGCATGCGTCGAGCACGGAGGACCCAGACCGGATCCAGGCGGCCGTGGATGGCATCTGGCGCGAGCACGGAGGCGACGGAGCGGAGGCGCAGGTGGTGGCGCTCTGGCTCACCGCGACTGGCCGGGGGCTCGAGGAGCGGCTCGTGTCGCCCGTTCCGTTCGCCGACTGTCCTCCGGAGACCACCGGGTATCCGTGCTTCCCACGGTACGGGGCGCGCATCGCCGTCGTGCTCACGGACGCGGCCTTCCACAACGGCCCGGGCGGTGCCTACCCGTATGATGAGAGGCTCGGGACCATCCCGGATTACGAGCAGATGCTCGCGGCGATGCGGTCCATCGGTGCGCGCGCGGTGGGGGTCTACTCCGGCGCTTCCGGTGCGGAGGGGGAGAGGCATCTGCAGGCGCTGGCGACCGATACGCGAGCGGTGGATCGGCGCGAACGCCCGATCGTGACGCGCATCGGGCGCGACGGCGAGGGCCTCGCGGACGGAACGCTCGACGCCGTACGGACGTGGGTCGACGAGGCGCCCATGGACCTCGACCTGCTGATCGAGGACCCACACGGCGAGACGGAATCGGCGCGCCCGCTGGTGGCACGGGTCGAGACGGCCGGAACAGCCCCGCCGGCTGCTGCGGAGGACGACGGCGAGTCTTTCGTGGGGGTAGCGCCCGGGACGACCGTGCGGTTCCGGATCCTCCTCCGGGAGCACGCCCTCGGACCTGCCGACGCCGGCCGAATCTTCCGCCTGGACGCGGTGCTACGGCTCGACGGCGTCGTTCGGCTCGAGCGGAGGACCGTGGAGATCGTAGTGGCGGGCGGCGAGGCCCGGTGTCGCCATTGAGACGACCCCGGAACGCACCCGCGCGAACGGCGTGCGATCACTCGAGCGGGTCGGCGAGCGGTCGCGCTCGGCGAGAACGCTGACCAGGCCGAGCCGCAAGCCGACCAGCCGGTCATCGGCCTGCCCTCGCCGTCGACCCACTAATGCACCCGGCGCCGACGGACGCGCGCGCGCCAGGGCGGCTCCATGACCGGCGCCTCGTGAGTGTCCTCCGACCAGGAGGTCATCCGACCCGCGTCGGTCACGTTCGTCCCAAGAGGGCCGTGAACCACTCGCGGTCTTCGGTGGGAGCGTGACGGGGCGGTAGGAACCGGGCCTTGTCGCGAAGTCGCCTCACGATCGTCGCGGCGGCAGCCTCGTCGAGCCCGGCGGAGGCGATGGCGGTCCGGATGAGGGTGATGCTGCCCACGAGCTGGACCTCGGGCACGAGCGCCCGTGCGACGTTCCTCAGCTTGGCGTCGTCTGTCACGAGCGGACGGCCCATCGTTCCCGCCAGCGCGACGCAGGAGGCGTCCGCGTCGAACAGCCGTTCGGCCGCACGCACGAACAGCGCCTCCTCGGCGGGTCCGAGGCCCCGAACCTCGAGCTGGCCGTCCGACAGGAGGGGGGCCAGGTCGATGAGCTCGCGCGTTGGCTCGCCGGTCTCCTCGTCGGGCGGCCCGTCGAGGTAGACCACCTCGGCGTAGGCGAGATCGGTGACGGTCAGCTGGGCCTCGATCGCCTCGAGGAGCTGCTGCTCCCGTCCCGTGGCTGCCAAGTCGATGAGCGCGCAAGCGTCAGCGATGTACCGCACCATCACGGGCTCGACGGTCGAGCGGTCCGCAGCAGATCGGAGCCGAGATCGAGCTCCACCGCCGAAAGATCGTGGCCCTGCTGCTGTCGATACTGCTGGTGAAGCCGGCGCGCCGCGACGCGATCGCACTGCAGGTACATCGCGAGCTCCCCCTCCGACAGCAGTTCCTTCTCGTACGCGGTGAGCGCGAGGAGCACGTACCGCTCGGGAAGGAGGCTGGGCTCCCGGCTCGTCGGTCGCACGATGCCCGCCGCGCGCTCGGCCTCGCCGACCTTCAGGCCGCCGCCCGTGATTCGCTGGTACGTACCCGGGCGGAGCAGGGCGAGCTCCTCGAGCCGCAGCGTCATGGCCTGAAAGGAGACCCCATACCCATGCGCCAGGTTGACGATGTCCGCCGGCGTGAAGCGCCCGGCGTTGTCGCGCCGACGCTGCGAGAACGATCGGGAGACGCCCGAGCCGGGCAGGAGGAAGCTCGCCGTGAACGCCTCGGCGAACACCTCGGAGGGGTCACCGCGCCGTGCGGGCGTGAGCTCCAGCACCTCGCCCTTCTCGCGGTCCCGCAGGAAATGGCCGAGCTCGTGTGCCAGCGTCCAGCGCCGTCGCTCCGCGGGATGGTGTCGGTTCAGGGCGACGCACGCGCCGAGCTCCTCGCTCCAGAAGAAGAAGCCCGCCACCTTGGTCGGAAGCTCGGGGTGGAAGATGCGAAGGCCTGCCGCGGTCGCGAGCCGATCCTCCAGGTCGAGGGCCGGGCCATCACCGAAGCCGATCAGGTTGCGGACGGTGAGGGCCGCCTCCTCCCCGCTCACGCGCGGGTCGACCTCGGCTCCCGTCTCGACGCGGAATGCGTGGAGGCTCTCGAGCGGCGTGGCCACCCTCGTCATCCCGAGCAGCCTCTCGAGCTCGACGAAACGCCGTGCGAGGGAGACGACCTGATCGACGGCCTGGGCGACTTCCGTCGTGGCGGGGCCCTTGCCGGGACCGATCCGAAAGCGGGGAGCGACATCGCCGGAGACGAAGTGCTCCCGGATCAGCTCGTTGAGCGGGACCGAGAGCGCGCGGGCGATGGCGACGAGCTCGGAGTCCGAGGGTCGCCGCTGCCCCTTCTCGATGGCGACCACCGTGGTCCGCGCGAGGCCGAGCTGGGCCGCGAGCTCCGCCTGCCGAACCCCCCGCCGCTTCCGCTGCGCCGCGATCCGCCTACCGAGCTCCTGCGTCGAGATCATGCCCACACCGGTCCGAGCGGCTGGCTGGTCCGCCCGGTCTTCGACTCTTTAGCTACCTGGCGGACATTGTCAAACCTGCACCGGAGCCGCGGGCTATTTTTCGAACATTGTCAGGCCGGGGCTCGTCCCATGCCGACGGCATCGCGAACCAGTCGGAAGATCCGCGGCTGCCCGTGCCGATGCCGGTCACCATGCTGCGTCCGAGAGCTGGTGTAGAGATGGGGATTCCGGACCGTCAGCCCGGCTTCCGCCGATCGGGTCGGCCCCCGTGGACACGCATCACTCCTCGTCGGGGGGTGATGCCGAATCCTGTCGCCTGGCGCGTTTCACCTCTTTGGTCACGCGCTCGAGCTCGCTCTTGCGAGATGGGTCGAGCCCCAGAAAGCGAAAGAGCCCGTCGACGTAGCAGTCGTCGAGCATCGTATGGTCACCGCTGTTCCCCGGTATCGTGTACACGCGGCCATCCGGACGACGGACCTTCTGATGGCTGCCCTTGCCGCCATCCTTGTCCAGCTCACAGCCAGCAGCCACCGCGAGCCGGATGAGGTCTCGGTACCGAGCGGGCACGCGAAGGCCTCAACAGGTGGGATGCGAGTCGCGTTGCACCGTGCGCGCGATGGCGAGCTCGGGGCGGGCGGGCGGCGCATTCTCTTCGACGCGCACACGCCGAAACGGCATCACGAACTGGAACACGATCTCGTAGCGGGCGGCATCGGGCGCGGACAAGCCTTCGGTCAATGGCAGCCGCTGAGCGTTCACGTCGTTCGCGATTTCCCAGACGCGGGTCCAGAGCTCTTCCGGAGCTCGACGCGTGAGCGGCTCGAAGTTCCGGTTCAAGTCGTCCTCGATGACCATCGCCACTGCCTCGAGGAGCATGCGGAAGGCGTGGTCCGGCGAGTGCCCCTGCGTGACCACATCGACATCGAGGCAGTGCGCAACCCACACCCCGTCCAGGTGTTCGGACGGCCGGATGTGGCCCCAGAGATTGAACACCCTGTCGGCCTCAGCGCTCATGGTCCTCCAACGGCCGCGGCGGCGCCGCCGCATCGTTCTCGCCCGGTGTCAACCGGGAGACGCATTCAGGATGATCACTTCGGGGCGTCGCTTCACGCAAAATCGCGACTGTTGCCATATGTATATGGTCACGCATCCGGATTGCCGATTCGTCCAGACCTGTGGCGCCGTCGAAATCCCCCGCAAGGGGGCGGGAGCCCCTCGCGATCGCCGAGAGCGAGATCACTCGCGAGCGGGCGAGGCTCGGAGGAGCCGAGGCGGGCTCCCGGGTAGCTCACGCCCTGCGCACCGCCGGGTGTGCTTCGATTCTGTTCCGAAGAGTGGGTGATGACGATGACCTGGTGTGCCGGCCCGCGCTATTCGCGTGTAGTGGTCCCACGTTCGGCGCGGGGTTCGTGAGGCCGTCCACGGCGTGAGGCTCGGGGTTGGCCGGAGCGTTCCGGCGTTCCCTCCCTTAAGGGGCGGAA
>JBDIVX010000276.1:0-6251 GCA_039794305.1 Candidatus Neutrinellum sp.
TGCCGAAGCGGAGGATCCGATCCTCGTGCGGGCCGTTGTAGGGAAGGACGACGAAGAAGTCGGTCTCCGGGATGCCGCTCGCCGGGTCACCCGGGTCGGTGCCCGCCGCGTCCTCGGCCAGGTCGGTGAAGCCGTCCCCGTCGCTGTCCGCGTTGTAGGGGTCGGTGCCGCGCTCGCGCTCCTCCCGATCGGTCAGCCCGTCGTTGTCGCTGTCGGCATCGGCGAAGTCGGGCGTGCCGTCGCCGTCGGTGTCGGCCGGCGAGCACGGATCGGTCGTCCGGGCCTCCTCGCTGTCGGGGATCCCGTCCCCGTCGGAGTCGTCGTCCGTGTGGCTCGGGACGCCGTCGCCGTCCGGGTCCCCGTCGCCCTCGGCGGCGTCGGCGATCCCGTCGCCGTCCGAGTCGACGGCCTCACAGCCGTCGGTCCCGCCGTCGGTGTCCCCGCCTCCGCCTCCGTCCCGATCCCCCGTCGCGGGTCGTCGGCTCGCGGTGCAGCCGAGCATGAGCGCCAAAGAAAGGACCAACCCAAAGCGTACGAGCCGTCGCATGGACCCACTGTGGCGGACTGGGACGCGGTGTGAAAGAGACGGACACCCGGATCGTTCGCTCGCCGTGAGTCTCCTCACAGCGCGAAGGACTCGAGCGCGGCCCCGTCCTCGCCAGAGCGGACGCGGCGCAGGGCGCCGACCTGGAGCTGTCGGATCCGCTCCCGGCTCACGCCGAAGCGCTCGCCGACGTCCGACAGGGTCTCGGCCTCTCCCGCCGCGTCGAAGCCGAAGCGGGTGCGGACGATCTCGCGCTCCCGCTCGGGAAGGCTCTCGAGGGCCGCGTGCACCGTCTGGTCGAGCTCTTCCTTGGCCAGCGCGTCGAAGGGCGACGGGTCGTCGTCCTCGAGGTAGTCGAGGAGCGTCGCCCCGTCCTCGTCCCCGAGGGGACGGTCGAGCGACACCGTCTCGGTGACCACCCCGAGCAGCTCGTGCACGCGGGAGACCGGATGGTCGAGCGCCCGGGCGAGCTCGCTCACCTCCGGCTCGCGCCCGAGCTCGCGCACCAGCCTGGCGCGAGCGCCGAGCAGACGGTTGAGCTGCTCCACCGCGTGGACGGGGATCCGGATCATCCGGGCGTAGTCCGTGAGGGCCCGCGCCATGGACTGGCGGATCCACCAGGACGCGTACGTCGAGAAGCGGTAGCCCCGGGTGTGGTCGAACTTCTCGACGGCGCGGATCAACCCGAGGTTGCCCTCCTGGATGAGGTCGAGGAACGGGAGCCCGCGTCCCCGGAGCTTCTTGGCCATGTAGACGACCAGCCGGAGGTTGGCCTCGACCATCTCCGCCTTGGCGGACGCCGCGGCGGGCCCGTCCCCCCGGGCCTCCGCCCGCCGGAGCCGCGTCGCGACCTCGACCTCACCCTCGCGCGTGAGGAGCGGGACGGCCCCGACTCGGCCCAGATACACCTGCAGGGCGTTGTCGTTGGCGGGTCGGGTTCGATCCGGTCGGGATCCGATAGGTCACCTCCAGTGGGTGCTCGTTTGAGCGTGAGCTGTACGAAACATGCGCAGCTTGTTCCAGATAACCACGATCACGCGGCTGTCCACCCCCCTCGCCCGCGGACGCGCCTTGAACTCGGGGGCGGAGCGTGTCACCCCGTCGGCCCATGAGCCGGCGTCGCAAAGCGCTGGTCGTCGCGGGAGCTGCGCTGCTGGGGAGCTCGCTCGCCTTCTGCGTCTCGGTCTCCGGCGACACCCGGGAGGTCGCGGGCGGCCACTCCCGCGCCCGGCCGCCCGAGCGAGCGCGCCCGCGCGCCGAGGCCCCACGACCCGACGAGGCCCCGCCACCCGCCGAGGCCTCGCCGCCCGTCGAGGCCCCGCCCGCGGTCCGCGTGGAGCCCGGACCGCTGCTCTGGCCGATGACGCCCGAGGTCGTGCGACACGTCCGCGACATCGCCTCGCGCGCGGACCGCAGCGACGACGTGTTCGCGAAGGTCGGCGACTCGGCCACGGTGAGCCGCGCGTTCCTCGAGTGCTTCGGCGGCGACCCCGACCCGATCGACCTCGGCGAGCACGAGGATCTCGCCCCCACGCTCGAGCACTTCCGCGGCGGCAACGCGGGCGGCATCGATCCGTTCCGGCGCGACAGCGAGGCCGCCGACGTCGGCTGGAACGCGCGCCACCTGTTGGCCGGCGATCCGCCGCCGCTGCTGCGGGAGGTGCGCGCCATCTCCCCGCGGTTCGCCTTCGTGCTCAACGGCGGCAACGACGTGGAGGGGCGCGACCCCGCCCGCTTCGCGAATCGCATGCTCCGGATCGTCCAGCACCTCGAGAGCCGCGGCGTCGTCCCCGTGCTCGGCTCCGTCACGCCGCGCGAGGACGACCCGGAGGCCGAGCGGTGGGTGCGCCGCTACAACGGAGTGACGAGGGCGATCGCGCGCGGGCGCCACCTGCCCTACGTCGACTTCCACCAGGCCCTCTCCGCCCTTCCCCGGCGCGGGCTCGCCGGCGACCGCGTCCACCCGAACGTGCTCGTCGAAGACGGCGAGACTCGGCCCTGCGACCTCGGTCCGGCCGGCCTCGCCCACGGCAACAACGTGCGCAACCTCCTCGCGCTGCAGATGCTCGACGCGCTCCGCCGGACGGTGGTGGAGGGCGCGGGAGCGCGGGCGCGGGCGACGCCCGGCCTGCGCGGGCGGGGCAGCGCGCGCGATCCGTTCGTGGTGCGCCGGCTCCCGCTCACCGAGATGCGCAGCACCGAAGGCTCCGGGCACGGCGACCTCGACGTGTACGACTGCAGCGAGCACGACGAGTCGGGGCCGGAGCACGTCTACCGCCTCCACCTCGACCGGCCGCGCCGCGTCCGCGCCTGGGTCTTCAGCGAGGGGGACGTGGACGTGGACATCCACCTCCTGCGCGGCCGCGCGGCCGAGGACGCCTGCGTCGCGCGGGACGATGCGGAGGTGGTGCAGGACCTCGATCCGGGGACCTGGTTCGTGGTGGTCGACTCCTTCGTCGACGACCAGGGCACCGCGCACGCCGGCGACTACCTCCTCGTGGTCGACGTCGAGGACGAGGCCGCGCTGGAACGGGGCTGACGGGCTCCGGCGCTCCGCTCGCTTGCGTCGGAGCGGCCCCGGCCGCAATAATACGCCCGTGACGCGAAGCCTCGGACGCGCGCTCGTCGCGCTCGTGGCGGCCCTCTCGGTCGCGGGGGCCGGTGCGCCCCTGTTCGACCAGTGCGTCTCGCCTCTCGAGATGGCGGCCCAAAGCCCGAGCTGCTGCGGCAAGACCGCGGACGCGCGCCTCGAGGCGCCCTCGCGGGATTGCTGCGGCGAGGTCGCGCTCGGCGAGCTCGAGCCCACCAGCAGCGCCGGGGGCGCGTCGCACGACGTCCCCCCCGCCGGGGTGGTGACGCTTCCGCTGACCCTCCTCGCCTGGTTGGGTCCGACGCGCGACGGCGAGGGCTCGTTCCGCAGAGTCGTCGAGCGGCCACCCGACAGGTCGCCGCCCACGGACACCACGGTCCTGTTGCTCTGATGCGCGCCCCCCGGGGCCCCGGCTGCCGCCGGGCTCCTCGGGTCGTGGTGCGTACGGAACGACAGGAGACCCAGGTGATCCGATGCAAGACCCGTTTCGAGGGCCCCGCCCTCTGTTCGTGACGTCGCTCGCGCTGGTCGCGGGCTGCGCGGGAACGTACGAGCTCGCCGCACGAGGCGACTTCGCCGAGGTGCGCAGGCCGCGCGCCGAGGGCGAGGAGATGCCCGAGCTCGACGGAACGCTCCAAGCCTACGTCGCGGCCGCCATGCTCCAAAGCCCGGAGCTCGCAGCGAGCTACGAGAGGTGGCGCGCGGCCGTGCTCCGGATCGCCCCGCGCCGGCGGCTTCCGGACCCGACCATCGGGTACGCCTACTTCGTCCGTAGCGTCGAGACGCGGGTCGGCCCGCAGCAGCACCGCCTGTCGATCATGCAGTCGTTCCCCTGGCCCGGACGGCTCACGTCCGGCGCCGACGCGCAGGCGGCGATGGCACTCGCCGAGCGGCAACGCTTCGAGGCGCTCGCACTCGCCGTCGCCGAGCGCGTGGCCGATGCGTACTGGTCCCTTTGGCGGATCCACCGCGCCCACCAGATCCAGCTCGAGCAGGAAGAAGTGCTCGAGGCGCTCGTCGAGTCGGTGCTGGTGCGCGTGGAGGTGGGCAGCGCGACGTTGGCCGACCTCGGGCAGGTCCAGCTCCGGCTCGAGCGGCTGCGCGATCACCGGGCGCAGCACCACCTGGCCATGCGCACGGCGGGCGCACGGCTCGCCGCCGTGATCGGAGCGCCTCCGGGTACCGAGACGCCGGTCGCGCCGGCACCTCCCGAGGTCGCGCTGCCCGCGGCCGAGCCCGAGGCGCTCCTCGCCCAGGCCCTCGAGCACCCGCGCATCGACTCCTACGAACGGATGGCCGAGGCGAGCGAGGAGCTGGCGGACGCGGAGAGCGCGGCGGGGCTGCCGAGCTTCACGGTCGGGGCCGACTGGATCGTGGTCGGCGAGGCGATCGCGCCCGACGTGCAGGACAGCGGGAAGGACGCCGTGATGGTGTCGCTGTCGATGAGCGTGCCGCTGTGGCGCGGCGTCTACTCGGACGCGGAGGAGGCGGCGCGCGCCGAGGCGCAGGCCCTGCGCGCGGAGGCGGAGAGCGCCGAGCAGCGGGCGGCCGCCGAGCTCACCGAGGCGCTCGCGGCCGTGCGGGATTCCTACCGCCGCGTCCGGCTGTACCGAGACACGCTCCTGCCGCAGGCCGAGACCGTGTACGGATCGACGCTCGGCGGCTACCAGGCGGGACGCGCCGGGATGGCCGATGCGCTGCTGGCGGTGCGGGAGCTGCTGGACCTGCAGCTCGAGCTGGAGCGAGCGCTGGCCGATCACGGGACCGCGTGGGCGCGGCTCGACCACGTCGTCGGAGCGGAGGTCGAGCGGCGCGCGGAGAGCGGCGATGAGTGAGTGGCGGACGAGGCTCCGGCGTGCCGCACCCTGGCTCGCGCTGGCCGTCGCTGCGCCCGTGTTCTTCGCGCTCGGGACGTGTGCGGCGGGTGGGGACGAGGGGACCGACGGGCAGGGAGAGGGGCGCGGCGAAGACGGGCAGACGGTGTGGACGTGCTCGATGCATCCCCAGATCCGGAAACCGGAGCCTGGCCAGTGTCCGATCTGCGGGATGGACCTCGTCCCGGTCGGCGCAGGTGAGGAGAGCGAACCGGCTCCGAACCGGATCACGTTGAGCGAGCGCGCCAAGATGCTCGCCCAGATCCGGACCACCCCCGTGCGACGCCGCGGTGTCGGAGGCGCCGAGCGCCGCCTCCTCGGGCGCGTGGCCTACGACGAGACGAGCCTGCGGACCGTCACGTCCTGGCTCGGCGGGCGCATCGATCGGCTGCACCTCTCGGTGACGGGCGAGCGCGTCCGCAGGGGCCAGGCCATCGCGACGCTCTACAGCCCCGAGGTCTACGCGGCCCACCAGGACCTCCTGGTGGCGAAGCGACAGACCGATCGGCTGAGCCGCGGGACCGAGACGGCTCGGGCCGCGGCCTCGGCGGCGCTCGAGGCGGCGCGCCAGCGGCTCCGCCTGCTCGGCGTGCCGGACGCGGAGATCGGCCGCATGGAGACGGCCGACGAGCCCCGCGACCAGGTGTCGATCCGCTCCCCATTCGCCGGCACCGTCCTCGAGCGCATCGCGACCGAGGGGAGCTACGTGCAGACGGGTGCGCCGCTCTACCGCGTCGCCGACCTCTCCGAGGTGTGGGTGCAGCTCGGCGCCTACGAGAGCGATCTGCCCCTGCTCGAGGTCGGTCAGCCCGTCGAGCTGGCCGTCCAGGCGCTCCCGGGCGAGCGGCTCGAGGGGCGCGTCGCGTTCGTCGATCCGGTGGTGAGCCCGCGCACTCGCACCGCGCAGGTGCGGGTCGAGGTCGACAACTCGGCGGGCCGGCTCAAGCCCGGCATGTTCGCCGAGGCCGTCGTGCGAGGCCAGCCGCCCCAGCCGGATGCCGACGCGGCACCGCTCGTGATCCCGGAGACCGCGCCGCTCTTCACCGGTCGCCGCTCCGTCGTCTACGTCGAGGTGCCCGGTGCCGAGCGCCCCACCTACGAGATGCGCGTCGTGCGACTCGGACCGAAGGTGGGTGACGAGTACCCCGTGGTGGCGGGCCTGTCCGAGGGCGAGCGCGTGGTGACCTACGGCGCCTTCACGCTCGACGCCGACCTGCAGATCCGCGGCGGAACGAGCATGATG
>JBDIVX010000277.1:0-6179 GCA_039794305.1 Candidatus Neutrinellum sp.
GCCGCCACGCCGCCGTCCCGCCCGCCGGAGATCCGGGCGCTTGGCTCGACACCGTCGGCGACTACTCGGGCCTCGACGACGCCGAGTCGCGCCGCAGCTACGCCGAGGACGTGCTCGGCTGGCTCGAGGACGGCGTGCGCACGCTCGCCGCCGACGGCCGCGTCATCGCGCTCGCCCCGCGCGCCGTCGCGCTGCCCGAGGGCGTCGGCGGCCGCCGTGCCTACTCGGGCGCCGAGTACCCGGGCGCGCGGTGGGTCGCGGCGAGCTCGACCAACTACACGTCGGGACGCGGCGGCAACTCCGTCCGCTACATCGTCATCCACACCATGCAGGGCTCCTACGCCGGCTCGATCAGCTGGTTCCAGAACCCCGCCGCGGACGCCTCCGCCCACTACAACATCCGCTCGTCGGACGGCGAGATCACGCAGATGGTCCGCGAAGCCGACACCGGCTGGCACGCCGGCAACTGGAGCTACAACCAGCAGAGCATCGGCATCGAGCACGAGGGGTACGTCTCCGATCCGGGCCGTTGGTACACGGACACGATGTACCGGTCGAGCGCCGCCCTGACCCGGCACCTGTGCGACAAGTACGGCATCCCGATCGATCGGAGCCACATCATCGGGCACGTCGAGGTGCCGGGCGCGACCCACACCGACCCGGGGAGCGGCTGGGACTGGGACCGCTACATGGCGCTCGTGCGCGGGGAGCCGCCGCGTCCCGACTACGACGCCGAGCTCGTGGGCGTCGACCACCCGGCCGAGATGGTGAGCGGCGAGCGCGCGGTCGCCTGGGTGGAGATGCGCAACACGGGCGCCCGCACCTGGGACCTGTCGGGCACCTGGCTCGGGACGACCGGCCCGCGCGACCACGCGAGCCCCTTGTACGACGCCGAGAACTGGCTCAACACCCACCGGGCGACCGCACCCGACCACAGCACCTACGGGACGGGCGCCGTCGGGCGCTTCTCGTTCATGATCGCCGCGCCCGAGGTGACCGAGGAGACGGTCGTCACGGACACCTTCGGCCTCGTGCAGGAGGGCGTGACCTGGTTCGGCCCCGAGGACGTGACCTTCTCGATCACCATCCGACCCGCGACGCCGCCAGAGGAGCCGCCCCCCGCCGACGACGGCGCCGCCGACCCGCCCGACGCCGACGACGGCACGAGCGGTGACATCACGCCGCCCGTCGAGGACGGCGAGGCGTCGGCCGAGCCCCTCCCCGCCGAGCCGACCCTCGACCGGCCCGAGGCGGCGATGCTGACGGGCGGCTGCAGCGCCGGCGGTCCCGCGGCGCCGGCGGCCTCGTGGCTGCCCTGGCTGCTCGCTCTCGTCGGCTTCTCGCGCTGGAGGCGTACATGAGGATCGCGCGCGCCGGGGAGCTTCGCCCGCTGCTCACCGCCCTGCCCCCCGCGTCCGCGCGAAGGAGACGTTTCCGTCACAGGGGACGGCGCCGCTGAACGGACATCGCGTCGGGCACTTCCCGCCACCTTCCGCGCGGGCATAGGTCCCATCGGGGACGTCCGTTGTCGAGGGCGCAAGCAGCAGTGTGGTGGATGGCGGGTTGGGCTCACGCCCTCGCGGCGTGCAGCGCGGACACCGAGCCAGTCGGTCGATCCGAGGGCGCGAGCGTGGCCTGCGACGGGCCGACCATCGACCTCTGGTATGGAGACGCGTTGCCGGCGGGCCTCGGCCATCCGCAGCGGTGGGTGAGCATCCTCGGCAACGTGTCGGACCCCGACGGCGTCTCGTCCTTCGAGTCGTCGCTCGACGGCAGCCCCTTCGTCGCCCGGCCGCTCGGTCGGGACGCCCTGCGGCTTCAGAGCCGCGGCGACTTCAACGTCGGCATCGATCGCACGGGGCTCGCCGACGGTACGCACACCGTCGAGCTCCGTGCCGAGGACGGCGCGGGCGGGGTCTGCACGCGAACCGTCACGTTCGAGCACGACGGGAGCGCCGAGTGGCCGCTGCCCTTCAGCGCGCGCTTCGACGCGCTGTCGAGCGCGACGAGCATCCCGACCGTCGCACAGCCCGTCGACGGACGGTGGGAGGTGACGTCGTCGGGGCTCCGCATCGTCGAGCCCGGCTACGACCGCCTGGTCGCCGTCGGCGACACGGACTGGCGGCCACCGTACCAGGCCCGCGCGAGCGTCACGATCCACGGCTTCGGCGAATGGGGCGGGATCGGCGTGGCGGCCGGGTGGCGTGGCCACGAAGGGATGGACGAGCCGCCGACCGACTGGCCCGTCGGGGGGCTCGCCTGGGTGCGGAACAAGACGAGCGGACAGGAGCTCGAGATCACGACCTTCGACGAGGGGACCGTCCAGACCAGGCCGTACATGCTCGAGGCGGGCGAGACGTACGTATTCCGCGTGGCCGCCGATCCCGCCGGGGGGACGCGCATGCGCGTGCACGCGAAGGTGTGGAACGCGGCCGATCCGGAGCCGGCCGGGTGGCTGCTCAGCGCCGACGTGCGACACCGGACGGGCTCGGTCCTGCTGGTCGCGCACGCCGCCGAGGTGACGTGGCACGATTTCGAGGCGACGCCGACGGTCGCCCCCGCCGACGCGGGCGTGCCGCACGGCATGTCCGACGCAGGCACGCCCGACGCAGGCACGCCCGACGCGGCCACGCCCGACGCAGGCACGCCCGACGCAGGCACGCCCGACGCAGGCACGCCCGACGCGGGCACGCCCGACGCGGGCACGCCCGACGCAGGCACGCCCGACGCGGGCGAGCCCGATGCGGCCACGGACGCGGGCACGCCCGACGCGGGCGGGCGCGACGGCGGACCGCTCGACGCGGGGCGCTCGCTCGATGCCGCGGTCGCGCGCGACGTGGGTCACGCGCCGGACGCGAGCCTCCCGAGCGACGCCGAGCCCTCGCCCGACGCGGGCGCGGACGCCGGTCGGAAGAAGAAGCGCCTGTCCGGCTGCGCCGCGGCCGGCGGCACCCCGTCCTCGGCAGCCTGGCTGCTCCCGCTCCTCTTCGCCGCGCTCGCGCGACGCCGCCGCTGAGCCGAGCCCCGTCAACGCTACGGACGGATCGCATCCCGCGCCGGTAGCCCGCGCGGCACCTCGCGGACCAAGAGCTGTCCAGACCTCACGGCCCACGCGAGCAGACGCAGATGTGGTCGTGACGCGCCGCGGTGCAGCTCCCTGCGCCCTCGCGGTAGCACGAGCCCACCGCGCCCGCGTATCCCCCGAGGCAGCGGCCGCCGAAGGCGGCGCACAGGACCTCGCACGTGCCTCCCCCGAGCAGGACCGACAGCTCGCAGGAGGTGCCGTCCTCGCTGCACAGGAGGTACGACGCCGCCGCTCCGTACTGCTCGTCGCAGGTCGGGGGGCCCGCGTCGGGAGGCCCGGCGTCGGGAGCGCCCGCGTCGGGAGGCCCGGCGTCGGGAGCGCCCGCGTCGGGAGGCCCGCCGTCGTGGGGCGCGGCTCCCGCGTCTTCGGCCGGCGCGGGGTCGCCCGCGTCGGCGAGCCTCGAGGCGTCTGCGGTCGCTCCGGGCCCGGCATCGCGGGCGGCCGCGTCCGGCCCGCCCTCCCCTGCGCCGAGCCCCGAGCGATCGACCGAGCACGACAGACACGCCGCCATCGCGAGCACCCAGGTCGACGCACGGCGCGCCATGACGCAAGCGTACCACCTCCGGCACCCGGTTCAGACGACCCGGTCGCACAACCAGGTCGGTCAGGACGGCGCCGGCGGCTGCCCGGCACCGTTGCGCGCGCGACGGCCGGCGCCGCGCTCGAACAGGCGCCGGAGCTCCTGGCGTTGCTCGTTCGTGCCGAGGAGCAGAAGCCGGGTCCCCGGCTCGAGGCGCGTCTCGGCGCCGAGCGTGTCGGTGACCTCCTCGCCCTTCTGCAACCCGATGACGGTCATGCCGGTCCTGGCGCCGATCCCGCTCTCGGCCAGCGTGCGCCCGCACAACGTCGGCGGGCAGTCGACGACGAAGACGTCCACCCCCTCACCGACGACGATGAGCTCACGTTGCTGGAGCACGCTGAGCACGGTCCGCGCGCCGAGCGCCGTCTCGCCCAGGACGAAGTCGGCCCCTGCGCGGTGGATGGCTTCGAAGTTCCGCTCGTGCGTGATGCGGCTGACGATGCGAGCGTCGGGGTTGAGCTTGCGGCAGTAGACGGCGATGTAGATGTTCGTGGCGTCGTCGTGGGTGGTGATCACGACGCTCGGCGCCTTGTCGATCCCGGCCGCGCGCATGACGTCGATGTCCGCCGCGTTCCCGATCCGCACATCGTCCGCGATCTGTTCGAGGAACGGCCGCAACGCCTCGTCCCGCTCGACGACGCTCACGCGGAGCTTCCGCCGTCCGAGGGCACGGACCGCGGCGCGCCCCACCTTGCCGCCACCGATGACGACCACCGGATTCTCGTTCGGCTCGTATACCGAGAACATGGCGTTCAGCCGTTCGAGCTGTTCCTCGGTGCCGACCAGTACGACCACTGCGTAGTCGGAGAGGACCGCGTCCGGGCGGGCAGGCAGGAGGCGGCCGCGCTCCCAGTAGGCGACGATGCTCAGGCCGGTGACCTCGCGCAGGCGGGTCTCGCGGATCGTCTTGCCCGCCAGGTTCGTCTCGTGGACCGGGAGCTCGGCGATGACGAGATCCTTGAAGCGCCCGATCGCCTGGGCCTGGTGCAGACCGGCGCTCACCCGCGCCGAGAGCTGCTGGCCCAGCCGGTGCTTGAGCGGGACGACCTGTGTGGCTCCCGACAGCTCCAGGATGTCCACCGCGTCCTTGTCCTCGGCGATGGCGAGGATGGGGACGCGCTCGGAGTGCTCACGGATGGTGAGAATGATGTTCGTGTTCGTGGCGTCGTCCATGTTCGCGACGACGAGGCTGGCCTCGCCGACGCGGACCGATTCGTAGGTCCGGATGCTGTCGCGCTCCCCGGTGACGACGTGCACGCCGTCGGCGTGCAGCGCGACGGCGCGGCTCGGATCGGGCTCGAGCACCACGTACGGCGTCGCCGTGGCGCGGAACCGCTCGATGAGCGACTCGGCCAGCGCGTCGAACGCGCAGATGACGACGTGGCCGCGGATGCCCGGCGCGAGCTGTCGCGGTGCGGTGACGCGGATCTGTGCCTCGAGCCAGGGCGCGTAGAAGTACCGGATGAAGGCGAAGGGTAGGACGATGAGCAGGAGCACGATCCCGGACATCAGCACCAGGATGCTGAACCCGCGGCCGAGGTCGGAGTGGAACGTGATGTCGCCGAAACCGAGCGTGCTCATCACGGTGAGCGTCCAGTAGAAGCCGGTCAGCCACGAGTGCTCCTGCCCCTCGTAGACCATCAGGACGTGGAAGAGCAGGCTGTAGACGAGGATCACCACGGCCAGCACGGCCACGTACCGCAGAAGGGCCGTCAGGTTCCGGCGCATCTGCCGTTGCCGGAGCGCGGCCATGAGCTGTGAGGTAAGGAACTTCACCGCGGGAATCCTAGCGCGAGGCGACTGCCCCCGTTACCACGCCAGCCTGACGCGCGTCTCCTCGCCGGCTCGGATCTCCACCGGATGCCGGCGCGGCGGCCGGCCGGGCGCGCGCAAAGTGAGGGAGTGGCGGCCCGCCGGCAAACGGACGTTCGACAGCGGGGTCGTGCCGAGGCGGCGGTTGCCGAGGTAGACGTCCGACCACGGCGTGGTGGCGATGACGAGGGTGCCGGTCGCGCGGGGGCGGCGCGCCGGCGGTCGGCCCGCCGGCTCGGGCGCTGCCCGCTGCAGGACGAACGAGAGTGTCGCGGTCTCGGTGGGATCGGCGAGCACCGCGCGCCCCGACTGCGCCGCGTAGCCGTCGGACGCGACCTCGACGTCGTACTCGCCCGGCTCGATCAGGATGGACACGGGCGTCGTGCCGCGCTCCTCGCCGGCGACGCGCACGGTCGCGCCTGGCGGGACGGTCACCACGCGGAGCGTCGAGAGCCTCGGGCCGGGCGCGCGCAGGACGAGCTCGCGCTCCTCGCCCGGCGCGAGCGTGACGTCTTCGGTGACGTCCGCGCCGTCCTCGGCGCGGACCGCGACGCGGTGGGCACGGCCGCTCGCCACCGAAAGCACCGCCGGCGTCGTGCCCGCCGGCTCGCCGTCGACGAGCAGCGGCAGCCCGAGCGGCTCGATCGTGACGCGGACCTAGGCGGGAGAAGGCGCGGGCGGCGCCTCGGGCGCGACGGGCCC
>JBDIVX010000278.1:0-6149 GCA_039794305.1 Candidatus Neutrinellum sp.
GTGCAGCGGGGGGAGGTCGGCTTTCAGGCCGGGAGGCTGCTCGCGCGGGTGGCGACGCGGGAGACGGAGCAGGCCTGGGTCGAGCGGGCGACGCGGCGGACGTACAAGCACCTCAAGGAAGAAGTGGAGCTGGTGGAGCGGGACATGCGGCTCTACGGGCAGGACGCGGACCGGTCCCCGCCCGACGACGCGCGGCTCGAGGCGTTCTTTCGGTTCCGGGGGCGCGTGCGGAGCGGCGAGGCGTTCCGGGAGGCCGTCGAGAAGGGCGAGGACCCGCGCTTCGGGCTGGAAGCCGCCAATGAAAACGCCGGGGAAAATGGGTCTGTCCAGATGTCCGCGCTCCGTGGGGAGGTGACGCTGCGCTTTGCTCTCGAGGACGAGCTGTACGTGCTCTACAAACTCATCGAGGGGGCGTTCGGCGAGACGGAGCTGGCCGAGACGGACAGCTTCATCGGGTTCTTGGCGTCGAACTACTGGCGTACGTGGTACCCGATGCTCGGGGGCTCGGGGGTGTGCGAGGAGATCTTCGCCCGCGACGGGCACGAGTGCGCGACGCCGGTGTGCTTCAGCAAGGACCCGACCTGGCACCACATCGTCTACCGCTCGCACGGCGGGGGCGACGAGCCGTCGAACGGGACGAGCCCGTGCTGGCCGTGCCACGGCGAGGGGATCCATGAGCGACGGATCCGGGTGACGGGCAAGGCGCCCGATGCGCTGGTGTGGACGTTCGGGCGAAGGCCCTGGATGGAGGTGCGGGGGCGGGAGAAGCGGCTCCGGCGGTGAACGTTCACCAGCGCGCGTCGGCGTCGAGGAAGCGCTCGACGGCGGGGAGCACGACCTCGGGGCGCTCGAGCAGGCAGAAGTGGCTCGCGCGGACGAGGGCGACGCGGCGGGCGTGGGGCATCCTGCGCGCGATCTCGCGCGACTGGCGGGCGGGCGCGAGGAGGTCGAGCGCGCCGCTCACGACGAGCGCCGGCGCCTCGATCTCGGGCAGGACGTGGTAAACCGAGTGGGCGTCGAGCTCCTGGAAGAGGCGCATGAAGTTCTCGAAGCTCTCGCCGAGCACGTCGTCCATGTACCGGCGGAGCATGGGGCGCAGCGCGAGCGCGCGGCGGCCCGCGGTCAGCGTGAACATGGCCGTCGTCGGGATCTCGCTCAGCCGGCTGAACAGCCGGATGCGGTCCTCGATGCGCGGGTGCTTGCGGATCCACTCGATGGTCGCGTGCAGCCGCTTGGGGAGGTAGGGGACCGAGAACAGGGGCTGGAAGCCCGTCCCGAGCGTGTGGCCGTAGGTGCCGTTCAGGAGCACGAGCCCGCCGACGAGGTCCGGGTGGGTCGCCGCGACGTCGAGCGCGACCTGCACGCCCATGCTCCACCCGAAGAGGACCGCCTTGCTGACGGTCTCGGCGCGGAGGATCGCTGCCGCGTCCTCGACGTGGTTCGCGAGGCACAGCCGGCGCGGGACGCGCGGCGTGTCCGACTCGAACAGGCCCCGGTAGTCCCACGTGATGAGCCGGTACTGCTTCCAGTAGCGCTCGACCAGCGGCTCCCAGGCGTACAGCCGCCCTCCGAGCCCGTTGGCGAGCAACAGCACGCGCTCGCCTTCGCCGAGCACCTCGTAGTAGAGGCGCGTCCCGTCCTCGCTCGTGGTGATCTTCTTCTCGAGCGTATGGGCCCAGGGCTGTGATCTCTCGTACGGATTGCGCATCACTTTGCTCTTTCTGGAGGGTCCCACGGCACGTGCCGCTTCAGGAACTCGAAGGACGCGCGCCACTTCGCCTTCGCGGCCGGCCGCCACAGCATCGCGTTGAAGCCGTGGATCTCTCCCGGGTAGACGTGCAGCTCGCACTCGACGCCCCGCGCGGCGAGCGCCGCTTCGAGGCGTCGCGAGTCGTCGAGCAGCGGATCGGCGGTGCCGGCCGTCAAGAAGAACGGCGGCAGCGGGCGCGCGCCGTCGGTGGGCGGCTCGGCCAGGCGCCGCAGCGGGCTCGCGAGCGGCGCCGCGGCCGGATCGTCCCCGACGTACAGACGCGACGCCCACTCGAGCTCCGACTTGACGAAAGCGGGCATCCGCCGCGCCTTGCGCGGATCCCGCCAGAACCGGCCCATGTCCTCGACGTCGTGCACGCCGTAGATCGCCAGGCCGGCTCGGAGCTTCGGCGCCCTGTCGAACACCGCGCGCGCGAAGGGCTCCTCGCGCCGGTGCGTCGCGACGTAGGCGAGCGCCGTCACGAGGTTGGCGCCCGCGGACTCGCCGGCGAGGACGATGCGCGAGGGATCGGCGCCGTGCTCGGCCGCGTGGTCCATGAGCCAGAGGAGCGCAGCGCAGGCGTCCTCGAGCGGCGCCGGGTACCGGTGCCGCGGCGCCAGCCGGTAGTTCGCGTTGAAGACGACGTAGCCACGCGACGCGAACGCGAGCGCCATGATCCGGTGCGTGTCCTTCGACAGCATCGTGAACGCGCCGCCGTGCAGGTAGAGCAGGGCGGGCCGGGGCGCGAAGGCCCGCGGCCGGTAGACGTCGAGCAGGTGCGCCCGCCGGCCGGTGTCCCGGTAGGGCACGTCTCGGGTGAGGTCCACGCCGTACCGGCGCGGGTGCGCGGTCGGCGAGAGCGAGTAGCCCACGCGGGCCACGCCGTGCAGGCCGCGATCGAGCGCGCGGCGGAGCGCCGGGCCGACACCGTGAGGGAACAGCATGGAAAGACAGGATACCCGCTTCGACGCACCGCGTCATCCCGCCTCGGCGCCCTTCGCCGGCGGCCCGCCGGACGGTATGCTTCGGGCGTGACCAGCATCGACGGCGAGACCGGGATGTACCTGATCCGCGAGGCCCTCGAGGGGCTCATCGAGCCGCGGACCGCGCAGAGCGTCATCTTCGAGGCCTTCGAGCGGGGCGGCGTCGAGAAGCTCCCCGCCGACGCCGCCAAGCTGCTGGATTTCATCAAGGGTCCGCTCCGTGCGGCGACAGCGGAACGGGTCGGGGCCACCTCGGCCGGCGAGGTGGTCGAGCGCCTCACCGATGTCCTCCGGAACGCCATCCAGATGCCCGACGCGGCGACGGCCAGCTCGCGCACCGTCGAGATGCCCGTCGGGACGGGCCCCGTGCGGGTGCTGGTGATGGGCCGCGGGACTTCGCTCGCGGTGCGGCTCCGGGCGGCGCTCGGGGGCGAGCGGGTCGCGGTGGGCGCGGCCACGGCGTTGCCGGCCGCCGAGCACATGATCGGGAACCTCCGGCCCGAGCTCGTCATCCTCGACGGGGTCGACCCGGTCCAGGACACGGTGGACGAGATCGCCGAGCTCCTGGCGGCGCTGCCGGCTGGCACCACCCGGCTCGTCTGGGGGCGCGAGCAGGACTGGGCCGACAAGGTCGCCGCGGCGCTCGACGCCGGCCAGGTGCCGCACACGCTCGTCGATCGCCGCGAGGGCGTCGACCCGCTGCTCGACCTCATCCGCTCCCGCCCGCGCACCGCGCCCCATTGACGCCGTTCGGGCCGGTGATTATCGCCAAGGCGACCCCGAGGCCCCGAGCCGAGGAGGTGTGGCGTGGAGCTCGAAGAGATCGATCTCGTCCGGTGCGCCGACTGTGGTGAGGAGCTCTCGGCCGAGAGCCGCGGCTACGTGGTCGGCCCGGACACGGTCATCTGCATGGACTGCGCGCGAAGGCGCGGCGGCGAGTACGACGAGGAGACCGACCGGTGGTCCGCCGAGCCCGCCGTCGACGACCTCCTCGAGCGCGAGGAGGCGCCGCCGGAGTCGCACGTGCCGTGAGTAGACGACCGCGCGTCCTCAGGGTCGCGTGTAGGCCGTGCTGCGAGCCACGGCTCGGCGCGCGATCTGCCGGCGGATCGGCAAGCCGAGCGGCAGGATGAGCCCGAACACGAGGTGGTAGAGGAAGAACCAGCCCGGGTCCACGTTGACGAACAGCACCGGGTCCGCCCACGGGAGCACCAGGTAGGTCATCACCAGGAAGATCACCGCGCCGTAGGCGAGGCCCGCCGCCGCCTGCAGGCCCGGGGACTCCACGCGGCGCATGAGCGCGGCGAAGACGACCCCGAAGATCGCCCCGATGATCAGGTGCGTGACGATCCCGAGCACCGCGGACCAGAACGGGTACGCGACCACCGCCGTCCCCATGTAGAGCGCGCCGATGAGCTGCGCGGGCGACCAGAAGCCCTGCCCCTGCAGCGCCTCGACGATGCTCCACACGAGCGCCATCACCAGCGCGGCGATGACGCCCGCCGCGATCCCGGGCCCGATCACCGAGCGGCCCGTGAGGGTCGCGGTGGCCGGGGTCGTGTCCTGTGTCGCCATGGATCGCTCCTCGTCCTCGTCAGGCCTCGTCAGGGTCGCGGCGGGACCGGCTCGCGGCGCCCGTAGACGGCCGGGGCGCGGCTCGGAAGCGCCAGCGGCAGCACCAACCCGAAGGCCAGGTGGTAGAGGAAGAACCAGCCGGGCTCGATCGCCGCCATGAGCCAGGGGTTGGCCCACGGCAGGACCAGGTAGGTCATGACCAGGAAGATGATCGCGCCGTAGGCGAGCCCGGCGGCGACGCGCATGGCCATCGTCCGCATCCCGCGTGCGAACGCTGCGAAGATGACGCCGAAGATCGCGCCGAGGACGAGGTGGATGCCGAGCCCGAGCAGCACCGCCCAGAACGTCCACTCGAGGGCCTCCTCGCGCATGAGCGTCGCGCCCATCAGCTCGAGCGGGGTGAAGAAGCCCTGTCCGCGCGCCGCGAACACGATCATCGCGAACAGCCCCATGGCGAGCGCCGCCACGATGCCGGCGCCGACTCCGCCGCCGAACGTGTACGACGTGTCCCGCGTGCCGGTTGTCGTCTCGAGTCGAGCCATGATGGGGACCTCCACCCGCACACGTTGCAGGCCCCGATCCAGTCGGTTTCTTCAATGATCGCCGCCCGGGGGCGGTGCGCCCGGTCCGCCTGTGGCAGCCGGTCGCGGGGCTCGTCGGGGCAGACGGCGCGCGAGGGTCAGCGCCCCGGGGTGCGGCGGGAGAGCGCCGCGAGTAGCTGCACGCGGTTCGAGACGCCGAGGGCGCGGTAGACGCTCTTGAGCTGTGTGCGGACCGTCTCCGCCGAGATGCCGAGCTTCTCGGCGATCTCGACGGTGGTCGCGCCCGACGCCGCGAGCTCGGCCACCTCGCGCATCCGGGGCGAGAGCATGGAGAGCGCGCTCAGGTGCGGTACGCGCGCTTCCTCGATCACGGCCAGGTAGCGGGTGGCCTGGCCGACCCGATCGACCATGCGCGTGATGCACACGCGGCAGGTGCCGATCAGCGTCTCCTGCGCCCCCGCGCGGCGGTCGAGGCGTCGGACCTGGCTGCGGAGCGCCTCGGCGCCGTACCGGTCGAGCCAGTCGGTCGCCGCCTCGCTCGCGAGCTCGACGCTGCCGTCGGGCCGCAGGAGCACGCTCGCCGGTGCGTCCGCGTCGTCGAGCCGGAAGGCCGCGTCGCAGGTGACGAGCGCCCTGCGGACGGAGCGCGCGGTGCGCGAGAGGGCGCGCAGCTCGCCGGCGGAGTACTCGGGTCGATCCGCGAGCCGGGTCGCGCCGACCCAGCCGACGAACCTCGGGCCGTCGTAGACGAGCATGCGGACCATGTCCTTCACACCGAGGACGGGCGAGCTCCGCCGCCAGGAGGGCACCCGCCCCATCTGCTCGGCCGTCCGCGACCGGCGCAGCGACGCGAAGCGGTTGAGCTCGCGCGTCGGCGGCCTCTCGGGGTCCCACGACGCGTGCGCGTCGAACGGACGCCCGTCGGTGAGGCCGCAGTGCATCCGGGAGGCCGGGTCGCCGGTCATGACCCAGCCGGTGTGGACGTACTTCCCGTCCTTCTCGGCGAGCGTGAAGAAGGCTGCGAAGTCCGCCCCCGCGGCCTCCATCAGCGCCTCGCAGACCTGCTCCCGCGCCCGACGCACGTCGGTCCAGCTCAGAGTATCTGGAAGGTCGGGATTGGACACCGGCGTGCAGCATGACGATGTGGGCGGCCTCGTTCAAGGACCGATTCGCCTTGTCCGTGTGGCATGTCACCCACAGGGGTGAACCCGGGAGGACACGGCCGGGCGCCGAACGCCCCCCGAGATGTCGGGTCATTCCGCCCTGGTTCGCTCCTTGCTCTTCGGGGCGGCATGGTCC
>JBDIVX010000279.1:0-6145 GCA_039794305.1 Candidatus Neutrinellum sp.
ACACGACCGCGGTCCTCGACGGGGACGAGTGGGTGATCAACGGGCGGAAGTGGTTCCCCTCCTCGGCGGACGGGGTGGGCTTCGCGGTCGTCATGGCGGTCACCGATCCGGACGCGGCGGCCCACGGGCGCGCGAGCATGATCCTCGTCCCTACCGACAACCCCGGCTTCGTCCACCTGCGCGTGACCTCCGTGATGGGCCACGTCGGCTCCGACTGGGCCAGCCACTCCGAGATCGAGTACCGCGACTGCCGGGTCCCGAAGGACAACCTGCTCGGCGCGCGCGGCGCGGGCTTCCTCATCGCGCAGGAGCGGCTCGGCCCGGGGCGCATCCACCACTGCATGCGGTGGATCGGGATCTGCGAGCGGGCCTTCGAGCTGATGTGCCGGCGGGCGGCGACGCGCGAGATCGCGCCGGGCAAGCCGCTCGGCACCCGGCAGATGGTGCAGGCCTGGATCGCGGAGAGCCGCGCGGAGATCGACGCGGCCCGCCTGGTCATCCAGCACGCCGCCTGGAAGATCGACCGCGAGGGCCTCTACGCCGCGCGCACCGAGATCTCCTGCATCAAGTTCTTCGTCGCCAACGTGCTCCAGCGCGTCCTCGACCGCGCGATCCAGACGTACGGCGGGATGGGCGTGACCGACGAGACCCCGCTCGCGGGCTGGTTCCGCCACGAGCGCGCGGCGCGCATCTACGACGGCCCGGACGAGGTGCACAAGTCGGCGGTGGCGCGGCGGATCCTGCGGACCTACGGGATGGGCGGATGACCTCCCTGTTCGAGCCGCCGAAGAGTCCGTACCTGGCTCCGTTCGACGGCTCGTTGCGCCTCTCCGAGACGTCCACGAAGCCACCGAAGGGAGCGCCCGAGGAGGACGAGGCGGAGGAGCGGCTCGAGGAGATCACCGAGCAGCTCCAGGACCTCCAGCGCAAGCTCTACGCCGACGACCGGTTCGCGCTGCTCCTCGTCTTCCAGGCGATGGACGCCGCGGGCAAGGACGGGACGATCCGAGCGGTGATGACCGGCATCAACCCCGCCGGCTGCCAGGTCGTCTCGTTCAAGCAGCCGAGCGCCGAGGAGCTCGACCACGACTTCCTCTGGCGCATCGAGCGCGCGCTCCCCGAGCGGGGACGCATCGGGATCTTCAACCGGAGCCACTACGAGGAGGTCCTGATCGTCCGCGTGCACCCGGAGCTGCTCGACCGGCAGAAGCTGCCGAGGCGCCCGCCGCTCGACGACCTCTGGAAGGAGCGGTACCGGTCGATCCGCTCGCTCGAGAAGCACCTGGCCCGCAACGGGACCGCGATCCTCAAGTTCATGCTCCACGTCTCGAAGGACGAGCAGAAGAAGCGGTTCCTGAGCCGCATCGACAAGGAGCACAAGAACTGGAAGTTCAACGCGGGGGACGTGCGCGAGAGGCTCCATTGGGACGCGTACATGCGCGCTTACGAAGACGCGGTGAACGCGACGAGCCGACCGTGGGCGCCGTGGTACGTGGTGCCGGCCGACGACAAGCCCTTCATGCGTCTCACCGTGGGCGGGATCCTGCGCGACGCGCTCGAGGCCCTTCCCCTTCGCTGGCCCGAGCTGCCCGAGGAGGAGCGGACGCGGATGGAGGAGATCCGCCGGGCGCTGGTCGAAGAAGGTTGACTCAGCCGGCCGAGGCGCGCGACGCGGGCTCGCCCCCTTCCGCGAGGAACTCGGTGAGCGGCCCGAAGATGTGCTCGCGCACGTGCCGGCCGATCACCATGTCTCCGTGGCCGTAGTCGTGCGGGTGCCCCGCTTCGCAGCCGAGCAAGCGGAGCAGCTTGTCGGGCGGGGGATTCACGGCGGCCCCCCACTTGTCGTACGCCGCGCGGACCGTCGCGGGCGGCGCGAGACGGTCTGCACACCCCGCGAAGAAGAGGACGGGCACGGGCACGCGCTCGAGCCGATCGAGCACCGGCTCGCCGTCGATGCGGATCACGCCGTCGCCGAGCGCCCACTCGGCGAAGTCCGCGTGCAGCTCGGCCGGGACGTCGGCGAGGGCGTTCGCCATGGCGAGCGGCGCCTTGCCGGGATCGACGTTCGCCGGGTTGTAGACGATGCGGTGGATGGGCGTCGGGAACCAGTCGGCCATGAACGCGTACATGCGCGCGGCGACGCGGAACCACAGGCCGGGGACGATCCATCGCGGGACCCGGCGGAAGACGCGGAGCCAGCGGAGGGGCAGCTCGACGAGCGCCGGCGAGCCGATGATCACGATCCGCCGGAACGCGCTCGCGGGGACGGTCCGCTCGATCGCGGAGTAGAGCAGCATGCCTCCCATCGAGAAGCCGATGTAGTCGACGCGGTCGGCGCGCGTCCGCTCGCGCACGTGATCGACGGCGAGCGGTATGTCGTAGCGGACCATGGGCTCGAAACGGATGCGCTTGGCCTCGGAGCGCCGGAGGTCCTCGCGCCCCGACCGCAGCGTGACGAGCCACACGTCGCGGCCCGCCGCCTCGAGGTGGCGGGCGAGCGAGAAGTCGGGGTCGAGGTCGTGGTTTCGGTGGCTCGTGGCCAGGCCGTGGACGAGCAGCACCGGCGGGAGGCCCGCCGCGGGCGGCGGGCTCGGAGCCTCGGCGGCTCTGAGCCGGCGCAGCTCGATTGCCGACCCGTCCGGCGTCTCGACGCGGTGGAGCTCCGCGTAGTCGGTGACGACGCGCAGCCGCCAGGTCCAGAAGGCGTGGTGCGCCCAGGCGGCGACGACGAGCGCCGCGAAGGTCAGCAGGGCGTAGACCCACCACTCCATCGTTCGGTTGACAGCCGGGCCGGTGGGGACTGACTGTCGGGCGGAGACATGGCAGCAGCGGCCGCGGGTGACAAGTCCTTCCTGCTCTACGGCGCCAACGGGTACACGGGCGCGCTGACCGCCGAGGAGTGCGCGCGCCGCGGGCTGCGTCCGATCCTGGCGGGGCGCCGGGAGGGACCGGTCCGGCGCATCGCCGAGCGGCTGGGTCTCTCGTGGCGCACGTTCGATCTCGACTCGCCCGAGAACGTCGCGCGGCACATCGAGGACGTCGACGCCGTGCTGCTCGACGCCGGGCCCTTCTCGCAGACGAGCGCCCCGGTGGTGGGCGCGTGCCTGCGCACGGGCACGCACTACCTCGACATCACCGGGGAGATCCCGGTCTTCGAGGCGGTCTTCGCGCAGGACGCCGAGGCGAAGGATGCCGGCTGCGTGCTCATGCCCGGCGTCGGGTTCGACGTCGTCCCGTCCGACTGCCTGGCCGCGGCCTTGAAGGAGGCGCTGCCCGAGGCGACGCGGCTCCTGCTCGCGTTCCACTGGGTGGGCGGGCGGTCGAGCCGGGGCACCCTCAAGACGGGCATCGAGATCGGAGCGCAGGGCGGCGCCGTCCGCAAAGACGGCCGCATCCTCCGAGTTCCACTCGCCTACCGGACACGCGAGATCCCGTTCGGCGACAAACCGCGCATCGGGATGACGATCCCCTGGGGCGACGTCTCGACGGCGTACTACTCGACCGGCATCGGCGACATCGAGGTCTATGGCGTGCTTCCTCCGCGCATGATCCGCGCGGCCAAGCTCGGGCAGCACGTCCTGCCCGGTCTGCTCGCGGCAGCGCCGGTGAAGCGCTTCCTCGAGCGGCGCATCGACGCGAACGTGCACGGCCCGAGCGAGGAGCGGCGCAAGAGGGGGCGCTCGGAGCTCTGGGGCCGTGCCGAGGCCCCGTCCGGGCGCAGCGTCGAAGGGACGCTCACGACGACCGAGGGCTACCGGCTGACCGTCGACACCTCGGTCGAGTCGGTGAAGCGCGTGCTCGAGGGCGGCGTCGGTCCGGGCGCGATTACCCCGTCGATGGCCTTCGGCGCCTCGTACATCACCGAGTTCGAAGGATGCGAGATGCGAATCGGGGAGCCCCGGCCTTGAGCGCGACCGCCGACGTCGGCAGCCTCGAGCGGTACGACGCCCTGCACGGCGTGCAGGTCGCGCGCGAGATCCTGCGCGAGGCGTTCGGCGTCGAGCTGATCGTCGTCGGGGCGCGCGGTCCGGTCGCGCACGCCAAGGGCGGCGTGACCGCGTCGTCGAGCGAGGTCTGCCGCGCGGCGCTCTTCTCGCGCGACGGGTTCGCGCGGTGCGACGCCGTGTACCGGGACGTCGGTGCCGTGGACGGCTCGGTCGCTCGCGGGTGCCACCTCGGCCTCGCCGTGGTGAGCGAGCCGGCCTTGCTCGACGAGCGGGTCCTCGCGCACGTGGTCGCGAGCGGTTTCGTCGCGACGGATCTTCGCGGCGTCGCGCCGGCCGAGCCGGCGCGGGTCGCCGAGTCGCTCGCAGCGCTCGATCCGATGCTCGCGGACGTGGCGGGGGCGGTGCGGACGCTCCCTTCGGTGCGCGGCGATCGGGTCGCGCTCGTCCGGGCGGTGCTCCGCGCGGCGGCCCGGGAGATCGCCGGGCACGAGGAAGATCGGCGGCGGCGGGCGAGCGGCGCCGACGACCTGCCGGGTATGTGGGGGATCGTCGGCGCGTCGCCGCAGCTCGCGGAGGTGTTCGACCAGCTCCGGCGCGTCGCGCGGAGCGACGCGACCGTGCTCGTCCTCGGCGAGAGCGGGACCGGGAAGGAGCTCGTCGCGCGCGCGCTGCACGATCACGGTCCACGGCACGGGCGGCCCTTCGTCGCGCAGAGCTGCGCGGCGATGACCGACGCGCTCCTCGAGTCCACGCTCTTCGGGCACGTGCGCGGGGCGTTCTCGGGCGCGGTGCGGAGCACGACGGGCCTGTTCGGCGCGGCGGAGGGGGGCACGCTCTTCCTCGACGACGTGGGCGAGATGTCCCCGGCGCTCCAGGTGAAGCTCCTGCGCGTGCTGCAGGACCGGACGTACCTCCCGGTGGGCGCGACCTCCCCGCGGCGCGCCGACGTGCGTGTCATCGCCGCGTCGAGCCGCGACCTCGGCGAGATGGTCGCGGCGGGCGAGCTCCGGCAGGACCTCTTCTACCGGCTGCACGTCCTGCCGATCCGGCTGCCCGCGCTGCGCGAACGTCCGGACGACATCCGCTGCCTGGTCGAGCGCTTCCTGCGCGAGACGAGCGCGGCGCCGCGGCTCGTCTCGGACGCTGCCTGGGCCTGCCTCGAGCGGTACCGGTGGCCGGGCAACGTGCGCGAGCTGCGCGCGGAGGTGCTGCGTTGGGACGTCGCGGCGTCCGGCGCGCGCCGGGTCGGTCCCGAGCACCTGTCGGCGGCGGTGCGGCAGGCGGGCGGGTACGCCGGCGACGAGGGCGGCGAGGCCGCGGCGGCGGCGGCGGCCGGCACCGGCACGCTCGGCGCGGCGGTCGAGGCGCTCGAGCGCGCCGTCATCCAGCGCGGCCTCGAGCGCACGGCGGGCAACCGGAGCCGGCTCGCCAAGGAGCTCGGCATCAGCCGGACCACCCTCGGAGAGCGGCTGAAGAAGTACGGGCTCGACTGAGATACCGGTACGGCCGCCGGCGGGGGTGGTGGCGGGGCGAAGGGCGAGGGCGCGCCCGGGAAACTAAGAAACTAAGGTCCGTCCCCTAGTGACCAGAAGTTGGGCAGGTGGGACGGGGTGGCGCGGGTGGGTGGCGCGATCGCGTGCGGGGCGGGGTCCGCAGCTCGGGGTTTGCGCTGCGCAATTCTCGGGCACGCCGGTTGCGATGGGGGGGCGGCATGCGTGGGTTTCGTGGGCTCGTGGTCGGGGTGGTGGTGGCGGTCGGGTGTGCGTCGCCCGAGCAGGCGGAGGTGCCGGAGCTCGGCGCGCTCGTCGGGATGCGGGAGGCGGCCGAGGCGGCCGAGCGGGCGTGGGGAGTGCCGGCGGACCTGACGCTGGCGGTCGCGTACGCCGAGACGCGCTGGCGGATCCCCGACGACGAGGCGCACGACGGCGCGCACGAGGGCCACGCGCCGCGGGCGGTGGGCGTCGGGGGCCTGCGCCCGTGGCTCGCGTCCGATCCTGTCGGAACGGCCGAGCGCATGACCGGGCTGTCGCGCGAGCTCTTCGCCGAGGAACCGGCCGCCGGCGTGCTCGCCACCGCCGCCGTCCTGTTCGATCTCGCGGCCCGCCGCCACGACGACGTCCCGCCCGCCGGCGATCCGCGCGCTTCGCTCCACACCGCCGGCGACTACTCGGGACTCCTCGACGCCGAGTCGCGCCGCC
>JBDIVX010000280.1:0-6080 GCA_039794305.1 Candidatus Neutrinellum sp.
GTGTGGAGGCCGGAGACGTTGGGGGCCGCATCGCCCGCGGTGGCAGGCCGCGCGACGAACGCGTTGGCCTGCTCGACCCGCGCGCGCGCCTCGGCCCCGAACCGCAGGCGCGCCCGCCCGCGGGCGACCGCCACGAGGTCGTCCAGACCGAAGGGCGCGCCGAGGTCGATCTCCTGGTGCCGTTCGCGCATCAGGCGCGGAGGTTGGCCCAGCCCGATGGGGGCGTCAAACGCCGGCGACGGGCACCTCGCCATCCATGGAACCCCGTGCGGTTACGCTGGAAATTGGAAAACTGAGGGTTCAAAGCGGCCTCGCCCCCGGGTATGATTCGCCGGCTTCGACGCTTCGAGGTGTGGGCCCCGCCATCGGGACAGCCCGGACACCGTCCCACGATGACCGCTACCCCCCCGCCCAGGCCCGACCCGTCCGGCAGCGCACCGTCGCGAGACGCCGTCGACGTCCGGATCGCCATGCTGCGCGCCGAGGTCGAGGCCGACCCGGATCGGCCGCGGCAGGCGCAGCTCCTTTACGAGATGGGCCGCGTGATCGAGCAGCAGCTCGGCAACGACGCGCTGGCGGTCAAGGAGTACCTCACCTCCTACAACCTGGACCCGGCGTTCCGGCCGCCGCTCTTCGCGCTCGTCCGGGTGTTCGAGCGCCGCCGTTCGTTCAAGAACCTCGCGCGGCTCTACGAGGCCGAGGCCAAGAGCGCGACCTCGGCCGGCGATCGGGCCTCGGCCATCGTCGACCGGGCAGTCCTCCTCGAGGACCACCTCCAGCAGCCGAGCGAGGCGAAGCCGCTCTACGAAGAGGCCCTCGACACGGATCCCGGCTCGGCGGCCGCCGCCCTCATGCTCGAACGGTCGGCGCGCGCGGCCGCCGACCGCGAAGGGACCCTCCGCGCGCTCGAGCGGCGCGCGAAGCTGGTCACCGACCCCACGCTCGCGGCGCTGCTCCGCGTCGAGATCGCGTGGGAGCGCGCCTACGACGGCGACCTGGACGGCGCGTTCGCCGAGATGCGCGAGGCAGCGGCCCTGCCGGCGGGGCGATGGCGCTCGCTCGACCAGATGGAGAGGCTCGCGCGAAGGCACGATCGGTCGGTCGAGGTCATCGAGGCGATCGAGGGACGCGCCGTGCTCGCGGCGGCCACGGCCGCAGGCGAGGACCAGGGGCAGAAGTCGGGAGCGTTCTCCGTGCAGCGCTTCGCCGACGAGGCCCGAGCGCGCGCCGAGGCGGCCGCGCTCTGGTACGAGTCCGCCCAGCTCCGGCTGAGCCTGCACGGCGACGCGGAGGGCACCGTGCAGGCCCTCGAGCAGGCCATCGCGCTCCGGCCCGACGACGTGCTCCTCCACCAGGAGCGGATGCTCGCGTGCGAGCTCGCCGGTGACCTCGAGGGCTCGGCCGGCGAGGCCCGCTACCTCATCGACCGAGGGGTCTCCGGCCGCTTCGCTTCGGCGCTCCACTTCCGTCTCGCGGAGCTCGCGCAGGCGCGGGGCGACGCCGAGGCCGCGGCCGCGGCGCTCGCGGCCGCGCTCGAGGCCGATCCCGGCTCGGCTGCCGCCGGTGCCCTCCTCGACGACCTCCTGCTCGACGGGCGCGCCGACGAAGCGCGCGTGGCGCGGCTCGAGGCGCGAGCCGAGCAGGACGCCGAGGGCCGAGTGGACGCGCTCTGGCGCGCAGCGCAGATCTCTTCGGAGCGCCTGGGCGACTTCGCGCGCGCCAAGGGCCTCTACGAGCGCGCCGCCGCCGCGGCGGAGGAGCCGGACCGGAAGACCGCCGTCCTTCGCGAGCTCTACGGCGCCGCGCTGCGTCACGGCGACGGTGAGACCGCTCGCGACACCGCGCGCTCGCTCGTCGCGCTCCCGATCGACGGCGAGGAGCGCGCCGCGATCCTGCGCGACCTCTACGAGCTGCTGCGGACGGCCGTGCCCGATCCCGGCGCCGCACGGGAGGTCCTCGGGGACTCGCTCGCCGACGAAGCAGCCGTGAGCTGGGCCGCCGACGCCGCCCGTCTGGAGGCGGCGTACACGAAGGACGACGCGCTCCTCGCGGCCGCGCACCGCGCCCTCGCCGATCGCGCGACCGAGGAGGAGACGCAGGCCGCCCACCTGTGCGCCGCCGCGCGTGCGCTCGCCCGCTCGGGCGGGGAGGAGGCGGCGATCGGCGCCCTGCGCGCGGCCCTCGAGCGGTCGCCCGGACACCGCTACGCGGTCGCGTTGCTCGAGGAGATGCTGCGCGCACGGGGCGAGGCCGAGGAGGTGGTCGCGCTCTTGCGCGAAGCGGCGGCGGCGCAGGCCGGCGCCCGCGCGGCCGAGATGAACCTCCTGCTCGCCGGCGCGGCCGCCGAGGCGGGCGGCGACACGGCGCTGGCGCGACAGACCTACGAGGAGGCGGCCGACCGCGACCCCACGTCGGTGGCCCCCGTGCTGTCCCTCCGACGCCTCGCCGAGCAGACCGGCGACGCGGACCTCGTGCGCGACGCCCTCGAGAAGCTGAGCGAGCTCGAGGTCACCGAGGGCGAGCCCGCCCGTGCCACCTTCGAGCTGGCTGAGCACTACGACCTCGTGGCGAGCAAGCCCGAGCTCGCCGAGTCGCCCCTTCGCGCCGCGCTGTCGAGCCCGAGCGTGGGCGCGCCCGCCGCCGTGTCGCTCCTCGCCCTGCCCGGCGAGCACGTGGACGGAGCGGCCCGTGTCGCGGCCGCCCGGCGACTGCTGTCCGATGCGCGCGATCGGGCGGTCGCACCGCTCCTGCGCGAGCTCGCCGGCGAGGCCCTGTCGAGCGGCGCCGATCCGGTCGAGGCAGAGCAGAGCCTCGACGCGCTCCTCGAGCGCCGGCCGGACGATCGGTGGGCCCTCCTCTGCCGGACGCGGCTCTTCGGGCTCGACTCGTCGCGCGACCGGGCCCGCGCGGACGCGTGGCTCTCGCTCGCGCGCGTGACCGACGCCCCGGAAGCGGCGGCGGATCTCATGCTGCACGGGCTACGCGCCCAGATGGTCGCCGGAGCAGGGGACGCCGACGACGACGCGTTCCTCCTCGCGCAGGAGCTCGCCGCGACGGCACCCGACTCGCTCGCCGCGGGCGTCGCGCTCGACGAGACCCTGACCGGCGGCGACGATCCCGAGTCGCGCGTCGAGGCTCTCGGTGCCCGGCTGTCCCACTCGGGCAGCGAGAGCGGCGCCGCCCTCACGGCGGTCGTCGGGCGCGCGCTCACCGCCTGCGGCCGCTCGGAGCAGGCGCTGTCCACGCTGCGCCGCGTCGTGCAGGAGGACCCCGCGGACCTCGCGTCCTGGGAGGCCCTCCGCGTCGCGGCGCGCGAGGAGCGGGCCTGGGCGGACGTCGTCGCGGCGTGTGACGCCCTCGCGAAGGGAGTCGACGGTGAGCTCCGCGCGCAGCTCCTCGAGGAGGCGGCGGCGGTGCTCATGGACGACCTCGGCCGAGACGACGAGGCGCGCGAGCGGCTCACCCGCGTCCTCGCGATCGACGGCGCGCGCCCCATCGCGTTCGGCCGCTTGCACGACCTGCTCGCCGAGCGCGAGGACACGCGCGGGCTGATCGACCTCGTCACCAAGCGCATCGAGCTGGTGGACGACTCGGACGAGCTGGTCCGGCTCTTCTACGAGCAGGCGCGGTTGCTGCGGTCGGAGGGCGACCGACAGGGTGCGCTGGGCGCGCTCGAGAACGTGCTCATGCTCGAGGGCGACCACGTGGGCGCGCTCGCGCTCCAGGTCGAGATCCACGTCTCGCTCGAGCAGTGGGCCGACGCGGTCGAGACCTTGCGCGCGCTGGCCGGTGCGGACGTACCGGCCGCGCAGAAGCGCCTCGCGCATCTCGGAGCGGCCGACTTCCTCGAGAAGCACCTGTCCGATCCCGCGGGCGCCATCGCCGAGCTGCGCCGGATCGACGAGATCGGCCTGGCCGACGCGGGGCTGTTCGGGCGGATCGCCGACGTCGCGGAGCGAGCCGGGCTCACCGAGGAGGCGGCGGCGGCGCTGGGCGACGCGGCCCGGGCCTCGGGCGGGGCCGGGCGGGCGGCGTTCGAGCGGCGGGCGGCGGCGCTCCACCGAGAGCAGGGGCACGACGCGAAGGCGATCGCGGCCTACCGGCGCGCGCTCGAGGCCGTGCCCGACGACCTCGAGACCGGCGAGGCGCTCGCGGAGCTGCTGACCGATTCCGACGAGCGGCGCGCGATGGCGGCGGGCTTCGAGGAGGCCGTTCGTGCGAAGCTGGAGGCCGACCCTGCGGACGAGGACGCCCTCCGGAAGCTGCGGAAGGCGGCGATCTGGCGCGGCGACCGCGATCTCGAGTACCTCGCGCTCGGCGCCCTCTCGGCGATGGGGCTGGCGCTCCCCGAAGAGGAGGATGCGTTCGCCGAACGCCACGAGACGGGACCGAGCGCGCCGTCGGGGGTGCTCTCCGAGGCGTCCCTCGCCCGCCTGCGCGCGGCCGGAGCGGACGATCCGGTGGCGAGGATCGCGATCGCAGCCCAGGAGTCGGTCTTCGAGATGGATCGACTCGAGCCCGCCACGTACGGGGTCGGTCGCGGCGAGCTGCTCTCCCCGAAGGCGGAGAGCACCATGCGCGACGAGGTGTTCGCGCTCGCCGCGCTGTTCGGAGTCGAATCGGGCGACCTCTACAGGGGTGGACGCGACGCCGCGCAGATCGCGGCGGTGCCCGGCAAGAAGGGCCGGGTCACCTGGATCCTGGGAGACGGGATCCGAGCGCCCCTCGGGGCCGGACAGCGGTTCGTCATCGGTCAGCTCGCCATGTCGGTCCGCGAGGGCACGCTCCCGTACGTCCACCGACCACCGAAGGACGCGGCAGCCGTCGTGATGGCGGCGGCCGCCGCCGCGGAGGTGCCCCTCGAGCGCGCCGCCGGCCGCACCGACATCGGAGAGATCGCACGCACTCTCGAGAAGAAGATGGGCCGGCGCGCTCGACGAGCGGTCGCCGAGGCCGCCCAGTTGGCCGCGGACGGAGACCCGAAGGCGTGGGCCAGGGGCGCGATGCGCACGGCGCTCCGTGCGGGCCTCCTGTCGTCCGGCGACCTGCGCGTGTCGCTCGGGGCGGTGCTCGGCGCGCCCGCGTCGGCGGCGGCGCTCGCCGACTCGGCGGACGCACGGGACCTCGTGCTCTACTGGCTTTCGGGTGATCACCTCGCGCTTCGGCGCGAGCTGGGGCTCGCACGGTGAGCGACGACGAGAAGATAGACGGCGGAGGGGTCGAGCTCGATCTCGACGAGCTCGACTGGGACGACGCCCTGGCGGAGTGGGAGAACGAGCTCGACGGCTCGGCGAAGGCCGAGTCCACGCCCATGCCGCAACGTTCCGAGCCGCCCGCCGCGCCGCCGAAGCCCGCCCCCCCGCGTCCGCTCTACCGCCCGCCGTCGAAGCTCCCTCCGCCGAGGACGAAACAGCCGACACCGGCGTTTTCCGGCGAGCAGGGTGTGCACATCGAGCTCGGGAACGAGCTCGGCGACCTCTTCGACGACGACGAGGATTGCGTCACCAAGATCGGCGACATCCCGAAGGACCTGCTCGCCTCGCTCGGGCGCGAGCCGGGGCCTCCGAGCACGTCGGGCCCGCGTCCGAGCACGTCGGCGCACGACAGCCCCACGCTTCCACCCCCGTCGGGCGCGCTCGGGGACATGGACCTCGACCTCGACGGCCTGCTCGACAAGCTGACGAACGACTCGCCGGCGGCCGACGGCGCACCGCCGCCGCCCGACGACGTCGCCCTGTCCGACCCCTTCGGCGGCCTCATCCCGATGGACGCCGAGAGCGAGCCGGCCGAGCCCGGGCCCGCGCCAAAGCAGGCCGAGGCCGAGCCGGCGCCGCCCCCGGTGCGCCCGAAGCCGCCGGCCGGAGCGCCCGAGCCGCCGGCCCGAGCGCCCAACGTGCCGCTCGCCGCCAAGAAGCCGCCGGCGCCTCCGAAGCCCGCCGCCTACCGCCCGCCCCCCCCCCCCCCCCCCCCCCCCCCCCTCGCCCCCCCCCCCCCCCCCCCCCCCCCCCCCCCACCCCCCCCCCCCCCCCCCCCCCCCCCCCCCCCCCCGCCCCCCCCCCCCCCCCCCCCCGCCCCCCCCG
>JBDIVX010000281.1:0-6044 GCA_039794305.1 Candidatus Neutrinellum sp.
CGCCGAGGATCGGCGTGGCGGACGCGACGACGACGTGCACGGGCCTCACTCTACCCTGCACGGGCCGCGTTTCGTCCGGTTTGTTGCGAGGCCGTCAGGTCTCGAGCGCCGGCGCGTGTCGCTCTGCCGCGACGACGCGGTTCCGTCCCCGCGCCTTCGCCATGTAGAGCGCCTCGTCGGCGCGGGCGAGCAGGGAGTCGGCGTCCTCGCCCGGCATGAGCTGCGCGACTCCCATGCTGACCGTGAGCCGCCCGCCGGGTTGCCCCTCGCCGCCGGGCATCTCGCGAGACTCGATCGCGCGGCGGAGCTTGTCGGCGACGTGCTGCGCCGACGCGGCGTCGTTCTGGGGCAGGAGCACCACGAACTCCTCTCCGCCCACACGCGCCACGGTGTCGACGCGCCGAACCCCGTGCTCGAGGGCGCCGGCCACCTCCCTCAGCGCCACGTCCCCGGTCGCGTGGCCGAGCCGGTCGTTGAGCGCCTTGAAGTGGTCGATGTCGACGACCAGCACGGACAGGGGCTTCTGGAACCTCCGCGCGCGTTCGAGCTCGAGCGAGAGCCGCGACCGCAAGAGGCGGCGGTTCGCGAGCCCGGTCAGCTCGTCGTGCGTCGAGAGCTCGCGTAGATCCTCGATGAGCTGCGCGTGCCGGATGGCGAGCGCCATCGTGTCGGCCACTGCCGTCAGGAACCGGAGCTCGTATTCGTTGAGCGGGTCGGCGGCCGGGCGCGTGAACGCCAGGATCGCGAGCTGCTGCTCGCCGTGTCGGACGGGGACCGCTGCAAAAGAGCCCTCGCGCTCCACCTCTCCCCAGAAGGCGAGGTAGCCCGGCTCGATGCTCACGTCCCGGATCAGCACCGGCTCCCGCCCGCCCGCGACCTCGCCGGCGATGCCCTCGCCCGGGCGGATGGCGCGACCGAGCACCGTCTCGGGATGATCGAACCCGTGCGCCGCGCGGATGACGAAGCGGTCGTCGGCCTCACGCAGGAGGATCGCGACTTCGCGCAGCCGGAGGGCCGGCCCGAGCCGCTCGACGAGCGTGCCGACCACGTCGCCGAGGGCCGTGGCGGTCGCGGCCACGCTCAGGATGTCGAACAAGAGCGCCCGCTCGCGCAGGCGCGCGTCGAGCTCGCCCGTCTTCTTGGCGAGCGCGTCCTTGAGTCGGAGCTCCTCCTGCGTCTGCGCGAGCTCCATCTTCTGGTCGATCATGCTCACGCGCACCGTCGTCGTGCTCGCGAGCAGCGCGTTCAGCGCCTGCGCCGCGCGCCCGACCTCGTCCTCGCCCATGGGCGGGAGGCGCCGTAGGTCGTCCGGCTGCTCCGCCTGCCGCTCGAGGAACGCGACCAGGCGCCTCAGGCGGCCGCCGACCGCTGCGTCGACGAGCCAGCCGGTGATGACGAAGGCGGTGAACGCGCCGGCCACGGTGACCGACGCCCACCAGCCCCAGGGCACGTGCGCGGTCCCCGTCGTCGCGAGCGCGAGCTGGAGCAACAGACCGCCGACGGACGTGCTCGCGAGCGCGATGAGCGCAGCCCGGAGCGCGACTCGCCGAGTGGTCCAGCCGAACACCGACGTACGCTAGCGCAGAAGCGGAGCGCTGGCTCCCCTTCGATCCGGTGGCGATGAGTGGAGTTGAACCACTGACCTAGCGCGTATGAAACGCCCGCTCTACCACTGAGCTACATCGCCGCTTCGAGGCGGCGAAGTATAGGGTGGGCCGAACGCGTGTCAACGGATTGGTGTAGGCTCGGCGGCGCGATGGCGAAGGCGAATCATCCGACGGTGGCCGGCTTCCGTTTCGCGGCGGGAGCTTGCGGGATCAAGCACGGCGGCGGGCCCGACCTGGGACTCGTCGTGGCCGACGAGCCCGTGGCCGCCGCCGGCGTCTTCACCCGCAACCGGGTGAAGGCGGCCCCGGTGGTGGTGTCGTCCGAGCGGCTCGAGCGCGGTCGGGCGCAGGCCGTCCTGGTCAACAGCGGCAACGCCAACGCCTGCACGGGCAAGGCCGGGATGCGGGCGGCGCGCGACACGACCGCGGCGCTGGCCGGCGCGCTCGGCGTGGACGAGGGGCTGGTCCTGCCCGCCTCGACCGGGGTCATCGGGGTCCCCTTGCCGGCCGACCGGATCTGCCAGGCGATCCCGCGCCTCGTCCGGGAGCTGTCGCCGGACGGCGCGGAGGCGTTCGCGCAGGCGATCATGACCACCGACCGCTGGCCCAAGGTCGCGAGCGTCGAGGTCGGTCTCGACAGGACGCGCAAGGCCACCGTCCTCGGGATCGCCAAGGGCGCCGGCATGATCCACCCGAACATGGCGACCACCCTCGCCTTCGTCTTCACCGACGCGCCGATGAGCAGCTCGTTTCTCCGGCGGGCGCTCAGGCGTGCGACCGACGCGACGTTCAACGCCGTCACCGTGGACGGCGACACGAGCACCAACGACACCATCGTGGCCATGGCGTCGAGCCGGCTCGACGCGCCGGCGCTCCGCGGGGAGTCCCGCGAGGCGCGCAAGTTCCGCGACGCGCTCGTCGACGTGCTCGGCGAGCTGGCCCGGAGCATCGTGCGCGACGGCGAGGGAGCCGAGCGCGTGGTGACGGTCGAGGTCACCGGTGGCCCGAGCGAGTCGGCCGCGCGGCAGGTCGCCCGGACGATCGCGGGCTCGCTGCTCGTGAAGACGGCGATCCACGGCTGCGATCCGAACTGGGGCCGCGTCCTCGCGGCCGCCGGCAACGCGGGCGTCGCCTTCGATCCGGACAAGGTGGAGGTCCGGTTCGACCACGTCGTCGTCGCCCGCCGAGGCACGGGGGTCGCGGACGCCGAACGCGAAGCGCGCGAGGTGATGCGCAAGCCCGAGTACACCATCCGCGTCAAGCTCGGCGCAGGCAAGTCCACCGCCCGCTACGTCATGTGCGACGTCGGCCACGAATACGTCCGGATCAACGCCAGTTACCGGACGTGAGGTGATCGTTCGGGCCTGTCCCCAATGATCAGTCCAGACGGTTGAGGCGGCGTTCCGGAGGGACCAAGATCCGCGCTCTAGCCCCTGGCCAATCGACGGAGCTGCTGTAGCCCTTGTAGTCGTCGCATTGGATGAAGCCCTCGATGGCGCTCACCCAGGGCACGATCTCCTTCGCTTCCCACGTCTCGGTGAAGCCGTAGGCGACGAGCGGCGTCGTGCCCGTGAAACACTACAGGTGTCTGCGGCGCGAGCGCCGCGCGGTCACCGGGACCCGGGCCGCCTGCGAGGGCGGGCGGCCGTGTCGGGCGGCGGGTCGGTGGGCTCGGGGACGAGCCGCGCGCCGCACCGGTCGCGTAGCGTCTCGACGGTGGTGACGCAGGTACGGTGCCCTTCTGTGTCCACGTAGCAGCCCAGCCTCTGAGCACCCGCGACGTCGGCGACCGGCCGGTCGAACCGGATCTCTCGGCCCCGGAAGAACGTCGCGGGCTCCTCCACGACGGTCGCGTTCCGGGACAGCCCGAGCAGCGGCGACGGGCCGATCCCCCAACACCACAGCGACTCGTCCGGCGCGTCGCCCCCGCCGCAGAACGCCGCGGAGCCGACCGGGCGCAGCCAGGTGAGCGGCGGGATCGTCTTGACGTAGCGTGGGGTCAGAGTGACCAGCTCGTCGTCCCGGGCTCGGGCGCCCCACCACGCCTCGTCGGCTGCAGTGGGCCCGCCCCAACAGAGCACCGCTCCGCCTTCGCGCAACCCGCAGACGTGTCCCGCGTAACTCGTCGCGAGGGCGACGATGTCCGCCACGTGCGTCAGCCTTTGCGCGGGGGGACCGGTGCAGATCTCGAAAGGATCCTCGCCCCAACACCAGATGTCGCCCGACGACAGCGCGAACACGTATCGGAACGATGCATCGAGCGCGTCGGCCTGCTCCATCACCACGTCCCAGCGGCCGTCGGAGAGGCACTCGACGGTGCCGCTCGCGGTGAGCACGCACACGCCGCCGCGGGCGGGCACGGCGAACAGCGCCTTGGTTTCCGGGAGGATCACCTGACGGTAGGACCCGCGAAGATACTCCCCGCCCCCGTCGGCATGCACGTAGCACACGTCCCCAGGGAACCCCATCCAGGCGCCAGCCACCGCCGGGACAACCAGCCCATCGAGCGGATCTTCGCCACAGCACGCGACGGTACCGTCGACGACCTGGCAGAGTCCGTTCCAGCCGGCCCACAGGTCGCGACCTCTCCGAGCACGCGCCCCAGCATCGTCCGCGCCCGCATCCCGACGAGCCGCCGGTGGAGAGCCCGCGTCCTCGGGGCCGTGCTCGTGCTCCGGCGGCGGTGCGCGGAGCATCATCAGGACCACGACGCCACCCACTGCAACCGCCCCGCCGATCGCCACGACCGCCAACCTGCCTTGCTTCGTGCGGATCGCGACCACGAGCAAGCCTACCAGGACCGGAAGCTGGCGATCTCCCGTCCCATCGCGGGGACCAAGGTCGCGAGACGGCAAGCACCGTCGCGGGCGCCTCTGGCGACGGGCGCGCGTGACCGAGCTCGTCCGGCCGTAGAAGACATCGGACTGGATCCGCTGGCGCGGTCACGCGGCCGCGCCGTGCCCGGGGCGGCGAGCGCCGCTCGGTTACCGGGACCCGGGCCGCCTGCGAGGGCGGGCGGCCGTGTCGGGCGGCGGGTCGGTGGGCTCGGGGACGAGCCGCGCGCCGCACCGGTCGCGGAGCGCCTCGACGGTGGTGACGCAGGTACGGTGGCCTTCCGGGTCCACGTAGCAGCCGAGCCTCTGGTCGCCCGAGACGTCGGCGACCGGCCGGTCGAACCGGATCTCTCGGCCCCGGAAGAACGTCGCGGGCTCCTCCACGACGGTCGCGTTCCGGGACAGCCCGAGCAGCAGCGCGCCACCGATCCCCCAGCACCACAGCGACTCGTCCGGCGCGTCGCTCCCGCCGCAGAACGTCGCGAAGCCCACCCGGCGGAGCCAGGTGAGCGGCGCGATCTCCTTGACGTAGCGCGGGGTGCGGGCTACGAGCTCGCCCTCCGGGGCTCGGGCGCCCCACCACGCATCGTCGCTCGCCGCGGGCCCGCCCCAACAGAGCACCGCCCCGCCTTCACGCAACCCGCAGACGTGTCCTGCGCGGCTCGTCGCGAGGGCGACGATGTCTCCGACGTGCGTGAGCCTCCGCGCGGGCAGACCCGCGCAGATCTCGTACGAATCCTCACCCCAACACCAGATGTCGCCCGACGACAGCGCGAACACGTACCGGAACGACGCGTCGAGCGCCTCGGCGTGCTCCATCACCACGTCCCACCGGCCGTCGGAGAGGCACTCGACGGTGCGGCTCGTGGTGAGCACACATACCCCGCCGAGGAGCATGGGCACCGCAACCAGCGCCTTGGTTTCCGGAGGGATCGCCTTACGATCGCGCCCGAAGAGACACTCCCCGCCTCCGCGAATGCCGACATGACACAGCCAGCCCGGCGAACCTACCCAGACCCCGCGCACACCGATGACCCTGAGGCCATCGAGCGCGCTCTCACCGCAACACTCGAGCGTACCATCCACTAGCTCACAGAGCCCGTTCCAGTCGACCCACAGGTCGTGACCTCTGCGAGCGCGTGCCCCGGCATCGTCCGCTTCCGCATCCCGAGCCGCCGGTGGAGAGCCCGCGTCCTCGGGGCCGTGCCCGTGCTCCGGCGGCGGTGCGCGGAGCATCATCACGCTCGCGACGACACCCACGGCGACCGCCCCGCCGATCGCGACGACCGCCAACATTCCCTGCTTCGTGCGGAGCGCGACCACGAGCAACTCTACCGGGACCGGAAGCTGGCGATGTCCCCTCGCATCCTCATGCTGATTGGCAGACCCGCGAGCTCGGCTGTCAGTCCCTGGTAGTTGTAGGCGGTGTCGAGTGGTCCGCCGCCGCTCTCGCGGTGGTCGACGCGCGGGGTTCCATGGTACGGGCCGGAGGGCTCGGGGGAGCCGTGGAAGCGCGCGCGGGGAAGGGTTGATGCGCGAGCTGCGGCGCCAAATGAGGCGTATGACTCGGAACGGAAGATCGTATTTCCCGACAAGTAGGTGG
>JBDIVX010000282.1:0-5976 GCA_039794305.1 Candidatus Neutrinellum sp.
GCCCCGTCGTCGAGCGGGTTGGGGATCCGGGACATGTGATCGATCAGGCCGGCGAGCGTCTGACCGAGAGCGAAAGCATGGCCCGGGAGCACCCCCTCCTCGTTCGAGTGCAGGTCCCAGTTGCTGTCGGAGGAGATCACGATGCCCGCACAGCCGAGCTGGCGCAGGCGGACGGCGAGCATCCCCTTGGCGCCCATGCTGTTTCCGCCGCCGGCGGCGTCGACTCCGAAGCTTGTCCGAAGGCCGGCGTTCGACACGTCGGTCCCGTCCAGGTAGCGCCCGAGCGCGGCGTCGCTGCGAATGTCGAGCGCGTCGTCGGAGAAGCGGGCAGCCACCTCGGCGGCGCGCTGTTGGTAGTAGGGGATGTCGGCGGGCTCGGGGTGGGCCGTCTCACGCAGGAAGCGGTCGCTGAGGGCGTAGCGCAGCGCGTCGAGGCGGCGCTGCTCCCCGTCCGAGACGCGCGTGTCGAGCAGCGACGCGACGATCTCCTCCACGTCGAGCGGCGAGCGGATCTTGATCGGTGAGTAGGTGCTCGAGATCTCCGACCCGATCGTGGTGGTCGGGGTGTCGTTGCCGATGTGGACGCACGGGACCTCGCGGAAGGAGAAGAGGTAGTTCAGGATCGTCAGGATCCCCGGCTTCGCCTCCTGCGGCTCGTACCCGGTGCAGGCGACGACGCGCCCGGTCTGATGGTTGGCGGTTCGGTTGTGGTGCTGGCACGTCGTGACGAGGTTGACCCGGGCGCAGACGTCCGGGTCGTCGAGCCCCGTCCCCGCGAGGACGCTCGACAGCGGCACGGGGACGCCGGAGATGCTCCCGAAGGGGTTCGCGCCGGAGCCGACCGCGCCGTTGAACACGGCCTGCGTGCGAGCGCCCCCGTTCAGCACGATGAAGATCGCGCCCGGGTTGGCGCCGGCCAGCCCCGAGGGCTCGGCGAGGGCACGGCCGGCGGGCGACAGCAGCGGCACCCCGAAGGTGCCGAGCATCGAGCCGCCGAGCCCCGCGGCCCCGAGACGCATCATCCGTCGACGAGTGAGCTTCATGGTCTAGTAGAACAGAAAGCGGTTGGTGGTGAGCAGCGCACGGCAGTGGCCGCGGCCGGCGCTCTCGAGAGGGGAGATGTCGCCGTGCTCGGGCGACGCGAGGTGCGACTCGAAGTAGGCGACGGAGAGGTCGCGCTCCTGGTCGGTCGGAGCGGCGCCGAACGCGGTGACGTACTGGTGGTCGATGACGTCGACCGGGCGGACGCCGTCCCCCGGCGCGACCCGGCCGGGGAACATCCCGAAGGCCTCGCGGTCGTAACAGGCCTCTACCGCGACCCGCTCGAGCTCGAGGACGTACGCGGTCCCGACGAAGGACGTGCGGCCGAGCGGGATGCGGTGCTCCATGCACCCGCCGAGGAGTCGGCAGTGGCGGTAGTAGGGGCCGCCGTTGGCGTTGTCGGCGAACGCCCGGGTGGCGGGGTCCGGGGCGGTGTAGTCCCAGGAGCCGAAGTCATGGCCGGTCATGGCGGCGACCGAGTAGAGGATGGACTCGGCCGACATGGCCTTCATCGGGCCGTAGTAGAAGCGGAGGCTGCGGTCGGAGCCGCCGGCGGGCTCGTCGTCCGGCCTCCTCGGGCGGGGGACCGCCGCGTCGTCGGCCTCGTGGGGCTCGCCCGATCCCGAGCCGACCGACACGTCGCAGGCGAGGAGCACGGCCGGCAGCAAGAGCCATGTCGCCGCCGGCCTCACCGGAACATCATCTCCTGCGTGTAGGCCGGCGAGGTGGCGATCTCCCGGACGAGCCAGTTGACGTCGTAGCCGTGGTCGCGCAGGCCCTGGACCAGAATCCGGCGGATGATCGGGAAGTCCACCCCGGGCAGCGGGCTGCCGACGTAGCGCTCCCAGTAGCGGTCCACGACAGCCTCCGCGAAGAGCGTCGAGGACACCATCTGGTCGATCGCCTCGGCGGGCGTGGATCCGCCGACACCCCACAGCTCGGCCTCGCACAGCACTCCGGGCGTCCCGCAGACCGAGGGGTCGTAGTCGTGCTCGTGGTAATCCGGGTCGTCCTCAGCGGCCGAGGCCGGCAGCAGGGGCTCGCGCAGCACCCATCCGTTCCATCGGCGCCCGACGGCGACCTCGCTGGCGAGGGAGTCGCGGCCGAGGAACAGGAAGAAGGCCGCGTTGGCGCGGTCTGCGCCCGACGGGAAGCGCGCGAGGAAGTACTGGGACTCGAGCGCCCAGCGGGTGAATTCGGCGTAGCTCCAGCCTTCGGCGTAGACGCGCCGGAGCTGGCCCTCGAGCTCCCGGATGTGCCGGACCTGGGCGAACTGCGTCGAGTTCGAGAAGAGGAAGTGGTCGGCGTCGCGGATCAGGTTGGCCCAGACGTACGGCGCGTCTCCGCGCGTGTGAGCCATCGGGGCCTTCGCGCGGAAGTAGTCGAACATCTCCTCGGGCGTCTTCCCCTCGCAGGCGGAGACGTCCTCCGGCGTGGGGACCACCCCGGTGAGGTCGACGGCGTATCGACGCGCGAGCTGCGGCGTGGGCGCGAGCTGCACGGTCGCGCCGCGCTCGGCCATGTGGTCGCGGATGACCTCGGCGAGGGTTGCGTCCTCCTCGGCCGCGCCCTGGCTCGACGAGGCGAGCGCGAGCGCCGCGACGGAGAGGGCCACGAGTATCCGCGAGAAGGGAACCGACGTTCTGTCCGGCATCGCTCGACCAGGGTTCGGAGCTGCTCCCGCCGCGGTTGCAGCGCATGTGCCACCCGTAAGACCCGCAGATCCGCGGCTGCGGTGGGTACGGTTGTTCCCAGCGCAGGAGACTGACCGACCCATTTCGGTTGTGATGAATCAAGCGGACGGGGACAACCGTTGTCGATTCGTGCTGGCACGAGGATTGAAGTGAGCGCGCGACGATGCGGTCCGCGGTCATCGCGCTCTCCATGCTGGCGTCGGCGTGCAACGCGGCGTCGATCTACGCCGAAGGGCCGGGCTACGACGGGCGCGTGCCCGCGGCTCCGGACGCCGGGGCCGCGGACGCGGGAGCCCTCGGAGGAGCGCCGCTCTTTCGTCCGCACATCCAGCGCGACCTCGAGAGCACGGGCTGCCCGGCCTGCCACTCGGACGGAACGTTCCCGTTCCGGGTCATCGAGTCACCGTCGAGCGACGCGGAGTGGCGCGCGAGCTATGAGGAGGCGATCGCGCGGGTCGGCGACGGAACCTCCGCGCCGCTCGTCGACCGGCCGCTCGGCGGCGACGGGCACCCCGTCGTCCTGCGCGCGGACAGCGAGGTCCCGTCACGCTGGAGGCAGTGGATCCGCGACGGCGCACCCTACGACTCCGCGGACGACCCGCCGCCGGCCACGCGCGACGGCGGCACCACGGAGGACGAGCCGGTCACCTGGCCGGCCGTTCAGGGCATCTTCTCCACCAACGATTGCATGCGGTGCCACGGGGACGCCGGCGGGTACTCGCTCGAGACCTTCGAGGACGCCATGGGTCCCGGCTCGGACGACGTACCCAACGTGATCGCGGGCGATCCCGACTCGGTGCTGCTCCGCTACTGCCGGAACGGGCACCAGGGCATCGGATACCGCGACGCGCTCATGGTGCTCGCCTGGATCATCGAGTGGAACGCGCGGGCAGAGTAGCCCTTCCGAGGCGGGTGTGATGCTACCCTCGGCGGCTCATGGACGCCCGACAGAAAAAAACGCTGGGCAAGGTCGTCGGCGGCTGCGGCTGCTTCTTGCTCCTCGCCATCACGGCCTGGATGTGCTTCGTCGTGTACATCGGCATCGAGGGCCGAGGCAACGACGAGGAGGCCTCGTTGATCATCGGCGCGGTGACGTGCGTCTGCTCGCTGCCGATCGTGCTGCTGACGGGGGCGGGCCTGTACTTCGGCCTGCGCAAGGACGACGGCGGCTCGACCGGCTGAGGGCGGCCTACGCGTCCGCGACTCGCGTGCCGACGACCCGGGCGGGGTCGATGCCGAGCTTCGCGAGGGCCGCGACCCAGCGCTCGTCGGTCGGGAGGGCGAAGAGCAGCTCCGGGTCGAGGTCGACGACGATCCAGGAGCCCTCGCGGATCTCCTGGTCGAGCTGGCCGGGCCCCCAGCCCGCGTAGCCGAGCATCATCATGTGCGCGCTCGGACCGTCGCCCCGAGCGATGATCTCGAGCATGTCGGGGTTGGCGCTCACGGCGAGCCGCTCGTGCACCTGGAGCACGCCCTCGTCGGGCGCCTCTCCGTTGGACGGATCGTAGACGAGCCAGCCCGTCTCCGGGGCCACCGGCCCGCCGACCATGACCACGTCCGCGGTCGGCGTCTGCGCGCCGACGGGGACGCCGATCTGCGAGAGGATCTCGCCCAGCTTGAGGTCGGAGGGGCGGTTGACGACGAACCCGAGCGAGCCGTCGTCGCGATGGTCCACGAGGAGGACGACCGTGTGGTTGAAGAAAGGGCACGCCAGCGAGGGCGCCGCCACCAGGAAACAGGGCTCGAGCTCGTGGCCCATGGCGTGATCTTGCCACCGAACCCCGGCCGGCGGTAGGCACGTCTCGCGATGATCCCGGCATCGCTCAGGGCTTCGGGCCGTGCAGCGTCCTCGGTGGGGGTGACGGCGGCCCTTCTGGCTGCGGCCGAAGCGGACGTGGCGCGCCACCCCGCGGCAGAGCGCCCCGCGGTCTTCGAGCGGCACGCGCGAAGGTGGGCCCGGGCCGTGCTCACCCTCATGGGCGCGGGCGCGATCGTGACGGGAGCGCCGGCTCGTCCCCCTCGAGGTCCGCGGCTGATCGTCTCGAACCACCGGACCGCGCTCGACGTGCTGGTCCTTCTCGACCTGTTCGGCGGGCACTTCATGAGCCGCGCAGATCTCGCGGGCTGGCCGCTCGTCGGACGCGGCGCGCGGCTCCTCGACGTCGTCTTCGTCGATCGCGAGGACCGGGCGAGCGGCGCGCAGGCGATCCGCACGGTCCGGCGGCTCCTGCGCGAGGGACGAACGGTCATCGTCTTCCCGGAGGGCACGACCTTCCCGGGCGACGAGGTGCGCCCGTTCCAGCCGGGCGCGTTCGTCGCGGCGCGCGGGCTCGACGTCGAGGTCGTCCCCGTCGGGCTCGCGTACCCCGTCGGGACGGAGTGGTTCGGCGAGTCGTTCGCCGCGCACGCCTCGAAGCTCGCGCGGCGGCGCCGTACGCCCGTCGCCGTCTGCGTCGGGGAGGCGCGGCGAAGCGGTGGCGCAGGGGCGGCGGAGCTTGCAGGAGAGATGCGCCGGGAGGTCGGTGAGCTGGTCGCGCGAGCCCGGCAGGCGGCCCCGTAATCCACGGGAATGCTTGACGAAGAGGTAGCACCGGTGAATACCCGGGGCGCCGGTGTCGTACCATCCGGCGTGCGGAGAAAGGGTCGAACGACAATGAACGCCATCCTGCGCGCCCTGATCGTCGCCGCCGTCTCGGCCGTGACTGCGAGCGGCTGCTACTACCAGGAGTGCCCGGTGCAGACCGCGGGCGCCTACGGGGGACAGGCATACGTCCAGGTCGACGCGCCGCCGCCGCCGCTCCAGGCGAGCGTCGAGGTGCGACCGCCCAAGCCCCAAGACGCCGCCGTCTGGGTGCACGGCTACTGGGACTGGCGCGGTCGCTGGTTCTGGGTCGAGGGGCACTGGGAGACGCCGCGTCCCGGCTACGTGTGGACGGCGCCGGTCGCGCGGCGCGCGCCAGAGGGCGGCATCCACTACCACCCCGGTCACTGGCGGCCCGAGCGCTCGTCGCCGCCCCCCGTCTATCAGCAGCCGGGAGAGGTCGTCGTGAGCGTGCGCCCGGCGGCGCCGGCGACGGTCGATCAGGGCGGGAGCGCCACGGTGCGCGTGCCCGGCCAGCCGGCGCAGCAGGGCGGGACCGCGCAGCAGGGCGGCTCGGGGACCGTCGTGGTCCGACCCGGTGGCACCACCGAGCAGGCCGGCACGCCGCAGGGCGGCTCGGGGACCGTCGTGGTGACGCCG
>JBDIVX010000283.1:0-5907 GCA_039794305.1 Candidatus Neutrinellum sp.
TCGCGCTCGCCAAGGACATGCCTCGCACCTACGCCGAGCTCATCCGCATCCAGGGCCAGTACGCCGCGGTGCAGGAGGCCGAGCTCGTGGCGTGGCGCTCCCGGCGAAACTAGGGTATGCCGCGGCGTGATGCCGCGGCGGCTTCGACACCGGCCGCCACGTCGTCTAGGACACCGAGCGCACCGTCGGCGACCTCTTCATCGCCGTGCTCGAAGCGGGCGGCGTCACCGTCGACAGCTTCGGTGACGGCACCGAGCCGCTGACCGTCCGAGCGGGCGGCCTCCACCCCGTCCACTGCGGACCATCGGTTCGACCGCGCGCGCGGGCCGGGGGGCGCCGCGACCGGCGATCGGGGATCCGACGATGTCGCATGCCCGTGCCAGGTGCCCTTGCACCACACGCTCCCACCCGCCCGCCTTCACGGTCGCTCTGCCCCCCGACCCGCGCGCGCTCTGCGTCGCATCGAAGACCCACCGCGCGGCCTGAGCTCCCCGAGCGGACCGAAGTCTGCCCGTGGGTCTCACACGTGGGTGTCGTCACTTACACGGGCTTCGGCAGTCGAGGGCGGCGGAACGCGCGGTCAGCTTCTGTTGCGGTTCAGGTGCGATTCCATCGCTTGCACGGGCGGGGGGAAATCGACGTTCTCCGCGGCAGGACCGGATTCGTAGTCTGTCTCCTCGGGACCGCTCGGGACCTCGCACTCGTAGCAGTACCTGCCCCCGGGCAGCTCCCCCATCAGCGCCTCGACCGCGGGGCCGAGTCCGGGTCCTTCGCGATGGCGAGGTTCCATTTGACGCGCGACACCGGGGAGGCGCGCGGGGAGCTCCCTGGCTTGATCCGCGAGCAGATTTGCGCAAGCCTCGTACAAAGGGGTGGGGTTATGCGCGTGATCTGGGGGGGGGGTGGTTCTGTTTCTCGGGCTCGTTGGCTGTCGAGGCTGCGACTTGCCGGATCCCGAGTTCATCCCGTGTGAGCTCGTCGAGCCCCCGGACGAACCGCTCGAGGATCCGTGCGTGCACGGGACCCTCGTGTTGGAGCAGCGATTCGATCGCCGTGCGGGGAGGCCGGAGCGCCAGACGGTCGCGTTCGACAACGACGCTTCAGGCAGCGGCTGCCTCCTGGTGGCCAACGGCGAGCAGCCCCGCCGCGTCTCGTCCGCCTCCGTCCGGCTCCGGGACCTGGTGGAGATCGGGCCGCACCGGTTCAATCAGAACGTGCCACGCATCGAGGAACGGTTCGAGCTGCCGGAGGGTGAGCACGAGCTGACCGTCGATCTGCGGTCCGCCCCGGGCGCGTGGCTCGACATCCAGGTCCGCGTGGCGAGGCCGCGCCCGCCGGAGCGGATCGCGTCTCGCCGGGCGCTGTCCGAGCTGAGGTATGCGCTGTGTCAGGAAACCAACCTCGCCGCGTCCCAGCTCACCCCCGAAGAGCGCGAGCAGGCAGCCGAGACCGCAAGGACGGTGGGCCTGAGCCCCGGGCAGCTCGTCGTGGTGATGGGGCGGTTCGGGATCCCCACCATGCTGCATCCCCTGCCGGACGAGCCGATGACGGCGACCTCGCCCGAGGGGCGTGCCAGCGAATGGATGGAGAGCCACCGCGACCTCTTCGAGATCGACGATCCGGACGTCACGCTCGAGTCGCGCATGAGCCGGCCGTCCGGCGGTGGGACCCGTGTCTGGCTGCAGCAGCGATGGCGTGGCCTGCGGGTCGTCCCGGGAGATGTCGCCATCTCGCTGACGCCGGAGGATCGGATCTACGCGTTCCTGGGCCACCTCGTCCCCCGGCGGCTGCTGCCCGACGACATCACGCCCTCGATCACCGAGCAGGAGGCCGTCGAGGCAGCGTTCGGGAACGTGGGCCCGGCCGCGGAGATCCGCACCGAGCTCGTCGTCGCGCATCTCGGCACGTCGATGGCCCGAAGCCGTCCGGCGCTCGCCTGGAGGATCCGTTCGAGCCGGGAGGGCATCCCCGGCACCGTCGCCTTCGTCGATGCGCGAACCGGCCTCGTGCTGGATACCGAGACGGACGCGGACCGGATTCACGATTTCCCGGCGCGGATCGAACGAGTCACCGATCAAGTCTGCGCCCTCGACGACACCGAGGAGCTCGTCTCGGAGGTGAGATCCTGGGAGACGCGCGTCGATACCGTCGACTCGCCGCCCGACCGGCATTGCGACGAGCCCGGCGACGCGGGCCCGTGCAACACGATCTTCCGAGCGGTGCACGACGTCGACGACTACTTCGTGGGGGTGCTCCGAAGCGGCTGGAGCGGAGAAGGCGCCGACGCGATCGACGATGCACCGGCCATCGGGCCCCGCGCGCCATACGATATCCGCTACGACGTTCTCGATCCGACCGGGTCTCGGTGGGTGGGCGAGGAGACGAGGGTGCGCCTCCACCCGGCGCAGATCTCGCGCGACGTGATAACCCACGAATTCGGCCACGGTGCCCATCAGGTGGAACGGGGCAACACCGCAAACCACAGGGGCACCGCGCAGCCCGCGATCGGAGAGGCCCTCTCCGACACGCTCACGATGGTCGTGCAGGATCACGTGGGCGACGTGACGCTGCGCGTCGACGACGCGACGGGCGAGTCGATCCGCGACTACTCGATCCGCAGCTGCGAGGGGTACTCGAGCTCGGACACCTGCGACATCCACCCGAGCGGAGGCCTGGACTCGGTGTGCCCCCCGCAGCCGGTGCGCGAGCTCGGCGGCGGGTGCGCGGAGTATACCCACATGCGCTACTTCGCCGACCACGGCGTCGAGGAGGAATGGGTCGACCGCAACAGGCTGGAGCCGCACCGGCTCGGGTGCGTCCTGGCGCGCCCGTTCGCCCTGATGCTCGACCGCACGCGCGATGGGTCGATCTTCCACGGAGTGCGGGTCGACCCGCTCCCGCGCTTTGCTCCCGGATTTCTGGCACGCATCACGCTCGAGCACATCGGGACCGCCTCCAACCGCAGGGAGTACGCCGAGGTACTGCGCAATGCCATCCTCAAGTTCGGTGAGTCCTGCAGAGCAGAGGACGACCCCGCACCATGCTCCGAAAGCGTGGATGAAACCGCCGCCGGGATGAGCGCGTTCTGGGCGAGCGGGTTCTGGAGCGCCTGGGAGTCCACCGCCCGCGCAGACATGGGTGTGCGCGGTGGGGTCGCGGCGGTGGCGGTTCCGCTCCTGGACGAGGCCTGGCTCCTGTTCCGAGACGCGGACGACGGGCTTCAGCTCGTCCGCACCGACGATCCCTTGCACCCGATGATGTATCCGCCGCCCGAGCCGGTCGGGCTGGTGGACGGCAGCTCCCCGGAGGTCGCCTCCGATCCGGCCATGGCGCGCGGCGTGGACGCCATCTTCGCCGCCTACCGGGACCTGTCCACGGGCGAGCTCCGCGTGATACGCGCCACGCTCACCCGAACCTGGAGGGCCGAGACCCGCATCGACTCCCCCGTCATCGACGGCTCGCCGGGGCTGGCGTCCTTGGCTGGCGGGCTCTTCGTGGCCTTCCGTGACGCGGCCGACGACCGCCTGCGCGTGCTTCGCCTCGACGAGGAGAGCGGCGAGGTCACCGAGATCCCCGTCGATGACTCGCAGCCCGACGAGCACGATCCCTTCCTGGTCGCGACGGGCACCCAGGTCGTGCTCCTGACAGCCGCCGGGCCGCGGCGCATCTGCGACCCGGTGGACGGAACGCCGTGCCGTGACGGCGCCCACGTGCAGCAGGCGCGCTTCCTGTTGCGGGGATCCTCTTTCAGCCTCGTCTCGCGACTGAACCGGCTCCCCTTGCCGCTGGGGCTCGGAGCGCCACCGGGCCCGAACCAGGAGCCCGTCGGCATGCCCGTGCAGGGCGCACCCGGCGTGGGCCCCGCGGCCGTGCCCTTCCGCGGCCGGCTCCACCTGTTCGTTCCCTTCCGCACCGAGGAGGAGACGCCCGAGTTGGGTGGAGGCAACATCAGCTACTACTCCTTCCTCCCCGCCCTGGACGCGACTCGGACGACGCGATCCCGCGTGCTGGGTCTCCGCTCCTTCGAGGGCGTCACTCGGGTGGCTCCGTTCACCTGGACCCAGGCCGGCGAGAGCTACCTGTTCGCGGCGTGGGCGGACAGCGGGGGGCAGATCCGGGTGATGCACAAGCGGAGCGACTGATGAGACGGGTTGCGCTGCCCTTGGCGGTTACCCTGATGAGCGGCTGCTTCTCGAGCAACGCGCCGACCGACGCGTGCGTCCCGCCGGATGCGCCGGGCCCTCCCGCCGAGCCGGTCTTCGTGCCGGCCGACGGATGCCTTCCGCTGTTTCCGGAAGAGCGCTGTCAGCGGGTTGAATACTGCCCCGACGAGCGGGGCGCGACGTTTGCGCCGTACAAAGTGGAGGTGCTGGAGCGGGAGAGGGTGGCCTACGTCGAGGTGCTGACCGGACGAAACGGCCTCATCCGGGTTACGGACGAATTCGGGGTCCACTGTAGCATGCTCCTGCGGCTCCGCGTCGGACTCGACGACCTTTCCGTCGCGCTCATCGGCAGCTACTGTGCGCCGGCCGGAGCGCATCGAAAGCTGGAGGAAGAGGTCGAGGGTGGACCGGGCTGGACCGGCTACTACTTGTGCGACTGGTCGGAGGATCTGGACCTGGAGGTGCGGGTCGTGCCGGGCAACATGACAACGTATGACGATGGCTTCCCTCCCGACCCCTGCTCGAGTGGGGGGGGCTGCTGGAGCGACGAGCGCCTGCTCTGGATCCGCCGCCACTCGACCGGGGAGGTCCTCGCCTCGTACGCTCTCGAGCGCGCCGGGGGCCGCCGGTGCACGGAGCACGCCGTGCAAGTCCCCCGCGAGACGATCGACGACACGGTGGGGGGCTGCTCGTACCGGGAGGGGTGCACCGTCATGTGCGGCGGCTACACGCCCTGCGACTACGTGTCCCTCGAGGGCCGGCACATCGGACCGGATGGGTTCTGCTATGAGACGCCGCTGGACTGAGCTCGCCCTGCTCGTGCTGCTGAGCAGCACCCCCGCCTGCTCGCACCGCGACGAGACGCCGGAGCCAGTTCCGGTGTGCGAGGTTCCCGACACGCCCGACGCGCCCGATCCGGAGGCGAGCCGGGCCTGCGTGCCTCGCGGTCCCGACGAGTGGGCCGACACGCCGGCGGACGCTCCCTTCCTGCTGCCCTACCGGCTCGAGCTATCGCCGGACGAGACCTTCGCCGAGGCCATCTTCGTCGCCGGCCCACCGGAACCCCGGCGCTACACCTACCGCCTCGATCTCGAGGACGGGACCGTCATGCCCATGGCGGTCGAGACGCTGGGCGAGGAGTGGGCGGACGCCTTTTGGACCGATCTCGAGCGCGAAGGGCTCGACAGCTACCTTCTGTGCGAGGTGCTCGACGATGGGACCGCCGTTCGCCTGCTCCCCGCCCGGCCGGGCGGGGAGCCGGTGGCCGGCACGTTCTACGGAGACGCCTACCGCGGCGCGATCCGCCGGCGCGGCGCGGATGGCACCGACCTCGCCGCCTACACCGTGTGGGTGCCCGAGCCGACCGAGGACGGGCGCCGGTGCGGCGAGCGCCTGCTGCGGTGGCCCGACGGGCGGATGAACCTGCTGTGCCTGCCCAGCAAGGGCGTGGACGTGCGGCAGTGCCCCTACGACTGCCTCGGCAACACCGACCTGTCCAACCCGTGGAAGTGCACCGGGCGGACGCCCGGCGGGCTTCCCTTCTGCGAGCCGCCACGCTGACGATCCTTCCGCCGCCCGGCTCCCGCAGGTCCAGAAAACGACACCGAGTGCCGGCGATGTGCGCACCTGACGCTCGGGATGCGCACGCCGCCCGCCTTCCGCGACGACGTGGAGTGGATCGATCCGCTGGTCTGGGTCCGCGAGCTCCAGAAGTACGAGAAGGGCAAGAAGCTCACGGACGTCT
>JBDIVX010000284.1:0-5887 GCA_039794305.1 Candidatus Neutrinellum sp.
GCGGGTGCCAGCGGGACGATCTGCGACCAGACGTCGAGGTCCTGCCAGACGACCACGAACTCGCCGCTGTCGAGCGGCGCGGCGAAGGGCCGCGTGCCACCGGTTGCGGCGATCTCGACCTGGCCGCTGTCCACGGCCGCGGCCCCGTCGAAGCGCCGGACGAAGAGCTGCACCGCCGAACCGCTCGAGAGCCCGTGGTGCGACCAGGCCACGAGCCAGTCCTCGCCGGACGACGCCACCGCCGGCGTCTCCTGCAGGCTGGTGGTGTCCGTCGGCACGGTGATCGCGGCGCCGAGCGGGCTGCCCACGCCGTCGAACCGCCGCGCCTCGACCGTGAAGTCGTACCCGGCCCCGAGGACGGCCGCCGTCCACACCACGACGAACCCACCCCCGAGGGAAGCGACCCGCGCCTGGTGCTGCCGCCCGGTGGAGTCGGCGTGGACGGTGCGGACCGGCCCCGGAACACCGTCCGGAGACACCAGCCGATAGCGCACGTCGAAGTCCGTGCTCCCGCTGAGCTGGTGCCACACCACGACCCACCCGCCGTCGCGCAGCCCCGCGACGCGAGGGTCGCCCCACGGCGGGTGACCGACGTCGGGCGCGATCTCGATCGGGTCACCGACGAGCTCGCCCGACGGCGTCGCCCGCTGCGCGAGCGCCCGGTTCGGGCTCAGCCGATCCTCCTGGAACACGAACAGCACGCGCCCGTCCCCGTCGACGCCGATGCTCGGCCCCTGCCGGGCGAGGCGCATGTCACGATCGCCGAGCGGATCGTGCGCGACGCCGACCGGCTCCGGCGTGCACGCCGAAGAGCACCCGTCGCCGTCGAGGCCGTTGCCGTCGTCGCACCCCTCGCGCATCGCGCTCGAGCCGGGCTCGCGGTAGCCGTCGCCGCAACCGCGCGGGACGCAGGCGCCGCCGACGCACACGTCGAGGTCCATCTCGCCGCAGGAGGTGCCGTCCGCGACCGGAACCTCTACGCACGCGCCGTCCTCGCACAGGGCGTCGTTGCACTCCGGTGGGTCGGGGCACTCGCACGTGCCGGCGTCCGGTTCCACCTCGCCCGCATCACCGGGCCCGGCGTCGACTTCGACCGTGGCGTCTGCGCCGGCGTCTCCGACGGGCGGGGGCCCCGCATCGAGCGACCCGACGGCCGAGTCCCCGCCCATCCCACCGTCTGGCGACCCGGGCGGGGCCGATCCACAGCCCCAGGCCACCGCGGCGCACGCCGCGACCACCCGCGCCATCACTCGAAGCGGGTCCAGTAGCGGTAGTTCAGGACGAGCTGGACGTCCTCGATCCCCTCGAAGTTGACCCCCGGCTCCTCCCACACGCGGAGTCGATAGACACCGTCGATGGGCCGCCCGCGGAACTCTCGATGCATGTAGGGCTCGATCAGCCCGCGGTCCGCAGAGGAGATCGGGTTGGTGATGTAGCGCTCGGCCGCGAGCCCTCGCCCGTGCTCGATGTGCCCCTGGAACAGCGGGGCCTCGTAGTCCTCACCCCGGTGGTTGCGCACCGTGTACCGCCCGATGTGGTCGAGGCTGTACGGGACGTAGGCTGCGCTGTAACACGTCGAGGGAAGTCGTGCGTCGCCGCACTGCCGCGCCGCGCTCCCGACGAAGTTGAGCGCGAGCGTGTCGATCCGGTAGTTGTAGTTGCCGCGAGCGAACCCACCCGAGTGGATGAGCCGCCCGCGCTCGATGTCGCGCTGGGTGATCGCAAACTCCGTTTCCCAGTAGCAGTAGCGCACGGCCTCGGCCTCTCCGGGGCACTCGCGACCATAGCCTGCCGCGCACAATCGGAGACATCCGCGGGTCCAGCCGGTGCGGAATGCCTCGCCTGTCGTGTCCTCGCAGATGGCAAGGTCGCGAGTCGGTGAGTGGGCCGTGCCGACGAACTCCCGTGGCGGGAAGTCGCTGGCGACGTACTCGTCCGCACCGACCATCTCGTCGGTATCCTCCACTCCAACCACCTGCTCCGTCACGTCCTCCAACATGATCCCGGCGACGTCGACCGCGGGTCCGACGTAGCCCGGCGCGGGAGTGCCGGGGATGGTGGCGGAGACAACCGCGCGCACGGTCTGCGCGGTCGTGAGCGTGACGAAGAAGTAGTAGCGATTCCACTCGCCACCGGAACCCGTCATCTCGACGGTCGTGCCCACAGTGCCGTTCTCGGGGTCGGCGAACACGATGGAAAGCGCCTCCTCGGGGGGAAGGTCCATTCCCACCGCCCGGCCGTACCAGGACAAGCGGTACCGCCCGGGACCGAGCTCGATCGCCTGTTCCAAGACGGTGTCCGGCGTGACCATCGCTTCACAAGGATCGCCACATGCAATCGAGGGACCGAACTGAATTCGGTGCGCTCGTGGGGCCGCGAGATCGGGATGCGGTACCGCGAATGGTCCGTCCGACAGCCCCGTCAGGGGGGAAATACCCAAACAGTCGATGACCGCGTCTCCCGGTGGCGGTTCCGCGCAGCCCGTGATCCGCCACCCCGGCTCCGTAGTCGTTGGGTCCGCGATGGCCAGCGATTCGGTGTGCACGAGCAGGTTGTGCACCTCAACCTCACACTGCGCTCGGACGTTGTGGATCTCGTCCCGGAGCGAGACGACCGACGTGTCCGAACCGTTCTGGAACGGAAAATCGAGACGATACGACTCGACGACGCGCTCGAGCCTCCTGACGTACTCGCCGATGTATGCGTCGGAGTAGTCGTCGTCCTCGATGAGGCCAGCCGTGCGGATTCGGTGGTAGTCGATCCCGGAGGAGGCGCACAGCGTGGACTCCCACGTCGAAGGCGGCTCGACCAGGCTCATGTCGTCCGTGAGATCGGCCAGCCGCATCCCCAGCCGCTGCTCGACTGCCAGCTTCGCGAGGTAGGCCATCTTCACGGCGTGAGCATGAGCTCTCTCGTACCGCTTCTGGTCCGTGTTCATGCGGCGACGCATGACGGTGTTCACGTTGAAGTGCCGACCACCAGGTTCACTGTCCAGGAAGAGCGCCTTGGAAAGGCTCCGCCGCCCTCGGCGACGAAGCGACTCCAGTCTGGCCAAAGCCCCGTCGACTTGCTCCGCGGCTTCGACCAGACGCTCCGAGAGGTCCGCCAGGGTGGTGGCGCGCGACTCGAAACGGTCCCTGAAGTCCAGCAAGCTCTCTTCGCCGGCAAGCTCGAGGTCCGATTCCGTCAACTCATTGAGCTGCGCTGCAAAGTTGATCTGGGCGACAGAATTGGCACAGGTCGCTGCCGCACCGAAGTTCCCCGCGAGCACACCTCCAGCAGCCCCGGCACAGTTGGCCAACTGGTTGCTGATGGAGCTGAGGAATTCGATGTTCGCCATCTCCCGCCGAGTCTCGAGGCGGGCGAGCGCGAGCCGAAGTCGATCGATGTCGTTTGACATATGGCGCAGCTCGCTTCCGACTAGCCGCGGGACGGATCCGAGCTCGACCAGCCCGGCCCGAAGCGAGGAGATCTGTGCACCGTATTCTCCGCCAACCCCAGGGTAGGCGCCTGTCCCTGAGGTCCGACCGAGCGACTCGATAGCCTGGCTGGGCATGTTCGCGAATACCGTGAGCTCGCCGGCGCGCTCGATGCTGCTCGCCACGCAATGCATGTACGACCGCGCGGAGTCCAGGTCCCCCGGAGAAGTGACACGTGGCGGCGCGTCGGTGTCGCAGTTCCAGCCTCCACCGCGCGCTGCCTCGCAGATCATCTCCATCGCATCCAGCATCTCGAGCGCGGTCAGACCGTCGAACACCGGCAGTGCGTCTTCGGAGATTCCCTCTACTTCCCGCGTTCCAAACAAGGAGGGCGATTCCCAATCATCGCTTACCCAGTAGCTGGTGAGGGACTCCACGTCAGGTGTGCTTGGGCCAAGGTACACGGTCGTCCCCACGAAGCGGTCGCGCGACCCGAGCATTCTCTTGAAGATCGGGCCGATGTCGGGACGAGAGTAGTAGAAGCCCCGACGGGTGCCGAGGCCACTCCAAAGCGACCCCGAGATAACCAGCGCGTCGGCTCCAGCTTTGGGCCCCGGTTCAACCCAGAAAGCGCCTGTCGATCCGCTCGACGAGCACGAGGGTGCGACACCAGATTCTCCAATCGGTCGCCACAACGTAGTCGATGGCAGTGAGCAATACGTGGTCGGTCGACTCGCGCCGGACCACGTGGAACGGTAATCGCTCGAAGTTTCGAACCTACGCAGATCGCCGGAGCGAAGCACAGTGGACGAAGAGGTGGTCCTGTCCGTAGCCGTATCCCACCATGCGTATCCGTTATCGGTCCACGGAAGGCGCACCGACTCCAACCCGACGCCTGCGGTAATTCGTGCCGCGAGCACCGCTCCGGCGAGGCGATAGTTCAGTGCTCGCCGTTGGTCGGCGTCCGGGCACGTGTAGGAGTCGCAGAAGAGACCACGCTCCTCACCCGCGCAACCCGGGAACGCCATCGAATCCTGGGCAGCACACGGCCAGGCGGTCTCGTTGGTGCCGTCGAACAGGTTTCCCGTACTGATCCACTCCGCGCCGTCCAGCATGACCGCGCTGTACTCCCCTGGTCGCGCTTCCCACGAGAGTCTCTGCGCGTACGCTCTCACGTTCGACGGGTCGAAGAAGTCGGTGACCTCCAGACGAGCCAGGTCCCACGCATGGTCGCCCGCCGTGCGCGCCGAGTTCCGCAAGAGTCGAAGCCGATCACAGGGAGGATCGGCTCCGACGCGCGCACCGCCATCGGTATCGAAGAACCCCAGATTCGTCTCGATCAGGACTGGCACCTTGCCGGACGGCAAGCTGCTCAAGTCACAGGTTCCGTCGTAGCTGACGTAGGGACACTGCTGACCTGGGCCAGCATCCGCGCAGATTCGGTTCTCGTTGTCGTCGTCGTGCCAAATGCACACGGGCCGCGACCCCAACGTCACGAACCGCTCGATCACGTCGTCGCCGAGGCACTCGTGGAGGCGCTGCTCGTCGGCGCTCGTGGGGGCGCGCTCCAGCGCCATGGCCAGGGGATCGAGCACGCAGGTGCTGCCGCCCTGGCAGGCGTAGCCGTCGGGACAGGCAGTCGTCGAGCAGTCGGTCGGATCGATCGCGTCGTCCAGCTCCGGATCGACCAGCGCGTCGATGTTGATCGATCCGCCGCAGATGTCCTCCAGCTCGTCGATGGCCTGCTCGGCCCGCATGTCCATCTGGAGGCCGTTGGCGATCACCTGCTCGCCGAGCGCGTCGGCCTCGTCCGCGGCCAGACGGGCGAGCGTCAGGTAGTGACGCCAGCTCTGCTCGTAGGCGCCGTCTCCTTCGCTCGAGAGTTCGTCCTCCAGGGGGATCTTGTCGAAGTCCGGGCTCGCGCAGCTCTCGGCGGGGCGGCTGCAGTCGGCCGTGCTCGGCGTGAGCGCCGCCGCCACCTCCTCCTCCACGTCGGGAACCACCGGGATGTCGGTGCAGTAGCTCGTGTCTACCGAGTAGGTGACGATGGTCGCGCCGGCGACCTCCTCGAACGCTCCTCCGACGTCGTCGTTCATGTTCGCTCGGCGGCGCACTACGTAGACGTCCACCTCCCCGGACCAGTTGGGCGTGAAGATCAGCTCGAGGTACTGATCGAAGCCGGTGTCCGGTTGGGCATTGTCCTGCCACGGATACCATTCCAACAAGTAGTCCTGCAGGTCGCAATCGGCTCCTTCTACCGTTCCACGGATCGCGCACGACAGCCCGTCGAGTCCTGTCACGAGCTGAACCGGATCCTGCGTATCGGATCCATACAGGCGCACCCATGCGTGCCCTGTTTAGCTGAAGGTTAAGCAATTCCGATCGCTTGCACGACGGCATTGCGGGCGGTGGCCGGACGTGATCCGCTGCGCGCATCGGAGGGCGCGATGCGCGGAGAAGACGTGCGG
>JBDIVX010000285.1:0-5874 GCA_039794305.1 Candidatus Neutrinellum sp.
CGCGATGCAGCCGCTCACGCCTTCCGAGATCGAGGAGCTGTTCCTGCGCGAGGAGGAGCGGCGCCGCGTCAGCCCCGACCTGAAGCGCTGGAACGACCACTACCGCGACACGCGCGCGAGCGTCGCGCCCGTGTCGTTCCGGACGCGCAGGGTGGCCGAGCCGGGGGTGAGGTCGCTCTCGGTGGGCTGCATCCCGAGCGCGGGGTCGGCGGAGCCCGCCGCGTAGAACGCGTAGACGCCGCCGGTGGACACACCGCCCGCCGATGCGCCGCGGGCGAAGTCGCCGCTCGCGTAGGTGAGCCCCCAGCTCGTGTCGCCGTCCGACAGGCCGGAGAGCGACCACGTGTCCGAGTCGAGCTGACCCGAGGCGGGGACCGAAGCGAGCCCGAGGCCCGCGTAGCCCGCGAAGTCCACCGTGACGGTGCTGCCGGCCGGAAGGGCCACCTGCGCGGACGCAGGCGCGGCCCCGGCCAGGGCGATCAGGAGATGAGCGAGGAACCGCACGGCACCGGTATACGCGAAGGAGGGCTCGGATCTACCCAAGAGTCAGCCGGCCAGCCGGGTGCCGGTGACTCGAGCCCCCCGGGGAGCGACCGATGTGATCGGTGCCAGGCTACGCCGGTGTTCTGCTACGGTGGGCCGCGTGAGGGCCCTCGCGCTCTTGCTGCTCGCGGGCTGCGCGCCGCCCGCCGCCCTCCGGCCCGTGCCCGGCCTCGCCGAAGGGCGCGCCGCCGAGCTCGGCGCCGGCGCGGTCGCCCAGTCGCCCCGGCCCTACGTCACCGAGCCCTGGCGCGTTTCGGCCCAGATGTGGGGGAGCGGCGAGCTCGACCGGCGGCTCGAGCTGTCCACCGTCGTCACGCTCGACGACCAGGGGGCCGCGGCCGGCGTCGCGCTTCGCTGGGTGGCGGTCGACACCGATCGGGCCGCGCTCGGCGTCGAGCTCCAGCTCGGTTGGGCGTGGATCGCCGTCGCGCTGCCCGCGTCGGTCCGGCTCTTCGGGGAGAGCAGGCTGTACGTCGCGCCACGCCTCGGCACGTTCGGCGCGCGGTGGACACCCGCGCTACCTCTCGGACTGTCGCTCGGCCTGCCGGGCGCCACGTTCTTCCGGGCCGAGGGTCAGGCGAGCTGGCCCGGCTTCGACGCGGCCGGCCGGCGCATCCACCTCTCGGTCGGCGCCGCGCAGGGCCTGCGCTGACGTGACCTCGAACCGCGCGACGACCGGCAGGTGATCGGACCGCCCGCGCGAGACGACCCAGGCGTCGAGCGGCGCGAGCTGCGCGTCGAAGAGGATGTGATCGATGGTGGCGTCGAGCTGCGCGCCGGGCGACGGCATGCGCCAGGTGGGCTGGCCCGGCCTGACGAGCGGGAGCGCGTTGTCGAACCCTGCGCGCTCGAGCCACCGCACCGCCGCGCCGTCTGGTCCCTCGTTGAAGTCACCGACGATCAAGGTCGGCAGGCCACGCTCGACCCCGCGCGTGAAGAGCCGGATCTGCCGGAGGTGATCCCGGCCGAGGCCGGCCCAGGAGCGCACCGGATCGCCGCGCCCGCTGAACACCGGCCTCAGGTGCACTTGCACGAGCTGCACGGGGCCGAGCGGCGTGTGCGCGACCACGTTCCACGCCGGGTGCCAGCCGGGATCGCCCCGGACGAGCCCCCGGTCCTCGAGCGGGTACCGCGACAGGACCGCGAGCCCGCTCGAGCCCCCCGGCTCGACGAGCCGGTGCGGGTAGCGGCCGCCGAACCGCCCCGCGAGCACCCGCGCCCAGCCCCCGCTCACCTCCTGCAGGCAGACCACGTCGGCGCCGGTCCCGCCCACGGCCTCCACCGTGCCCCGGTCGCTCCACCGGTCGAGGTGCACGTTGAACGTCGCGACCGTCAGCGTCCGCGCCCCCGGCCGCGCCTCCCGCGGCTCGAGCCGCCCCGGCGCGCACCCGGCGACCAGCACCACCACCAAGACGCGCACCCAGCCCACCCCCCACTATGCCCCGCCCTCGCGTCGGGGCACGCCCGAACGCACCCGCCTATACTCCGCGCCGTGGATCTCACCTCGCTCACGACGCCGCGGCGCGCCGCCGACGGCACCTTCGCGATCGACGTCCCGGACGGCTGGCAGCAGGGCAGGGGAGCCTACGGCGGGCTCGTGCTCGCGTCGCTCGTCCGCGCGCTCGAGGCGGCGGTCGGCGACCGCCAGCGCCCGCTGCGGTCGCTCACCGCCGAGATCCCGGGCGCCACGCTCCCGGGCCCGGCCTCGATCCGCGTCGAGATCCTGCGCGCGGGCTCGGGTGTGACCACCGCGGCTGCGCGGCTCGAGCAGGGCGGCGAGCTGCGCGCCCACGCCGTCGGCGTGCTCGGTCGCGACCGGGCCACGGACGCGCGCGCCCCGGACCCCGGCTCGCCGCCCGCGCTCCCCCCGTGGCCCGACGTCCCGGTCTTCCCCACGGACGACGCGGTCCCGACGTTCGCGAAGCACGTCGAGCTCCGCTTGGAGGGGCCGAGCCCGTTCGCGCGAGGCGCCCGCCCGGAGCTCGAGGGCTTCATCCGGTTCCGCGAGCCCGGCGCGGGGCGGGACGCCGCCCACCTCGCGGCTCTCGTCGACGGGTTCTGGCCCGCGGCCTTCGCGCTGTGGAGCGCGCCGCGCCCGGTCGGTACGGTCGCCTTCGCGCTCACCGTCACCGGCGATCCGGCCCGCCTCGACCCGACGCGTCCCGCGGCCTACCGCGCGCGCACCCTCGCCGCCCACGGCGGCTACATGGCCGAGCTCCGCGAGCTGTGGACCGAAAACGGCGAGCTGCTCGCCATCAACCAGCAGACGATCGCGATCATCGTGTAGCATCTCTCGCCCGTGCGGCCCGAGGACCTGCACTTCGCGTCCGATGCGTTCGACGTCCCCGGCGGCCGGCCGCCGGTGCGGATCACCTGGCTCGGCACCGCGGGGTTCGCCGTCGAGCACGACGGGCGCGTCCTGCTGATCGATCCCTACGTCACCCGCGCCTCGCTCGCCCGCTGCGTCGGCGCGCCGCTCCGGAGCGACCCGAGCGCCGTCCGCCGCTTCGCGCCGAAGGCGGACGCCATCGTCGCCGGTCACACGCACTTCGACCACGTGCTCGACGTCCCGGCGATCGCGAGCGCGACCGGCGCGACCGTCTACGGCTCGCGCTCGTGCGCCCACCTGTGCCGTGCTTCCGGCGTGCCCGAGGGGCAGGTGGTCGACGTCGAGTCCCGGAGCCGGCGCGAGCCCTTCCGGGTCGAGGTCGGCCCCTTCGACCTGCGGTTCGTCCCGAGCGTCCACTCGCCTCTCTTGCTCGGCCGGATCCCCCTGCCGGGCGACATCTCCGACTGCGACGAGGTCCCGCTCCGCGTCTCGAAGTACCGCTGCGGCGCCGTCTTCGCAGTCGACGTGCGCGTCGCCGGCCGGCGTATCTACCACCTCGGGAGCGCCGATCTACTCGACGCCCTCCCCGAGCGCGACGCGGACCTCTTGTTGATGTGCGTCGCCGGATGGCGGACGACCGAGCGCTTCTGCGCCCGCGCCCTCGGCGCAATCCGTCCGGGCGCCGTCCTCTTCTCCCACTGGGACGACTTCTTCTCCCCGATGGACGCAGGCGCGCGGCTGCTCCCGGCCATGCGGATGCCGCGGCTCGTGGACTCGCTCCTGGCCGTCGACCCGAGCCTCCGGGTCGGGACCGTCCCCCTCCTCGGCGGCCTCTCGCTCTAGAGCGGCTATCAGGCGTACACGCGCTCGAGCGCGTCGCTCTGGTCCACGTCGTCGACCCAGGTGAAGTCCAGGCTGGGCGGCGTGACGGGCTTGCGGATCTCCTGACGGCGCGCGCGTCCGCCGAGGTCGGGGCGCCGGGCGAGGCCGCGGATCGCGCCGAGCACCGACACGAGCGTGGGCACCGACGCGTTCTCGAGCTCCTCTGCCAGACCGACGCCGGGCACGTGCTTGCCCGCGTGCAGCACCGGCGGCACGCGCAGCTCCTCGAAGCAGTCCTCGACGGCGCGCCGGAGCAGGTGCTCGCCGAAGTTGGTGATCTCCGTGTCCTCGTTCAACAGGACGATCCGCCCCGTGCGACCCACGCTCTCGCGCACCGCTTCCCAGTCGTACGGGTGCAGACAGCGCAGGTCGAGGACGTGCGCGTCGATGCCCTCCTCCTCGAGGCGCTTGGCCGCCTCGCGCGCGAGCACGGCCGTCCGGCCGTAGGCGACCACCGTCACCTGCTCGCCGGAGCGCAGGGTGCGCGCCTTCGCGAAGGGCACGCGCTCGAGCGCCGTGTCCGGCCAGCTCGGCTCCCAGCCGGAGCGATCCCCGATGGGCGCGTCGATCATCCTGCGGAGCAGCGCCTGGTCCTCGGGCTCGCCCGGGATGAGCTCCTCCGGCCCCGCCGCCTTCACCCGGAGCAGCGCCTTCGGGAGCAGGACCATGACCGGGTTCGGATCCTCGATCGCGGAGAGCATCATCCCGTACGCGTCGCGCGGGTTCGAGGGCATGAAGATCTTCCACCCTGGAATCCTCGTCGCCTGCGCGTCGAAGCTGTGCGAGTGGTAGACGCTGCCGTGGATGCCCGCGCCGACGGGCGTCATCATGACCAGCGGCACGTTGAAGTCACCGTTCGACGCCCAGTACGTGTTGCCGGCCAGCTTCAGCAGGTCGATCGTGTTGTAGGCGTAGTCGCAGAACTGGATCTCGATGACCGGTCGCTGCCCCGCGAGCGCCAGGCCGATGCCCGCGCCGACGATGCCGCGCTCGTCGAGCGGCGAGTTCCACGCGGTCCGGAGCCCCTGCGTGGCGGTGAACACGCCGCCGAGCGGCGGCCCCACGTCCTCGCCGAAGATGTCGGTCACGCCGAGCTGGCTCTCTCCGACGTGGAGCGCCATCCGGACGGCCTGCACCATCGTGGCCATCAGCCCTCTCCTCCCACCACGCTCGTGTCCGCGAAGACGTGCTCCCAGATCGACTCGGGCGCCGGTCTGGGCTCCTTCAGCACTCGCTTGACCGCGTCGGACAGCTCCCTTACCAGGGCCTCGCGCTTCGCCTTCGACTCGTCGAGGCTCCGGAGCCCCTCGCGATCGAGCCGCTTCTCGAAGTCGGCTACGCAGTCCGGCTCGGACGTCACGAAGTTCGAGCCCGAGGACGAGGAGTGGCCGTACAGCCGCGACACCTTCGCCTCGAGCAGCATGGGCCTGCGCTCGCTGCGCACGTACGCGATCGCGTCCTTGAGCCCGAGGTAGCTGTCCTCGGGGTCGTTGCCGTCGAGCACCATGGTCCTCATGCCGAAGGCCTTGCCGCGGTCGGCGACGTGGTGCTCGCCGTGCTGCTCGTCGAACGGTGTCGAGATGCCGTACCGGTTGTTCGTCACGATGACGAGCATCGGCAGCGGGTTCGCGGGGCGCGTCGCCCAGACGAGCGACGAGGCGAAGTCTCCCTCGGCCGTACCCGCGTCGCCGCCCTGCACGATCGTGATTCCCTCGTGATCACCCCGGGCCTGCGCCATCGCGGTGCCGATGGCGATCGGGTATTGCACCTCGATCGGCGAGGTCACCGGCACCACGTTCCACTCGCGCCGCGAGTAGTGGCCGACGAAGTTCCGGCCGCCCGAGTACGGATCGGTGGCGACGTTCGCCATCTGACGCAGCGCGTCGACCCGATCGGCGCCCATCGCGAGCAGCGTCGCGCTCGAACGGTAGTGCAGGTGCAGGTAGTCGTGGTCGAGCCCCTGGCCCTTGTTGACGAGCAGGCCGAGGGCCGTGTTGAACGCCTCTTCGCCCGGCCCGCCGATCCAGAAGTAGCCCTGGCCCTGCCGCTGCATCCGGATGAGCCGCTCCTCGAGGACGCGACCCTCCAGCATGATGTCGTTCATCCGGAGCAGCAGCTCC
>JBDIVX010000286.1:0-5829 GCA_039794305.1 Candidatus Neutrinellum sp.
GAGGCGTCTCCGCGGCAACGCCTGCGGGTAACTCCGGGTCGTGCGCCGGAGACGTTTCCGCGGCAACGCCCGCCGGCCGCCCGCGGTGGCCCGGCCGGGTGGACGCGCTCCTCGAGATCGCCGAGGCGTACGTCGCGAGCGACGCCCCGACCGCCTGCCGCACCGCGGCGGAACGGCGGCAGATCGTCGTCGCGCTCACGCCGAGCGCCCTCATCGACAAGGCCCACCAGGTCACGCTCGACGACGGCACGCGCGTCTCCGCGGAGGCGTTCCGGCGCCTTGCGTGCGACGCCGGCCTGCTCCCTGCGGTCGTGAACGCGAACGGCCGCCCGCTCGACGTCGGCCGCAAGACGCGCACCATCCCGACGCCGATCATGCGCGCGCTCGGCCTGCGCGACGGCGGCTCGTGCCAGTTCCCCGGGTGCCTGAACAGGCTCTGTCTCGAGGGGCATCACCGCGAGTCCTGGCTCGACGGCGGCGAGACGAAGCTCGACAACCTCGTCCTCTTGTGTCGATTCCACCATGGCCTCGTCCACGAGGGCGGGTTCAGCGTCGACGTCGCCGCCGACGGCAGCTTCGTGTTCCGCGATCGCCGCGGGCAGGTCCTCGAACGCTCCCCGCGCCCGCGCCCGCTCCCACCCGACGCGCCCGAGCGTCTCGTGCAGTCGCACGCCGACGCCGGGCTCGTCATCGACGACCAGACGGGACTGTGCCGCTGGGACGGCACCCGCCCCGACTACTCCTACTGCGTCGAGGTCATCACGAGCCGCGACCCCACCGGCCGAAAGACGGCGCCGGGCCAAGCCGCCCGCGCGACCACCTAGTCGGCGCACTCCGGCAGGCACAACTGCTCGAAGTCGACCCGCCGACACTCGAGGCCGTCCTGGCACGGCGGATCGCCCAGCCCACACGGTTCCTCGTGGCCCCTCGGCGGTGCAGTGGCCGTGCAGACGCCCCCGATACACTCGGAGAGGTAGCACTCGCCGCCGATGCAGCTCTCTCCGACGACGGGGCGGGCCGTGCACACGCCGTCGAGGCAGCGGTGTGAATGGGGACACGCTGTCCCATCCACGCCGCACCGGCCGCCGGGCAGGCTGATCGGAACGCACATGCCGCCCTGGCATCGAAGCCCGAGGCCACAGGGCCGATCGGTGGCGCAGTCCTCGCCTGCGGCCGCCCCGACCGCGCACATGCCGAGCCCCACACCGCTCGCGGCGCAGACGAGCGGGGATGGGCAGCTATCCAGCCCGAAGCTCGTCCGAAAACACTCGTCGCCCTCGGCCGTATCGGCTGGGGCCACGCAGGCGCGGACCGCCGTCCTGGTCTCGAGGCACAGGAGCGCCTCGGGCTCCGACGCGCACTCCTCCGTCAGGACGCAGGGCGCACCTTGGTCTTTCTGCGCCTCGCAGCGTCCCGACTCGGGGTTGCAGTACGTGGTCACGGCGCACCGCAGGGGATCCTCGCCGCAAGGGCTGCCCACCGCCCAAGCCGCGACGCACAGCCCTTCGCGGCACACGGTTCCTGCGGCGCATCCGGCATGGGTGCACGGCTCTCCAGGCATTCCCGGAGGGACGCACTCCCCAGGGCATGCCGCGCCCACCGCGCAGGCGAGCCCGTCCACACACTCCGTCGAGAGGACGGCTTGGTAGAGGCAGGCTCCGTCCGCAGGTACCGTGCCTCGGAAGACATCCCCGCACGTAGCAGCCGATGGCGACCCCAGCTCGAGGCATCCCGAGAGAGCGGCCAGTTCGGACAGGCATTCCGAGGCGGCCACCGAGTCGAAGGCAGTCCGCCCGGCTTCCACGGCGCGCAGGCGGGCGTGATCGAAGTACCGCCTGAGCGACGGGTGGCACACGGCCTGCGAGCGCAGGGCGTCGGCGTCGCGAGGCTCGCACCGGACGTACAGCTCGCAGAGGAGCCGGTTGTAGTCCGCGATGAACGTCGCGGCCGTCGGCCGGCTCGCGTCCACCCCGCCCTCGACGCCCCCATCCGCAGCATCCGGAGGGCTCGCGTCTTCCGAAGGGGACCCGTCCACGCCACGGGCCGAGTAGCCGCAGCCGAGCGCGATCGTCGTCACGAGGAGGAGAGAGGCCCGAGTATCATTGGCACACGGCATCTTGACAGCATGAGCTCGCGCAGGCGCCGTTGTACCGGCACAGCAGCCCGCTCTCCAGCTTCGCGATGCACCGTCCGCCACACCGGCCCAGCATCACGGCGAGCTCTCGACGCATTGGCGCTCGACGCAGCAGCCGCTCGCGCACTGACGGTTTCTGAGGCACATCTCGCCGGCGGCCTTGCCCGGAACGCAGTAGCCACTCTGGCAAAACAGGCCGGCCTGGCACGGCGCCAGGCCCCCGCAGCGGCTCCTCTCGACTCCGCGGTCCCAGTGGACGCACCCGTCGATCAGCACACAAATCAGCTCCTCCGAGACGCTGCAGAAACCGAGTTTCCCCAGGCCGGTCGCGCACGCGCTCGGTTCGCCGACCGCCTCGGCGGTGATCACCGGCCAGGCAACGCATCGATCCGCCGTAGTGTCGCAGTCGCCCTCGTGAGCACACAGGTCGAAGTACCCCTCCGGGAGGCATGGCTCACCGCCATCCGGCAGGCGCGTGCAGACACCGCTCCGAGGAGCCTCGAAAGACAGGAGGCACCACAGGCCGGGGACGCACGGCGTGCGCACGAGCGCGTCGCTCAGCTCCCCGAGCCAGCCGCAAGCCGCTCCCTCCTCGGCGGGGGCGGCGGGCACGACTTCACGGCACCGGTGCCGTGCGTCGGAGCCCACGTCCTCCGGCACGCAGTCGGCCCGACCACCCCCCGGCTGCAAGCACTGAGAGTCCTGCTCACAAGGGGCTCCGGGCGGCTTCCGAGCCAGGCACCGCTGCTCCCAGCCGCACGCCAGGTCGACGCTCGAGCAGTATGCGTCGGCGGCGCACTCGAAGGTGTACGTGCACGGCTCGCCCTCGGATCGTGGGCGTCGTGGCGTGAACACGCGCCGACAGGACGCGGGCAACTCGGTGAGGGGGGACAGCCAGGGATTGCCGGGGCAGGTGGCCCTCACCTCGTCGAGGCAGGCGGCCGCGGCATCCGGATCGAAGGCGACCACCCCGGACTCCACCAAGAGATCGGCGCCCCACGGAACAAGACGGTAGCGAGGCTCCAGTATCTCCGAGAGGAAGGGATGCTCCCGCGCGCACAGCTCGACGCTCTCCCAGAGCGGCTCGAAGTCGCAACGCGGGAAGCCCTCGCACAGCGCCGCCGCAAAGGCGTCGAGGAAGCCCCGCACGTCGGGACCCGCGTCGGCGAAGGCGATGTCCGCCGGTGGCCCGTCGTGCGGAGCACCTCCGTCCCCAGGCCCATGGCTCGCGGGACATCCGCAGCCGTTCCCGAACAGCAGCGCCAGCAGAGGCACGAACGAAAGGCGCGCGCGCCTGTGGCGCGGCCTAGAGGCACTTGCAGCCGACGTTGCCACGCGGGTCGACCTCGATCGTCGGCGTGCCGATGTAGACGGCGCTTCGAACGGCTCGACCGCCGCGACGAGCTGCCTGGCGAATGGCGCTCCGTCCTCCACGATCAACACGTGGGCGCGGCTCCCGAGCATCGTCGACCCCTCGACTTCCGGAGTGTCCCATCCGGCGCCGGGCGCCCGCAAGGAGGCGGCCGATCAGTCCTCCGGCGTCCACTCGAGGAGCTGCACCACCTCGCGCTCGATGGTGGGCCAGCCGTCGACGCCTACCGAGTTGGTCTCCTCGTAGTGGTCGCCGGGCGCCTCGAGGACATACGGCGCGATCCGGTCGAGCTGGTAGTTGTACGAGGGGATCAGGTAGCCGAGCATGTCGTTGCCGAGCCCGAGCAGGAACACGTACTCGGCGTCGTCGCGCGCGAGGTCGCGGAGGTACGGTGGACCCGGCGCCATGGAGAGCTCGGGCGGGTTCGGGTTGTCGGGCGCGACGATCTCCATGCCGTCCGGCGTGAACGAGCCGTCGTAGCCTCCGACGAACAGCTCCGGGTGGAGCTCGCCCGGCGCCGTGATGAGCTGGGCGCGGCCGATGTCGAGCACCGCGACCTCCGACAGGATGTCGGGCTCGTTGTCGCCCGGGCGGATCGTCAGGTCGGGGTCCCAGTGGTACGCCTGCCGGTCGAACAGCTCGCTCAGGATGGCCACGTGGTAGCCCAGGTTCTGCACCCGGACGAAGAAGCTCCGGTTGCGGAAGCCGAGCGACGCCGTCTCGTCGGTGACCGATCCGCCGTCCGGGCCGAGGGCGTCGAGCACGAGCCAGCCGACCTGCTCGCCGACCGTCCGTATGCCCTCGAGCGTTCGGCGCGGCACCGGGGTCCCGTCCCACGCCGCGAGGGAGATGTGGTTCGGTCCGATCTGGCCGCCGAGCGCACCCTGGAAGAACAGGGCGACCCCGCCGAGGCCCTCGGCCATCGTCCCGTCCGGCGCGGCGGCGCCGTCCTCGACGGCCTGGCGGAGGAAGTGCGGGTAGTCGCTCGACAGGAGCGTGTTGTCGGCCCCGAGGTACTCGGGGTGCGACGCCCAGTTGACCAGCGTGCCGATGGTCGCGCCGCCGTCCGCTTCCATGAAGCGGATGACGCGCACCTCGTCGTCCACGATGATCGGATCACGGTTGTCGCCGTGGTAGCGCGAGACGCCACCCGGCGCGTCGCGGAGGAAGAAGGACGCATACTGGACGTGCGCGGCGCGCAGGTCGTCCACCGCTTCGCGGATCGACTGCGCCGCCCGCTCCCGGACGTACGTCATCCACTCCGGGTCGAGGCCGGTCTCGTTCACGCTCGGCCCCCAGATGCCGACGGTGTCGCGGCTCTGGTGGCCGTGCGTCGCGGCCATCATGACGTAGTCGACGTCGAGATCCGCCACCATGCCGCGGACGATGTCGATGTCGTCCTTGAAGAACCCCACCGAGTCGATGACCGACAGCACGAGGGTCGTCTGATCGCGCCGGAGCGCGAGCGAGCGGACCCAGATGTCGTCGTGCGCGGCCGACGCGGCGCGCCCCCGGCCGAACCCCGCGATCCAGACGCCGTCGAACTTCCCGTCTCCGTCCGCGTCGTGGAACTCGTCACCGTCGGCCGGCTCGAGCTTGCCGTCGCCGTCGACGTCCACGGTCAATACCTCGGTGCTCTCGTCGAAGGCCGGGGTGATCGTGACCGCCGCCGCGCCCGCGTAGAGGATCCCGTCCCCCTCGTCCGGGCATCCGTCGCCGCCCGGACAGTACGAGTCCGGCTCGAACGGCCCCGCGTCGACGCCCGCGTCGGGGACGGCCGCGTCGCCCGCCGCTCCTGCGTCCGTCCCGGTGACCGCGCCGTCGTCCCCGCAGGCCGCGAGCAAGAGCCCGCACCACACCAGATGCCGCACCATACCGCCTCGTCCTCCCGCCGCCCGTCCGCGGACGAGGATACCACCGCCGCGAGCGCGCGCGGCGCGACTTCGGGGATTGTTGACCCGGCGCGGCGGATCCCGGTTGCTGCGCCCGTGGCCGCGTGACAGACGGTCGCATTCTCCGCACCGGCACCATCGCGATCCTCTGCTTCGTGGCTGGATGCGGCGTCCCCGGCGACCTGCTCGGCGTCGGGACCGCGTCGGGCGCGGGAGGCACCCACCAGGTGCTCTGCACCGCGCCCGCGCCGCCGCGGGAGCCCTGGCGCAACCCGCTGACGCCGCTCTTGCGCGCGCTCGGCGGCCCGGTCCACGGCGCGCGCGACGTCGTCGTGTCCAACGGAGAGGCGATCACGCTGCGCGGCCGGTTCGGCTACGGGCCCACGAGCAAGGACCTCCAGGACGAGGCGGTCGTCGCGTACGTCGCGCCG
>JBDIVX010000287.1:0-5772 GCA_039794305.1 Candidatus Neutrinellum sp.
AGGACGAGCTGTACGTCCTGTACAAGCTCATCGAGGGTGCGTTCAGTGAGACGGAGCTGGCCGCCGAGGACAGCTTCATCGGCTTCTTGGCCTCGAACTACTGGCGCACGTGGTACCCGATGCTCGGGGGCTCGGGGGTGTGCGAGGAGGTCTTCGCCCGCGACGGGCACGAGCACGCGACGCCGGTGTGCTTCAGCAAGCAGCCGACCTGGCACCACATCGTGTATCGCTCGCACGGCGGGGGCGACGAGCCCTCGAACGGGACGAGCCCGTGCTGGCCGTGCCACGGGGAAGGGATCCATGAGCGACGGATCCGGGTGACGGGCACGGCGCCCGACGGGCTGGTGTGGTCGTTCGGGCGGAGGCCGCGGATGGAGGTGCGCGGGCGGGAGAAGCGGCTCTGCCGGTGAGAGGGCGTGCGCGTGGGCGGGGTTGGCCCGCGTCGACAGCCGGGATCCGTCAGCATTCGGCCGCGTCCTCGATGGTCACGGCGCAGTTGCATTCGGGCGTGTCCCCAATGCAAGTGGGCTCCGGGCGCGGGGCGCGGTGGCGTCCGTGCCCCGTGGCCTCGTGATACCCTCTTTCGGGGAACACATGGCGGCCGCCCAGCCAGAGCAGCTCGGCCCCTACCGCATCTTGCGCCGCCTCGGCGTCGGCGGCATGGCCGAGACCTTCGTCGCCGAACGCATCGGACCGGGCGGGTTCACGCAACAGGTCTGTCTGAAGCGGATCCTCCCGGCGTTCACCGACAACCACGAGTTCGTCCAGCTCTTCATGGAGGAGGCACGGCTCGCAGCGCAGCTCCGCCACAGCAACGTCGTCCAGGTGCTCGACTTCGGCGCGGAAGAGGGCAGCTACTTCATGGCGCTCGAGCTCGTCGAGGGCCTCGACCTGCGGGCGCTGCTCCGCTCGATGCCGGGCCGGCGGTTGCCGGTATCGGTCGCCGTGCTGATCGTGCACGAGGTCGGGGCCGCCCTCGAGTACGCGCACGGAAGCGGGCGCTCGCGGCCCGGCGACCGGATCGTCCACCGCGACCTCTCGCCGTCCAACGTGCTGGTGAGCACCGCCGGGGAGGTCAAGCTCGGTGACTTCGGGATCGCCAAGGCGATGCGGGGCACGCAGGCGTCGGCGACCGGGTCGCTCAAGGGCAAGATCCCGTACATGGCGCCCGAGCAGATGAAGATGGAGGCGCTCGACGGGCGGGCCGACCTCTTCTCGCTCGGCGTGATGCTGCACGAGATGCTGACCGGCAAGAGGCCGTTCGACGCGCCGACCGAGGTCGCGACGATGACCCGCATCATGGCGGGGGACCGGGAGGCGGTGACGGTCCACTACCCGGACTGCCCGCCCGCGCTCGTGTCGGTCATCGACAAGCTGCTGGCGCCGGACGCCGACCGGCGCTTCGCCGACGCGGCCGAGCTCATCGACGCGCTGGTGGACCTGCTGCCGCCGCCGGTCGAGCGCCGCCGGCTCGGGAAGCTCGTCCGCGAGGCGCGCGGTCGCGGTGGCGCCACGGCGAAGCCGGCCTCGCCGGACCCCGAGCCGGCAGCCGAGACGAAGCCGGCCTCGCCGGATCCCGCGCCGGCGCCCGTGCACGCCACCGCGCCCACGGTCGAGGCGCCGGCCCGGGAGCCCGAGGACGTCGCGGACGGCGGCGACGGACCGATTGCAGCCGAGCCATCCCCTCGTCCGGTGACCGCGAGCACCCACGCCGGCGTCGAGCCCCCCGCGCCGGACGTCCGGCCACGGCGCCGTCGGCTGGCCGTGATCTCGGCGGCGTCGGTGCTCGCAGTGGGTGCCGGCATCGTCGCCGTCGCGGCATCGGGAGGAGGCGCGAGCCCGACGGCGACCGATGAGGTGCTCCACGCAGGCCGCGACTCGGCAGAGGTCCAGGCAACCGCCGTGGCTTCTCCCGGGCCCACGGCGGAGCAGCCCGAGGAGGAGCCGCCGGAAGAGCCGGCGCCTTCCGCGCCCGCGGCGCCGACGTCGGCGCCTTCCGAGCAGGATGCGCCCGCTCCCATCCCCGCGGAGCCGCGCTCCCGGCATCCGTCGCCGGAGGCCGCCGCGGGTCCAGCCGACCGCGAGCCGCCGGCCGGGCCCGCCGCCGCCCGGCCCGGCGAGCTGATCGTCGACTGCCAGCCGTGGGGACGCGTCCTGCTCGACGGCCGGGACCGCGGCCCGGCCCCCCAGCGCTTGCGGCTCGACCCGGGCCGTTACCGGGTGGGCTGCCGCGCGTCGAACGACCAGCGACAGGAGGTGGTGCGCGTGCGCGCGGGGAGCTCACGCGCGGTCACGCTCGAGGTGGGACCGCGGTGGGGCGCCGGCCAGCCCTGACGCCGAGCGCGAGCCGCGATCGGTCCACGAGACGCAACTCGATCTTCGTCCGTTCGATAACGGCCGCGTGAACCCCCCGGAGGGCCGCCGCACGCGTGTGCCGTTCCCTTGCCGTCCCCGCGCCCGGCTGGGATACTCGCCCCCGCTCGTCGTGGAGGGGGTCCAAGGACAACACCGATCGCGCGCCCGGGCGGCGCGCGCGAGCTGCCGGTACCGCGGCGCGGTGGCAGGAGCCGTCCTCGCGGCCGCGCTCCTCGTCGTCGGACCGGCCGAGGCGCAGTCACTGCCTCAACGGGAGCACGCGACGAGCGACGCCCGCCTCGCGCGGCCCGATCCTCGCCCGGTGGTGATCCCGGCCATCGCGCACCTCGACGAGCCGTCGGCCGAGCTGACCGGCCTGGTCGAGCGGCTCGCCGCGCGGGTCGGCGCGGTGCCCCCGGCCGAGGCAGCCCTCCGCTTCGAGGCGCGCCACTCGGGTCGCCCCACCGAGAGCGACCTCGAGGCCGTCGCGCAGTGGCGGTCGCAGGTGGAGCGCGGGATCCAGAGCCTCGGCCGGATGCGCGACGCCGAGGCGCTCGAGGCGCTGCGCGAATCACAGCAGTTCGCCGAGGGCGCGATCGACGAGCTGGCCCGCCGGGTCGACCGGGCCCGGGACGTGCTCGACGCGTGCCTGATCTACGTGAAGGCGCTGATCCGCCAGGGCGCGATGGACGAGGCGCAGACCGTCACCCGGCGCTGCCGCCTCCTGGTCCCCGGAGTCCAGCCGACCGCGAACATGCACGACCCGCGCACGCACGACGTCCTCCAGGCCGTCGACGAGGAGCTCGCGCGCAGCGCCCCCGGCCGCCTGCACGTCGACAGTCACCCGCGCGGCTGCGCGGTGAGGCTGAACGGCATGGAGCTCGGGAGCACCCCGGCCGCCGAGACGAGCCGCGCCCGCACGCCCCTCTCGGGCCACGAGATCAACGCCGGCACGTACCTGGTGCAGGTCGAGTGCGCCGACCGGGGCGGGGGCGCGAGCCGCGGCCGCCTGTACCGCGCCGACGTCGAGGAGGCCGGCGAGGTCACCGTGCGCGTCGACGTCGCGTTCGATGCGGCGGTGCGCACCGACCGGGGGCTCTTGCGGGTCCAGTACGCCGACATCTCGACAGGGCTCTTGCCCCGGCACCGCCCCGACGCCCTGCGCGCGGCGCGCGTCCTCGGCGCCGAGGAGCTGTACCTCGTCAAGGCGGCGGGCGGCGAGCTGGTGGGCATCGACCGGATCCACGCGGAGAGCGGTCGGGTGCTCGGTCAGGCACACGTCCGCGTCGGCGCCACCGGTGCGCTGCTCGATCGGGTCGTGGCCGCGCTCGCCGCAGGACGTAGGGTCGCGATCGAGCCGGACGGCGAGCGACCCGTGGACCCCTCGGAGCCTCCGCCTCCGCCATCCGACTACTGGCCGCCCTGGGAGCGGCCCGCCGCCGCGCCGGCCGCCCCCGGGCCCGCGGCGGCCGCCGCGCCCCCGGACGGCGGCGCGGAGCGAACCGGCGGCGCCCTGCGCGTCGGTGGGGCCGCGCTCGCGGCGGCGGGCGTGGGCGGCCTCGCCCTCACCTGGGTCGCCGTCGCGCGGATGCAGGCCGCGGCCGCCGACGTCGCGCAGGTGCCGGCCGACCTCTCGGGGTACGTGAGCCGGATGGAGGCCTACTACGACGCGCGCCGGTGGGTGCTGCCGCTCGCGGCCGTCGGGAGCGCGCTCACCACCGCCTCGTTGCCGCTGCTCTTGCCCGAGGACCCGGGCGTTCCGGCCTGGGCATGGGGCGTGGGCGGCGCCGGGCTCGCGCTCGCCGGCTGGTGGGCGCTCCAGCCGCTCGCGACCGGCGAGCTGTTCGGCTTCGACGAGGACGCGTGCGTCGACCGCGCGAACGACCCGGCGCTGAACCCGGGCGCGCGGGGCTGCTCGGCGCGAGAGCCGGTCTGGACGCTCTCGGGCGCCCTCGTGCTGCACGCGGCGCCGCTCGTCGCCGTGCCGCTGACGTACCTGGTGCGCTCCTGGCTCGGTCCGGGCGACGCCGCCCCCGCCGTCGCCCTCGACCTCGGCCGCCACCGCTTCGCACTGTCGCTCGGAGGGACCCTGTGATCCGCGCCCTGTCGTCGAACGTCCTCTTCTCCGCGCTCGGCCTCACGGTCCTCGCGACGCCGACCGCGGCGGCGCAGGACGACCCCGTCGCCGCGGCGGTGCTGCCGCCCCGAGTCGAGGCGGGGGTCGACGCGCGCCACGGCGAGGCGGCGGCGACCGCCGTCGTGCGCGCGCTCCGCGGCCGTGGCTTCCGGGTGACGGAGCCTGCCGAAGCGCGCCGGCGCCTCGGCCGCCGGCCCGAGTGCGAGGAGCTGTCGTACTGCGCGCGGGACGCGAGGGCCGCGCTCGACGCGGACCTGGTCGTCACCGTCGGCGTCTTCGGCGATCCCGGCGAGCCGCCGGCGTTGATGCTCATGGCGTTCGGGCGCGACGAGCAGCACGAGGCGCGCGCGAGCGCGCCGCTCACGGGCGGCAAGGCGGCCGAGGCGGCGGCGGGGCTCGTGCCCGAGCTGCTCGAGGCCTTCGAGGCGGGCCGGCCCGTCGCGGTCGAGGTGGACGGCCCCGAGGGGGCGTTCCTGACGGTGGACGGGCGGCCGGTGGGCGCGCTCCCGTGGAGGGGCACGCTCTTGCCGGGGCGCCACCGCCTCGTCGCGGGCGTCCACGGCCGCGATCCCTGGGTCCACGAGCTGTCGCTCGAGCCCGGCACGACCGAGCGGGTGGCGCTCCGCGCCGAGCCGGGGCGCGCCAGGGCCCCGGCGGCGCCCGGGAACGGCGAGCCGGCGACCGGCCCGGCGCCGTCCGGTCCGGCGAGGGTCGAGCCGTCGGCGTGGAACCTGATCGGCGGGGCGCTCGTGGCCGGCGCCGGCGTCGCGCTGGCGGTGCCGCCGCTCTACACGTGGGTCCACGACGGCGAGTGCGTCGACCCGGCGCCGGGCGGCGGCTGCCGGACCGGTCCGGGCGGCGCGTACGAGACGTACGACCTCGGCCTGCAGAGCGGCCTGATGGCGGGTCTCGCGGCGGTGCTCGTGGGGGTGGGCGTGTGGTGGATGGTGGCGCAGCCCATCCAGGTCGAGGTGCAGCCCGACGCGCTCGGCGGCGGGCGCGTGGTCCTGCGAGGAGAGCTCTAGCTTCATGCGAGGTGAGGGGATGCGACGGATCCTGGTGATGATCGGCGCGGCCGGTGCGCTCGCGTGGTCCGGGTGCGAGACGAAGACCCACCACGTGCCGGACGACGCGGGCGGGACGGACTCTGCGTCGGCGGACGGTGGCGAGACCGACGCGGGCGAGCCCGACGCGGGCGAGCCGGACGCGGGCCCGTGCGGCGGGGCGTGCTCTGGGGCTCTGCCGGTGTGCGACGAGGCGCGCGGGGAGTGCGTGGAGTG
>JBDIVX010000288.1:0-5740 GCA_039794305.1 Candidatus Neutrinellum sp.
ACCGCGGCGGGGGCCAGCTCGGCGAGCGCCTCGGCGGACGCGGGAGCGGAGCTGCCCACGCCGACCTCCGGCTCGTGGGCCGCGGCGACGTGAGTGGGCTCGGCGGCTGCGATCCCGGACGACGGCTCGGGATCCTCCCCGCGGCCGAGGAACAACACCGCGGCGCCGGCCACCGCCGCGCCGATCAGGACGCCCGTGATCATCCCCGTGGGCTTTCCGCGGGCGGGCTCGGCCGTCGCGGGGCGCGTCGCGGACACCTCGGCGGTCCGGGGCTTGGCCGGAGCCGGGTCGGAGTCGCGTCGGGCTTGCGGCTCCTTCGCCGCGGGCTCGGCTTCCTTCGAGACGGGCGCGGCCTCGGGGGCCTTGGTCTCGGCCGGCTCCTCGTCGGGCGGCGGCGGCGCGGCGCTGGTCGCGAGCGCGCGCAAGTCGAGCACCGCCTCGTCGTCCTCCCTCGGGGCGGCGGCCGACTCCTCGCCGGGCTCGTCGTCCGTTCCGGGTGGGGGTGCGGCCGAAGGCCGGACGAGCGCGGCCAGCGCGCTCGCGTCGAACTGATCCTCGTCCGCGTCCTTTTCGTTTTCGGCCACTTCCATCCTCGAACGTGACAGGGGCGGCTCCGTGGTAGCACAGATCGCCTACAAATCGAATGGAACCGGGGCATTGGACCGCACCCCCCGGACCGCCCTTGGGTGCGTGAACTCACGATCCCGCGTCCGCCCCACTGCCGCAGCCGCGCGTGACGCGCGGGTCGGTGCACTCGGACGAGGCAGGCTCCCCGTGGTCCGGGAGGCAGGCGGGGTCCACGTCGACCGGGAGGCAGGTCCCGCCGACGCAGGTGGTGTCGGCGGCGCACGAACGGTCGCGGCAGCCGAGCTCGATGCGCAGCGCGACGTCGACGATCCGGTCACGCTGGAACGGCACCCGGGCGCGCTGGACGATGGTCGTCGACCCCGTGGGCACCGGCACGTCCGCCTCGAGCTCGAGCAGGATCCCGCTCTCGCTCGACTGGACGTAGCCGTGGGTGAGCTCCCCCGGACCGAGCGCGCCGAGGCTCGAGTCGTAGAGCTGCCGCCTGCCGTCCGCGCCGAACACGCGCAGGCGCAGCGATCCGCCGGGCCCGTGGAGCGCAGGGTCGACCGAGTAGCACGCGAAGATCTCGGTGACCGGTTCGTCTGCGCAGCCGAGGCAGAGCACGGCGAGCCCGAGCGCGAGCGCGAACCTCACCACCGGAGCGCCTTCACCGTCCCGAGCGTGCCGGGCACCGGGTCGGCCTGACCGCCGCCGCTCGCGACGATGGCCACGATCACGCCGCCGAGCACCACCGCGCCGACGCCCGTCCAGAACCACCAGCGCTCGTAGAACGCGCGCTCGGTCTCGAGGTCGGCGAACAGCTCCCGCTCCTGGCGCGGTCCGAGCACGACCTCGTGCCGGTAGGTCTCGTGGCCCGGCGCCTCGACCTCGACCTGGTGACCGCCCTGGCCGAGCCGCCGTTCGACCGGCGCGATCCCGACGTCGAGCCCGTCGATCCGCACGAGCGCGTCGGGCACGCTCGCGCGGACGGTGAGGCGTCCCGCCGTGTCCTCGGGCGGCATGCGCAAGCTGAGGGTCGCGGGCTCGCCTCCGACCACGGTCAGCTCCTCGCGCACGGTCACGTAGCCGTCGCGTTGCGCGACGATCCGCCGGCGACCGGCCGCGAGCTCGAGCGGCTCGGCGAGGGGCGTCACGCCGGCGGTGCGCCCGTCGACCCGGATCTCGACGCCGGGCACGTCGGTCTCGACGGTGACCGGGGCCACCGCGCGACGCAGCTCCGCGATGGTCGCGCGGACGGCCGCGCGCCGCTCGCGGTCGAGATCCGTGGCCTCGTGCAGGTAGCGCTCGTAGGCCTCGATCGCCTCCGAGTAGCGGTGCAGGCGCCGGAGGGTCTGCGCGATGTTGAACTGGACGACGGGGACGGCGCGCAGCTCGTGGCTCGCCTCGAACTCGGCCAGGGCGCCCTCGTAGTCCTCCTGCGCATACAGGATGGCGCCGGTCTCGAAGTGCTGCCGCGCGCGCTCCTCCTCACCTCGACCCCGCTGCCCTTGGGCCACCGTCGCGAAGCACGGAACGACGAGCAGCGGGACGACGAGACTCAGGGCCCTTCGCACGCCGCGCATGATATCAGGTGCCGGCGTCGGAGGGCCCGCCCGCGTCGGCGGAGCCGGCGTCGGAGGACGCGCCCCCGTCCGCGGCGCACGCAGCGCTCCCGAGGCACACCCCGCGCAGGGCTACCTCGTACACCTCGGTCTCGGCGCCGGCGTCGGGCGCCGTGAACGTCGCGCGCAGGCCCGCGCCCCCCTCCGCCGGGGCGGCGCAGCCCTCGACGAGCAGGTCGGTCCCGGAGACCCGGATGCTCGTGACGGCGTGGGGCGCGTAGAGGTCCGGCGCCTCGCAGCGGACGAGGGTGGCGCCGCACGCGTCGAGCACCTCGATCGCCAGCCGGCCGCCGGTCTCGGTCCGGAGGGCCACGGCGTCGGTGCCCTCTCGGCACAGCTCGATGAAGCCCGCCTCGAACCCGACGTCGCCTCTGCCGCTGCCGATGCCGGACTCGCACGCGGTCATGGCCACGAGCGCTCCGCAGACGACGAGCAGGCGCGCGGCGCTCACGGGTAGCCGAGGTCCAGATCGTTGTCGAGGCGCGGCGACGATCGCATGGCGGGGGCGTCCATCGCGGCCGGCTCGGTGCGCCGCGGCCGGCGCGCGGCGCGGCGGGATGGGCCGCTCGGGCGGGATGGCGCGGGCGCCTCGTCGGTCGCACCGAGCTCGGGGAGCGTGACGGTCGTCGACCGGCGGAAGATGCCGTCGTAGCGCCACACCTCGCGGTCGCGCACGAACGCGCGCACCCGCCGGACTTCGTCGCTCGCGAAGGTGTCCAGCGTGGTCCCCCCGAGCGCGGCGCCGTCCACCTCGAGCCGGACGTCGGGCGGCACGTCGGCGAAGCGGATGGCGATCTCCGCGGGCGCCGGCGGCGCGGGCGCGGGCACCGGCTCGGGCGGGGGCGGCGGGGGCGCGGACGGGTGCACGTCCGCGGCCTGCTCCGGTTCGGCGCCGAAGACCGCGACCGCGGCGCCGACCCCGGCCGCGAGGAAGCCGAGCAGGACCACCGCGACGAGCGTCACGGTGCCGCGGGAGAGGCCGGCCCTCGGGGGCGCGCCCGCGTCGAAGACGTGCGGGGTCGCTTCGACCACGTGCGGGGTCGCCTCTGCGCCCTCGTCGGCGATCGCCGTCGGCACGTCGTGGACCACCGTCCGCGCGATGCCGCTGCGCGACGGGGTCCCGTCGCGGTCGAAGATCTCGTGCATCTCGGGGTCGGTCCCGATGTCCGATGTCTCGTCCTCCTCGGGCAGGTGCACGGCCGTCGCCGTGGAGTCGGGATCGAAGCCGTAGAACGAGGCGTCCTCCGCCGAGGGGATCGCCTGCTCGAGCGCCGCCGACACGACCGCCGGCTCCCGCTCGGTGCTCGCCCGGCGCAGCCAGTCGCGCAGCGCGTTCGCCAGGTCCTCGCAGCTCTCGAAGCGCGCGTCCGGATCGCGCGCGAGGGCGCGCAGGCAGATGGCGTCGAGCTCCGCGGGGATGGCGGGGTCGAGCTCGGACGGCGGCACGATGTCCATGTGGAAGAGCGAGTGGAGCGTCTGGTACGGATCGTCGCGTGCGAACAGCCGGCGTCCCGCGAGCATCTCCCAGAGCACGACGCCGAGCGCGAACTCGTCGGTGCGCCCGTCCACCTGCTTGCCGCGGGCCTGCTCGGGCGCCATGTACGGGAGCTTGCCCTTGAGCACGCCCGACTGCGTCTGCTGCTGCTGGTAGCGGCTCTTGGCGATGCCGAAGTCGAGGACGCGCACGTGGCCGTCGCGCGTGAGGAAGAGGTTGTGGGGCGAGATGTCGCGGTGGACGAGGTCGATCCGCCGGCCCTTGTCGTCGCGCTTCTTGTGGGCGTACTCGAGCCCGCTCGCGGCCTGGGCGACGATGGCCGCGGCGGCCACCGGCCGGATGCGCTCGCGCTGCCGGGCGAGGCGCCGCAAGACGTGCCACAGGTCGCGCCCCCGGAGGAACTCCATGATGATGCAGGGCCGCCCCTCGATGACCGAGACGTCGTGGATCTGGACGATGTTGGGGTGGGACAGCAGCGCCGCGATCCGCGCCTCGCGCATGAACATCTGGACGAACCGGTCGTCGTCCGCGAGGTGCGGCAGCATGGCCTTGACGACGACGAGCCGCTCCACGTCCCCGGCCATGTGATGGGCCGCGAGGAACACCTCGGCCATGCCGCCCGCACCGAGCTTCCGGATGACCTGGTAGCTGCCCAGCGAGTGGGCCTTGAGGGAGGAGGCCGCCATCGGAGGCCCACCGATGATCGCAACCCTCGCCCGCACCGTCAAACGGGGCGATCTCGGCTATAACGCCTCCCATGAGGCGGCGGATGGCGACGGTCTTCGGGTGGATCGCCGGCGGATCGGTCGGGTTGATCCTGGACTACGCCCTGTGGCTCGCCGTCGGCGAGGGCTACCCGGTCATCCCGGCCACCTTCGCCTTCTTCGTCGCGGGCGCCTTCTTCGGGATGTGGCTGAGCGACAGGCTCGGTGAGCGGAGCTTCCGCGTCCTCGGCATCGCCGCGGGCATCCTCCTCGCGGTCGCGGTGACGTTCGTCGTCTCGCTGGTGCTGACGCAGGCGGGGTAGCGACCTTTCGGCGCTCAACCGAGCCGCTTCTCGATCCGGGCGAGCCGCGCTTCGTGATCGGCGACCCTCCGGCCGAGATCGAAGCCCTCGCGCAACGTGTCGCGCACCTCGCGCACCGCGCCCACCACCGCGACGAGCTCGGTCGCGAGCCGCACCTCCGTCTGCGTCTGCCGCCGCTCGAGCGCCTCCATTCGCTCCGAGACCTTGTCGATGCGCTCCGAGAGCTCCGTCCGCACCGAGTCGATCCGATCGGAGACATCGTCGATCCGCTCCGAGAGCTGCGTCCGCGTCGAGCGAACCTCGTCCCGGATCTCCCGCAGGACCGCCACCGTTACCTCGTCGGCCATGCCCACCTCCGAGAGGATACCCCCAAGCGAGCGCCGTGCCAGGTCCCCGCGGCCGACATCACGGCGCAACTTCGGACCCGCGCGTGGCGGATCGCCGGCGGGTCGCCGGAGCCGCGCGGCTACATCGACGACCCCGCAGTCCCGGGACCAGCGTCGGCCGGAACAAGCCAAGGCCTGGTTGGACGCGGATGCATAGCCTAGCATGCCCCGAGCGGGCACAGACCGCACATCGCTGCGACCTCTGCCAGCAACGGCTCCTCTCCGGACACGGTGTCGCGCCCGCTCACCCTGTCCCCCAAGACCTCGGCTTGCCACTGCAGGAAGCACGCCCCCGCGCCGCAGTAGAGAAGGAGTAGGCGCGTCTCACCCGCGGTCGGGAAGTACCTGCTAGCCGGATGAAGGTAGCTGGACGGCGGAATGCCGGGATCCACTTCGACCGGATTGCCGAGCGCGTCCGAGAAGTACACTTCACCGCTTCGCGCAGTCACGGTCACCACGCCTCCGATGTCCAGCGGCGACGCGCCGCCCACGATCCCCTCGATCCGAACCGGTGCGGCTACCCTCCCGTAGGCCTCGTAGACGTCGTCGAACACGGGCTCGGGGGTCACGGCCGGCGGGACAGGCACCGGTTCTTCGACGAGGCCCCCAATCGCGCACGTATCGGCACGACACACCTCCTAAA
>JBDIVX010000289.1:0-5732 GCA_039794305.1 Candidatus Neutrinellum sp.
GCACGATCGTCCGCGTCGACGACGGCCCGCCCGAGGAGATCGCGGCGCTCGCGGCGGTCGTGGCGAACTGCCGGACCTCCGGCGGCGGCCTGCGCGTCGCGCCGACGGCCGATCCGGAGGACGGGCTGCTCGATCTCTCATCATCCGCCACGGCACCGTGCTCGAGCTCGGGGGGCTCGCGGCGAGGCTCGCCGCCGGGACGATCCTCGAGAGCCCGCACGCGCTCCACCGCCGGGCGCGGCGCGTGACGCTCGAGTCGGACCCGCCCATGTGGTTCAACGTCGACGGCGAGCTCATCACCCGCGAGCCGCTCGCGTTCTCCGTGGTGCCGCGGGCGCTCCCCGTCACCGTCGGTCCGGGGTACCGTCGCGCGGCGTGACCTACGATCCCGAGCTCTACCAGTTGGTCCACCGCGGCAACCCCGGCGACGTCGCCTTCTACCGGCGCGCGTGCGAAAGCGCGGCGAGCGTGCTCGAGCTCGCGTGCGGCTTCGGGCGGGTGCTCGGCGCGCTCGGATCCGAGGGCAGGCTGCTCGTCGGCCTCGACCGCGACCGGCGCCTGCTCGCGACGGCGCGGGCGCGGCTGCCTCGGGAGACGGGGCTCGTGCGCGCGGACATGTCCGATTTCTGGCTGCGCGCGCGGTTCGACCGGGTGCTCGCGCCCTACGGGACCTTGTACAACCTCGACGCCGAGGCGCTCGGGCGCTGCCTCCGGACGGTGCGGGAGCTGCTCGCAGACGGCGGGCGGCTCGTCTTCGACGCGTGGAGCGCCGACGCGTTCCACGAGGAGTCCGCCCCGGAGGACCTGGCCGACGACGCGCTCGTCCCGGTCGTCTCGGTGGAGCACGCGGGCAAGCGCTGGGACGTCTTCGAGCGCAGCCGTTGGGATCGCGAGGCGCAGCGCGTCGAGGCGACGTACGTACACGTCGCGCGCGACGGCACCGACGTCGTCGAGGGCACCATCACCCACCGCTACCTCCTGCACGACCAGGTCGCCCCGGTCCTCGCCGAGGCGGGCCTGGAGGTCGAGGCCATCCACGGCGACTTCGCGACGACCCCGTGGACCCGCGACAGCGAGCACCTCGTGGTCGTCGCCGGACGGGACTTGAGCGAAGGGCGGGTTTCGGCCGAGAGCGGTCCGTCTTCCGGACGGGACTCCGGCGAAGGGCGGGTTTCGGCCGAGAGCGGTCCGTCTTCCGGACGGGACTTGGGCGAAGGCGGGTTTCGACGGAGAGCGGTCCGTCTTCCGGAGGGTTCCGAGGCGGCGCAGCGGCTGGTCGGTGGGCGAGCGAGACGCGCACGGTGGCCCGGCGCATGACTGACCGGCCGCGCGTGCGCGAGGCGCTCGAGTGCGAGGCCTCTCCGGATCACACCCGCTCGAGCACGGCGCCGGCGCCGAGGCCGCCGGCGGCGCAGATGCCGAGCAGGGCCGTCTCCTTGTCGGCGACCGAGAGCTCGTTGGCCATCGTGGTCACCATGCGGGCGCCGGTCGCGCCGAACGGGTGGCCGATCGCGACCGAGCCGCCGTGCACGTTCAGGGACGCCGGGTCGACGTCGCCCACCGCCTCGTCCGTGCCGAGCCGCTCGCGGGCGAAGGCGCGGCTCGAGAGCATCCGGAGGACGCTGAGCACCTGCGCGGCGAACGCCTCGTGCATGTCGACGAGGTCGGCGTCCGACAGCCTCATGCCCGCGCGCGCGAGCGCCTTCGGCATCGCGAGGGCAGGGCCCATGAGGAGCTGATCGGCCGGGTCCACGCCGACGTAGGCCCAGCTCCGGAAGGCGGCGAGCGGCGTGTAGCCGAGCGCGCGCGCCTTGTCCTCGCTCATGAGCAGCACCGCCGCCGCGCCGTCGGTGAGCGGGCTCGCGTTGCCGGCGGTGACCGTCCCGTCCTTCGCGAACACCGGCCGGAGCTTCGCGAGCTTGTCGACGCTCGTGTCCCCGCGGACGAGCCCGTCGGTGTGGATCCACCGCCCGTCGGGGGTCTCGACCGGCGTGACCTCCTGGTCGAAGCGCCCCGATCCGATCGCCTCGGCCGCGCGCTGGTGGGAGCGGAACGCGAAGTCGTCCTGCTCCTCGCGCGTCACGCCGTGGCGCCGGGCCATCCGCTCGGCGGCCTCGCCCATCACCTCGCCGGTGGTGCGCTCGGCGATCTTGGGGGCGCGCGGCAGGATGTCGGTGATGGGCATGAGCTGCGAGAGCGCCGCCAGGTAGTCCATCGGCGAGCCCTTCCCGCCCAGCGCGAGCGGAGCGAACGTGTGCACGACCTTCTGCGGCACCTTGAGCTCCGCGTTGCTCGTCGAGTCGCTCCCCCCGGCGATGACGACGTCGGCCTCGCCGCGCTCGATCGCGGCGGCGGCGAGGGTCACCGCCTGCAGCCCGCTCGCGCACGCGCGCGTGACCGTCATGCCCTCGGCCGAGTGCGGCAGGCCGAGGTCGAGCGCGATCTCCCGCGCCACGTTCGGCGCCGTGCCGGGCAGGATGACGCCGCCCCACACGATCGCGTCGATCTCCTGGCGAGGCACCTCGAACCGCTCGAGGAGGGCGCGGGTCGCCGCGTCGCCGAGCGCGATCGTGTCCATCTTCGTGAACCCGGTGAAGGCCTTGAGGAAGGGGGTCCGCACCCCTCCCACGACGACGGCGCGGCGGCGGCCGCTCTTCGGGGCCTTCTTCTTCGCGCCGGCCTTCTTGCCCTTCTTCACTTCGCTCTTCGCCATCCCGCCCTCACTTCCCCACGAGCGCGCCGCCACAGACGCGCACGACCTGGCCCGTGATCCCGTCGGCCCCGGGCGTCGACAGGAACGTGATCACCTGACCCACGTCCTCGGGCAGCCCGCCCTGACCGAGCGCGCTCATCCGCCGCGCCGCCTCCCGGATGACGACGGGCATGGCCGCGGTCAGGCGCGTCTCGATGAACCCCGGCGCGACCGCGTTGACGGTGATGCCCCGCTCGGCCGTCTTGGGCGCGAGGTTCTCGACGAGGCCCACGATGCCGCTCTTGCTCGCGGCGTAGTTCGTCTGGCCCACATTGCCCGCGAGCCCGGCGATGGACGACAGCATGACGATCCGCCCGCCGGCGCGGAGCGGACCTTCGAGGAGCGCGTCGGTGATGCGCACGACCGAGGCGAGGTTGATGTCGACCGCCTGGTCCCAGTGCTCCGGCTTCATCCGGCGCAGCGTCTTGTCGCGCGTCACGCCCGCGTTGTGGACGACGACGTCGACGCCGCCGAAGCGCTCGGTGAGGTCCGAGACGATCCGCTCGGGCGCCTCGGGATCGCTCACGTCGACGAGCAGGACCGACCCGCCGATCGCGCGCGCGACCTTGCTCGCCGGGCCGTCGTCCGCCGGACGGTCGAGGACCACGACGTGCGCACCTTCCTGCGCCATCAGCTCGGCCGTCGCCGCGCCGATCCCGCGCGCCGCGCCCGTCACGAGCGCGACGCGCCCCTCGAGGGGCCGGGTGAGCGGGCGGCGGTCCGCCGCCTTCGCCGCTGCGGTCACGAAGAAGGGCTGCGTGGTGACGTAGGCCGAGCGATCGCTCAGCAGGAACCGGAGGACCGCGGGCAGGCGCTCCTCGGCGCCCGGTTCGACGTACACCACGTTGCCGGTCGCGCCCTGCCGCCCCACCTCCTTCGCGACGCTCCGGGTGAACCCCTCGAGCGCCGCGCTCGCGGCGGCCGCCGCCTGCCTGGATCGACGCCCGGCCGGCCGGCCGAGCACCACCACGCGACCGCTCTTCTCGAGCGTGCCGATCCACGGGTGGAAGAAGTCGTAGAGCGTGCGCAGCTCCTCGGGACGACCGATCCCCGTCGCGTCGAACACGAGCGCGTCGGCCCGCAGGCCCTCGGGCGGCTCGCCCGGCGCGTGCAGGGTCGCAGGCCGACCGAACGCTTCGCCGGGATCTCGCCACGGCTCGAGCGCCGCCTCGTCGCCGACGACGTGCGGGTTCGCGCCCGCGCGAGAGAGCGTGTCGCCGAGCACCGACCCGAGCTCCCCTGCGCCCGCGACGACGACGGCCCGCTCGGCGAGCGGCCGCTCCTCGTACGGCGAGTGCGAGCGCCGGAGCACCTGTGGCACCGGGATCGGCAGGCCGAGGCTCTTGATCAACCGGCGCGCCTGCGGGTTCTGCCCGAGCTCGAGGAGGAAGTCGTTCATGCGTGCTCTCCCGTTTCGAAGTGCCCCGTCAGGTACGCGGGGCCGCCCGGCGCGTCACCGACCCAGACCCGCTGGTCGGGCGCGACGTACAGGCCCACGCGCGCGGGCAGGACCAGCCGCCGCGTGAAGCGGCAGTCGAAGACCCGAAGGCGCCCGACGTCGCCCGCGAAGAGCGAGCGGTTCAGCCCCTCGACCGCGCGCGCCATGGTCGCGAAGCCGTGCAGGATGACGTTCCGGAAGCCGAAGGACTTGGCGTAGGGCGGGACCCAGTGGACGGGGTTGAAGTCGCCCGTGAGCTTGGCGAACTCGAGGCCGGCCCGGTCGCCGATCCGCCAGAAGGCGAGCTCGCGCACGCCGCTCGAGGGGACGCGCGGCTTGTCCTTCTTCGGTGCCCCGCCGCCGTCGCTCTTGCCGCCGCGGAGCGGGACGATCGCGTAGAGGTGGCCCACGAGGGCCTCCGGGTGCGAGGAGGTCCCGGTCACGATGCGCTGGTGCAAGACGGCGCGCCGGCCGTCGTCGTCCACGTCCTCGAGGCGCGCGCTCACGTGCAGCGGCTCGTCGTTCGGGACGGGCGCGTTCACCTCCATGCGGCAGCCGCCGTTCAGCACCTCGAGCAGCGGATAGGGCACGCCGGTGAGCGTGCGCGCGGCCAGCCCGAACCCCCACTGGGGGAACATGTGCGGCGGGACCGTGCGCTTGTAGGCGCTCGGATCGCCGCCGACGTGGCGCACGTAGTCGCGCACGAGGTCCCGCGGCCGCGGCGAGACGACCGCCCGGACCTCGGGCCCCGGCGTCGTCACCGGTCCGGTGGGCAGCTCGCCCATCCGCTGCCTGAGCGCGGCGAAGGCTCCCTGGCCGAGCGCGCGCAGCACCGAGCCCTGGTGGAGGATGTAACGGTTCGGAACGCCCATGTGTGGTGCCCTCGGGAAGCTGGGGATGTGCGCCCGGTCCGGTGGTGGTCCTACCGGCCGGTCGCAGTCTGTCTACCATCTGGTAGGCAGCGCTGCAATCCGCGAGAGGGCGCCTCGGTAGTACCATCCCCCCAAGGGGATGATCCGGCTCGGGCCTTTCGATCTCGTCGCGCCCGTCGCCAGCGGCGGAATGGCGGACGTGTGGCAGGGCCTCCACCGCGGGCAGCGCGTCCCGGTGGCGGTGAAGGTCGTTCACGCGGTGCGCGCTCGCGAGCCGCGGTACGTCTCGTTCTTCCGCGGGGAGGTGCGCACGGTGGCGGGCCTCGATCACCCGAACGTCGTGCTCGTGTTCGATCACGGCGAGATCCCGTCCGAGGTCACCCGCGCGTCGGCAGGGCGCCTGGTCGAGGGCTCGCCGTACCTCGTCATGGAGTGGGCGTCCGGCGGGACGCTCTCGCGCTGGCGCCCGCCGTCGTGGCGAGAGCTCTCGGACGCCCTCCTCGCGCTGCTCGACGCCCTCGCCCACGCCCACGCCCGCGGGGTGGTCCACCGCGATCTCAAGCCCGGCAACGTGCTCGTGTGCACGGACGAGGACGTGCGGCCGGGTCTGAAGCTCGCCGACTTCGGCATCGCGCGTCCCCGCGAGGGAGGCGCGAACCTGGCGGGCACG
>JBDIVX010000290.1:0-5661 GCA_039794305.1 Candidatus Neutrinellum sp.
CGGCTCACGTCCTGCGGGATGCCGCCCGCGAGGTCCACGATGCCGTCGACCACCGCGCGGTCGACCGCGCCGCCCGGTGCCGAGTAGATGGTGGGGCTTCCGTCGGCGCGGCGCGAGCTCGTGGCGTTCGCGAGCTCCGTCAGGTGGTCGGTCCAGCCGACGCGCGCGCCCAGGATCTTGGCGCCGATGCCGTTGAGGGCCGCGATCGACTCGTCCCAGGTCCGCGCGGCGAAGGAGTAGCCGTTGGCACCGCCCGGGCCGTTGTGCGTCACGACGTCGGTCACCACCACCACGATGGCCTGGGCGTCGGTCCGGAAGCAGGCGGCGCCGCGCCCCACGCCCGTGGAGCAGGTGTCTCGCGCGGTCAGGTAGAGCGCCTCGGTCATGCTCTCGGGGCCGTCGGCGCCCCCGCCCGCGACGAGCGCCGCGAGCGCGCTCTGCACCGCCGGGACGCTGTCGGTGACGGTCTGGCGCAGGCGGAACGGGAAGTCGCCCCCGCTGCCGTAGGGCGAGGTCGGAAAGTCGCGGTACTCGGCGACGCCCATCGTGGCGTCGGCGATGGACGCGTCGATGGCCGGCACGATGACGCTCGAGAGCGTGCTCTGCACGTTGCGGATGGCGCCACCCATGCTGCCGGTCGTGTCGATCAGGAAGAAGACGTCGGCCTTGCCGAGGCGCGCCGTGAAGTCGAGCTCGCCCGTCTGCGCGGGGTCCTCGTAGGGCAGGACGACGTAGAAGTCGGTCTCCGGGATCGTGCTCGAGGCGTCGAGCGGATCGGTGCCGGCGACCACCTCGACGCCGTCGGCGAGGCCGTCACCGTCCGTGTCCTCGTTCATGGGATCGGTCCCGCGGGCGACCTCGTCGTCGTCCGGGAGCCCGTCCCCGTCGGCGTCCGGCGGGGGCGGCGGGCCGGAGGGGCCGGTGTCGGGCCGGGGCCCGGCGTCGTAGCCCGGCGTGGTCGCGGGGCCGGCGTCGCCGTCCATGGCGGGCAGGGGGCCGTCGTCGCGCCCGCCTCCACCTCCGCTGACGCCTCCGGGCGAGCAGGCGAGCAAGAGGACGACGAGCGCAGGGTAGGGGAGGCCGTGACGCATGGCCGGGCCGGAGTGCAACCGACGTTCCACTCGAATTCTCCGTCAGCCCGCGCGCCGACTGTTGCCTCGGCGACCACGAGTCCCCGGCCGGTGGGGCCTGTCGTTCCCGGGCTGCTAGGCTTCGCGGCGCCATGGTCCGGGTGAAGATCTGCGGCGTGACGACGGTCGAGGACGCGCGGACGTGCGTGGAGGCCGGCGCCGACCTTCTCGGGCTGAACTTCTGGGCCGGCTCGCCGCGCCGGTGCAGCGAACAGGCGGCGGCGGCGATCGTGCGCGCGGTGGGCGGGCGCGCCGAGATCGTGGGCGTGTTCGTCGACGCACCGGTCGGGGAGATCCGGCGGGTGCGGGAGGCGACCGGCGTCGGCTGGGCGCAGCTCCACGGCGACGAGCCGCCCGAGTCGGTCCGAGCCCTCGGCTCCTGGGCCTACAAGGCGCTTCGCGTGGGGAGCGCGCCGGTCGACGCCCTCGCCGCGCGCTACCCGGGCGAGCGCCTGCTGCTCGACGCCTCGGTGGCGGGCATGGCCGGCGGGACCGGTCGCTCCTTCGACTGGGACCTCGCCCGGGAGATCGCGCGAGGACGCGAGCTGCTGCTCGCCGGCGGCCTCCGGCCCGACAACGTGGCCGAGGCGATCCGGGCCGTCCGCCCCTTCGCGGTGGACGTGGCGAGCGGGGTCGAGCGGGCGCCGGGGCGCAAGGACCGGGACCTCGCGGCGGCGTTCGTCGACGCCGCCCGGGGCGCGTGATAACCCCCCGCGGTCATGGCCCACGAGGAGGCTCAGGTCGGACGCTTCGGTCCCTTCGGCGGGCGCTTCGTCTCCGAGACGCTCGTGCCGGCGCTCGACGAGCTCGCCCGCGCGTACGCCGAGGCGCGCGCCGACCGCGCGTTCGAGGAGCGCCGCAAGCAGCTCCTCGCCGACTGGGTCGGGCGACCCACGCCGCTCTACTTCGCCGAGCGCCTGTCGGCGGAGGTCGGCTGCCGCGTGTGGCTCAAGCGCGAAGACCTCTGCCACACCGGCGCGCACAAGGTGAACAACACCATCGGCCAGGTGCTGCTCGCCGAGCGCATGGGCAAGACGAGGGTCATCGCCGAGACGGGAGCGGGGCAGCACGGCGTGGCGACGGCGACGGCCTGTGCGCTCTTCGGGCTGCCGTGCGAGGTGTTCATGGGCGCCGAGGACGTGCGGCGGCAGGCCCCGAACGTGCTGCGGATGGAGCTGCTCGGGGCGAAGGTGCACTCGGTCGATGCGGGGTCGCGCACGCTCAAGGACGCCATGAACGAGGCGCTCCGCGACTGGGTGACGAACGTCGAGACGACGTACTACTGCGTGGGCTCGGTCGCGGGGCCGCACCCGTACCCGACCATCGTGCGCGACTTCCAGGACGTCATCGGCCGCGAGGCGCGCGAGCAGATCGTGGCGGCGGCGGGGCGTCTTCCGGACGCGGTGGTCGCGTGCGTGGGCGGCGGCTCGAACGCGCTCGGCATCTTCGCGGCGTTCCTGCGCGACGCACGGGTGAAGCTCGTGGGCGTCGAGCCGGCCGGTGAGGGCGTCGAGACGGGCCGGCACGCGGCGACGCTGACCGCGGGCCGGGTGGGCGTGCTGCACGGCATGAAGACGTACGTCCTGCAGACGGAGGACGGGCAGGTGCAGGAAGCGCACTCGATCAGCGCCGGGCTCGACTACCCGGGCGTCGGCCCGGAGCACGCCTGGCTCCGCGACACGGGGCGGGCGGTGTACGCGTCGGTGGACGACGCGGCGGCCGTCGCCGGGTTCCAGCAGCTCGCGCGGACCGAGGGCATCCTGCCGGCGCTCGAGTCGAGCCACGCCATCGCGTACTTGCCGGAGCTCGGGCGGGCGCTCGGGCCGGACGCGGTGGTCGTCGTCTCGCTCTCGGGTCGGGGCGACAAGGACCTCGAGAGCGTGCGCGCCTGGCTCGAGGAGCGGCGCTGATGGGGCGGATCGGCGAGGCGCTCGGCCGAGCGCGCGGCGAGGGCCGGGCCGCGCTCGTCGTGTACGTGTGCGCGGGCGACCCGGACCTCGAGACGACGCCGCGCCTCGTCGCCGCGGCGGCGGAGGCGGGCGCCGACGTGGTGGAGCTCGGCGTGCCGTTCAGTGATCCGACGGCGGACGGGCCGGCCATCCAGCGGGCGAGCGAGCGGGCGCTCGCGCGCGGGACCTCGCTGCGCGGGGTGCTCGCGGCCGTGCAGGAGGCGCGGAGCCTGACCGACGTGCCCGTCCTGCTCTTCGGGTACTACAACCCGATCCTGGCGTACGGCGAGACGCAGCTCGTCACCGACGCGGCCCGGGCCGGCGTCGACGGGCTCCTCGTCGTCGACCTGCCGCCCGAGGAGTGCGAGCCGCTGCGCGGGCCGGCGGTCGCCCGCGGCCTCGACTTCGTCCCGCTGGTCGCTCCGACGAGCAACCGGTGGCGCGTCGAGCTCGCGGCGTCGACGGCGACCGCGTTCATCTACTACGTCTCGACCACCGGCGTGACCGGCGCGCAGGGGACGGACATCGGGGCGGCCGCCGAGCGGGCGCGCGCGGTCGCGGCCGACACGGGCCTGCCCGTCGCGCTCGGGTTCGGCATCAAGACGCCGGACGACGTGGCGCTCGCGGCGTCGAAGGTGGACGCGGTGGTCGTCGGGACGGCGGTCGTCCGGGCCATCGAGCAGGCGGGCGGCGCGGAGCAGGCCGTGGCGGCCGTCCGGGGGCTCGTCTCGCGCCTCGCGGCTGCGGCGAGACGCCACGGTTGACGAGCCGGCCCGGACCGAACAACCTGCACCGCCTCCATGGCCACCCGCGACGTCATCGCCCGCAACCTGCGAACGCTGCGCGACCTGCGCGGGCTGAGCCAGCTCGAGCTGGCCCAGCGCGTGGGCGTCTCGCGGCGCACCGTCGCGCGCCTCGAGGCCGCCGAGATCGCCGACCCCGGCATCGACCAGATGCGCGAGATGGCCCGCGTCCTCGGCGTCACCGTCGAGATGCTGGCCGAGCAGCGCCTCGTCGCGCTCGAAGTGCCCCTGCCCGAGGACGTCCGCGACCTCCTCACCGGCGAGCAGGGCGCCGCCGTCCTCGCCGACATGTGCCGCGCCGCCCGCACCCGGTGATCATCACGTGATGTGCAGGCGGTGGCGGCGGGGGCCCCAGGTGCCGGGGGCGGAGTCGAAGACGCCGGCGAGCGGGGTTCGGCACGAGCGGCAGCGGCCCTGCTCGTCGATCGCGTACTTGCCGAGGGTGTACCAGTCGCGCTCGACCAGGACCTCGCCGCAGGCGTGGCAGTAGGTGGACTGTCCGGCCGGGTCGTGGACGTTGCCGGTGTAGACGTGGCGGAGGCCCGCCGCCCGGGCTTGCTGCCGCGCGCGGGCCAGCGTCGCGGGCGGCGTGGCCGGGATGTCGCGCATCTCGAAGTCGGGATGGAAGGCCGACAAGTGCAGGGGCACGTCGGGCCCGAGGTTGTCGGCGAGCCACTCGCACAGGCGGGCGACCTCCTCCTCGGAGTCGTTCTGCCCCGGGATGAGCAGGGTGGTCACCTCGAGCCACACGTTCGTCTCGTGCTTCAGCCAGCGCAGCGTGTCGAGCACCGGCCCGAGCTCGGCGAAGCAGAGCTTCCGGTAGAAGTGCTCGGTGAAGCCCTTGAGATCGATGTTGGCGGCGTCGATGTTCTCGTAGAAGTCTCCCCGCGCCTCGGGCGTGATGTAGCCGGCCGAGACGACGACCGTCTTCAGACCCTCGTCGTGGGCCGCCTTCGCGCAGTCGATGGCGTACTCGGCGAAGATGACCGGATCGTTGTAGGTGAAGGCGATGCTCCTCGAGCCCGCCTGCTTCGCGGCGCGCGCGACCGCCTCGGCGGGCGCCCAGTCGGCGAGCTTCTCCATCTCGCGCGCCTTCGAGATGTCCCAGTTCTGGCAGAACCGGCACCCCAGGTTGCAGCCCGCGGTGCCGAAGCTCAGCACGCTCGAGCCCGGCAGGAAGTGGTTGAGCGGCTTCTTCGCGATCGGGTCGACGCAGAAGCCCGAGGCCCGGCCGTAGCTGGTGAGGAGCACGCCGTCGGCGTCGGCCTGACGCACGAAGCAGAAGCCCCGCTGCCCCTCCTTGAGCTTGCAGAAGCGTGGGCACAGGTCGCACTGGATGCGGCCCCTCTCGGTGCGGTGCCACCAGCGTCCGCGGACCACGCCGGGGGAGACCATCTCGTGCTCGGTGCGGCTCACGTCGCCCGCCAAGCTAACCACATTCGCCGTGGGGTCTACCGCCGCCGGCGGTCCATCGCGCCGAGCGACACCCCGGCCGCCTGCGCCACGGCCTCGCGCACTGCGTCGTCGCCCACCGCCGCGAGCGCCCTCGCGAGATCCTCCGGGAGCGCCGTCACGGGGACGATCGGGGTCGATCGGCGCTCCCGCGCCATGGGCCGGTCGAGGGGCGGGCGCGGCCCGACGCGCACCCGCAGCTCCCGGACGCCGGCGTTCGGGGCGTTTCTCCGGAGCGAGCCCAGGAGCTGCGGCTTGAGCATCTCGAGCTCGTGCGCCCACACGCTCGTCGCGGCGTGGATCGTCAGCACGCCCCGCGACAGGCGC
>JBDIVX010000291.1:0-5524 GCA_039794305.1 Candidatus Neutrinellum sp.
GGGCACACGTCCCCCCCAGGCGCTCGAAGCACAGGGGGCACAAGGTAGCTCCCGACGGTCCGGCCTCACCTCGGCCGCGACCCTATCGCGAACCGGACGACCGAGGCTGAGTCGAAGGTACAGGGGCAAGACTGAACGGGCGTGATTCCTATGACGGGGACGCCTGATTGTCCGCAGTGGTGATGGTCCGAAGCGTCACGTCGATCCGTAAGGGTGTTGCGACATGGCTGATCACTTCAGCGGCCCCTGCGGCCCGTCGCCGTGTTGGCCCGCGCGAAATCGCGTGCGAATTCCTTCCGCCTACGCCCCAACATGATGGTGTCGGCGGCAAACAGGACAGACATGGGGTGTTGCGTTGTGCGCGGCCCGGAGCGGCGCTTGGCGGCGCGCTCGCAATGAAGGCTGACAAGGATGCAAGACGCCCGCCTGCTCTCCTACGTCCATTTCGGGCAGGGGTGGGAGCAGGGTGAGCACTCTCACGAGCGCAGGTGTCGGAACCCTCGAGCTCCTCAGAACTTCATGGCGACGCGGGTCTGGAGGCTCCAGAGGGTGTCCTCGGTGAAGCCGGGGGCCTGGCCCTCCGCGTTGGCGCGGAGGGCGTCGCCGACGCCCATGAAGCCGAACTCCGTGTCCCACCACATGAGGTCGTTCTCGCCCCACTTCAGGCGCAGCGCGACGTCGGCCTCCCAGCCGATGAAGCACCGGCCCTCGAACAGGCCGCAGGAGGCGTCGGGCGGGATGTTCTGATCGTCGTTCTCGTAGATGGCCGGCGTGAGCTGGTCGGCCCAGGCGAGGAGGAAGGCTCCGTGCAGCTCCACGCCCGGGATGAGCGTGTAGCGGGCCTGCGGCCAGAGGTACCAGGAGTTCCACACGCCGCCGCGCGACCAGAGCGCGCGCGGGTCCTCCGTCAGGTTCTCGAGCGCGATGGCCGTCTGCGAGGCGAGCGCCACCTGATAGAGGACGAGGCCCACGTGGTAGTCCGGGTGGAGCGGCCGCACGGTGAAGGCGTCGTCGAAGTACTGGTCGTCGCCGGACGAGAAGCCGCCCTCGAGCGTGGCCGCCCAGGTCTCGTCGCGATCGATGACTCCCGCCCGCGCGACCGCGCCCCAGATGCTCGCGTCGACCTCGTTGCAGACGCCGGTCGCGTCGTCGCACCCGCCCGCGAAGGGCAGCGCCCGGGAGCTGCCCTGGATCGTCACGATCTCGCCGCCCGTGTAGAACGACGGCGCGCGCGGGCCGAGCGCGTAGCGGAAGTTCCAGAACGCGTCGAAGATGTAGATGTCCGACTCGGTGTGCGTCTGCCAGCGGTTGACGAAGTACAGGCCCGCCGTGAGCTCGTCGGTCGCCCGGTTCGGGTTCAGGTCCGGGTCGTTCCAGACGAGCGCGGTGATGAATTCCTGGACGTCGTCGCCGCCGTTGGTGAGGAACTCGAGCGGGAACGTGGGACGCGGCGTGGGGTCGCTCTCGACGCCGAGCGGATCCTCGACGAGCTTGTCGTAGGCCAGGACGAAGATGAGCGGCGTCGGGCGGGAGTCGCCGTTCGTCAGCGCGTTCACGATCGTGAGCGGCCGCGTCGCGAACAGGAGCCGGTCGTACGTCGTGCCAAACTGCGGATCGCCCCACTCGCCGAGGCCGTTCCCGTCGCTCGTGAGGATGCCGAGCCCCCACTGGGACGGCATCCGGCCGACCCGGATCTGCCCGATGGGCATGAGGAACTGGAGCCACGCCCGCTCGAGCCGGAAGCTCGGGACGTCGCCCGCCTCGACGTCCGCGAGGGAGGGATCGCCCGCGAAGAGCGGCGTCGCCGCGAGCCGCGCGTTGTCGCCCCAGACCACGTTGTCGAGCCCGTCGAATTGCATGTACAGGGCCGCGACGGGGTTCGCCGGGTCCGAGCCGTACGCCACCGACGGCTCGAGCCGCAGGCGCTGGAAGAGGTAGCCCGCGTGCCGGTGCGCGTGGTCCTCCGGCGCGAACGCGCCGAAGCGAGCCACCGGCACGTTTCGGTTCCACACCGCCCGCACGCGGTAGTACCCGTGCAGATCGAGCTCGAGCGGGATGCGCCCGCCCTCCGGGTCGGCCGCCGGCCGGGGCGCGCCGGAGCCGGCCGCCGTTCGCGGGAAGGCGGGCAGGGAGGTCTCGGTGGGCTCGGGCTCCTCGCCCTCCCCTTCCTCGGCCTCTTCGGCCTCGACGTCCGTGGGCGCGCTCGGAGCGGGCTCGGTCTGCGCGTCCTCGGCCTCCGGCGCTTCGGGAGCCTCCGCGGCCTCCGCCCCCTCGGCCTCCTCGGCCTCGGGGCCGTCCTCGGCCGGCGGCTGGGCGAGCACGCCCGTGGGCGCCCCGATCAGGGCCGCGGCGACCAACGCGAACCACCTCGCGCGCATCTCTCTCCCTCCTCCCGATACGAAAGCGGGGGCCGTGTCGATCACATCTCGCCCGGACAGGTCGGCCCGTCGGAGCGCTTCGGGCCGACGTTCAGGATCGTGACCGTGTCGGCGAAGAGCCGCGCGGTCTCACACCCGAGAAGCTCGAGCGGCGCGCCCTCGGCCGTCCGGCCCCACAGCTCGACGAAGACCGGCATGTCGGACACCGGGAGGTTGGCCGCGGCGTACAGGCCGTCCCGGTGCGACCACGGCTGGCTGCCGTTCGGGAAGTCGTCGCCGTCGAAGTAGCGGAAGTGCGGCTCGCTCTGTCGCCTGCCCTCGGCGATCAGCGTGCCGTCCGGAGAGTACACGCGGATAATCGTACCGTAGACGGGATCGTCGTTGCAGTCGGACAGCGTGCCCGCGAGGACCGCCGTCCCCTCCGCGCGCCGGAAGCCGAGCACGGTGGGGATCAGGTTGATGGTCGCCTGCGAGACGCTGTTGCCCGTGGCGTCGCCGCCGTCGGAATCCGGCGACGCCTCGTTGTACTGCACCGAGCCCACGACCGTCGTCGCCGGGGTCGGGCCGGTGTGCGGGAAGACGCGGTAGGCATACCAGCTCCCCGCGTTGTCCATCACGGTGATGTTGCCCTCCTCGTCGGTCGTCATGCCGTCGCACGTGTCGTCCGTGTCGAGGGTGTTGTCGGGATAGAACTCGACGCAGACGTCCGGGACGGGGTTGCCCTCCTGGAAGTCCTCCATCGTCAGCGTGAACGAGATCTCGGCTCCGTCGTCCGCCGGCGCGGTCACCGACCCGACGCAGCTGAAGTCCGCCGGCATCGCGGTCGCCGGGTCGATCGCCTGCGGATCGTCCGGCGAGATGTCGTCGCCTACCTGCGCGAGCGGCAGATCGGGATCCATCGGCCCGGCGTCCGTGCCGCCGCCGTCCGTGCCGCCGCCGCCGGCGTCGCTGCCGCCGTCGTCGTCCCCGCAGCCCGCGAGCCCGAGCGCGCCCGCCAGGATCCCCATGCCAACGAGCTTCCGGATGTCCATCTGCCACTCTCCCCGAGGTGAAGGTCCCGCGGATTCTCCCGAAACCCGGTGGCGATGTCCACCGGAGAGCGGCCTAGAACGTGAGGCCCAGGCGGACCCGGAAGAGCCCGAGCGGGTCGAGCGTGTCCCCGGCTGCGTCGTCGAACGCGTGCCCGGGCAAGAGCCACGCCCCCTCGAGGCCGCCCGACAGGACGACGCCGGGCGACAGCTCGCCCTGCGCGTGGAGCTGACCGTCGAGCTCGAGCCCGAGGTCCCGGTTGTCCGGATCGCCCCCTCGGTAGTTGGCCCGGGTCCCCTCGGCCCCGAGCCGGTAGGGGTCGACCACGTCCGCCACCGCGTGCGCCCAGACGGCGCCGAGCCTCAGGCGGAGGAAGGACGCGATGCGCCAGGTCACGGTCGGGAAGAGGTAGACCGCGCCGGCGACGCCGCCTTCGGTCGGCGCGAGCGGGGTGCCGGCGGGGACCGGCCCCTCGATCACGAGACGCTCGAGCAGCGTCGCCGCGCGCGCGGTCTGCCAGGCGACGACCTCGGGGAAGAGCAGGAGGCCCACCTGGTGGTCTGGGTGGATGACGGCGCGATCGAGCCCGCCGTCGGACGCGTAGCCGAGCTCGAAGACCACGTCGACGCTCCCGCTCGTGCGGCCGAGCTGCCCGACGACCGCGAGCAGGTCGCGTCCGGAGTCGGTGCGCGAGACCGGACCGCCGAGGCGGAGCTCGGAGTGCGTGTATGCGGCTTCGAGCGCGCCGAACACCTCGCCGCCCGAGGGGTCCTCGACGTCCCAGCGCGCGTAGACGTCCAGCGTGACCTCGTCGGTGAGGTCGGCGACCTGCCGGCCGCCGCGCTCGACGTCGCTCCGCTGGTGGCGGTAGACGCCGAGGACGCCGAGGCGCCGCTCGTCCTTCTGGTAGGCGGCGGCGAGGACGCCGCGCCAGGCCGTGTCGTCGTCCCGGATCTGCGCCCGCTGGTCCTCGTACACCAGATCGCCCGCCACCCCGAGGTGGACCGGCGAGTCGGCGCCCCACGGCCGCGCGGTGAGGGCGAGGCGCGTGACGACGTCGCCGTATCTGTAGTCCCCGAACGGCGGCTCGTGCGCCGCGTCGTTGTCGAAGATGCCGAGCCCCCAGTGCACCGGGACGAGCCCTCCCTGCACGCGGTAGCTCTCGTCGATCCACTCGAGGAAGAGCGCCCGCGCCTGGACGCCCGGGAACGCCGTCGCCTTCTCTCTCGCGCGCCGCGCCGCCTCGACGCCCTGCGTGAACTGACCGACCACGAGCCCCTCGAACGCGTCCGCCTCGCCCACCAGCCGGATCCGGTCGCGCACGCCGAGCTCGAGCCGCACGCGGAACCACTGGCTCACCCAGAACTCCTGGCCGAGCTCGTCGGTGTCGGCGGGGACGGTCCCGGGCACCGGGGGTGAGAGCGGGATCTCGTTCATGAAGCTCGCGCGCAGGCGGTACTGGCCGACGCCCTCGCCGTAGAGGACCAGGTCGTCCTCGGAGCCGGCCTGCGCTGCCGCCCCCGGCTCGTCCTCCAGAGCCGCGCCCGAGCCGGCCTGCGCTCCCGCCTCGAGCTCGTCCTGGGCGGCCGCGCTCGCGGCGGTGGCGAGCAGAGCCGAAGCGATTCCGAGGAGATGAGCCGGGCGCATGCAGGAGCGGCAACCATAGGCGCGGCCCGGTCGAAATGGAACCGCGGCGCGAAAGTGGTAGAACGGCGTCCATGCGCGCGCTGGGGGTCTTCGCCACCGTCCTCTCGCTCACGGCGGGCTGCGGCTCGTGCGAGCCCGCCGATTCCCGCGTGCCCTTCGGGGCGGACACGGGTACGCCGGCCGAGGCTCCGGCACCCGATCCGGAGCCGCCCGATCCCGCCTTCGAGCCACGCACCGGAGAGACGTTCCCCGCGGGCACGCGCCGGGTGGCGATCGAGGGCGCCCCGATCGAGCTCACCGACGCCGACATCCGGGCCGTGCTCGCGGTCGACCTCGAGGGCGACGGCGACCGGGACGCGCTCGTGGTCACCGCCGACGGCGGCACCACCACGCTGCGCCACCTCCGGCGGGACGGCCCCCGGTTCGGCGAGGCGCACGAGCTCGCGCGGATGGAGGCGCCCGGCGAGGCC
>JBDIVX010000292.1:0-5401 GCA_039794305.1 Candidatus Neutrinellum sp.
CCTGCCCGCCGTCCCGCTCCTCCGCTCGGCGCTCCTCAGCGCACCGCCCCCCGACCCCCGACAGCTCTGCCTCCCCATCCCTCGCTTTTCGTGAGAAATGCGTCCTCAGCTCACGCGAGCACGCTCATCCATCCCTTGCTTGCACTCGCCGTCGGTCGGCACGAGCGAGCCGTCGGCGTCGATCCGAGCCGTCTGCTCGAAGAACTCTGCGGGCTGTTGCTGCCAGACGTGGAGACGGGCTTCGTTGATGATCTGCTGTAGCCGGCAGATGTCCCCGGTGTCGAACCGCCGGCAGTAGTCGCCCGCGGTCGTCGGATCCGGGATGGATCGCGCACCCAGTGCGTCCAGGAACACGAGGTCGTTGCGCCGGAGCTCGATGTCCTCCAGCACTCGGCCGCCACACAGTAGGTTGAACGCGATGTTCAGGATGTGGTCGGAGTCGGTGTAGGGCCGCGGTCGCCGCAGCACGCGCAGACCCTGGTCGATCAGGCCGACCAGCCCGACCTTCCGGGCCAGTTGAAGCATCGCGCCGATGCCACCGTACGGAATCGCCGAGGTGCGCCCGGACATCTCATACTTGATGCCCTGCGCGCTGAACTCCGTACCCACCCCACCTCGCGCAACCTGTCCGCCTTCCGCGTGCTTGAGACGGCGTGCGAGCTGGCGCTGGCGACGGGCGAGCTGACGGCGTAGTGTTCGGTTCACCTGAAACGTCTCCCGGGCTGTTCTTGGTTGGCTTTGCAACCCCAAGAACACCCGGCGTTTCAGGCTAATTCCCGGTCACCGCCATTTTGTGACCGCTTGATTCGGGGCTAGACGGCGGGCGCATCTACATCGTCCCCCGGTGCGGCTGCGCGGGAGAACTTTCCGGCGGCCTCCGCCCGCGCTCGTTCACCGTTCCACATCGCTCACCGCCGGGCCCACGTGGGACATCAGCTCCGGTGGATCAGGACACGGCGCGGGAACCTACAGCGTCGAAGGACCGCTTCGAGGCGACGATCCCGGCGCTCGCGAGCCGCTGCCAGAAGGCATCGCCGTACTGCTCGGCTTCCCGCCGCGCCTCGTCGAGCACGCCGTCCACGTGGAGGAACTCGAAGGGGGGCTCGTCGCGTTGGGCGAGCGTTCGGTTGAAGGCCTCGTAGACCAGCCGGTCGAACCCGGCGTCCTCCCGCTCGGCCGTGAGCATGTGGAGGCGCACCACGAGGAGCCCGGCCTCGCGGATCCACTCGGCGTGCTCCTTCCGGAGCTCGGCCACCACCGGATCGTCCTTCTCCCAGGCGATCTTCTTCCCCTCGAGCAGCATCCCGAGGTACGCCATGAAGTGGCTCTTGCCCGAGCCGAAGGACCCGTGGACGAACCGCCCGAAGTCCTCGCCTCGCCGGTGCACCTGCCGCATGCCGTCCAGATCCGGGGCAGCTCCTCCCGCACCTTGGGCGTGATCACGTAGTCGTCGACGAGCCGCCGGTCCCGCTGGCCATCGTCCTCCGACTCCAGCCGAACGACGAACCCGAGCGCGGTGATCTCCTCCGGCGAAGGGAGCCGGAAGGCCTCTCGTACGGTCGCGCTCATGCGCCTCCTCGATCCGTGGTCACCTGCCGCGGAGCCTCCGCCCGCGCTGGAAGGCTACATCCCGTGCAGATGGAGCGGAAGCGTCGAAGTCTCGCAATGCGGTAGCGAAGTATGCTGGGGGCCGCGCTACTTCGCGGCCCACCAGCTCGACCCCACAGGCAAGCGGTGGAGGCCGCTCCGCCGAAAGCGTCGTCATGCACCATTCGGTGCTACACGTCCGACCGTCATCCCCTGGGGGTGATATCCGAGGTCACCGCACCATGCTACCGTGGGAGCGGGGAAGACGGAAATCTCCGGGAGGGGCTCACATGAATACCGGCTCAGCGCTCGGACGATCGGCTCACCGGGCGCATCCGCTCAGCGGTCGACGACGACTCCGTATTTTACGCACCTGCGCCTTGGGTGTGGCAGCTACGCTCGTGATTCACGCTCCGGCTGAATCCGCAGAGGCCACCCCTCCTCCGAAATTCAACTTGCTAGTCGTGCCGGTGGACTTCGCGACGGAGCCAGCGGCTTTCGACTGGACCGACGCGCGAACGAACTGGGCCGACGGGCTCGAAGAGTTCATCGACCGCATGTCTGACGGTCAAACCGACCTTCGAATTACACTTCTAACGGTCATCGCTCGTCCATCCGGGGAGCGTTGGCGTTACCACCATTCGCCAATGGAACCTCCGCCGGGAGAGGATACGTACGGTCTGTGGAACGACCCCCTCACCGGAAGCGTCATGCAGGACGCGCTGGACTCTTCCGAAATCGAGCTTCTCTCTGCGGGCCTCGCCCCGGCGGGTGGTAGCTCTGAGGATGTCTTCGACGGCATTCTCTTCGTGCAGCCGCCCCCGGACGACACGACTTGCACGTACGCAAGTCGCTTTGGCGGTTGGTCGACAGGACCCGCGTGCGACGTGCTCGTGGATCCGGAGCACTGCTACTACGTGGGCTACGACGAGCTAGACGTCTCCGGCGACTGTGCGATCACCGGGCAGAGTGACTGGGGGGGAGCAGCACACGAAATCGGCCATATGCTCACGGGGAACTTCGGACATCCCTCGGGCTATGACAATGCTTTCGATACCCTCGACTCGGGGTACCCTCACGCAGGCGCCTACGGAGGCTACACGCGGATGGACGCCGCTGCCGGAACGGGCCGGGAACATGCATGGTTCCAGGGATGGATCAATTTCGGGCATGTAGTTACCTACGATCCGCCGACCTCAGGAACCGAAACACTCGAGCCGATCGCGTACAGTGCGTCTCCTGGCGCAGCGCCAAACGTCATACGGGTCGGTACGTCGCGCGGCTACTACTACACCCTAGAGTGTCGCCGGGAGGTCTTGACGGACACGGGGATCCCCGAGGAGGGGATCGTGATCCTCAAGGTGACCCCCGGTGCTCACCCTGAAGCCGAGGTGCAAGGTGGCGTCGACAACGCTTTCGCGCCAGGCGATTCATTCACCGACGCAACAGCGGATCTGCGAATCGATGCCAATCCCTTCGTAGGCGACGGTTGTGCAGTATCGATCTCCTATGGACCGACGGCGACCTCGGGGAGCCCCGACGTGGGTATAGTACCCTGGCTTTCCCCGCCGGAGCAGACTTGGGAGACGGTGGACCTCTGGGTGGATTCCTCGTGCAATGGATATGAAGAAGACGCGCCTGGCGACCCGCTAACGCTCCGTTACGGACGGCGAACCGACCCCGAACAATCGGTCATCGGCAATGGGGACGATCCCTGCTTCGATCATGAGAACCGATTGTATGCACGAGTGAGGAATTTCGGAACAGCAACAGCGGACAACGTCAAGGTGAGGTTCGAGGTCTCGGATCCACTCGGTGTCGGGATCCAGCCTGACACCGGTTGGGCGGAGGTCGGGGAGGCGCCCATCATCAGCTCGCTGGCACCAGGTGCATTCGCCGATGTCTACGTGCCATGGGTTCCCAGTGCACCGGAGACCTTGGGAATCGATGAGCCGGACCGCTTCGCCTACCACTCTTGTTTTCGCGTCGTGATGGATGCGGTTTCAGGAGAGATCGTACTGGCGAACCAGGACGGTGATCGCGAGCAGGAGAACATCGATTACTTCGAGATTCGCCGTGACCGGTTGTCGGGCTCCTATTCGCCGGCGGAGCGCCACATATTCATCTCCAATCTCGGTAACAACTTCGAGAAGAGGTTCTGGCTCGGTGTGGAGTCGACGCTCCCTCCGTCCTGGTCTCTGACCATTGGCGATGGCTCATCGAACGTCGTCGTTCCTGCTGGATCGGTTCTCACGATTCCCGTTCGCATCGAAGTGCCGTTCGGGACGCCCCTCGACCAGGCCTACCGGGTACGAGTGGCCGCCTACGAGGAGGTCGCGGGGTCGCGTTCGGCAACGCACATGAAGCTCGCGTCGGCGCTCGTCATCGAGGCTCGCACGGTCGAGGACGCGTGGAACGGCCTTCGTGCGCAACGCTACCAATGGGGAAACGGGCAACTCACCGCCGTCTCTGCGTGTTTGGGGGCACCGATCGCCACCCCGCAGCGCGTCACCGTCGATTACGTGTCGCCGAGCGGCCTGTACACACCACAAAATGTCCAGACCGACGTGAACGGTTGCTTTCAGGCGAGCATGTTCTCGCCCTCCGATCACCCGGTGCGGGTCCGCGTAATCTGGCACGGCAACACCGACTTTGCACGTGCAGTCAGCCAAGACGTAAGCCCCATGGCGGCCGACTGCTGTGTCAGCACATCGGCGTCGGGCTGTGCCTATCCGGACATCGAGGAGTGCGTCTGTGCGGTGGACTCGTACTGCTGCAATTACCACTGGGACTCCATCTGCGTTTCCGAGGTGGCTTCGCTCGGATGCGGGGCATGTCACGACGCCTGCACGACCGGCGATCCTCAGACACGCGAAGACGACATAGAGGCATGTATCTGCGCGCGAGATCCATACTGCTGTACTACGTCCTGGGACGGAATTTGTGTGAGTGAGGTGGAGTCATTCGGCTGTGGTACTTGCGCGGGTACGCAACAGATGAGTGGCGGCGTCGAATCCATGGATGGAGAGCTCGTGGCGGGGCGAACCTGTGAAGAGACCGGGTCCAACACCGCCGCACCGGTGGTGAGTCGATGAGAGAGCTCCTCCTCACGCTGGTCGCGTTGTCGTTGGCTGCGAGCTGCGGCTCGACCGAGCCCGAACGAGACTCGGGTTCCGACGCGTTGGATTGCGAGGGCACGGCGCCTGACTGCGTGGTCTTGCAGGGATCATGCTGCGGTGACACCTTCTTCGCAGCTAGCTGCTCAGAGGGAGAGTGGGTGTGCGATCCATGCGTACTGGGGGAGTCGCTGTGCAGCCCGGACGTGAGTACCGGCTGGATGCGCGACTGCACGAAGTATGTCCGGGATGCAGGTCGGATGGGCATTCCCGTCGATGAGTACTGCGATACGGGGGAGTAGGCTGCTTGTACTTGGGGGGAACCGCAGGGTTCGCGGGACCTGCGTCCTCCCGTCGTTGCTGGTCCCACGGGGTCTGGATCCGTCTCGGAGCAGAGCTGAGCGGGCCTCGGGAGTGGGAGTGGCGAGGGGTTGAGGGAGGGGGCCTCCCGATCGGAGCATGAGCTTGTCAAGAGACCATGCTCAGGAGGCCCCCGATGACGACGATGCCCGAAGCCGCCGCCAACGACAACAGCGAGGCACCTGATCCCGGTGAGTGTCAAGGTAGTTGTCGCGCCTTTCGTCACGCGGCGGCCGCGTGACCCTTCATCTCGACCCTGGTCTCCTTCGTCGGGTTGAGGAAGACGATGTCGTCTGCCTTCCAGTTGCGCGTGGGGCCGGCCCAGCGCTCGGGGTGAC
>JBDIVX010000293.1:0-5207 GCA_039794305.1 Candidatus Neutrinellum sp.
CCGACTCGTACTCCACGTGGCTCGTCGCGATGGTGACGATCTTCGAGTCGTCACGCACCGTCCCGCCCTTCGCGATGTCCGCGTACGAGACCGCGCTGCCGCCGTGCTTGTCCGCCATCACCTTCGTGATCGCGGCGGTGAGGGTGGTCTTGCCGTGGTCGATGTGACCGATCGTGCCCACGTTCACGTGCGGCTTGGTACGTACGAACTTTTCCTTGGCCATCGCGCGGTTCCTCCGTCGGTCCGTCCTCGGACAAAGCGTCGGAGCCCAGGATGAGATTTGAACTCACGACCTCCTCCTTACCAAGGAGGTGCTCTACCCCTGAGCTACCTGGGCGAATCTCTCGATCTGTCGTCTCGTTCTGTGGTCGTCTCGTCTACGCGTCGTCGTGCTTCGTTAATGCCTGGAGCGGGAGACGGGGCTCGAACCCGCGACGTTCAGCTTGGAAGGCTGACGCTCTACCAACTGAGCTACTCCCGCGAAGCCTTGCAGAGCCCCGAGCCGGGTGGAGGGTGGTGGATTCGAACCACCGTAGGCATCAGCCGGCAGATTTACAGTCTGCTCCCTTTGGCCACTCGGGCAACCCTCCGAAAACATTTCAAAAACACCACGAGCTGGCGATGGGACTCGAACCCGCAACCCCCTGCTTACAAGGCAGGTGCTCTACCAATTGAGCTACGCCAGCCGACGACCCGAGCCCGCTGCCGGGCCATCCTCACTACCGCCGGCTGGGTACACCTCACCCTTGGCCGGCAACGCAAGGGCGCGTCATATACGCCTCGATCGGCGAGGTGTCAAGCACGATCTGTGCTCACGCGGACCGAAGTGAATTCAACGGCTCGGAGGGACCGCGGCCTCGCCCCCCTCGGGCTGCTCGAGCAGCCGCGACCGGGCCCGCTCGAGGTCCTGCCGTACCCGTTCGCCCCACTCCGTCCGGACCCCCGTCCGCTCCACCATCATCAGGGTCAGCTCCCAGTACCGGATGGAGTGGCGGATCAGCGGCTTGACGAGGCGCGCGAGCTCGAGCCGGTACTCCTGGGCGTAGACGTCCTCGGTCCCCTCGGGCAGCGGGTTTCGCGGCGGGGGGGTCGGCGCGCTCATGATCTCCTCCCACAGGTGGTCGTACATGGCGCCGATGCGGTAGCCGGCGGCCGCCGCCCAGTGGGCGTTGCGGTGCTGCATGACGTTGAAGTATTCGCGCTGCGCATCGAGGAGGAGCCGCGCCTTCTGCTCGAGCACGCCGTGCTGGGTCTGGACCTCGGCCTCGGGGATGACGATGGCCTCGCTCCTCTGGCGGATGGTCTCGGCCAGGACGAACGTGGCGGCGGCCACGAAGAAGTTGTCCCGGACCGCGTCGTCCTCCGACCGCGTGCGGTAGTAGGCCGTGGCGCTCCGGGCCTGGCGCTCTGCTTCCTCGAGGCGCTCGGCGCCGAGCAGAGCCTGCGACCGGCGGGCCATCGCCTCCATTCGCTCGTCCGGCGAGAGCCCGTCCTCGGCGAGCAGGGCGTCCGACACCTCGATCCCCGGCTCCCAGCGCTCGAGCGCGACGTAGATCCCCGCGAGCTGGAAGCGCGCGTGGCGGCCGTCCGGCGAGCCCGGGATGTCCCGCAGCAGGCGCTCGTAGCGCGTGGCGGCCGACTCGGGGTCACCCGTGTCCTGGAGGCAGAGGCCCGCGTTGTAGAGCGCCGGCGAGACGTATCGGCTGCCCGAGAATTCGTCCGCGAGGCGGTCGTAGAGCGAGACCGCGTCGGGGCAGCGCCGCTCGTTCAGGAGGGCCGTGGCGCGCGCGAAGAGCATCTCGGCGTCGTAGCTCCGGAGCTCGAGCTCGCCCTCGTCGGTGCGATGGGCGGTGATCCGGAGCTCCTCCATGTCCACGACCTCGCGGCGGGTGGGAGCCGCCTCGGGACGCGGCGCGGAGGCGCCGCACGCGGCGCCGAGGACACAGAGGAGGAGGGATGCGGCTCTCATGGGAGGGTGGACAATCGTCGCGGTGGGCGGGTTCCGAGGGAAGAGGCGATCGGAGGCGGCGTAACATGGATACGGACCGCGCGAGTTACGCCGTTACGCCCTCCGTCACACCGTAACAGGCGGTGTTACGCCGGTACGCGTAACAGTGACCGTAACTCCGCGGCCGAGCCAGGCGCCGCGGGCGTCCGGAAGACGGAAACCAACGTGATTTCGTGCGATGTGCCCGTGTCTTCGTGGTGGCACGCCCGCTGCAGGGGGGACGCGGCGACCGACGCTGACACACAGGGGCACGAAACGATGCACGACCTCACGAACACGCTTTGCGCCGAGACTTGGGAAGACGAGACGCTGCTCGCCCGGATGCTGATGCAGGACGGGACCGCCTGGCGCGAGTTCCACCGCCGGTACGACCGGCTCATCTACCGCTGCATCCACAAGGTCACCGGCCGCTTCACGAGCGTGCTCTCGAGCGAGGACGTCCGCGAGATCTACGCGATGCTCCTGATGAACCTGACCGCCCGGAACATGCACAAGCTCCGCAGCTTCCAGCCGGAGCGCGGGAACAAGCTCTCGAGCTGGATCGGGCTGCTCGCGACGAACACGGCCTGGGACTACCTGCGCCAGGTCGCCCGCCAGCCGAGCTGCACGGGCCTCACCGACGCCGAGGAGATCCGGACGACGCGGCCCGACCCCTACCAGGAGCTGTGCGAGAAGGAGCGCTGGGGCCTCGTCAACGAGACGCTTCGCGCCTTCTCGAAGAAGGACCGCACCTTCGTCCGCCTCTACTTCGTGGACGGCCTCACCCCGGAGGAGATCGCCGAGCAGATGCGGATCTCGATCAAGACCGTCTACAGCAAGAAGCACAAGATCCGCTGCCGGCTCGAGGAGGCCCTGACGGGCGCCCAGACGGCGGAGGCCGCGGCGGTCGCTGCCTGAATTTCACCGCGGCGCCGCGGTTGTCCTACACTATCCCACATGGACCACGACCGCCGTCAGGCTGCCCGGGTGCCGGTGGGCTTCTACCTGAACCTCCTCGTCGACGACCGCCCCTACCGCTGCTTCACGACGAACCTGAGCGCCAGCGGGCTCTACATGGAGAAGGTGCTGACCCACGTGGAGCGCCGCCGCGACACCGTGCAGGTGGAGATCCCGCTGCCCGGCGCCGGCGAGCCCCTCTGGGCCCGCGCCCAGGTCGTGTACGACTGCTTCGACGCCCTCTTCCACGGCACCGCCGTGCGCTTCACGGCGATGGCCAGGCGCCATCGCGCGGCGCTGCGCGGGTGGCTGCGCGAGGAGCTGGCCTCGACCATGACGGGCGAGGTCGTGGTGGCCGGCCCGGGCGTCTCGATCTTCCGGCCGCCGCCCGTCCGCCAGTGAGCCCGCGCGTGCAGTGGGCACGCGACCCGTGATACCTCCCCGCCCATGCGTCTCGGCTGCTGGCTCTTCCTGACGCTGGCCGGGTGCGGGCTCTTCCCAGGGATGGGGGAGACGACGCCGGAGGAGGAGACCACGCTCCACGTCGCCGAGGTGGCCGGGGGCCGCGTGGTGGCGCTCCGCCGGCCGACGTCGGGGCTCGTCTCCGTGTCCCTCGTCGTCGACGCGGGATCGCGGGACGCCGACCCGCCGCAGCTCGCGCTCGCGGCGGCCTGGCTCGCGGCCGAGCGAGCGGGCGACGAGATCTCGCCACGCGTCCTGCCGGACGGAACGGCGTTCGAGTCGATGTGCGACGCGGGCGGGCTCGCCGAGTGCGTGGCCCGGCTCGGGCGCGCGCTCGGGGCGCGGGGCGCGTCCGAGGGGGAGGTCGCGTCGCTCCGCATCCGTCTCGCCGACGCGCGCCGGCGCGCCGCCGCCGACGACGGACGCACCGCCGACGCCCTCGCGCTCGAGTCGCTGCTCGGCGAGTCGGCGCGCGGCATGCAGCCCTTCGGCCCGGCGGACGCGGACGAACGGGTGACTGCGGAGTCGGTCGCGGGGTTCCTCGCCGCGCACTACGGACCGACGCGCGCGATGCTGATCGCCGCGGGCGATGTCTCGGGCCGAGCGCTCGAGGACGCTGCCGCCGAAGCGCTCGACACGAGCGCCGCCACCGCCCGGCGCGCCGTCCGCGGCCTCGCCGCCGCGGCCGAGGTGCGACCGCGCGTCGTGGTCGGCGACTCCACCGCGGTCGCGGCCGCAGCGCTCCTCCCCGACCTCGGGAGCGCCGCCGAGGTCGCGCGCGCGGCAGGCGCCACGCCGCTCGGCGACGCCGGCCCGGTCGTGCACGCGTTCGAGGTGCGCGGAGGCGCGCTGGTCGTGGCGCGGGCGGGGCACGGCGAGCCCGCGCGGGCAGCGCGCGAGCTCGCCTACGGGCTCGGGGTCGCGCTCGCCGAGCGCGCGGAGGCGGCGGAGCCCGACCTCGACGACGACCCGGTGGCCGCGGCGCGCGGGATCGCGCAGCGCTGGCTCGCCGAGGGCGCCCCGGCCCCGGCGGCGCACGCGGTAGAGGCGGTGGGCCTCGGTGCCGTGGTCGCGGGCGGTCGCGGGGACGAGACCTCCGACGACCCGGACCGCACGGTCCGCGAGCGCGCCCGACAGGAGCTGGTCACCGCCGCCGAGCACGCCCGAGCGCTCGTCCACCCTCGCACGCGGGGCCGGGTGACCGAGGACGCGGCGGCGGTCGTGATCGACAACGGCGCGCGCATCGACGTGCGGCGGCGCGCCGGAGATCGGCGCGTCGCGGTCGCGGTCCGGTTCGCCGGCGGCGCGGGAGCCGACCCGGCGGCGCTCCACGGCCGAGCGGCGCTGCTGTCGGTGATCGCCGCCGAGAGCTGCCCCGCGCTCGGCCCCGGCGGGATCGGCGCACGGCTGGGCGCGCTCGACGCGACGCTCACGCCGAGCGTCGACGCGGACGGCTTCGGCGTGGTCGCCGACGCGCCCCGGGAGCGGTGGCGCGAAGCGCTCGACCTGGCGCTCCGCTGCACGCTCGCCGCCGAGCCCGGCCGGGGCGACGTCGAGCGCGCGCGCATCCTGCTGCTCGACCGGCTCGAGGGCGCCCCCGTGATGGCGGCGTGGGCCGCCCTCGCGATCGCGCCGGCCGCGCCCGGACGCGTGGCCCCGCTCGGAGGCCCCGACACGGTGCGGGAGCTGTCGCCGGCGGCGGTCCGGCGCGGGCGGAGCGACGCGCTCGCGGGCGCGAGGATCGCGGTGGCCGTCGTCGGCGACGTCCCGGCTGGCGAGGCCGTCGAGCGGGTCGCGCGGC
>JBDIVX010000294.1:0-5178 GCA_039794305.1 Candidatus Neutrinellum sp.
TCACGCCCCGTGCCGCGCCTCGGTCACGTCATTCCGGGCACTTGCCGGCGCCGATCGGCGAAACTGGCGGACAGTCGCCGGCGGCCGCCACCCCGCAGCGCCATCCGCACCTTGCCAGACTTTCGCGTACGTCGGGCTCCCCTCCGGTTGGGACAGTCGCCGGCGGCCGCCACCCCGCAGCGCCATCCGCACCTTGCCAGACTTTCGCGTACGTCGGGCTCCCCTCCGGTTGGGCTCCCCTCCGGTTCTAGCCAGAACGGACGGTTCCTTCGGAAACGGTCCGCTGCCGCGGACCGCTGCCCAAAATTCGCCCAAACCTCACCCCCAGAGGTGAGGCCAGACTCCGTGACAGGGCCTACCGTCTGGGGACATGGAGCAACGGCAGACGCTTGCCGAGCGCCCGCTCCTGGTGGTGGTCGGTGACCCGTCCCTCCGGCAGGAGGTCTGCGGCGTCGCGGGCGCGGCGGCGCGCATCGCCGTCGCGCAGAACGCGGCGTCCGCTCGCGAGGCGCTCGCGAGCGACCCGCACCTGGCAGGGCTCATCGTCGAGGACGAGCTGCCCGACGGCTCGGGGACCGAGCTCGTCGCCGAGCTGCGTGCTGCCGGGGGCGACGACGTCCCGGCGCTGGTGCTGGTGGCTCACGAGGATCCGCCCGTCGCGCCCGCTCGCGTCCGGGCGGCGTCCGTCTGGAAAGGCGAACGGCCGGCGCGGCTTCGATACCGGATGGAGCGGTTCGGACGCACGGCCGCGCTCGGGCACGCGATGCGCGCGGCGTGCGATCGGCTCGCGGACGAGCTCTCCTTCACTCCTCGGGAGCGGGACCTCGCGCGCGCCTCCCTCTTCCTCGACCGGCGCGACCTCGCGTCGGCCCTGGGCGTCAGCGAGAGTCGGACCAAGGAGCTGGTCCGCGCCGTGCTCGCGCGCACGGGCGGCCGGTCGCTGGCCGACCTGTTCGAGCACGCCGCGCTCGAGGTCGTGCTCGAGCGCGTGCGCGCGCCCGGGCGGTGCGCCGGCGGCCTCGCGCCCTACGCGCTCCTCGTCGAGGGCCCTTCCCGTGAGGAGTCGGAGGTGTGCCGCCTCCTCGCGGAGCACGTGCCGGTCCGGCTCGCGCGTACCGGGGCCGCGGCGTGCGGCGTGTTGGCCGGCCCGCGCCCGCCCGCAGGGCTCATCGTGCAGGACGCGCTTCCCGACGGCTCCGGGCTGGACCTCTTGCGGCGCGTCCGGCACGAGCTCGCGCTTGCCACGCCCGCCCTCCTTCTCTCGACTCGGAGCCGAGAGGAGCTGCCGGCATCGCCGGCGCGCCTCGGAGCGACCCTCGTGTGGAACGGGGAGCCCCGGCCTCGGGCGGACGCTCGTCTCCGCCGCTTCGCCGTCAAGGTGGCGGTCAGCGCGGCGCTGCGCCGGGCCGCGGGAGAGGCGCGCCGCCGATGGGATCTCGGCCCCGCCGAGCGCGAGCTCATCGAGGCCGCCCTCTTCCTCGCGCGCGACGAGCTCGCGCGCGCCGTGGCTCGAAGCGAGTCGTCCGTGCGCGACCGCCTCACACGCGTGCTCGACGCGTCGGGCGCGGCCCGGCTCGACGAGGTGTGCGACCTCCGGCTCCTCGAGGCGGCGTCCTCCCGGCGCCTCTCCGTCGCGCGTCCGAGCGCGGCAAGGCGGCCCCGCATCGCAGCCCGCGCCCCGAGGCGCAGGGTGGTCGCGGGGTAGCGCGGCCGTGCCCCAATTCGGCGGCGGCGGGCCGCCGGGCGCCTCCCCGCTGGCGCTCGAGCCGTGTTTCGGGCGATACCTGTGGGTGGGTGGCGAGCTGGCGCGGACGGGGAGGCCTGCGATGCGACTTCGATGGCTTTGGGTAGCGGCGCCTGCGCTCCTCCTTGGCGCGGGGTGCGGGGGAGAAGGCGACGGCTCGGCGAGCGACGCCGGGCCGGGCGACGGCGGAGTGGACGCGGGGCCCTCCTGCACGGAGCAGATCTGGGATCGCGCGAGCGGCAACGTCGACCGCTGGCCCGAGCCCGACCTCGTCGTCGACGACCCCACCACCCGCACCGGCAAGCGGCTCCGGTTCGACCCGGACCGCTTCACGGGCATCTCCGCGTCGGTCGGCGGCTTCCTCCCGGTCTTCACCGAAGACCTCGCCGATCTCGATGGGTTCGGAGTCAATGCGGAAGCCTTCCTGAGGTTCAACCGCGCCTGGGACGAGGCCCTCGTGCCCTCCGGCCCCGCGACCGCCGAGCCCGGGGCGGGGCTCGGCATGGTCGTCCTCGCGCCCGACGGCCCGCGGGTCGAGCCGGTCATGGTGCGGTTCACCGACGAGGGCGCGACCCTCCTCATCGCGCCCATGTGGCCGCTGCCCCCCGAGGGGCGGGTGGCCGTGTTCGTCACCCGCGCGCTCACCGACGCGGCCGGGGGCTGCCTCGAGCCGAACGCCGCCGCCCGCGCGGAGCTCGACGCGCCCGGCGAGGACGTATCGGACGCGATATCCGCGCTGACCGATCTGGGGATCATCGATGATCCCTCGGACCTCGTCGCGCTCACCGTCTTTCCGACCCAGTCGACCGTCGACGACTCGGTCCTCGTCGCCGCCGACATCGCGGCCCGGGACTTCGCGCTCGACGCTGCCCCGGCCTGCACCCCGATGGCGGCCTACGTCGAGTGCCACGCCGCCTTCACCGCCGGCGACTACCGGGACGAGGACGGAGTCCTCCGGATCGACCCCGACGCGGTGGCCCCGAAGCGCACCTACCAGGTCCCCATGACGGTCTGGCTCCCGCTCGAGGGGACTGCACCGTACCCGACGCTGCTGTTCGGGCACGGCCTCGGCTCGGGCCGGGAGCAGGGGGCGGAGCTCGCCGAGCTCGCCGCCCCGAGGGGCATCGCCACCATCGCCATCCCCGCGCTCCAGCACGGAGAGCACCCGACGAACGAGGATCCGGGCTCCGGCACCCTGATGACCGTGCTCCGCTTCTTCGCCATCGGTGACCTCTCGACCCGGGCGTTCAACGGCCTCGTCCACCGCGACTACTGGCGCCAGTCGACCTACGACAAGCTCCAGCTCACGCGCCTGCTCGAGGCGGGGCTCGACGTCGACGGCGACTCGAGCCCGGACCTCGATCCCGACCGGCTCGCCTACCTCGGCGCGTCCCTCGGCGGGATCATGGGCCCCGAGCTGGTCGCGCTGACCGACGCCTACCGCGCCGTCGTCCTGGCGGTGCCGGGCGGGCGAGTGTCGTCGATGATCAGCGACAGCGAGACCTTCGGACCGCTGGTGGTGACCCTCCGCCCGCGAGGCGTCACCGAGGGCGACGTCGCCCGCTTCTTCCCCATCCTCCAGACCGTCCTCGACCGGGGCGACTCGGCGAGCTACGCGCCGCACGTCCTCCGAGGCCGGCTCGTGGGCGACGGCTCGGTCCCGCCGCCGAGCGTCGTCGTCGGGGTGGCCCTCGACGACGACACCGTCCCGAACATCAGCAACTACGTCCTCGCCCGCGCCCTCGACGTGCCCCTCGTGCCCGAGGTCCTGCGCCCGGTCCCGGGCCTCGCCGAGGAGGCGAGCGCGCCGGTCTCCGGCAACGTCGCCGACGGCGCCTCCACCGCCGGCCTGCTCCAGTTCGACGTCATCCGCGAGGACGACGGCGAGGTGAAGACCGCGACCCACAGCAACACGCCCGGCAGCCCCGTCGGCGCACGCGCGTGGCTCGAGTTCCTCGAGTCCCACTGGGACGACGGCCTCGCCGTCATCGTCGATCCCTACGACCTCGAGTCGCTCCCGCACGCCGAGTGACGCCGGACCCTCGACCCCCGACCCCCGACCCCCTACATTGCTCGCATGACCCTCTTCGGGCAGCTCCCGGACCAGGTCTCGGTCTACGAGGTCTCGCCTCGGGACGGCTTGCAGAACGAGGCCGTCACGGTCGCGACCACGCGCAAGGTCCGGCTCGTCGAGGCCCTCGTCGCGGCGGGCCTTCGCCGGATCGAGGTCACGAGCTTCGTCTCGCCCCGGTGGGTCCCCCAGCTCGCCGACGCCGAGGAGGTCTGCCGCCTCCTGCCGAAGGTCCCCGGCGTCACCTACAGCGCCCTGTGCCCGAACGCGCGCGGCCTCGAGCGCGCCAAGAGGGTCGGCGTCGAGGAGATCGGCGTCTTCATCAGCGCGAGCGAGACCCACAACCAGAAGAACGTCAACAAGTCCATCGCCGAGACGCTCGGTGCCTTCGACGAGGTGATCGGGCCCGCCGTCGAGGCGGGCATCCGCGTGCGCGGCTACGTCTCGACCCTGTGGGGCTGCCCCTACGAGGGCGAGGTGGACCCGCGCCGCGGGCTCGAGATCGCCCGCGCGCTCGTCGACAAGGGCTGCTACCAGATCTCCCTCGGCGACACGATCGGCGTCGGCACGCCGGTGCAGACGCGCGACATCGTCCGCCTCTTCCTCGGCGAATTCCGCCCCGAAGAGGTCGCCCTGCACCTGCACGACACCCGCGGCACGGCCCTCGCCAACGTGCTCGTCGGCCTCGAGGCGGGCATCCGCACCTTCGACTCCTCGGTCGCCGGGCTCGGCGGCTGCCCCTACGCCCCGGGCGCCGCCGGCAACCTCGCCACCGAGGACCTCGTCTACACCCTGCACGGCATGGGCATCGAGACGGGCATCGACCTCGAGAAGCTCTGGGCCGCCGGACAGGTGGCCGAGGCCGTCGTCGGCCGCGAGCTCCCGGGCAAGGTGCACAAGGCTGGTGTACGCTCGCTCCGCCAGTAGCTCACCGGCTCGGAGCGCGAAGGGACGGCTTGTCGGCGAAAGCGACCAAGGACACCGAGGACCGCGACGCGTCGATGGCGCGCGTCCGGGCCCAGTTCGTCGACACGGTCGGGACCGAGATCAGCGCCATCTGGCGCAACGTCACGCGCCTCGGCGGCCAGTGCGTGGCGGCCCTGTACCTCCGGGACGAGCCGCGCTCGATGGACGACCTCTCGGAGGAGCTCGGCCGGAGCAAGAGCAACGTCTTCGCGAACCTCAGGGCGCTCGAGTCGCTCGGCATCGTTCGCCGGGTGCGCGTAGCGGGCTCGGCGCGCGACCACCTCGAGCCCGCCGCCGAGTACCCCGACGCCCTGGGCGTCGCCTTCGCCCGACGCCTCGGTCGCACCCCTGCCGAGCAGAGCCGCGAGCTGACTGCCCTCGCCGAGGCCCCCCGCGA
>JBDIVX010000295.1:0-5143 GCA_039794305.1 Candidatus Neutrinellum sp.
CCTTCAGCGTGCCGACGAACAGCGGGACGACGTTGTACTTCGGCGGGCTGCCGACCGGCTGCCAGACGTAGACCGGCTCGTCGTACCCGCGCCACTCCTCCGGGGCGAAGAGGGTCCCGATCGGCGCCTCGTGCACGGCGTCCTCTTCCCAGAGGAGCGGGAACGCCTCGCGCCCGATGAAGACGAAGATGAGCGCGACCGCCGCGATCGCGGCCATGGCCATGACGGCGATGGCCCGCTCGGCGAGCTTGTGCCAGAGCGGCGTCCGAACCCGGCCGAAGGGACGCCCGCCGGGCGAGGTCGCGCGGCGCGCGGGCCGCTCCGGCTCCGCCGCCCGCTCCTCCTCGGTGGTGCGCCCGGGCGCAGGTGCGGTCAGCTCCACCGCGCCGTCGCCCTCGGCGTTCATCGCGCCTGCTCGCGCGGGAGCGGGTAGTAGCCGACGCCCTCGATGATGTCCTGACCCTCGTCGGACAGGACGAGCTCGATGTACTGCGCCGCGACGCCCTCCGGCTCTCCGGCGCTGTAGATGTTCAGATAGCGAGAGAGCGGGTAGCGCCCGCTGGTGGCGTTCTCCATGCTCGGCTCGACCGGCTCGCCGTCCTCGCCCTGGAGCGCGATCGCGCGGATGCCCTCCGCGTAGGCGATGCCGCCGTAGCCGATCCCGCCCGGGTCGCGGGCCACGGCGTTGATCACCGCCGCGGTCCCCGGGAGCGTCTGCGTCGCGGGCGCGAAGTCCATGTCGTCGAGCACGTGCTCCTTGAAGTAGGCGTAGGTGCCGGAGTTGTTCTCGCGGCCGTAGAGCACGATCGCCCGATCGGGGCCGCCGACCTCGTTCCAGTTGCCGACCTCGCCCCGGTAGATCTTCTCGAGCTGCTCGAGGGTGAGCGACTCGATGGGGTTGTCCGCGTGCACGTAGACGGCGAGCGCGTCGAGCGCCACCCGCGTCTCGTGGGCCGGTTTGCCGCGCGCCTGCTGGACCTGCCCGCGCTCGCGGTCCTTGATCGGCCGGCTCGCGTTCGCGAGGTCGGTCGTGCCGTTGATGAGGGCCGCGATGCCCGTGCCCGAGCCGCCGCCCGAGACCTGGACGGTCGTGCCGGGGTTCTTCAGCATGAACGCCTCGGCCCAGCGCTGGGCGAGGATCACCATCGTGTCCGAGCCCTTGATGGTCAGGGTGTCGCCGGCGCCGCCCCGGCCTTCCTGCTCTCTCGCGGCGGCCTGCTCCGAGGAGCCCTCTGCGCGGTCGTGCCGCCCGCTGCAGGCGACGGCCGCGGCGGCGACGAGGACGGAAGCGGCGGCGAGGATGGTGGTCCGTGTGGTCGAGGTCATGGCTGGGCAGTCTCCCTGGTCTGCACCGCGGGACGATGGCGCCTCACTGCGACAGCCGTGTGACATCGACGCGACGACGCGGTGGCAACTACTCAGCCGCAGCGCTCGTGCGGCGCGGCGGCCGATCAGCAGCCCATGCGCGTCCGGATCAAGCCCGCTTCGCGTGCTGCCGACCCAGGTCGCGCGCGATCATGCCCCACGCCACCACGGTGACGAGGGCTCCCGTCGACCAGCCGGCGGCCGCGAGCGTGAGCGCCATCTCGCGCGCGGCGTCGGGATCGCGCATCAGCACCGAGCCCAGGGCGCCGGCCGCGAGCAGCCCCCCGCTCAAAGCGCCGACGACCTTCGTGCGGAAGCGCGTGGGCGACCGCTTCTCCTCGTCGAAGTCGACCGATCCGTTCCCCACCGCCGCGATGGCCAGCACGATGCCGGCGACCGCGTACAGCAGCCAGAGCCCGAGCACCCTCAGCATCTGCGGGTTCCTCCCATGGCCGCAGTATGCCCTCCTTCCGTCCGCCGCATCGGCGACTTCTCCCGAACCCCCTCCGCGGCCCCATTCGCGCGCGGGGCCTCGACTACCTCGCCGACCCCGCCCGCAAGGCGCGTCAGGCTGGACGGGGTGGCGGCCGCCAGGCGCTGTCCGCCGATCTCGCCACCTCGCGCGCGCAAGTGCGCGGGATCAGGTGTGGGGGGAGCGGCACGCCGGCTGCAGTGGCCTCGCGCCGTACCCGAGCGCGTGCCCCTGCGACCCAGGGGACGAGGGCTCTTGGCACGGTCGGAGGGGCGCTCCCGCCCTTCGGACGGTGCCCGGGAGTGAGGGCCTGCGTCGGTCCTCGCAGGGGACGCGCGGAGGTGCACGACGCGGGGAGGCTCGAACGGACGAGAGGCCGCAGGGTGGTCGAGACGGAGAAGAGGTTCAGGAGGAAGACCCCCGGGCTCCGGCCCGAAATGGGCTCCGGCTCCCTTCGGGGAGCGGCTCGCGCTCGAGGGCGCGGGCGACCGACGAAGGAGCGACCAGCAAGGAACGAGGAGGCGAGACCGCGAGGAGCGCGGACGCGAAGAGCGGGGAGCGAAGCCGCGAAGCCATGAGGAGCGAGGACCTCGGGCCGCGGCGCCGCGAGGCTCCGAAGCCGCGAGGCCGCGAAGGCATCGGCGGTGGCGCACCGGTCCGTCTTGCGCTGCATCGGCCCCACCTTCGTGCTTCTCTTCTGGCGTGGACAGACCTTCGCATGCGGCGACCTCGCTCGTGGCCCGTCTTGGGGCGTCCGAGCCGCTCGTGTACGCCGACGGCGCATCCGACGCGGAGGACCGGCCGGCGTTCGTGCGGGCGGCCTCGGGGATCGCGTGGCTTGGCGACGAGCTCGCGATCGTGCAGGACGACGCGAGCTTCGTGGCGCTGCGGGCGCCGGATGGCGCGGTGCGGGCGGTGGCGCTCCCGCTCGGTCCGGGCGGGCGGCGGCGCTTCGAGGAGCGACTCGGGAACAAGAGCGACAAGCTCGACCTCGAGGCGTGCCTCTCCGTGGAGGGACCGCGGGGTCCCGTGCTCCTCGGGATCGGGTCGGGCTCGCTCCCCGGGCGCGAGCGGATCGCCCTGGTCGAGCCGCACGGGCCGGAGCCCGTCCGCGTCGTCGACGCGAGCGTCCTCTACGAGCGCCTTCGGACCGAGCGACGCTTCTCGGGCAGCGAGCTGAACGTCGAGGGGGCGGTTGCGGTAGGTGACGTGCTCCGGCTCTTCCAGCGTGGCAACGGTGCGCCGACCGCGGGGCTCGAGCCGGTGAACGCCACGGTCGACCTCCCGCTCTCGGACATGCTCGCGTGGCTCGATGCGGGCGGGGATGGTGATCCGCCGCCGCTCGGGTCCATCCGCCAGTGGGACCTCGGCAGCGAGCGCGGCGTTCGCTACGGGTTCACGGACGCGGCGCTCCTGACGGATGATCGCATCGTTTTCCTCGCGGGCGCGGAGGACTCGCCCGACGCCGTGCGCGACGGGGAGGTGCTCGGGACGCGCATCGGCCTCATGCACGGCGAGGACGTGCGCTGGACGAACCTCGTCGACGCCCGCGGCGAGCCCGCCCGCGTCAAGGCGGAGGGCGTGGTGGCCCGCCGCGATCGACCGGACGCCCTGTGGATCGTCCTCGACCCCGACGACCCCGACCGCCCCGCGGAGCTGTGCGACGTCCACCTCGAAGGCCCCTGGCGCTGAGCCTGGTCCAGTCGCTCGGCGAGCCACCCTTCGTTCATACGATCCTCGCTTCGCGTTCTCGCGTCTGCCGCGTGTCGGGCAGGGCGAGGGAGAGCAGGCCGGAAGCCACGAGCATGGCGCCGGCGGTGATCAGGCATGCGACCAGCCCCGCGGCCTGGTACACGAGGCCCGAGAGCAGCGTGCCGGCCAGGCGGCCGCCGGCGTTGGCCATGTAGTAGAAGCCCACGTCCGCCGCGACCTCGTCCGCGCTGGAGTAGGCGAGCACGAGATAGGAGTGGACCGCCGAGTTGATGGCGAACACGACGCCGAACACCCCGAGGCCCGCGATGACGGTCACCCCCGGCGCGGCACCCGCGGCGAGCGCCGCCACGATCACGAGCGGGATCGCCGCGAGCACGAACGCCCAGAGCTGCGCCGGGCGCGCCTCGTTGTGCGCGGGGCCGTGCGCGAGCAGGCGCGGCGTGACGGCCTGCACCGCCCCGTATCCGATCACCCAGGCGGCCATGTACGTGCCGACCTCGACGAAGCTCCAGTCGAGGACGTCGTAGAGGAACACGGGCAGCGCGACGACGAACCACACGTCGCGCGCGCCGAACAGGAAGAGGCGCGCCGCCGAGAGCACGTTGATCGCCCGGCTCTTCGCGAGGAGGTGGCGGATCTTCAGCCTGGCCTTGGCCCGGCCGAGATCGGCCGGCAGGCTGGCCGCCGTCCCCACGAACGCGAGGACGAGCAGGGCGGCCATCGCCCACAGGGCGGGCCGGAACCCGAGCGCCGACAGGAGCGCCCCGCCGAGGAAGAACCCCGCGCCCTTGAGCGCGTTCTTCGATCCCGTAAGCAGCGCCACCCAGCGGAAGAGGGCGCCCGCGCGGTCCTCGGGCACGACCACCTTGATCGCGCTCTTGGCGCTCATCTTCGTGAGGTCCTTCGCGACCCCGCTCACGCCCTGCGCCAGGACCACGTACGCCACCTGGATCGGCTCCGCCCAGTCGCTCGACAGGCCCGACAAGAGCAGGACGGCCCCCACCTGTAGGAGGAGCCCGCCCACGAGCGTCACCTTGAGCCCGATCCGCGCGGCCAGGAAGCCTCCGAAGAGGTTCGTGACGACGCCCAGGACCTCGTACAGGAGGAAGAGCAGCGCGAGCTGGAAGGGGCTGTAGCCGAGCGTGTGGAAGTGGAGCAGCACCAGCATGCGCAGGGCGCCGTCGGTGAGCGTGAACGCCCAGTAGGCGCCCGTCACGATGGCGTAGTTGCGGATGCCGACGCCGGCCGACACGCGTCCTCCTAGGCGAGGCTCCTGGCGACGATGCGCGCGAGCTCGGCCATCCGGTGGACGTAGCCGACCTCGTTGTCGTACCAGGCGAGGATCTTCACCTGCGTCCCGTCCACGACCATCGTGGAGGGCCCGTCCACGATGCTCGACCGTGGATCGTTCACGAAGTCGACGGAGACGAGCGGACGCGACTCGTACCCGAGGATGCCCCGGAGCGGTGGCGCTTCCGGGGCTTCCGTGGGTAGGGCTTGAATGGCGGGCGTTGTCGGGCGACCGTCGCGCGCATGCGTGACATCGAGTTGTACCAGGCGGTGCTTGGCATCCAAGTACCATGGGAAGTGGTC
>JBDIVX010000296.1:0-5132 GCA_039794305.1 Candidatus Neutrinellum sp.
GGTCGGGCCCGATCTGCGTGAGCTCGTGGAAGGGCGGGAGGAAGCCGTCGAGGCCGGCGAGCGCCTGGAACGGGACGGAGTTGCTCGTCGCGGCGCCCTTCACGATGCGCACGTGCAGCGCGCCGGTCGGGAGCGGCGTCGGGACGCCGGCGACGAGGGCGCCGGCCGGGACGCGGACCTGCACGAAGTCGTCGCGCCACACGTACGGCGTGCCCGCGGCGATCGCGACGGTGCCGTCGCTGAGCTCGACGCGGTCGGCGCCGGGCTGGAAGTTGCCGAAGCCGCTGCCGGTGATCGCCAGCAGCTCGTGGACGCGCTGGCGGGCGGGGGTGACGGACGTGATCGTCTGGGCGTGCGCGGTGCTCGGAAGGAGCGTGAGCAGGAGCAGCGCGAGCCCGAGCCGGACCCGAGCCGCGCGCCCAGGCCGTGTCGGGCACGGGCACGCACCTCGCATCCGCCTCGCCGCCTTCCTCCGCATGGCTCGCATCTCCCGGCTCGGGGGGCGCTCTCGTCGTCAGCAGTCGCTCCGCTCGAGGCACTCCTTGTAGGCCGCGGCGCACTGCTCCATCTCCGGGCCCTTCGCATCGACCCGCCACGGCAGCAGCGCCGTGCAGCTCTCGAGTTTGGACGATTCCCCCACGGCTACTGATTTGGCGCGGCGAAGAGCTGGAAGCGCGCCGTGGCGGCGCCCGGCTCGCGCAGCCGCTCGCTTCCGTCTCGGTGCGTCGCGACGAGTCCGAGCCGGCGACCCGCGTCGGCCCTCATCGTCGGCTCGCCCGGGGCGCAACCTGCGCGCTCGGGGGGTTGCTCCGCCTCCGCGTGCTGCGAGCGGCCAGCAGCGTGGCGCCGAGCGCAACGAGCGCACCGGCCCCGGGCTCGGGGACGAGCGTGAAGGTGAAGCGACTGATGAATCCCTCCGTGAACTCGATCCGAGCGATGGGCATGTCGGGATCGAGGCGTACGCGACGATCGTCTTGATCAGGGAAGATGTTGTGATTGATCGCGTCGACCGACTGGAGGATATTGCCATCTCGATCGAAGGCGGTGGCCGTGCCCAACCCAACCGCGGCCGTCGCACCGGAGAAGAGGAACTCAGCCGATTCCACATCTTCGTCGAATGTCACCGAGGCAGGCCCATGAAGGATGTCTACCTGCAATGTTCCTGTTGAGACGACGATGCCACCCTGCCACGTCGATCCCATGAACGAGAACTCCGTCGCTCCCGGCGTCGTGATTCCCTCCTCGGGGCCCTCGTTGTCGAAGAAGATCGTGACGGAGGTGGCCCCGGAGGCACTCGGTGCCATCGCGACGAGCGCGAGCACGGCGAGCCCCCACAGAACGTGCCCTATCGTCGCCATCTCGCTCCTCCTCTCTTCTCGACTGCGGCTCTCGGTCATGGAGTGACTGCCGCGGGGCTGCAAACGACGATGGGGTCGCCCTTCGCGGCTCGCGCGACGATCAGCACATCGGCCGCGGTGACGACGCCGTCGGTCGGTCTGCGCTTGGCGGGCGCCACATCGGCCCGGGCCAGCATCGCGGGGGTCGCCGTGAGGCTCCCGCCCGCGATTCGCGCCGCGAGCAGAACATCCGCTGCGTCGATGCGCCCGTCCGCGTTCACATCGCAGCTCCCCCGTTGCAGCAGCTCGTTCTCGAAGAGCTGGTTGGGTGCGCGTCCGAATGGAAACAGTTCTCCCTCGAGACCGTCTGCACCAGTCACGTACAGATCGAGATCGCCATCCCTGTCGAGGTCGAGGAGATCCGCGGAGAGGCGCTGGAAAGCGCCGAGGGTCGGTAGCAGGGCTGTCGCTCCGAGCGGCAGTGGCGTTGCGTTCTCGAAGGATCCGTCGCCATGGTTGAGCAGCACGACCACGGCATGCGTCTCCGACTCGAGGATGCGGGCGATCACGATGTCGACCGTGCCGTCGAGGTTGACGTCGCCGAGCTCGACGTCGTAGAAGAGGAAGGAGCCGAGCCCGACGTCGGTCCTCTCGAAGGTCCCCGGATTCTCGCGTCGATTCCGGTACACCCGCACGCCGCCGGTGCCGGCGAGGACGAAGTCGTCGAGGCCGTCGCCATCGAGGTCTGCAGACGCTCCGGAGAAGGCCTGCAGAGATCCGTCGATCGTCTGCCCGGCCTGCTCGGGCGCGAACGTGCCGCTCTGGCTCAGCAGCAACTTGGCGAGGTTCTTGTCGTTCACGCCGATGAGGTCCGGGTAACCGTCCGCGTTGGCGTCGAGGAAGAAGACGTCGTGGACCGAGTCGAACGCGAAGACGCCCTTGATCGAGAGGTCGATCTGGGGCGCGAAGCGCAGGCCGCTCTCGTTGCGGAGGACGGTGACGATCGGCGAGCCGCGCTGCGCAAACGCGATGTCGACGAAGCCGTCGTGGTCGATGTCGGTGTGGGCGACGTCGTCCGGCTCGCCCGGGAACGACGGCGCGGGGAGCCACGTCGGAGTGGCTTCGAGGAAGGCGCCTGCGCCGAGGTTGCGCAAGACCCGCACGCGCCGCATCTCGGCAGGCCCGAGGCGTTGCGCATAGGCCTGCACCAACTCCGGCAGCCCGTCGTTGTCGAGATCGACGAGGTCGGCGTCGTAGGTGCCGAGATTCTCGACGAACGTGCCGCCCGGCGGGATCTGCGTCGCGAAGGGGCCGGCGGCGGGGTCGCTCGCCTCGGCCGCGTCGTTCGGCTCGAGCGCGATCGCGGAGAAGGTGCCGTCGCCCTGGTTGATCCGCAGCACCGAGTGCGTGCCATTCGTCTGGTTGTTCGAGTTGTTGTCGATGAGGTCGGGCAGGCCGTCGCCGTCGACGTCGCCGACCTCGCCGTCCTTGGTGCGGGCGAGGTTGAGGTTGGGATTGCCGAGCACGGTCGAGACGTCCGTCTGCTCGGGCCCGATCTGCGTGCGCTCGCTGAAGGGCGGCAGGAAGCCGTCGAGGCCGGCGAGAACTTGGAACGGGACGGCGTTGCTGGTCGCGGCGCCCTTCACGATGCGCACGTGCAGCGCGCCGGTGGGGAGCGGCGTCGGGACGCCGGCGACGAGGGCGCCGGCCGGGACGCGGACCTGTACGAAGCCGTCGCGCCACACGTACGGCGCGCCGGCGGCGATCGCGACGGTGCCGTCGCTGAACTCGACGCGGTCGGCGCCGGGCGAGAAGCTGCCGAAGCCGCTGCCGGTGACCGCCAGCAGCTCGTGGACGCGCTGGCGGGCGGGGGTGACGGACGTGATCGTCTGGGCGTGTGCAACACTCGGAGGGAGCATGAGCACAAGCGCGAGCAGGGGGAGCGGGAGAGCAAGCCGGACCCCAGCCGCGCGCCCAGGCCGTGCCGGGCACGGGCATGCACCTCCCATCCGCCTCGCCGCCTCCATCCGCATGGCTCGCGTCTCCCGCCTCGAGGGCGCTCCCGTCGTCAGCAGCCGCTCTGCTCGAGGCACTCCTTGTAGGCCGCGGCGCACTGCTCCATCTCCGGGCCCTTCGCATCGACCCGCCACGGCAGCAGCGCCGTACAGCTCTCGAACGCATCCGTGCACGCCTCGACCGCGGTGTCGTCACAGCGCAGAGCGACCGGCGCATCGCTCGCAGGGGGAGCGGCGGCCTCGCCGTCGGCGGACTGGACGGGGCTCGAGACGGCGAGCCCTGCCAGCACGAAGAGCGCCGCCCGAGCGGCGATTGCGATTGCTTTCTTCATGGCTGCCTCCCCGCGAGCGCCTCGATGCCCGCTCCGGCACCCACAGACCCGCAGAAGTGAGACGACCCCCGCACGGCTACTGATTCCGCACGGCGAGGAGCTGGAAGAGCGCCGTGGCGTCGCCCGGCTCGCGCAGCAGCTCGTTTCCGTCGCGGTCCGTCGCGACGAGATCCTCGATCGCGAACTCGCCGGTCTCGAACGGCCCCGTCTTCGTGAACACCACGTCGAGGAACGGCCCGGTGCCGATCGCCGAGTTGCTGAAATCGGTCTCTCGCAGCGCGAAGCCGCTCGGCTCCACCAGCAGCACCCGGGCGGAGGTCGCGTCGATCGGGTCGACCATCGCGAGCGCGCTGGTCGCCTCCGCGGTCGGGTGGGCCTGCGGGTTCGAGAGCGCGGCCGGGTAGACGAGCCGGAACGAGAGGCTGCCGATCAGCCAGGTGTCGTCGAAGGCGCCGGCCGACGGGCCCTGCGCGCGCAGCCGGAGCTGCGGCTGGGGCTCGTGCAGCTCGAGCCCGCCGAGGAAGCTCGTGGCGGTGCCGCCCGGGCCGGTGATCGTGAGCGGCGGCCGGCGCGCCGGCTCCCAGAGCTCGATGCCGTTGCGCATCACGCGCACCGCCGTCGTGGCCGGGAACGAGGGGAAGGTGAGGCTCTCGGGGATGTCGAACACGGCGGCGAAGATCTGCCGGCCGGCGCCCTTCAGGATGTCGTTCGGGACGGTCTCGGCGGTTCGCAGATCCTGGAAGCCGACGACGGCGCGCGGCGCGAAGACCTGCACGCCGGCCGCGTCCTCGATGCCGAGCGTGACGTTGTCGCGCGAGAGGTCGTAGTGCTCGTAGAGGTCTCCGTTCGGGATGCCGTTGGTGTCGACGAAGACCAGCGCCGTCGCGCCGAGCTTCGCCTCGCCCGGCGCGAGGATCGGGATGCCACCGGTGGTGCAGGCGGCGGAGGCGAGGGCGGTGAGAGCGAGGGCGGCGGCCGGATGGAGCCGGCGCTGTGGATCACGGGGGGGGGCCGCGGACGATTTCCGCGCTACGGGCCTTCGCACGATCGTGCGTCCAGGGATCGGTCCGTTGGGCTCCCGGTGGGCGTGCGCTCGGAGCTGGATCGCCTGCATCGATGTCTCCTCTTCGGCTGGAGCCCTCGGACGGACGTCGGGAGCCACTCCCAGCGAATGCCGCGGCGTCGTTGCGGCCGGATGGGTGCACGGGGTACGCGCTCGCTGCGAGCGGAGTTACCCGGCCCGCGGAGCGCAGACAGGACCAGGGGCGGGGCGACGGGTCCCGGCCGACAGCGGGCGCCGGGCGACGGCGCGGGGTCACCTGCTAGGCCGAAGTTCCGGGACTGTGATCGAAGAAGTGGTTGCGATTGCGGGGAGTTGAGCGCAGACGGAGGGGAGCGTTCTGGCTACACGCGTCGGGTGATGCCGAGCCGCTCGAGTGCCTCGCGCT
>JBDIVX010000297.1:0-5105 GCA_039794305.1 Candidatus Neutrinellum sp.
AGCATTCTCCAGTTGCGCATCCCTCGTTCCTCTTGGTCCAGGTCTCGACAACCCCGAACCAGCGAGGATACGAGGGGTGCGCGCCCCTTCAGCCGCCAAATTCACCCACGACTACGTCAGGAGAGCCTCAGAAGAACGGTCCGACGGGCACCCCAAGAAGAACGGTCGGGCGCAGCACAGCCGCCGCGTCCCCGTCCGCGCGATCACCGACATCAACGCCCCGGACAACACCGCCGACTACGATTGACCGAAGTCCGATCTCCTCCAAGCCCTCGCCATCGACGCCGCCGAGGAAGCCGAAGACACCCTCGGGTACAGGCCCATCTCGTAGAGCCACAGAGACGGCATCCTCGGCACAGCGCGAGGGGTCTACTTCAGGCGGTCGCGCCAGTAGCCGGGCTCCCGGCTGGCGTGCTCAAAGGCCACCACCACCGGGACGTCATCGAAGACGACGAGGTAGATGGCGTAGCGGGAGAAACGGTCCAAACGGAACCGACGGATCGGAAGCCCTCCGGAGGTCTTCGCGATCGCGGCGCTGGTCTCCAGCCGCCCAAGCGCGTCTTCAATAGTGCGCTCAAACTCATCGACCAGGTCTCTGCCAAGACCTTCGCGTTGTTCCTCGTACCACTCCGCGGCCTCGCGAAGCTCGATCAACGCCTCGGGCCGGATCTGCCGCCGGCGCTTCACCCCTGGTGGATGCGGCGGAGGTCCGCGCGCAAGTCGGTCAGCGCCTCATCGAGGTCGAGTAGCTCACCTTCACCACGCTCGACCTTCTCGGCCCGGCGTCGAGCCTCGTCCACCCACGCCTGCTGCGTATCCTCCGGGGCCCCCCGGGGGACGCTATCAAGGATCGCCTCGCCCAGCCGCCGGCGGTCGTCTTCCGGCAAGGACAGGGCTTCATCCAGGATCTTCTTGGCCGTCGAGGTCACGAAGACAGTTTAGGTGCCCCCGGGCCGGACGGCTACCAGTCCGAGGACAGGAGCCCAAGAAGAGGCCCGAACGAAGTCACGGTCCAACGACCGGCACGGCGCACGGCCTCCTCATTCCAGGCTCGCGACGCCCGGCCCGGCCGCTACCAGTCGGAGGCGAGGGGCCCTCACCCAGCCACCTATCCTCCGGCAGGATCCACCTTCGGCGAGAAGAGCTCGATCGCCACGAGGATCGTCACCGCCACGAGGCCGAGAAGGAGCAGGCCGGCGGAGGGGACCGCCAGCCATTCCAGCGCCTTCTTGGCACCGCCGGTGCCGCCCACCGACGGCGCCAGGCGCCCCGCGAGCAGCCAGAAGACGGGATAGCCGAGCGCTCCCAGCCCCAGGCCCAGCGACACCACCCGCCGCACGAGCGCAGAGGGTCGACGCAGCGCAGCGAGGAGCAGGATGAGCACGAGCGCAGAGGTGCCGATGCCCGCGCCGTGCATGTGGGCGCGCTTGTGGTACGACCAGCTCTTGGCGAGCACGCTCTCGATCTTCGCGTCATCGCCCCCGTACACCGTCTCCCTGACTTCCTCAGCCGAGGCCGCGAGCCCATCCTTGAAGGTGCTCTCGAAGCCGCCGAAAGCGCCGCCGAGACCGAAGCCGAAGAGGATCGAGAGCATGGAGAGAACGACACCGTAGCGGCCAATACGGACGTTCTCTGCGAAGGTGGAGGGTCGTGCGATGTCCATGGCGGCATAAGTAGCCCCGGCGCCGGGTTCCGCCAACCCCGTCCTCGTGGACCGCGCCTCAGCCGCAGACGTAGTCGCTGCTCGAGAAGCTCGACGCGCACTCCGCGTCGCCGTTGCAGCCCGTGTAGACGCAGCCGCCGGAGCGGCACTCGTAGTTGTCGCCGTCGAACGCGGCCGAGCCGGCGTCGCAGTCGGCGGTGGACGTGCAGGCGAGGAGGCAGTTGCGGGCGGCGGTGGGGATCGGGAGCCCGGGCTCCCGCGGGACCTCGCGGCAGGCGTAGCTGCCCGAGAAGCTCTCGTCGCACTCGGTGTCCGTGTTGCAGCCCGTGTAGACGCACGCGCCCGAGCGGCACTCGTAGTTGTCGGCGTCGTAGGCCGGCGAGCCGGCGTCGCAGTCGGCGGCGCTGGTGCACGCCTTCAGGCAGCTTCGGAGGCCGTCGACGTCGCGGCAGACGTACTCGGCGGCGAAGGTGCTCGTGCACTCGGCGTCGTCGTTGCAGCCCGTGTACTCGCACAGGCCCGCCGTGCAGCGGTAGTTGTCGGCGTCGTAGGCCGCCGAGCCCGTCGCGCAGTCGGCCGCGGAGGCGCAGCTCTCGCGGCAGTAGGGGATGGGCGTCGAGGTGCCGGCGTCGCTCCCCGCGTCGAAGCCGGGGCCGCCGTCGAAGCCGGGGCCGCCGTCGAAGCCGGGGCCGCCGTCGAAGCCGGGGCCGCCGTCGAAGCCCGGGCCGCCGTCGGAGCCCGGGCCGCCGTCGGAGCCCGGGCCGCCGTCGCCGCGGCCGCGCCGGCCGCCGTGGCAGGCGGCGAGCGCGAGGGCGAGGCAGGTCACGAGCGCGAGGCGAGCCATCAGTCGACGGGCGGGATGTACATCGGGCCGACGATGCCGACGGTGTCGAGGTGCCCCGCGAAGGTGGCGTCGTTGTCGGCCGCGGCCCCGGCGCGCGTCACGGCCGAGTCCCAGCTACCCGAGGCGAGAGGGCCCTCCGGCGTCTGCGCGACCACGCCGAGCGCGTCGCCCGTGGCCTCGACGGTGACCCCGCTCAGGGTCGCGTCGTCCACCGTCGCCGCCGAGGGAAGATCGAAGAGGACGCCGACGCGCTGGTTGCCGCCGAGCGCCACGCTCTCGATGCGGAGGCCCGCCGTCGAGGCCGCGACCACCTGGATGCCGTCGCCCGCCTCGACGTCGCCGAGCCCGTCCACCAGGCGGCGCGCGAGCTCCGTGTCGTCGATCTGCGCGTCGCGGACGGTCGCGTCGGCGACGTCGATCAGCACGAGGCCGGCGATGCGGTTGCCCGACAGCACGCTCTCGCTCCCGGTGAGCTCGAACGTGCCCTCCTGCTGGACCCAGAGGGCCGGCTCCGAGTTCGCGGCGCCGACCAGGTTCGCGTGCAGCGTGCGTGCGCCGTCGTGCAAGAGGCCGAACCCCTCGTTGTCGCAGACCGTGAGGCTCGAGGTGGTGACCGCGACGCCGGCGCTGAAGACGCCGGCGTAGGCCGGCATGGGCCGGACGCCCTGGAGCGTGCGGCACAGCTCCACGCCGACGAGCTCGATCTCGCCGCCGCGCGCCATCACGCCCACGCCGAGGTTGTCCGACGCCGACCCGCCGACCCAGCGGACGAAGGAGTCGAGCGACAGGACGCCGAACCGCGCGAAGCCGCGCGCCGCCACGTCCTCGAGCTGCACCGGCGCGCTCGTGCTGCCCGCCGAGGTGACGAGCAGCCCGTGCGTGGCCGTCTCGGCCGGGTCGGGCGTGGGCGGCACGGCCGTGGCGTTCGCCTCGGTGATCGGGCCGACGAGCGTGACGCGCGCGAGGCGCGCCGCGACGCCGTCCACGTCGACCGCCACCCCGCGGCTCGCCTCGACCGTGAGGTCCTCGAGCCGCGCGTTCGCGCCGAGGGTCAACACGGCGTCCTCGGCCGGGCCCGCCACGACGGTCTCGCCCGCGCCCGCCCCGGCCAGGGTGACGCCGGCCGGGACCGTGAACGAGCCCTCGGCCCGGCACGCGCCGAGCCGCACCACGTCGCCGTCGCTCGCCGCCGCCAGCCGGGCCCCCAGCTCCTCGCAGGGAACGCCCGCCGGATCATCGCCTCCGCAGCCCCCGAGGACCGCCGAGAACGCTGCAGCCGCCGCCACCAACCGGTTTACTGCTCCCATGCGCCGTCCACCCAGGATACCCGGTCCGTTCCCGGGATCTTCCCTGGCCGTGTACCACGCCCGGCGCGCGGGGGGCATCCTTGTCAGCGCCGGCCGCGGGTGAGCCGAAAGAGGAGGGCCTTGATCCGGTCGAGCAACTGCGCCGGCCGCACCGCCTGTTCCCGGCCGATGTACCCCCAGGCCTCGGCGACCTCGAGCGCCGCCAGCGTCTCGTTGGCGCTACCCGCCGCGTTGAAGAGCCGCGCCCGCCCATTGCCCGGATCCGAGTACTCCGCCTCGGCGATGTTGAGCAACGTACTGCTGGCGGCCCGCTTCAACTGATCGGCCAGTGCCCGGTCGTGCCGCCGAATCGGCCCGACGAGCGGCCGCAGCTCCACGATGAGCTGCCGAGCGAGTGAGTGAACGACGAGTGCCAAGGCGACCTCCTCCGGTTTGGGTTGGGGCTCACGCCCACCGTGAGCCCCAACCCAAACCGGACGAGCTCTCCCAGCTCACACACTACGCTCGCCCATCCCATCCCCAAGACGAGAGCGCGCCGTCCAGGCGCATCTCGCGTGACAGCCGAAGGCTGGCGCGCGAGCTGCGCCAGGCGCGCGGCCGAACACCCAATCCCTCACGGTCACGGTCGCGGCCACGGTCGCGGCCCCGGTCACGGTCACGGCCCCGGTCACGGTCACGGCGACGGTTCACGGTCACGGTCGCGGCCACGGTCACGGCGACGGTTCACGGCCGCGGTCACGGCCGCGGCCCCGGCCCCGCCGATCCCAGCGCCCCCGACTCAATACAGGATGAGCCCGTCCCTCGCAGGCACGACGATGTAGACGTTGCGCGTGTCGAGCGCCGTCATGCCCGGCAGGTCGTGGACCTCGATCTGCGCGCGAAAGATGCGCACGCGGTCCTCGTGCGGGAAGAAGTCGTTCTGGAAGGTGACCTCGAAGGTGACCGTGGTGCCGCCCGGGACCCCGTAGAACGTGGTGTCGTCCATGGTGACCATGCGGGTCGCGCGCAGCGGGCGGACCTCCTGGATGAACCGGGTGGCGTCGACCTCGTCGGACGTGTCGTCGATGACGCGCCGGCTCACGTCCTGCGGGATGCCGCCCGCGAGGTCCACGATGCCGTCGACCACCGCGCGGTCGACCGCGCCGCCCGGCGCCGAGTAGACGGCGGGGCTTCCGTCGGCGCGGCGCGAGCTCGTGGCGTTCGCGAGCTCCGTCAGGTGGTCGGTCCAGCCGACGCGCGCGCCCAGGATCTTGGCGCCGATGCCGTTGAGGGCCGCGATCGACTCGTCCCA
>JBDIVX010000298.1:0-5104 GCA_039794305.1 Candidatus Neutrinellum sp.
CCGGTGGAGCCCGATGTCGCGTGGCTGTTCGCCTCCGAGGCCGCCGTCTTCTGGGAGCCCGACGGCCTCTTGGTTCCGAGCGGCGACGGCTACGCGATCGCTACCAGCCCGACCTTCGGGGAATCGCAATCGCCGCTGTGCGCGCCGGAGCCGTACCAGGATCAACCTGTCCCGGCAACGTGCAGCGCGTTTTTCGTGGGCGCCGACCTGATGGTAACGGCTGGCCATTGCATGTCCCATACAACGGCGTGCCGGAACACGTCCTTCGTTTTCGGTTTCCACATGTTGAACGCCACGACTCCCGTGACTCGGGTGTCGGAGGACGACGTCTACGAGTGCGAGAGCATCGTGGCCTCCGTACACGGCATCACGAATGACTACGCGGTCGTGCGCGTCGATCGGCCGGTCGTGGGTAGGCGGCCCCTTCCGCTGCGACGCGGGGGCACGGTCGAGGGAGATCCGAAGGTCGCGGAACTGGCTGTAGTGGGGCATCCGGTGGGCATGCCGGCGAAGTACGCGGATGGTGCGAGCATCATCGATGCGTCGCACACCGATTTCTTCAGCGCGAACCTCGACGTCTACGACGGCAACAGCGGCTCGCCCGTCGTCAGCCTGGATAGTGCCGGGGACCTTCACCTCGTGGAGGGAATCCTGGTGCGGGGCAACCCCGACTGGCATTGGACGGGGACTTGCTATGTGACCGCATGGTGTCCGGACACCGGGTGTGATGGCTTCGGGGAGGAGGTCACGCGAGCCACGAACTTCGCGTCGTACGTGCCGGTTGCCTGTGGTGACGGAGTCTGCGACGCGTCGGAGGACTGCGAGAGCTGCGCGTCCGACTGCGGCGCGTGCGTGGTTTGCGGAGACGGGTTGTGCGACGCATCGGAGGGCTGCGAAAGCTGCGCTTCCGACTGCGGCGCGTGCACGACGTGCGAGCCCCGGGGCGCCTCGTGCAGCTCGGACGACGACTGTTGCAGCGGCAAGTGCCGCGGTCGCCCCGGGGCCATGCGCTGCCGGGGCAGTGATCCAACGCCGGGCCGTTCCCACCGCTGACCACCACGCCCGGCGTCGCGCGCTACAGCCTCGCGCGCCTCCGCCACGACGACCTCCTCGTCATCCCGGACGGCGACACGGACGACGCGACGGGGCGAGAGAGGCGGCGAGGCGGGCGGGCTCGGCGTCGAGCGCGAGGGCACGGTGGACGAAGCGCTCGACGGGATCGCCGGCGTCCCAGCGGACGGCCCCGCCAGCCTACCCCAGTCAGCCTTGGAGCATGCGGCGGGCGGTCATGATGAGGGCGGTGGAGTCGACGGGCTTCACGAGGAAGCCGTCGGCGCCCAGGTTTGACAGGATCTGCCAGTCGGGGGCGCCGCCCTGGCCGGTGACGACCAGGATCGGGAGCCGGTGCGCGCGGTCGGCGTCTCGGATGGCCGCGGTGAGGCCGATGCCGTCGAGGAGCGGCATGTGCAGGTCGACGACGGCGAGCGAGAAGCGCCCGCTCCGCAACGCCTCGAGGGCCTGCTGGCCGTTCGACACCTCGACGACCTCGCCGCCTGGAAACGCCCTGCGCAGCCACCGCGCCGACAGGTGGCGGAAGTCCTCGTCGTCCTCGGCCAGTAGCACCCGTACGGGCTGCCTCGATCCGGCCGCGGCGGCCTGCTGCGCCTGGCGGAGCATCTGGCGGAGGTGCTCCGCCGAGGGAATCCGCCGCTCCGGTTCCTTCTCGAGCGCCGCGAGGACCACCTCGTCGATCGCCGACGGGAGCTCCGGACGAAACGCGCTCGGCCGAGGGGGCCGCGCGGTGCGGTGCTGGTGGAGGATCTTGAGGGCGTTGTCACCCTGGAACGGCAGGTGTCCCGTGAGGAGCTCGAAGGCGACGACTCCCATCGAGTAGACGTCGACCCGCGGTGCCAGCTCCGGGCGCACGTTGCTGAACCCGCGCTCGGGCGCCATGTAGGCGGGAGTCCCCGCCACCGGCACTGCGCCGTCCGCCCGCAGCTCGCTCAGGGGAAGCGACAGCCCGAGGTCCGCGAGCGCGACGCGGAACGCGGAGCCGATGAGCAGGTTGCTCGGCTTGATGTCACCGTGGATGGCGCCGGACCGGTGGATCGCCTCGAGGCCGCGGCAGGCCTGCTCGAGCACGCCCAGCGCCTGATCGAGCGGCAGCCCTTGCCCGCCACGGCTGCGCAGCCAGTACTCGAGCGTGTCCCCGGGGACGTACTCCATCACGAAGTACGGGGCTCCCTCGTGCTCTCCGAATGCGTACACGGTCACGACGTTCTCGTGGCGCACGCTCGCCATCGCCCGCGCCTCGCGGAGGAAACGCGCGCACAGCTCGGGGTGGAGCCCCATGTCCCCCTGGACCACCTTGACCGCGACGAGCCGTTCGAGGAGCTCGTCCTGGGCGAGCAGCACGACGCCCATGCCGCCCACGCCGAGGGTCCCGATCACCCGGTATGCGCCCCCGATGAGCGCGCCGAGCGGCGGAACGCTCTCGGAGCGGAAGTCGCCGGCCGCTGCCTCGGCTCCGTATGGACAGGTTGCGAAGTCACCGCTGGGATCGCGTGTGTCGAGGGTCATCCGGCAAGCTCGTCCGCCTGGCGTGGCAGCAACGCGCATGCCACGTACTCGCGTGGAACTACAGCCAATTGCCGCCCGGGCTCCGGCCGTATCGCCCCAGGTGTGGCCGCCGTGCGGCGCGCCGGCCCCTGCCGGGGCGACGCCCCCGGCGAGGGGGCTTTCCACTTGAAATCCGCCGCCGAAACGCGAATAGCATCCGCCGATGCGTCGAAAGCTCTTCGGGACCGACGGCGTGCGCGGCCTCGCCAACGCCGGGGCCATGACCCCGGAGGTCGCGTTCCGGATCGGAGCGGCGGTGACGTGGCAAGCCTGCCGGCGCGTGAAGCACCCGCCGCGCGTCGTCATCGGCAAGGACACCCGGCTGTCCGGCTACCTCTTCGAGACCGCCATCGCGTCCGGTGTGTGCGCGATGGGCGGGCGGGTGCTCCTGTCGGGCCCGCTGCCCACCCCGGCCATCGCGCACCTGACCACCAGCATGCGCGCCGACGTGGGGATCGTCATCAGCGCCTCGCACAACCCGTACCAGGACAACGGGATCAAGATCTTCGGCCCGGACGGCTTCAAGCTCCCGGACGACGCCGAGATCGAGCTCGAGGAGCTCATCGAAGGGCGGACGATCGACGACAAGCGCCCGACCGGCACGCGCATCGGCCGCGCCGAGCGCCTCGACGACGCTCCGGGCCGCTACGTCGCCTTCGTGAAGCAGACCTTCCCGGCGGACATGACGCTCGACGGCGTGCGGATCTGCGTCGACGCGGCGCACGGAGCGGCCTACCGCGTGGCGCCGCTCGTCTTCAGCGAGCTCGGCGCGGACGTGATCGCCATCGGCGTCAAGCCCAACGGCAAGAACATCAACCAGAAGAGCGGCGCCCTCCACCCGGCCTCGTGCGCCCGCGAGGTCAAGAAGCACCGCGCGCACCTCGGCATCGCCCTCGACGGTGACGCCGACCGCGTCATCGTGATCGACGACGAGGGCAACGTAGTCGACGGCGACGCCGTGATGGCGCTCTGCGCGACCCGCATGATCCGCGCCGGCAAGCTCGAGAAGCGCACGCTGGTCGCCACGGTCATGAGCAACCTCGGCCTCGAGCGCGCGATCCGCGGCGCCGACGGCTACCTCGTGCGCACGGCCGTCGGCGACAGGTACGTGGTCGAGGAGATGCGCAAGAACGGCTACAACTTCGGCGGCGAGCAGTCCGGGCACATGATCTTCCTCGAGCACGCGACGACCGGCGACGGACTGGTCGCCGCCCTTCAGCTCTGCGCGATCGTCCTGCGCGAAGAGCGTCCGCTGTCCGAGCTCGCGGCCGAGGTCATGCAGCGGGTTCCGCAGGTCCTGGTCAACGTGAAGCTCCCGAAGCGCAAGCCGCTCGAGCAGATGGAGCGGACGGGCAGCGCCATCCGTGATGCCGAGGAGAAGCTCGGCGAGGAGGGTCGCGTCCTGGTCCGCTGGAGCGGCACCGAGCCCAAGCTCCGCGTCATGGTCGAGGGCCCCGATCCGGACCGCATCCAGCGCATCGCCGACGACATCGCCGAGACGGCGAGCGCCGAGCTGGCTGGTTGATCAGGAGCAGATCCCGGACGCGCAGCTCCCCGAGCAGCAGTCGCGGTCGTCGAGGCAGGCGCGTCCTGCCTCGCGGCAGGCGCAAGCCCCCTCGATGCAGTCCATGTACCCGCAGCAGTCCCCGCCGACCCCGCACGCCTCGCCCTCCTCGCCGCAGCAGCGGACCGAGAAGGTCACGCCGCGCCGGCAGGAGAGGTCCGCGCAGCAGTCCGCGTCGTCCGAGCAAGAGGCGGTCAGCATCCCGCAGCTACACGCGCTCGCGGTGTAGTCCCAGTCCGCGCAGCTCCCCGCGTCGGGGCCGCTCGGGCCGCCGACCAGGCACCGATCCGAGGACGCGCACCACCCGCACTCGAGCCTGCCGGTGCACTCGCCGCAGCTCGCCGCGTCCGCGCAGGGGTCGCTCGCCGTGCACTCGGACGCGAGCCACGACCACCCGCTGCACGAGCCGCTGTCGGGCCCCGAGGAGCTGCCGGTCGCGCAGGTCCCGGTGTCGGCGCACCAACCGCACGGGTAGTTCGCGGTGCACTCGCCGCAGTCGGTGTAGGCGCAGTCGCCGGCGCTCGAGGAGCAGTCCGCGGCGAGCCAGCTCCAGTCCGAGCACGTCGCGCCGGTGGGGCCCGAGGACGTGCCGGCCATGCACCCGCCCCCGTCGCCGCACCACCCGCACCCGGCCGTCGCCGTGCACTCGTCGCAGTCGGCGGCCGACGCGCAGCTCGCCCCCCCACCACCGCACTCGCTCGACAGCCAGCTCCAGTCCGAGCACGACCCCGTGTCGGGCCCGGAGGCGCTGCCCGCGGCGCACGCGCCCGTGTCCCCGCACCACCCGCACGGGTAGTGTGCCAGCGTTCAGCATCAAGGGGCCACTGTGAGGGCGTATTTTTCACCCTCATGGGGCCAGCGATTCTTCAGGGTCATGGGGCCAGCCCGCGAGGGGGCTGACTCGGAGTTTTTCAGGGTCAT
>JBDIVX010000299.1:0-5067 GCA_039794305.1 Candidatus Neutrinellum sp.
CGATGCGTTCGGCTGGGGGGGCGGCGCGGCGGCGCACGTCGACATCGTGCTCGTCGGGCCGCTGGCCCTGCACGCCGGAGCGGCGATGTTCGTCCTGCCGCCCGAGGCGCAGCCGAGCACGGTGTGGTGGTTCGGATCCCGGGCCGGGCTGCGGCTGCACTGGTCGGTCCTGCTCGGCCTCGGCGGCGACGGGTGGCTCGACGTGCACCACGAGCTCGGCCGCTCGGGGCAGGTGGTCCGCCAGGGGATGGACGCCGGGATCGGCTACACGCTCGGCGTCGAGGACGTGATCCTGGTGGGGCCCTTCGTCCGCTTCCTGTTCGCGGACGACCCCGCCGTGAACGACCCGATGCTGCTCCTCGCCGGCGTCACGCTCAGCTTCGGCGACGACGCGCGCTACCTCCCGAGCGACGCCCCCGACCTCGACCGAGACGGCGTGCCCGACGCGGTCGACCCGTGCCCCGAAGAGCAGGAGGGGCGCCACCCGCACCCCGAGCGGCGCGGCTGCCCCGCGCCGGACAGCGACGAGGACGGGATCGTCGACCACCTCGACGTCTGCACCCACGAGAGCATGTGGCCGCACCCCGACGAGGACGACGAGCGGACGGGCTGCCCCTCGCCCGACAGGGACGGCGACGGCGTCCCGGACGCGTGGGACACCTGCCCGGACGAGCACGCGCCCAACGGCGGCGACCCCTTCGCCGAGGGGTGCATCGAAGATCCGTACTGAGCCCGGTCGTCGGGCGTGGGCTCAGGGCTCGGGGACGAGGACGCCTGCGACCGGCTCGAGCGCGTCGTCCGCCACGCCGCTGCCGAGCTGGCGGGCGTCGTTGTCCCCCCAGCAGGTGACGAGGTCGTCCCGCACCGCGCAGGTGTGCTTCCAGCCGGCCTCGATCGACGCGTACCCCGAGTCGTCCACGGTCGGTGTGGGGGTCCACACCGTCGAGGTCGAGCCCGTCCCGGTCGCTCCCTGGATCGCCACGCCCCAGCAGCGCGCCCGCAGCTCTCCCGACCGCTCGGTCAAGGCACACGTGTGGAACTCACCGGCGGCGACGTCCATCCACCCCGCGTCGCCGACGCGCTGCGGCGTCACCTGGTCTTCCTGGCCCCCCATGACGACCCCGAGCTCGCCGAACTCGCCGCGTCCAAAGCACCACAGCGTGCCGCCGGCGCGGATCCCGCACGTGTGGGCGACGCCCGCGCTCACGTCGATCCAGTCCGCGTCGACCCCGACCTGCTGCGGGGTCGTCGCGCAGGAGAAGTCGGTCGTGCCGATGCTGCAGGTCGCGGGGCCGGTGTTCGGCAGGCCGAGCTGGGCGTCCGCGTTCAGCCCCCAGCACCACAAGGTCCCGTCGTCGCGGATGGCGCACGTGTGGTCCTTGAGGGCGGACACCCGGCCCCAGCGCGACCCCGCCATCACCTGGGCGGGGAGGCCGGCCGGGGCCGTCCCGCCGTTGCCGAGCTGCCCCAACGACCCGAGCCCCCAGCACCACAGGCTCCCGTCGTCGCGGATGCCGCACAGGTGCTGATCGCCGGCCGCGAGGTCGACCCAGCCGGGATCGGTCAGCGCCGCCACGGGCGCCATCTCGACGACCATGGTCGCCTCGTTGCGCGCGAGCGAGCCGCCCGTGTTGGTGCCCCAGCAGTACAGCTCGCCGTCGCTCTGGGTGATCCCGCACGTGGTGAACTGGCTGGTCGCGACGCGCGCGAAGCGGAGCGACCCGGTGTCGATGGCGGACCACTCCGGCGCGCCCGGCATCGCGCCCGGACCCTGCTGCGAGAAGGAGTTGCTCCCGGCTCCGTACAGCCGCCCGTCGGCGAGCCGGAAGATCGAGTGCTCGGCGTTGAGCGAGAGCTGCGCCGCGTCGGCGGCCGACGTGCAGGTGCCGCCCGCGCACTGGTTGCCCGTGCCGCACTCCGCGCAGGAGTCGCCGCTCGCGCCGCAGGCGTCGACCGAGCCCCCCGCGCGGCAGTCCGAGCCGGTCCAGCAGCCGGTGCAGCAGAAGCCGCCGCGGCAGACGCCCGCGCCGCCGCCGCACGTCTCCCCGTCCGTGGCGCACGGCTCGGGGCCGGCGTCGGTCTCGGGCATGGTCGAGCGGCAGCGGCCGCTCCCGTTGCACTCCTCACCCTCGCCGCAGGCCGAGCCGCCGGCGCCGGCCGTGAGCACGACCACGACCTCGCCGTCGGTCGGGAGGGTCACCGTCTCGCAGCCCGCGGCGATGATCTCGCAGTCGATATCGACGGCCTCGGCGCGGAACGAGTGCTCGCCCGCTCCGATCTCGCCGGGGGCCGCGGCGCCCCCGCTCCCGGCCGAGACCTCGCTCTCGTACAGGATCTCGCCGTCGCCGTCGCAGCCGCCCTCGCGGAGCTGCACCCGGACCACCGCGGTCGTGCCGGCCAGGTCCGGCGAGCCGTAGCTCACGACCCAGTCGAGCCGGGAAGGGTCCTCCGTGCAGCCGAGCAGCGCGAGGGCTGCGGCGGCCACGGCGGTCCAGGAGGGTCTGCGCGCCATGTGCACGCGCAACGATACCCACCCCGGGGCGCGCGGTCCACGGAGCTGTGCCCGACGAGCCGCGTCAGCGCGTGATCGGTCCCGGGAGCAGGAAGGGGTAGACCCTCCCGGTCGCGCGGTGCGCGGCGCGGTCGAGCCGCCTGAGCCGCTGGACGAGGGCCCAGGTGCGGGCGTCGTCGGCGTAGTATCGCCGCACCTCGCCGGCGTCGAGGGGCGGCGCGACGCGCGCGTTGGCGACCTCGACGAAGGGCGGGACGAGCTCGGCGAGCCGCTCCTTGTGGAGGTTGCCGAGCAGGTCGAGCACGACGCCCCGCCGGTCGTAGTACTTGTCGAGGATGCCACGCAGCATGAAGCGGCGGACGACCCAGCGGAGCCCCGGCGGGATGGACGCGAGGAACAGCTCGGTGTCGAGGAGCTCTCCTCCGTGCTCGTCGCGCATGAGCGGCGTCGTCACGTCGAAGTAGACGAGGCGCGAGTCGACCAGCGCCCAGTTCGAGAGCTGCGCGTCGAGGCCGAGGCGCGGCCCGACGACCTCGAGCACCGAGTCGAGCACCCGCGCGAAGAGCGCCGCGGCGTCGCCGGGCGCGGCCTCCCGGAGCCGATCGGGAAGGAGCGAGCCGGCGGGCAGCATGGGCTGAAGGCACCAGACCACCGGCGGCTCGCCGTCGCGGCGGACGACGCGCAGCTCGCTCGCGACCGGCGCGACGCCCCGCGCGCCGAGCGCGTCGAGGTAGCGACCGAAGGCCTCGGTGTACGCCCGGAGGTGCTCCTCGGTCGGCATCGGCGGCAGCCGCTTGGCGGCGAACGGGTGCCCGCCGGAGCTCGCGCGCAGGACGCACGAGATCTCGCCGTAGCCGAGCACGTCGAGCGCCGACTCGTGCCCGGTGACGAAGGCGCGCACCAGGGCCTCGTCGAGCGCGCGCAGGTCCGCGTCGGACACCGGGGGCAGGCTCACCCGAGGACCCCGCGGACGCGGCGGCCGAGCTCGTCGATCTCGTCGTCGGTGATCACGAGCGGCGGGAGCATCTGGAGCACGGAGGTTTCGTTGTTCGCGTAGACGGCGAAGACGCCCGCCTCGAAGAGCATCTTGGCCGCCGCCATGCCCATCCCCTCGGCGGGGAAGGCGAGCCCCATGAAGAGGCCGCGGCGCCGGAGCCGGAACGGACCCCCGTCGAGCGCGGCCGCGAGGCGGTCCGACGCCGCCCCGACGCGCTCGAGGAAGCCCGGCGCTTCGATCACGTCGAGGACCGCCGCCGCCGCCACGCAGCCGAGCTCGGCCCCGCCGAACGTGGAGATGTGCACGAAGGGGTGGTCGGCGAAGAAGTCGTGGACGGCGCGCCGCATCAGCGTCGCGGTGATCGGATAGATGCCCCCGCTCAGGCCCTTGCCCGTGACCACCATGTCGGGGTCCAGGTCGTCGTGCTGGTGGCACCAGATCCGGCCCGTTCGGCCGAGCCCCGTCTGCACCTCGTCGAGGACGAAGAGCGCGCCCCGATCGCGGCAGATCCGCTCGACCCCCGCGAGGTAGCCCTCGCTCGGGATGGGCATCCCCAGCGTCGCGGGGACGGGCTCGAGCAGGACCGCGGCGGTGTGGTCGCCCACCGCGCGGTCCACCGCGGCGAGGTCGTCGAACGGCACCTGCGCGAACCCGGGGAGGTTCGGGCCGAAGGGATCGCGGTACTGGGGATCGCCCGCGGCGAGCGCGAGGCCCGTGTGGCCGTGGTAGCCGCCCCTGGCGCTCACGATCGTGGAGCGGCCCGTGTGCGCGCGGGCCACCTTGATGGCGAGGTCGATCGACTCCCCGCCGCCGACGCCGAACACCACCCCTTCGAGGCGCCCTCCCGTCGTCCGCGCGAGCCGCTCGGCGAGCCGGGCCCGCCACCCGGAGACGAGGTGGTGGTTGCCGATGTCGAGGTGGTCGAGCGCCTCGCGCACCGCGGACACGACCGCCGGGTGGCGGTGGCCGAGGTTGAAGACGCCTCCGTTGCAGTGGCAGTTGATCCACCGGCGCCCGTCGAAAGCGTCCTCGAACCCGATCCCTGCCCGCGGTCCCATCACGGCGTCGAAGCCGTACTCGCGGTAGGTCGCCACCTTGCCGGGTGAGACGTGCCGCCCGAACGCGTCGAACGTCTCCTCACGAGTGGCGTAGCGCTCCTTCGGCATGGCTCGACCATACTTCCGGCCGTCGGTCCTCGCTACGGCCGAGCCTCCTGTGCGCGGCGACGTCGTGGCTTGGACCGCGAGCCGGGCCCTCAGCCGTTCATCTCGGACCACACCGAGAAGTGAGGTCCATCAGGCCGCGCGGCGCTTGTCGCGGCCGCGCACGACCATGAAGGGCTCGCGGCCGAAGATGAACGTGAGGCCGTGGGGCGCCTCGCCCGAGACGTGGAGTGAACGGAGCTCGTGGATGTTCTTCAAATGGCAGCGTTCACATTATGCCGACTCCCGGATTATGCCGCGTTCGCGCTGGGCATCGACGATCTGCGTGGAATTCCGTGAGCTAAGCGAGGAATGGAGTCTTCGCTGCGCGGCATAATCCGCTTCCTCGATGAGAC
>JBDIVX010000300.1:0-5054 GCA_039794305.1 Candidatus Neutrinellum sp.
GGGACGATCGAGCCGCCGCCCAGGCGCCGCGATCGCGGCGGGTGCTCGGCGTCGGCGGCGCCGGGCTCGCCGGCGGGGGCTGCCCTCCTCCTGGCAGGGCTCGGGCTCGTCGCGGGGCGCCGTCGGCGGCGCTGATCGATCTCGGCCGAGGAGACGGGAGTCGGACGCCGGATGGGTGGGACGGGACGTTTGGTGTTGCCCGACGCCCGACCCCCGGCTCCCGGCCGTGACTATTCGTCCACCACCGCCATGAACATGTCCGCGATGGCCTGGTGGCCCCGCGTGTTCGGGTGGATGCAGGTGTCGTCGAACCAGCGCTCGGTGCCCGGGCCCCGGTAGCAGGGCGCGCTCGGGTCGTCGCTGTGGAAGCCGTGCCCGCAGAAGCCCTCGAGCATGAAGATCATGTCGGCGCCCGTCTCGACGGCGATCGACATGTACTGCTCGTTCGCCCAGATCACCATCTCGGCCAGGGCGTCCGGATCCTCCCACTCGCCGCCGTACCCGGCGAGCGAGGCACCCGTGCACGACTCGGTGTCACCCGTCCCGTCGGTGAACTCGTACATGTTCGCGAAGACCACGTAGACGCCGTTCGGGAAGCGGGTCGGGTCCTCGTAGAACCACGCCATCGCGTCGCGGAGGAGCTGCACGAGCTCGCGCGTCTCCTCCCAGATCGCGTCGACCGGCTCGCCGTCGAGCCCGGCCTTCGTGATCGAAGAGATGTCGTTGCCGCCGATCGTCATGATGACCAGGGTGCGCTTGCCGCGCTCGGAGACCGGGAAGCAGTCCTCGATCTGGCTGTTGTCGCGCATGAGGTCGTCGGTCCGCGCCCCCCACTTGGCGCAGCTCGCGAAGTCGCCCGACTCCTGGACCAGGGCCGTGCCGTCCAGGTTGTGGCTCTTCCAGAGCAGGCTCGGGGCCTCGAGGCCGAACCGGGCAGCCAGCGCGTCGGCGAGGCGCGAGCGGTAGAAGTCACCGGCCAGCGCGGGCGGCGTCCCGACCGTGATGGAGTCCCCGAGGAAGACCACGCGCTCGACGTCGGTGATCTCCTGGTGGTCGGTGCCGAGGCAGTGCGAGCCGACCGTGGGCGAGAAGACGTCGTAGTCGGGTCCCAGATCGGGGGGGCTCGCGAAGGCGCTCTCGAAGCAGCTCCGGGCCGCGCGGGTCTCGACCGTGCCGGCGCCGGCGTCGGTCGGTGGAGGATCGTCGGGGCGGGTGGCGGAGCCGCCGTCGCGGGGCCGGCCGGCGTCCTCTCGCCCCGGGCCGTCCGGATCGGTCGGCGTGATGGTGCCCGCGTCCGGGTCCATGGTCGGGGAGGTGGTCGCGGGCCCACCGGGCTCGATCCCGGCGCAGCCAGGATTGGCGACGAGCGTCGAGCCGAGCAGGACAAGGAACCAAGAGCGTCCGAGGTACGTCACGGGGAGCCGCTGTATGCAGATCCCACGCCTGGACGGAGCCATAGTGATCGCGAGGCGTTGGCTCGACCGGATGGCGGGAGGTGTCCGGCAGTGGACACCCCGGCGGGCGCCGGGAGGGGGTGTCAGCCGGCCGTCAGGTCGATCTCCCAGTCGACGGTCTGCGATCCGACGTGGAGGCGGGCCCGGATCCGATCCCGGCCGGCGGGGACCCGGCCGAGCCAGTACCCGGAGAGCATCTGCTCGGTCGTTACGCCCTCGGCCTCGAGCCGGACCGGCGCCGCGGCGGTGGCGTAGACCGCGAGGCGTCGCTCGCCGCCCTCCTCGAAGAGGACCGCCTCGGCCTCCGGGTCCTCGAGCTCGGCGAGCGGGCGTCCCTCGGTGGGGGCACGCATCGGTGCCGCGGCGGCGGCCGCGACGGCGAGCTCCGACTGCGCCCCGCCGCCCTGTGCCAGATCGAGGACGCGGAGGCTCCGGCGGCAGGCCTCGCAGCCGGCCACGTGGGCGGCGCGCTGCCCCGCCGAGAGCCCGTCCGGCTCGCCCCGGAGCATCCCGAGCAGGCTCCCATCCGGTGGGCAGAGCGGATCGGCGGGGGGCCGCGCGGGGCGGCCTTCGAGGCGGTCGAACCCGGCGCGCGCGAGGGATCGGGCGAGCTGCCAGTCCTCGTCCGGCGCGGGCGGTCCCGAGAGCAGCGCCCTCCGGCCGCGGTCGCGGAGCAGGGCCCGGTCGGCCTCGGCGACGGCGCCGAGGTCACCCGTCAGGTCCACCACGAGCAGGAGCGCGAGCGCCTCGAGCACCGGCTCGGGGTCCTCGTCGGGCTGCCACGCCTCGGCGCGCCCGAGGGCGCGCTCCCATGCAGATCGAAGCTCTGGTCGCATGTCAGCTCCCGCGGTTCCTCCGCTTCGACTGAACGGACGTCCCGTCCTGCGCGCGACTGACGGAACGCCGGCCCGGCCGGGCCTTTCCCGCGTCGGCGCGCCGCGCGCCCCGGAGGATCTCCGAGAGCGCCTGCGGGACGGCCGCGTCCTCGCCTGCCGCCTCGAGCTCCCGTTCCCAAGCAGCCATCGCCGGCAGGAGCACCTGCTCGCGGCCGCGCTCGATCCACTTGTAGACGGTGTCCCGCTTCTCCTCGATCCCGAACGACTCGCGGATCGCCTCGACGTCCCGGCCGAGCACGTTCGCCGTCCACGCGATCGCGGCGCGCCGCCGATCGCCCACGCGCTTGGACGGTTTCGTCACGTTCGCCTCGAGCCACGCGTCCACGCGCCCGAGCACCGCTTCGCGCGCCGCCTCGAGGCGCGCGACGTCGTCCTCGGTCCGCTCGGGCGGGAGCGCCGCGAGGCGATCGACGCGGGGCCCGAGCCCCTCGTCCCCCCTCTCGTGACGCAGCGCTTCGCGCACGGGATCGAGCCCCCGGTGGTGCTCGGTCCTGGCGCTCCGGTACACCGTCCGGAGCCAGCCCTCTGCGCCCGCAGGCGTGTCGGCCTGCATGCCGGCGACCCCACGCAGCACCTTGATCAGCGTGCGCTGGCGGACGTCGTCGTGCGCGCGCGACGGGCGGCGCAGGCGGTGGTCGACGAAGCCGTTGACGGAATGCCAGGCCCACGCGAGCACCGGCGCGCTCGGATCGGGCGCTCCTCGGAGCGCCGAGAGCGCCTCGAACAGCGCCTCGCGGTCGAGGGGACGCTCGGTCATTGCAGGCCCATCCGGAGCTGGGAGATGCGCTGCCGGAGCGGCACGATGAAGTCCATGCTGAAGGTGCGCTGGTGCGTGTCCATGGCCCGCGCCGTGTGCCACTTGGAGAGCGCGAGCCGCGCCGTCGCGCGGACGAAGTCGGCGCCCCTCGGGCCATGGCGCATCCGGGCCTTCATGATGCCGAACGCGGAGCAGACGAGGTCGAGCTCGGCCCGGTCGATGGTCCCGAGCGCCACCTCGTCGAGCAGGTTCTCGCGGATGATGCGCCCGCGCCGCCGCACGAGGACGACGATGATCACGAGGAAGGTGGCCACGAAGAGCAGCCACAACGGGAGCAGGAGCACCCACAGGATGCCGCCCCCGAAGGTGGCCGACGCGTTCCACACGAAGTGCAGTAAGACGGCGCCCGCGTAGCCGAGGACGGGCGCGGTCCAGCGCACCCAGGTCTGCCGCGTCTCCCGCGCGAGCCCGATGCCGATCCCGAACATCGACGTGTAGACCGGGTGGCCCCAGGGAGCGAGGACGCCACGCAGGAAGAACGTACGGGCGAGCCAGCTCTCGCCCTGCGCCGCGGCCTCGGAATAGTAGAGGACGTTCTCGACGGCGGCGAACCCGAGGGCGGTGAACGTGGCGTAGATGATCCCGTCGACCACGCCGTCGAACTCCCGGCGCAGGAAGTAGAAGACGCCCCACACGCCGAGGCACTTGAAGAGCTCCTCGACGATGGGCGCGCTGATCACCGCGCTCAGGACGTCGCCGCCTTCTTGGCCGCCGACGGCGTAGCCGACGCCGGCCGCGACGCCGTTGATGAGCGCCGCGAAGGCGCACGAGACGATCCCGCCCCACAAGAGGCAGCCCACGAGCGCGTACCACGGCTCCGGGTCGTAGCGATCGAGCAGACGCGGGACGGTCAGGTACATGAGCGCCGCGGGGAAGGCGAGGAGGCCTCCGACGAGCATCGCCGTGAGGGCGCCGGCGGGGTCGTCCGCGAACAGCGGCGGCAGCAGGAACTCCGCCACCAGCAGCACCGAGCTGACGAGCACCGCGATGACGAACAGCCAAAGGCCGACGGTGCGGCGCGTCTTGTCGGGATCGGGCAGCGCCATGGAAGGATGCGAGTGTAAAGGCGCCGAGGGCCGAGGGTCGAGAGGTGGATGGAGGAGAGAAGCGAGCGCAGCGAGCCCGACGCCGAGCGGAGCGAGGGGTCGAGGGGAGCGCGAGGGGATTCCCCTCGCGGGCCCCGCTGGCTGCGCAGCAGCCAGTGGGGTGCGCGGTCTCGGCGCGAAGGCGCCGAGAGCGTGCAGAGAAGCGAGCGCAGCGAGCCCGACGCCGAGCGGAGCGAGGGGTCGAGGGGAGCGCGAGGGGATTCCCCTCGCGGGCCCCGCTGGCTGCGCAGCAGCCAGTGGGGTGCGCGGTCTCGGCGCGAACGCGCCGAGAGCGTGCAGAGAAAAGAATGACTCTCACGTGATCCGCTGGCAGCGCGGGAGCAGCCGATCGAGGGGGACCCTCGGGTTGCGGCCCTCGGCGAGGGCGCGATCGACGGCGCGGGCGGCGGGGCCGAGGAAGACGTCGGCTTCGCCGTAGCGGGGGAGGTGGGCGAGGGCCGTGCGGGCGCGCTCGACGGCGTCCGGCCCGAGGGCGCCGCGCGAGACGCGGGAGCGCGCCTCGTAGAGGACGTTGAGGTGCGCGAGGAAGCGGACGTGCGGCATGGCCCCGCGTCCGTGGACCGCAGGGGAGGCGGCGAGCAGCTCCCAGCCCGTCTCCGGCTCGCCGGCCTCGGCGAGTGCGAGCCCGAGCCACCGCCTCGCGACGAGACCGGGCAGCGGATCGTGCGCGACGGCGCGGGCCGTCGGCGGCGCGTCGAGGGCTCGGCGCACCTCGGCCCAGCGCGCGTGCGCCGCGAGCGCCGTGGCGAAGCTCGTCCGCAGCCAGGCCTCCCGCGACGTA
>JBDIVX010000301.1:0-4975 GCA_039794305.1 Candidatus Neutrinellum sp.
GGCCGGCGAGATGGCGACCGCCATCCGGTGCGCCGTCACCACCGTCACCGTCTCGCTCGGTGCGAAGCACCCCCGCAGGCCTCCGCCGTTCGCGGCCCCGCCGCCCAGACGGCCACCGCCACCCCCACCGCCACGAACCCCCCGATCATCCGCACCATCATCGACGTCCTCCTCGTTGCCCCTCCCTTGAGCAACCCCCAGACCAACGCGAAACCACGCAACAATCCCCCCCGCGGCACACCAGACCCCACCCCCCCTGACGCACTCCGTGCCGCCCTGTGCCTCAGCAACCGCCGTTAGGGGACCGCCGTTAGGGGACGGACCTTAGTTTCTCAGTTCTGGCACAGCGCACCCTTCCATCGCCGTTAGGGGACGGACCTTAGTTTCTCAGTTCTGGCACAGCGCACCCTTCCACCAGCGGGACGCAACTCAGCTGACCTCCGCCCGATGACAGGGCCATGCCTCGCCAAGCCCGCCTCATCGAACCGGGGAAGCTGGTTCACGTCATCACACGCTTCATCGGTGGCCGGTACCTCCTGGCTGGCCCGGTCGAACGCGCCGAGTACCTGACCAGGGTCGACAAGCTCGCCCGACGCTTCGATGCGGTGCTGCTCGCCTACGCGCTCATGAGCACGCACGTGCACTGGGTGCTCTTGGCGGGTGAAATGCACATGCGCCTGTTCTTTCAGGCCTTGAACACCGGGTTTGCCCAGTGGCTCAACCGCCGCCTCGATCGCAACGGGCCGATCTTCATCGACCGCTACACGACGATCGTGTTCGACGGGCCCAATGCCCTCCCGCTCATGTCCTACGTCCATGGAAATCCATGCCGCGCCGGAGTGGTCGACGATCCGGGGGACTCGGACTGGACGAGTCATCGGATCTACCTGGGCCTCGAGGCAGGTCACGACTGGTTGCGGACCGATCTAGCCCTGAAACTCTGCGAGCTACAGAACGACTACCGCGGGCGGGAAGCGTTCGCCGAGTACGTCTGGGACCACCGCAAGGACCCACGGTCGAAGGAGATGAGTGGCGGGGATCTCAAGGAGCGGCGGCGCAAGGCGCGTGTGGTCGCAGGGGCGCCGGTGGAGGTAGGCACGCCCACCGTGAACGAAGAGTCGGGGGTGACCACGCCGCTGGTCGCGCGTGCGCAGGTGCCTCTTCGACCGCGCTGGCCGGGGTCTCCTGAGCTCGTGATCCGTCACGTGGCCCGACGCGCCGGGGTCCATCTCGGAGAACTCCTCTCTCGGAGCCGAAGGCAACCGGTGGTGAAGGCACGCGCCGCGGCGCTGGTTGCGTGGACCCGCGTTCTCGGCCGCCACGCCATCGAGATGACCGCCACGTTGGGGATCTGCAGCGGGGCGGGGAGCCAGCTGATCTATGGACCGTGGGCGTCCGACGCCGAGACCGTGGCCATCGCGGAGGCAGTCGCCGCAGATTGCTGGAAAGACGAGGAGACCTGACGCCCGCGGCCCGCGGCGGTCTGGAAGGAGAAGGCTGTAGCCGCTGGTGTGCCGTACTGTGCCGGAACTAAGAAACTAAGGTCCGTCCCCTAGCGGCGCGTATGGAAGGAGAAGGCTGTAGCCGCTGGTGTGCCGTACTGTGCCGGAACTAAGAAACTAAGGTCCGTCCCCTAGCGGCGAAGAAACTAAGGTCCGTCCCCTAGCGGCGGTCCCCTAGCGGCGCGTGTCCCCTAGCGGCGCGTGCAGATTCTCGTCCCCTAGCGGCGCGTGTCCCCTAGCGGCGCGTGCAGATTCTCGGGATCTGCACTTCGTCGGGCAGTGCCTTGCTCTACGGCCAGTGGACGTCGGACGCAGAGGCCGTGGTCATGGCGGAGGCCGTGGCCTCGGATTGCTGGCGCGAAAGCGGAATCTGAGGACACACAAGTGGACTCCGCTGCGGGTGGACGTGCCCCGGTGCGCCGGAAGCGAGAAACCGAGGTCCGTCCCCTAGCGTGCCGCTCGGGTGGACGCCGGAAGCGAGAAACCGAGGTCCGTCCCCTAGCGTGCCGGGATGTGCCGGAAGCGAGAAACCGAGGTCCGTCCCCTAGCGGCGCGTCCGCTAGCGGCGGCGGCGGCGGAGGGTGAGGAGGAGGGTGCCGAGGGTGAGGCCTGCGGCCATGGCCCAGGGGGTGGGACCGTTGGCGAAGGAGGCGCTGCACAGGCCGTCGCCGCGGTCGCTGGCGAAGCCGACGGTGCCGCCCGAGCCGCCGACGACGACACCGCCGGGCGAGGTCGGGTCGGTGCAGGTGGTCGGGCACTCGGGCTCGGGCGGGCGGTTCCGCTCGTTGTTCACCAAGATGAAGCTCTCGATGGTGCTGCCGGTCGAGGCCTGCAGGATGAGGTCCTCGTCGAGGAAGGCGGCGGCGAGGTCGGTGCGCAGCTTCGACAGGTACGGGTTCGAGAGACCGCGCGTGACGACGGCCCAGTCGTCGCTCGCGTCGCCGAGGCGCTCCCCGGTCTCGGGGTCGTAGCTCACGTAGCTCTCGATGTAGTAGCGGAAGCTCTCGCTCGGCTGCGCATACTCGGCGACCCACGCCCGCCCGCCGGCCTCCTCGATCGCCTGGTCGAACGCCTCGTTGTAGTTGAACCGAGTCGTCTCCCAGTCGTAGTAGAGGTCGCTCGAATCGACCTGGACCACGTCGAAGTTCTGCGCTTCGTAGCGGCCCTCGCCGAGGATGTAGAGCTCGAGGCCGACCTTGCCCTCGACCCCCGCCGCCACCATGCGGAGCGGGAAGACCGGCATCAGGCCCGGGGTCGTGATGCGGACCGGCTGCATCTGGTTCACGCCGGCGTTCGGGTTGAGGCGCAGGACGGCGAAGTTGAGGCCAAGGTCGACGTAGTGCGCGACGATCGGGAGGATCGAGTCCGGCACGTTGTAGCCGTTGTCCCGGAGCCAGCTCACCAGGGCGTCCGGGTCCTCCGAGCCGATCGTGGCCGTCTCGTAGGGTCCGACGACCGCCTCGCCGAAGACCTCCACCGACCCTCCATCCTCTGCCGAGTCTCCTCGGCCCGCCGACGGCGCGCCGAAGCCGAGTCCGTCGCCGCACGGGTCCGGGCAGAACGTGTTGAGCGGCGGGAACGTCCCCTGGAGCGTGATCTGCGTGGTGCCGCCGAGCGCCTCGAAGAAGGCGTTGCTCGCCAGCTCGACCAGCGTCTCGCCCTCGATCGGGAGCACCCAGACGAAGTCCTCCGGGTCGCCCGCGTACTGGATCTGATCCCACAGGGTCGTCTCGGTCGGCGAGATCGCGACGGCCATGCGATGACCCGTGACGACGGTCACCGTCTCGTTCGGCGCGAAGCAGCCCCCGCAGGCGTCGGCCCGGTCCGGGGTGACGGCGAGCGCCAGGGCGGCGGCGCCCATGACGGCGAAGGCGCGGACGGTGAGATGGGTGAGCTTCATGATCGGCGGTGTCCTCCCGACCCCGGCATTAGCAAACCGCGATCCACGAAAAAACACGAGTGAATTCGAAGCGTGGACCGCCGTGCAGCCGCGCACGCCCGCCCGCTCGTGTGCCGGCCTGTGTCAGCGCCGGCGGCGCCGAGCCACGAGCACGCCCGCGCCGAGCAGCACCGAGAGGACCCCGGCCAGCGACGCCGGGCTCCCCACCGAGGCGCTGCACAGCCCCTCCGGCCCCGCCGCCGGCACACCCGTCCCCGGCCCCCCGGCCACGCCCACCGCGGCTCCGCCCGTCCCGACCGCCGGCGAGTCGCAGGTGACGGGGCAGTCCGGCTCGGGCGGCCGGTTCACGTCCCTCGGCACCTCGATGCGGTTTTCGATGTCGGTACCCGACGCCGCCTCGAGGATCAGGTCCTGGTCGAGGTGCGGGACGGGCATGTTCGCGCGCAGGACCGTGAGGTACGGCGAGGCGATGCTCCGCGAGACGACCGCCCAGTCATCGGTCGTCGTGTGGATCGTCCCGTCCTCGTCGTAGCTCACGTACCCGGAGATGAACGACGTGGGGGCCGGCTTCGCGTACTCGGCGATCCACGCCCGGCCGTCGTGCTCGGCGAGCGTCTCGTCGAACACCGTCGCGTAGTTGAAAGTGCCCGTATCCCAGTCGTAACGCAGCGCGCGGGTGTCGAGCTCGACCGTCGGGAAGTTCTGCCCCTGGTAGCGGCCCTCGGCGAACACGTAGAGCGTGAGCCCCACCTCGTCGGCCGCGCCCGCCGAGATCATCCGGAGCGGGAAGACCGGCATGAGCCCCGGCGTCGTCACCCGCACCGGCTGCATCTGGTTCACGCCCGCGTTGGGGGTGAGCTTGAGGGCCGCGAAGTTCAGCCCGAGATCGACGTAGTGCTCGATGATCGGGAGCGTCTCGTCGGGGATCGTGTAGCCGTTGTCCTGCAGCCAGTCGAGGAGCGCGCGCGGGTCCTCCGAGCCGATCGTCGCGGTCTCGTACGGGCCAACCACGCCCTCGTGGTAGACGGTGACGCCCGAGGTGCCGCCGTCGCTCGCGGGCCCGCCCGCGCCCCCGCGGTCGGCGCTCGCGAACAGCCCGTCGCTCGGGCATGGGTCCGTGCACGACGTCCGGAGCGGCGGGAACGTCCCGACCATGGTCACCTGCGTCGCCTGCGCGAGCGACTCGAAGAAGGCGTTGTCGGCCAGCTCCACCTCGGCCGTCCCCTCGATGGGCAGGATCCACGCGAAGTCCGACGCGTTGCCCGCGTACTGGAACTGATCCCAGAGCGTCGTCTCGCGCGCCGAGATCGCGACGGCCATGCGGTGCCCGGTCACGACCACGTTGTCGGTCGGGCTCGGCGGCGGCCCGAAGCACCCCCCGCACGCCTCCGCGCGCGACGGCACGAGCCACGCCGCCGCCGCGGCCGCCACGAGCACTCCGATGATCAGCCCCTGCCGCATATCGAACCTCCGAGCGGCTCCGATCGTACCACGGGACGGGCTCAGCGGCGGACCGCGTCGCGGACCGACGGCGCGTCTCGCCCGATCCGCAGCAGCCCGCGCTCGTCCGGCT
>JBDIVX010000302.1:0-4875 GCA_039794305.1 Candidatus Neutrinellum sp.
GAGGGGCGTCTCCCAGGCGGGCGGCTCGCCGAGGCGCAGGGGGACGCCGAACCACTCGGCGAGGACGGGCTGGGAGCGCTCGTTGTAGAGGAGCGCCTGGAAGAGGTAGACGGCGCGGCGGCGGCCTAGGCGCGGGGCGCGGACGAGGGGGGCCTCGTTGCGGGCGTAGACGGCGGCGACGGCGTCGAGGAGCCACTCGACGAGCGGGCTCTGCTCCCAGAGCAGGTGCCACTCGGGCCACTTGCCCTCGTGCTCGCGCGCGCGCTCGATGTGCTCCTGGACGATGCGGCGGTCGGCGGTGAGGCGCCAGGGTTTCTGGGGGGCGGGGACGGCCTCGTCGGGGAGGAAGGGCTCTCGCCAGTCGGTGAAGCTCGGGGGCGGGTGGATCTCGAGGGCCTCGTGGGCGTCGTCGTGCTTCCAGGTGACGCGGTCGGGGCCGGTGACGTCGTGGTCCTGGACGGCGAGGAGGGCCTCCTTCGCGTAGGCGTAGTCGGAGGGGAAGAGGGTCGGGGGCGTGCGCGTGGCCTCGGAGAGGGGCTCGCTCGGGGGCTTCTCGGCGTCGAGCTGGGCGAAGAGGGCGAGGAGATCGACGCCGGGGGTGTCGTCGCGCTCGGCGGGATCGGCGGGGGCGTCGTCGTCCGGCGTGGGTTGGTGGCCGAGGGGGCGATCGGGGAGCACGTCCTCCGGGCGGGCGCCGTCGGCGAGGCGCCTGGTGACGTACTCGTCCTCGGCCTCGGCGTCGTAGAGGCCGAGCACGACGCCGGCCTCGCCGAGCTGGCGGTGGACCTGCTCCTCCTTGTCGATGAGGCGATCGGTGATCTGCTCGTCGGCGCCGCGGGAGGCGGTGCGCGTGAGGAGGTAGTGGAGGTGCGGCGTCTCGCGCTGGCCGAAGCGATCGATGCGGCCCATCCGCTGCTCGAGGCGGATGAGGGACCAGGGGACGTCGAAGTGGAAGAGCTGGTGGCAGAAGTAGTGGAGGTTCACGCCCTCGGAGGCGACGTCCGAGGCGAGGAGGAGGCGCAGGCTGCTGTCGCGCTTGCCGAAGGACTCGACCAGCTCCTTCTGCCGGGTGTCCTCGAGAGAGGCCTCGAAGACGGCGACGCGCGCGTCCGGCTCCGCGATGCCGAAGCGCTCGACGAGGGTCTCGCGGAGCAGGCGCAGGGTCTCGAGGCGCTCGGAGAAGACGATGACGCGGGGCGATCGGGCGGTGCCGTCGAAGCCGAGGGCGCGGAGCTCGGCGACGAGGCGCTCGAGCTTGCCGGAGGCGCCGGGCGCGGCGCAGCGGGCGACGAGGGGGCGGAGCTCGGCGAGGCGGGCGCGGTCGGCGCGGAGGCGGTCGGCGTGGGGGTGCGGGCCGTCCGGGTGGTCGGGGCCGAGGGCGGCGTCGACGCGGCCGAGGCGGGCGTCGAGGCTCTCGAGGCAGGCGTGGGGGCTCGAGAGGAAGGCCTTGACGAGCACCCAGCGGAAGAGGCGGTCTCTGGCGTTGTGCTTGCGGCCGAGGTTGTGGACCTCGAGGTCGCGGAGGGCCTCGAGCGCGCGCTCCTCGTCGGGCGAGGCCGTGACCTCGTGGCGGTGGATGGCGCGCTCGGTGAAGGACTGGGCGGCCTCGGCCTCGACGTCCTTCTTGAAGCGGCGGACGAAGAGGTGCGCGACGTCGTCGTGGGCGAAGTCCTTCGGGTCCGCGACGGCCGTCGGGTCGAGCATGTTCATCAGGTTCGCGAAGCTCTCGGGGCGGCCGTTGTGCGGCGTCGCGCTCGTGAGGACGAGCGTGTCGCAGGTGGCGGCGAGCAGGCGCGCGAGGGCCTCGCGCTGGCTGCCGCGGTTCGCGACGTTGTGGCACTCGTCGACGACGATGGCGTCCCAGCGGGTCTGCTCGAGCCAGGCGCGGTAGCGGGCGTTGTTCTTGAGGGTGTCGACCGAGACGATGGCGCGGTCGTAGTGGCTGAAGGGGTTGCGGTTCGAGGGGATGCGGGCCTGGACCCGGAGGATGCCCTCGGAGTCGAGGCGGACGAGGGGGATGGTGAAGCGGGTCCAGAGCTCCTGCTGGAGCTGGGCGAGCATGCTCTTGATGGCGACGACCAGGATGCGCCGGCCGCGGCCGCGCTTGATGAGCTCGGAGAGCAGGATGCCGACCTCGATGGTCTTGCCGAGGCCGACGCCGTCGGCGAGGAGGATGCGCTGGCGGAGGTTCTCGAGCGCGCGGCGGGCCGGCGTGAGCTGGTAGGGCATGGGCTCGATGGCGCCGCGGTGGCCGATGTGCACGCGCGGGTCGATGGGCGGCGTGCGGCGGAGGAGCGTCTCGACGAAGAGGCGGCTCTGGCGATAGGCGGGCGAAGGATCGTCGGCGAGGCGCGTGTCCTCCGGGCGCAGGGGCTCGACGCGATCGAGCTCCGTCAGGAAGACGGCGCGGTGGTGGCGGACGAGCTCGGTGAGGCCGGTGGCGTGGACGGCCCAGCCGCCGGTCGGGACGGGCAGGCAGCGATCGACGACCCACTCCTCGTCGCGCACGCGCACGCGGGAGCCGGGGGCGTAGGCGCCGGAGGGGGTCGGAGCGGGATCGGTCATCGTGGAGATCAGAGATCGAGGACGAGGTCGTCGCGCCCCAACTGACGCATGGCCTGGTTGAAGACGGCGAGGTCGTCGTCGAGGCCGAGCACGCCCGAGGTGTCGCGCACGGCGTCGTGCTCGGAACAGAAGTAGCGGGCGGCGCCGACGACGAGCGCGCGGTGGTCGGGCGGGAGCGCGGGGGCGCCCTCGAGGAGCCTGTCGAGGGTGGTCGCGAGCTGCTCGGCGACGTCGACGGGGAGGAGCTCGTCGCGCTCGGCGGCGCGGCGGATCTCGTCGAGGTGCTGCTGGACGCGGAAGCGCAGGCCCGCGAGGTCCACGTCGCCGGCGCCCTCGCAGAGGGACTCGAAGAGGGACTGGGCCTCCGGGGGGAGCGTGGTCACCCAGCTAGGAATATTCCGCGCAGGGTGGTGGGATCAATCTCGAAAATGGCCACCCGAAGGGGTGACGAATGGGTGTTCAGTGGTGGAGGGGGCTCACCGCGCCAGTCGCCCGACCCGGCCGCCGCCGCCGGGCGCCCGCGCGCCCTCACGACGTGGACGCGCGGGGGTGGGCATCCTATCCTCTGCCGGTGGGGGTGAGCGTCCGAGCGCGAGCGCCGTCGAGGCGTCGAGCCGCCGCGACGACGAAGACGCCCGCAGGTACTTCTTCCCGCCGACAGACGCAGCCCATCACCGGGCTCGGCAATCTGGGCGCTCAACGTGCGAGCCGGCGGGCCAGCCAGCCGTTGCTCCGACGTCGACCGGCACAGGAGAACGTGTGCCTGCCAACGGGCGTCATCGTTTCCGACTCCCTGATCCCGGGACCCGGACAGATGACCGAGAGCGAGTTCAGCGCCGTCGTGCGGAGTGAGCTCAACGCCGCCGGCCAGTGGATGGTCACGGAGCAGATCGGGATTGCAGAGGGGCAGGAGGCACAGGAGCCCGGCCTCGGCGACATGTACGTCGCCGGGATCGAACAGCAGGCGCAGCGGACGGGCAAGACCATCGAACAGCTCGTGAGCGAAACCGTGCAGGCCTCCATGCCGACGGCGCTGGACTACATCGACGCGCTGCTGGCGACCGTCCCGGAGGCCTTCGCGCGAAATCGCGCTGCGATCGAGGAGATGATGCGAGCGCCCCCCGAGCCCGAGGTCCCGGCCGTCGATACCGGCGGTGGGGCGCGACCGGGCGACGAGCTGGATGCGGGCGTGCCGCTGCCCGCGGGCATTCCGGAGCCGGAGCCGCCGCAGGACGAGCTCGAGGTGCGGCAGCGCTTCCCGGAGATCTCGCAACCGCTCGCGGCGGGGCTCGCGCCCATCCCGCACTCGCTCTGGGGGCCCCTCAGCACGCTTCTGCAGGGCACGATCTTCCACGCGATCATCTCGGCAGGCTACCTCGCAGGCCGGCCCCCGCCGGCCCATCCAGCGGCGCTCGTGAACCGAGGCGGCGGAGCCCTCGGCAGGCGCCGCACGGACCTGCGGGACCCGCCCACGGGCGCCGTCATCGAGATCAAGCCGAAGGGCTCCGTCGGTGGTGCAACCCAGCTCGCAGCCTATGTGGCCACACTCGGGCCGCCGTGGCACGAGGCCCTCGACATACCCCACGAGGCGTGGCCGGTGACTGGCACCGAGGCCCGCTACCCGCTCAACACCTTCGGGATAAACCTCACGCTGGTCGCCCTGGAACGAGTTCGCGACCGAGCCGGGCATGCTCTACTACGAGCTGCAGACCACGCCCGGCAGCCCCGTCTACGTGCCGATCCACGCACCGCAGCCACGCCGCCGTTTCCACTTTCACTTCCCTCGCATCGTGTGGCCTAGCCTCGACTTGCCGAGCCTTCCCGCCCCGTCGCCGCAGCAGACCGCGGGCGTCGCGGCCACGGCGGGCGTGCTTCTTCTCGTCGCCGCCACCCTGATCCCCGTCGTCCCACCCCCCCCATGAGCTGGCTCGTCACGCGCATCGTGGCCTCGTCGCCGCCGGGCACCTGGCTGGAAGACCTGGTCCGCGTGCTCGCGAAGTGCGCGGACACCTCGGGCGTCCGCCGATGGCAGCTCCGGTACCTCGAGGTCGACAGCCGGGACGAGCGAGCCGAGGTCCCCCCGGACCCACCCTGGGATCGGCTGCGCGCGCTCGCGCTCGCACCGTCCACGTGGTGGCTCGAGCTGCGCGGCACGCAAACCGGGAAGACGCCCGACCTGATCGCAGACGTACCGGTGCGCGCGGTCTTCGATCCTCGATTCGAGCCGACGGTGCTGTCGTCCCGGCTGTTCTCGTCGCTGCCGCCGCTCCTGGTGAGCGAGCGGCAGCCCCGCCCCCTCAGCATCGCCGT
>JBDIVX010000303.1:0-4828 GCA_039794305.1 Candidatus Neutrinellum sp.
AGGCCCGGGTGGCGGGCGGCCGCTTCCTCGATGCGGTCGACGAGGGCAAGGTGGCCGACGCGGTACTGGGGGATGGCGCCGACGTGCCGGGACACCCGCACGAGCGAGGGCGCCGCGGTGATGCCCATGAGCGCTCGGAGCTCGGCCCGGGCGCGATCGCACAGGACGTCGTCGGGCTTCGAGGCGAGGTGATCCCAGCCGGGCCCGCCGAAGAAGACGCGGACGAGCTCCATGCCGTCCGGCGCGCGGTGCGGCCACTTGCGGCTCGCCCACGTGCACGCGATGAGATCGCGCCCCTCGATCGCCGGCACGACGAAGCCGGAGCCGTCCATCGGGTGCGGGATCTCGTCCCGGCGCCACGCGAAGGTCGCCGTGGCGGACGCGCCGTAGTGGATGCGCCCGAGCAGCCCGGCGAGGTCCGGGTCGGCCGGGCGCAACAAGGCCGCGGCGCGGTGGGCGGGCAACGCCAGCACGATGTCCGACGCCTCGATCGTGGCGCCGTCCTCGGTGTGGACCTGCCAGCGATCGGCCGAGCGGCCGAGCGACGCGACCGGGTGGTTCAGTCGGACTCGATCTCCGAGCGCCTCGGCGAGCGCGTCCGGAAGCCGCTGGCAGCCGCCCCGGAAGCTCACGAACAGGCCGTAGCGCGCGCCAGAAGCCTTCTGCTCGCCCGCGCGGCGCATTCGCTTCCACAGCCCGTACGAGACGCTCCGCGACTCCCGCTCGATGTCGAGGAAGCGCGGCATGGTGGCGCGTAGGCTGAGCACGTCCGGGTCCGCGCCGTAGATGCCGCCGACGAGCGGCTGGGCGAGCCGGTCGAGCAGCTCGCGTCCGAACCTGCGTGTGACGAACGACGCGAGGCTCTCGTCCTCCGACCGCCCGCGAGGGAGCACGAGGTCGAGCCCCGCCCGCGCCTTGCCCCGCCACGACAGGATCGGCGAGCGCAGGAACGCGCCGACGCTCACCGGCGCCATCAGCGAGAACCCCTCGGGCACGCGCTCGAGCCTGCCGCGCGCGACGACGTAGGCCCCGCGCGACTCGGGGCGCGTGCCGACGAGCTCGCCCTCGAGGCCGAGGCGCTTGGCGAGCGAGAGCGCCCACGGCTTGTCCGTGATGATCGAGTCGGGGCCGTCCTCGATGACGTAACCGTCCGTCCGCTCGGTCCGCACGACGCCGCCCGGGCGGCCGCTCGCCTCGAGCACGACCACCTCGCGGTCCGGCGCGACCTCGGTCAGACGGTGGCCGGCCGCGAGCCCGGACACGCCCGCCCCGACCACGACGACGCGCCCGCCGCTCATCTCGCCCGGCTCTTTTCGTGCACGTGATCGACCAGCGCGCGCACCTGGTCGGGATCGGCCTCCGGCATCACGCCGTGGCCCAGGTTGAACACGTGGCCGGGCCGCCCGGCCGCCGAGGCGAGGACCGCGTCCGCCTCGCGCTTCATCACGTCCACCGGCGCGAGGATCGCGGCCGAGTCGAGGTTGCCCATCACGGCCACGTCGCCGAGCTCGTCCCACATGGTCCCGAGATCCACCCGCCAGTCGAGGCCGATGACGTCGCCGCCGGCCTCCTTCATCGCGGGGTAGAGGAGCGGGTTGCCGGTGCCGAAGTGGATGTGAGGCACGCTCGGGTCGAGCTTCGAGAAGAGGCGCCGGACGTGCGGCTGCACGAACCGCGAGTACTCGGACGGTGAGAGCGCGCCGATCCAGCTATCGAAGAGCTGCACCGCCTGGGCGCCCGCGGCGATCTGCGCGTTCAGGTAGACGGCCACGGCGTCGGCGAGCTTCGTCATCAGCACGTCCCACGCGCCGGTGTCGCCGAGCATCATCTTCTTGGCCTCGTAGTAGTTGCGCGAGCCCCCGCCCTCGATGACGTAGCTCGCGAGCGTGAACGGCGCACCCGCGAAGCCGATGAGCGGCACGTCCTTCGGCAGCGCCGCGCGCGTCTTGCGGATCGCCTCCATGACGTAGCCGAGCTCGGCGTTCGGGTCGATGGCCTCGGCGACGCGGTCCACGTCGGCCGCCGTCCGGACGGGCTTGCCGATCCGCGGCCCGTCCCCCTTCGTGAACTCGAACTCGACGCCGAGCGGCTCGAGGACGAGGAGGATGTCCGCGAAGATGATCGCCGCGTCCACGCCGAGCTGCTCGACCGGAAGGAGCGTCACCTGCGCAGCCAGGTCCGGCGACCTGCACAGCTCGACGAAGCCGAGCTTCGCGCGGATGTCGCGGTACTCCTTCTGGTAGCGGCCCGCCTGCCGCATCAACCAGATGGGGGTGTAGTCGGTCGGCTCGCGGCGGCAGGCTTGGAGGAACGCGCTCATCTCTTCTCCAGGAGCTCCCCGGCGCGGGCGGCGACCTCGGCGACGAGCCGGTCCATGCGGGGCGTATCGGGGACGATGTCGGCGCGGACGCCGAATGCTGAGAGGCGATCGGCACAGTAGGGTCCGATCGCGGCCACGACCACGCCTTCGAGCGCACGCCGGAGGGGCTCGGCGATGCCGGCCTGCGCCGCGACCGTCATCAGGTGCTCGATCTGCGTCGCGTTCGTGAACAGGGCCAACCGGATCGCGCCCGAGACGAGCCCCCGGGCGGCCTCGGCGAGCGGCGCGGTGTCCTCGGGCAGGGCCAAGCGGTAGACCGCGATCTCGAGCACCTCGGCGCCGCGGTCCATCAGCTCGGCCCGGAGCGGCGCGTGGACCCGTCCGGTCTCCTGCACGCCCACCACGCGCCCGGTCACGGGGAAGGCCTCGTCGAAGGCGGCGGCGAGCGAGCGCCATGTGTGGGGCGGCGCCGAGACGACCGGCTCGGGCAGCCCGAGGTCGGCGAGCGCAGCGGCGGTCTTCGGGCCGCGGGCTCCGAGGCGGAGCTCGGCGAGGCGGCCGAGGAGCTCGTCCCGGCCCATGATGGGCGCCATCAGGTCGGGCAGGAGCCGGATGCCCGTGTCGGTGAGGAAGAGCATGGCCTCGACGTCGCCGGCGCGCAGGCGGGCCGCGAGCTCCACCGCGCCGGGTCCGGGCTCGAGAGGCACGATCGTGGTGGCGGGCGCGAGCACCACCTCGCCGCCGCGTCGCAGGACCAGGTCCAAGAGCTCCGACGCGCGCCGGCTCTCGAAGACGGCCACGCGCAGGCCCGACAGCGGGAGCATGGCGGGAGCCTCGACGCGCTGCGTCGAAGTGTCAAGGAGGCGAGTGGGAGCCGGAGGGGGGTGGCAAAGCACCGGCGGATCGGCCACCTTGGTAGGCCTGGGGTGAGGAGGTGGCCATGCGTGTCGGGATTGGACTGGCTTTGTTGATCGCGTCGCTGGTGTGCGGGTGCACGGCGAGCTCGCGGCCGCGCGGCAGCGATCGGGACGGCGGCACGGTGCGGACGGACGGCGGCACCGTCGACGGGTGCGACGCGAGCGAGGACGCGGACGGCGACGGGATCGCCGACGCGGCCGAGGGCGACGGCGATCCGGACGGCGACGGCATCCCGAGCCTGATGGACGACGACTCGGACGGCGACGGCATCTCCGACGCCGACGAGGCGTGGACGACCGACCCCTGCTCGCCCGCCGACAGCGACGGCGACGGCACGCCCGACTTCGCCGACACCGACAGCGACAACGACGGCCTCACCGACCGCGACGAGGCGGCGGGCGGCACCGACCCGACCAACCCGGACAGCGACGGGGACGGCTTCACCGATCTCGCGGAGGACGCGGCGGGAACCGACCCGGGCGATCCGGCCAGCGGCATCCCGGAGACCGACTTCTTCGTCGTCCTCCCCTACGAGGGCCCGCACGAGGATCGGATCCTGCGCTTCGGCACCGACATCCAGGTGGCCGACGTCTTCTTCCTCGCCGACATGACCGGCTCGATGCGCGGCGTGCGAGAGAACATCATCAGGGGGCTCATCGACACGATCATCCCGGGCATCGCCGCGGCGGTGCCCGACGTGCAGTTCGGCGCGGGCGGATACGACGACTACGGCGTGCCGTCGTACGGCTGGCCGCCGGACTCCTCCTGGCGCGACCTGCCCTTCTACCTTCTTCGCGAGATCGGGCCCGCGGACCAGGATCTCGGCGGCTGGTCGCTCACGGCGGGACCGAGCTCGACGGAGTGCCCGAACGACGCGTCGGTCATGGACATCGGGGAGATCACGGGCGCGCCGAACGGCCGGCCCGACATCCTCGAGGCCGTCGAGGGGCTGCCTTGCCACGGCGGCTACGACGGCCCGGAGTCGACCGGACCGGCGCTCTGGGCGACGGCGACGGGCATGGGCCTGAGCTGGGACGTCACGAGCGGCAGCACTCGGTACATGGGCTCGGTCCCGGATCAGGAGTGCCCGGTGATCCCCGACGAGATGGGGACGCGCTTCGGGTACCCGTGCTTCCGGCCGGGTGCCCAGCCCATCGTCCTCGTGTTCGGCGACAACCAGTGGCACAACGGCGTGGGGGGCTCGAACGCCTACTCGTTCCCGGCGCCCACCTACGACGAGACCGTGGCGGCGCTGAACGGGATCGGCGCGCGCGTGATCTCGATCGTCAACAGCTACGGCTCGCCGCCGGGCGACTACACGCAGGTCTCGATCGACACCGGCGCCGTGCGCGGGGACGGCTCACCGCTCGTGTTCTCGATCTCGACGGGCGGCACGGGGCTCGACACCGCGGTGGTCGACGCCGTGGTGGAGCTCGTCACGGGGACGCCGCAGGACGTGTCGACGCGCACCGAGAACGTCCCGGGCAACCCGGACGAGTTCGACGCGACGCTGTTCATCAAGTCGATCGTGCCCGTCGAGGGCTACCGCGACGGCATCGCCGGCACGGGCTACGACAGCAAGGACGACAC
>JBDIVX010000304.1:0-4802 GCA_039794305.1 Candidatus Neutrinellum sp.
ACCACTTCTTGGCCCGTCCCGTCCCAGACCGGACGCGGGGCCACGCCGCCGCGGCCGCCGGCGAGCCCCGCTCACATCACGAGACGACCGCCCCGATCTCCGCGCTCACAACGTGGGGCGCTACACCGGGCTCATTCCAGCTGACGGTCGTGTCTACGTCACTCGGCGCCGAGACCTGTCGGACACGAGCAACCGCCGTATTGGCCTTGCCGGGACGGCGGTCCACGCCGGTACGGGTGTTGGCGCTTTCTCGCGCTGCGCATATCTACCGGCAGGCTTCGAGATCGGAGAGAAGTTGGCGTCGATCATGGGGCCATCGCCGGAGACATGCTCGGAGCCTCAACAGACGTGTGCGGGTCTCCCGCGTGATGTTCGGCTGCCATTGGAAGACGAGCTAACGGAGGCGATGGAGGGGCGGGACGACGTCGAGTCCAGCTTCTATCACTACTTGCGTCGCGCCAAGGAAGCGAGCGCACAGGCGGACGAGCTGGGCGAGCAGCTCGTCCGTCAAGGGCTCGAGATGGACGTGCGTGCCGAGCAGGCCGCGGAGGAGCTACAGCGCATCTGCGGAGGAGTCGTCAACGTGACGAGTCTTCCAGGCGTGGGAACGGAGACGTCTTGCCTGGTCCCTGGCGACTGCCCCGAGCACTTCGATTGCGTGGCAGGGCATTGCCAGGCGAGCGATATCGAAGCGTTCATCCCGGCGTCGGGCGGCGAGCTCGAAGCGCTGCGCGCGTGCCTGGGCCTGGGTGACCGTGGCAGCCTCCAGACCGTAATCTTGGCCGCGGATGACTACTGCGCTTTTCGGAAGCAGGGCAGCGGGCTCTGCGACTACTCAGGGCTACCCACGGCCCCGGACCCAATGCCTCTAGATCATGTCGCGTGCCCGGCCGTGGGGACGTGCGAGGAGGCTGCGGATTACGACCAGGTGGACATGGAAGATGGCTACGACCTCGTCCAGTTGACGCCCTTGGGCCTCGTCGACCCGACATACGGCGGCGCGGCGCAAACGAGCTGCAACGACCTGCTCAGGGTCATTACGCGTCAGGAACGTGCAGATGTCAGCGAAGTGACGTCGCAAAGCTGGTTCAGTCATGCGGCCGCGTACCGGGTGGCGCAAGCCTTGTCGTGGCAGGTGGAGCCCGCAGGATTCGCCACGGTGAAGCTGGGCGACTCGCCATGGTGGTCCACTGGGAGCTTCTTGGGCGGTCTTCGGACGACCGCGTGGCCCTGCCGATCGCTGCTCACGCCGGAGCAAGAAGCTACTTTCTGCTCGGGTGTGCCTCACGCACCGCTCGCGTGCGGGATGGACTGTGGCACTTCGTCTGCGCCCACTAGCTATCAGGACCGGATCGACGCGAGCGCGCGCATGGGGCACGCACTGGAAGCGCTCCAAGCGCTTACGGTTCTGTGGGCTTATCCCTCAGCGACGGAACCCAAATACAACGGCACGGGGACCGAGTTCGATTGGCTCCGCGTGGTTTCGTGGGATCCGTCCGAGTCTTTGCTGAATGACCCGGAGATCTGCGCCGATGTGGGGGCGGGGGCAGGCTGCCTGGCCGGATCTCAGATGCTGACCTTCTACTACCATGCTGAAGAGGGCGAAGAGCCTCCGGATCCGGAATCCTGCATTGCAGCCGCAGCCTTCGACAACACGCCGTACCAAGGGAATCCACTGCAAGGCACTCTGTTCGGGGCCTGTGGTGGACGGTACCGGCCCAGAACTGAGCCGGTAGTCCGTTCGTGGGCAGAAGCGGGACCATACCAGTCGCGCGCGTGGTTTCCGGGCGGGCTAGTCGATGGACGTCTAGCAGGGTGGTACTCGAGCTCGGCCACACCGACCCAACACGTCGGGCTTCATGGCGGCGGACTGACAACTGTCACGTACAGCTCGTTTCTCGATGCGCTCGAGCTCGTGTGCCTTGCACAGAACACCAGCGGCGGCTGCACGCCGGAGCTCGATGAGCTACCCACGATCAACTCCCTCGCGGATGTGGACCGCTTGGCCGAACGGCTCGACTGCGTTGGGCGGCGGATTGAGACGTCGGCGGGGCGACTCACGCTCACGGACGTGCCAGCGGCGGTAGCGGATCAACTCCGCACGGGGAGCATCGAGCCAACATACCCGGCGTTCCAAGGCGAGTACGGGCAGACCGTCGGCGAACTCCGTGCCGTCCTAGAAGAACTGCCGCGCGCCCTTAGCACGGTGGGATCTACGCTCCGCGACTTCTCCGGTCGGATTGAAGTCGCTCGCTCAATGATGAGAGTCCAGGATCTCGAGTCCGAGATCGATATCTGGAATACCGCCGCCGAAATCGCCGACCAGGCGGCGCGTTGTGCCTCCGCGAACACCGGAGACAATATGGTGCTGGGGGGGACGCAAGCGGCCCTGGTAACTTGCGGCGCCGCGATATTGAGGGGGGTCGCCGCGGTTCAGACCGCCATCCTGCGCGGCGCGATTCGAGATGAGGAGCGCAGACAGGCGTTCATCGGATTGGCCACGGACTTCGGGACGCGGATGGACGCACTCGGAGCAGCCGAGTCCAGCCTCGAAGCGGGCTATGCACGCGCGAACACGCTCCTGGCGAAGCTCGACTCGCTTCGCAGTCAAGCCCGGTTGGCAGCCGGCAAGGTCCTCATGCTCGAGCAAGACGAGGTCGGGCACGAGTTCGCGGTGAACGCCGTGATGCGCGCGCGGATGAACACGACGCGGATCCGCTATGAGCGGGCTCGCCGGGATGCGATCCGACTGAGCTGGCTGGCTCGGCGCGCCATCGAGCAGCGGCTCGGTGTCGACATGTCGGCGATGTGGGACGACATGTCGCTGGTCCCCCCACCCGCCACGTGGGCCGATGGCGTGTGCTCGATGCCCGCCATCGACTATGCCCGGCTCCGCGGTGAGCTCCCCGGGGAGGGAGAGGACTACTCCGACTCCTTCGTGGGCGACTACGTGCGACTCCTCGAGAACTTCATCGAGTCCTATCGTCTGGACTTCCCCTTCACGGACGCCGCCGACACCGCGGTGATCTCACTTCGCGACGACGTCCTCGGCGTGCGCGATCTCTGTCCCGTCGAAGGATGGAACCAGCTCCTGTGGAGCGAGAGCCTGAGCACCCTCGAAGGGGGCGTCGGGTGGACTCAGTCGTGTCGCGAGGGAGAGCGATGTCCAGTGGTCACGGAGCGTACCGACCTCTCTCCGTTCGTGACACGCGACGAGACGAGTCTTGGGCTCGAAGAGCGCCGGCGACACCTGGGGGGTGGGGCCACGTTCGAGGTCCGCGCTACATGTCCCGAGGAGCTGCTCGTGGGGGGGACCGACTGCAGTGCACCGCCGAGCGGCGCAGCAACCCAGGAGGTCTCGCTGATCCCTGGAAGCTACCTACTCAGCTGGTACGAGCCCATCCCCGGCACTCTCGAAGGTCCCTACGTGGAGGGCTGCAGCGAAGTGACCTGCTTCGGGGACTGCCTGGGTGATCCGGACTGCGAGCTCGCGTGCGCCGACCCAGAGTGCCTGCGGTCTGCGTGCGCGGCTGAGGAGGTTGTCGAGTCTCCGCGAATCGCCGTCTTGGTGACGGAGACCGCAACCGAGACCCCCATTGTCGTGTCCTCGCCGAGTTTCTTGGACGCGACAGGCGACCTGTGGATCGATGCGTGTCGATACCGGCGCGTCCTGACCCGGTTCGATATCGGTGATACCGCCGTCGACGGCTCTGCCGAGGCCACGGCCATCACGGTCGCTCTCGGGCCCTACATCGAGCCGCTCGATTCGTCCCCGGTGGTTTCCGCAGTCATCGCCGGGCCGCAGCTCGAGATGGTGCCTTCCGAGCTCGCACACATGGCGACCGTCGAGCCCCTCGCGTACTTCCCGACGACCGCTAGCCGATCGAGGGATGTGGCGTTGTGCGAGGATACGGATGGAAGCGAATTCCGGTCGGGGACTTACTGGACTCGCGGATGCCATTACGTGTGTCCGGATGGCACTGGGGAGACGTGTGTCGCCGGCGAATCTCCCGACCGGGCGTTGGAACGGTGCTATTGGGAGACGCAGTTTGCTCTGATGATCGATGATGTCGAGCGGGGTGAGTTGCTTCCCACCGCCGGTTTCGCCGTGGGCAACTTCAACTACCGGATCGACACTTTCGCCGCCAACCTCATTGGAACCGGCGTTCGAGACTGCTCGACGGCTGAACTCCCGTCGACTTGCTACGCGAGTGGGTATGTGCCGTTCTCGCTCGTGCACGATGGGCCGTACCTCGTTCGCAACCACCTGGGACGCACCTACGAGGCGCCGCTCTTCGTGGGAAGAGTCGAGCATGGCAAGGCTTTGGCCGCGGAGCGGTACCTAACGAACCCGCTTTCCAGCGCTGATCGAAGCATGCTCACGGACTACATCCGGAGGGAGTTCCAGGGAAGACCATTGACGGGCAACTACACGCTGCGCATCTACGACGCGCCCGGCCTGAGGTGGGAGGCCGTCGAAGACGTCCAACTCATCCTGAACTACAAGTACTGGACCCGTTTCGAGTGATTCGGTGGGCAGGCTGCGCATCGTCATGGCGTGGGCGCTCACGGCGTGCGGAGCGGACGCCGGCGCCGACGCCCATGCTGTTCCGGGCGATGCCGACGTCCTGGAGTCGGACGCGCGGGTCCTCGACGCGGGGCCCCCGCCCGTCGGGGACGCCGGCGCAGACGCCACGGTCGAAGTCGACGGCGGGCCCGGTGATGCGGGCGCGGTGGAACCGGACGCCGGCACTTGCGAGTGCTCCGACCCGCCCGAGTGCAACGAAGCCGTCTGCGACGAC
>JBDIVX010000305.1:0-4778 GCA_039794305.1 Candidatus Neutrinellum sp.
GCTCCAGTCGACCGAGTGCCTCGCCGTCATCGTCGTCGACGCGCGCCACCCCTCGGTGCAGCCGGCGACGATGGCCGCCATGGCGCCGGACCTGCCCGAGGGCGTCCAGGTCGTCCTCTGGGGCGTCACCCCCGAGCTCGAGCGCGAGATCAACTCGCTCAACGACGGAACGGTCGCGTGGGTCGGCTGCGACGCCGAGACCCCGCCGGAGGAGGTCGCGTTCCTCTGCCTGACGATGCTCCGCGACCTCGGCTGATCAGTCGGGAACCTCCACGACGGCCACGCCGAAGCCGCGTGTGCGCGACCGTATCCACTCAGCCGCTCGCGTCCCCGCGCTTCACGACGGGACAGGCGCCCGCGAGCCGCCTGCGCATGACCTCGACGGCCTCGGGGTTGTCGTCGACGAGCACGGCGTCACGCCCGTTGCGGTGCGCCGCTTCGCCCAGCGTGCCGCTGCCGGCGAAGAAGTCGAGCAGCCGGTCGCCGGGGTTCGAGTGCACCCGCACGATCCGCTCGACGATCCCGAGCGGCTTCTGCGTGGGGTAGCCCGTGCGCTCACGGCCGGTGGGGCTCACGATCGTGTGCCACCAGGTGTCGGTGGGCGTCTTGCCGCGGGCCGCCTTGTCCGGCCCGACCAGCCCCGGCGCCATGTACGGGATGCGGTCGATGTCGTCGTACCGGTAGGTGTAGCGGTCCGGGTCCATCGCGTACCAGAGGATGTTGTCGTGCTTGGGGGACCAGCGCTTCCTGGTGCGAGCCCCGTAGTCGTAGGCCCAGACGATCTCGTTCTTGAACCGCTCCCGCCCGAAGAGGCAGTCGAGGAGCACCTTGACGTAGTGCACCTCGCGGTAGTCCAGGTGGACGAAGAGGCTGCCCTCGGGCCGGAGCACCCGTCGGGTCTCCTCGAAGCGCGGCTCGAGGAAGGCCAGGTAGTCGTCGAATCGGTCGGAAAACGCGCTCGTGCCGAGCTTGACCGTGCGGTAGCGTTCCCCCTTGAAGCCCACCCGATCGCCCGCAGGGTCCCTATCGGTGCGCAGGCGCGTGCGAGACTGGCGCTTGCCGGTGTTGAAGGGCGGGTCCACGTACACGAGGTCGATGGAGGCGTCGGGAAGGGATTTCAAGACCTCGAGGTTGTCAGCGAAGTGGATCTCGATCATGGAGCCAGCCGCCTGGTGAGCGTGTTTGTCACATGAATGGGCCGGAGATGGAATTCCACCTCCGGCGGTCGCCGTTCTGGACGACGCGCTTCACCATGCTCATCGCCCTGTCCTTCGTGGGCGCGTGGTGGGTCGGACAGAGCGTCGCGCAAGACCTGCTCCCGGGCCTCGACCCGCTGTGGGCGACCCTGATCGTGGCGGCCCTCGGCGCCGCGCTCGGGCTGACCCTGTTCGTGATGCGCCTGGTGGCCTACCGCTCGCCGCCCGCCTCGATCCGCGTCCGACCGGACGGGCTGGTGCTGCCACGGTCCGTCGGCTCGGGGCGTTCCTTCTTCGCGCCCTACGCCTCGATCCACACGGTGGAGCTCCGAGGGCGCGACGAGCGCCTCTTCCTGTTGCTCGGCACGGCCCGGCGGACGCTCATCCTGCCCGCCTACGCGTTCGAGCGCGCCGAGGACGTGGCGGTGCTGCACGCGGCCATCATCGAGGGGATCGTCCGGCAGCCGGACGGCGCGCGCATGCTCGAGGCGATGCGTCGCGGCCGGGAGGCGACGCAGGCGCTCATCGAGGTACGGCCCCGCGTCACGCACGCGCTGCTCGGGGCGATCGCCGTCGCGTACGCGATCCAGCTCCTCGCGTGGCCCGACGATCCATGGAACACCATCCGGCTCGGCGCCAACGCGCGCGCGCTCGTGTGGGAGGGACAGATCGATCGCCTCGTCACGGCGAACTTCCTCCACGGCCCGCCGCTGCACATCGGGCTGAACGCGCTCGGCATCTGGATGCTCGGCGGGCTGATGGAGCGGATGCTCGGGCCGGCCCGGTACTTCGTGATCTACGTGCTCTCGGCGCTCGGCGGCGCGCTCGCCTCGACGTACGGCGATCCCTTCCCGGCCTCGGTGGGCGCCTCGACGGGGCTCGTCGGCCTGTTCGGCGCGCTCGCCATGGTCCACGTGCTCCACCTCCGCCACATCCCGCCCGCGGTGCGCCAGCCCGCCCGGTGGTGGCTCGTCATCATCGGCATCAACGCCGCCATCGGGCTCGCGATCCCAAACGTCGACAACTGGGGGCACGGAGGCGGCCTCGTGGTCGGCGCGCTCGCGACGGTGGCGCTCACGTGGCGCTGGCCGCCGCTCGCCGAGGCCCCGCGCCGCGAATTCGCCGTCCGCATCCTCGGCGTCGCGCTGCTCGGCCTCACCGTGGTGGGGCTGGGCGTCTCGGCCTACCGGGCCGTGACGGTGGACGAGCCCGGCGCCGTCCAGCTCGCCAGGGCGATCGCCGGCGACCCGACGGCGACCGCCACCGAGCAGAACAACGCCGCGTGGTTGGTCGCCATCGACCCCGCGACCGATCGCGAGGATCTCACGCTCGCCCTCGAGCTGGCCGAGCGCGCTCACGAGCGAAAGCCGGACGCACGCGAGTTCGGCGACACGGTCGCGCAAGCGCATTGGCGGCTCGGAAACGTGGACCGCGCGATCGAGCTCGAGCGGCGCATCGTCACCGGTGAGCCCGTCGAGGCGATGCGCGAGGTCTACGCGAGCCAGCTCGCCCGGTTCCTGGCGGGCCGGGTCGCGCGGGAGGGGCCGCTCGTGATCGGCGACGGCGCGCCGGAGCTCGAATTCGAGGTGCGAAACGACCGTTTGCACGCGACGATGCGCGGTGAGCCGCCGCCCACCGGGCTCGTGGCCTACGCGATCGTGGGACGTCGCGGAGACCTCCCGTGGCTCATCCGCATGGAGCTCGGTCCCGACCGCACGCCGCCGGCGACGACCGACCTCGACCTCGACTGGCCCGACGGCCTGAGGGCCCGGGTTGCCCTGGTCGACACGACGGTGAACGTCCCGCGCGGCGTCGAGTGGGAAGTGACGGAGTACCGCGCCGTCGACCAGGTGGCCACCTACCCGTAGTGCTAGGCTCTGCCCTCCATGCCTTCGGAGCACCACGGCCCGGCCCCCGCCCCGCCCTTCGCGTCGGTGGACGACGCGCGGGCCCGCCTCGACGAGGCGGGCTACCTCGCCGACCGCGGGATCGCGGTGGTCGCCTACCTCGCGGGCGCGCTCGGCAAGCCCCTGCTGCTCGAAGGCCCGGCGGGCGTCGGCAAGACCGAGCTCGCCAAGGCCGTCGCGCGGGCGAGCGGGCGGCGGCTCGTGCGCCTGCAGTGCTACGAGGGGCTCGACGAGGCGCGCGCCATCTACGAGTGGGAGTACGGCAAGCAGCTCCTGTACACGCAGCTCCTGCGCGACGCGCTCGCGGACCTCGTCGCCGGAACGAGCGGGCTCACCGAGGCGGTCGAGCGGGTCGCCGCGCACGAGTCGGCGTTCTTCCACGAGCGCTTCCTCTTGGCCCGGCCCCTCCTCGAGGCGATCGACAGCGAAGACCCGGTGGTGCTGCTGGTCGACGAGGTCGACCGGGGCGACCCGGAATTCGAGGCGCTCCTGCTCGAGGTGCTGAGCGACTTCCAGGTCACGATCCCCGAGCTCGGGACGCGCCGCGCCCGGACCCTCCCCTACGTCGTGCTCACGAGCAACGCGACACGCGAGATGACCGAGGCCCTGCGCCGGCGCTGCCTGCACCTCTTCCTCGACTACCCCTCGTCGGCGCGCGAGCTCGCGATCGTGAGACGGCGCGTCCCCGAGGCGCCCGACGAGCTCGCCGAGCAGATCGTGCGCGTCGCCCAGGCCGTGCGTGACCTCGAGCTCCGCAAGACACCCAGCATCTCGGAGACGATCGACTGGGCGCGCGCGCTCGTCCTGCTCGGCGCCGACGCCCTCGACCGGGACCTCCTGCACGACACCCTCGGCGCGCTCGCCAAGCACCACGAGGACGCGCAGCGGATCGAGGAAGAGGCTCGGAAGCTGATCTGACTCAGAACAGCTCGATCTGCTCCGGGCCGAGGCCGAGGGCCTTGCGGACGGGGCCGAAGGAGCGCCGGTGGACGGGCGTCGCGCCGAGGCGCTCGAGGGCGTCGTAGTGCTCGCGGACGGGGTAGCCCTTGTGACGGGCGAAGCCGTAGCCGGGGTACCTCGCGTCGAGCTCGACCATGATGGCGTCGCGCGTCGTCTTGGCGATGATGGAGGCGGCCGCGATGGAGCAGCTCAGCTCGTCCCCCTTGACGATCGCCCGCTGCGGGATCGGGATCTCGCGCAGGGGGCGCGCGTCGATGAGGAGCGACTCGGGCGCCGGCAAGAGCGCCTCGACGGCGCGGCGCATCGCGAGCAGGCCCGCGCGGTAGACGTTGATGCGGTCGATCTCGTCGGGCTCGACGACGCCGACCGACCAGCCGACGGCGCACGCCCGGATCTGCCGGGCCAGCACGCCGCGGGTGGCGGCGTCGAGCTTCTTGGAGTCGTCGACGCCCGGCAGCCGGTGCCTGGGCGGGAGGATCACCGCGGCGGCGACCACCGGGCCCGCGAGCGGGCTCATGCCCGCCTCGTCCACGCCCGCGATCCGGCTGACCCCGGTCGCCCACAGCTCGTTCTCGTAGCGGAGCCTGTGCCGCAGGCGCTGGCCCTCGGCCCGGTTCCTCCTGCGTCGCCTCGCGACCGCCTCCAGCATCCGCAGCGCCCCCCGCCGGCCGTCCGACCGCATCCCCTGCTCGATCGAACGCCGAAGCGGCCCGCC
>JBDIVX010000306.1:0-4660 GCA_039794305.1 Candidatus Neutrinellum sp.
CCACTTCTTGGCCCGTCCCGTCCCAGGCCGGACGCGGGGCCACGCCGCCGCGGCCGCCGGCGAGCCCCGCTCAGATCACGAGACGACCGCCCCGATGTCCGCGCTCACAACGTGGGGCGGTACACCGCAGCCGGCGCGGGTGAGCATCTAGCTTCCGGAGCACCTCGACGACCTCACGGCTGTGCACAATCGGGAGCCGCGCTTCGAGCGCGTTGGTGCCTGGTGCATCGAACAGGGAAGCGAAGAGCAGAAGCTCTCGGTCCGTGATAATGACGAGGCGGCTCTTGTGACCCCGGGTTTCGAAGTGGTTGTCATCCGTCTTGATCCCAGGAACGTCGCCCGCGCCGTCGTGCGTCCATGACTGATCGATCGTCCTTGGGTGGAACAGGTTGGCGATCAGGCGAACCTGTACAGCGGTAGCGTGGGCGGTCGTGCATGACAGGCAATAGGGCCGGCCGTTGTTTACATCCGCAAAGAGTTTGAACTCATTCTTGAACCGATAGACTTGAGGCCGGCGATGGACCAGAGCCGCGCGCAGCGCACCGCCCTTCGGGTCGTCGAAGATGCCGTCCTGATGGATCAGGCCGACGACGCCGGTGGGTGAGCCGAGCTGCCAGCCGCGAGTAATGAAGCACTTGTAGAGATTCGTCCGAACGCCCTGGAGCAGCGGGTAGCTCTGCAGCGATGCCAGGAACGCCTGATAGCCCTGCACGGCGATCGCCTCCTCGAGGTACCGATCCACGCCGTGCTTTTCGAGGATGGTCGCCCGCCGCTTTGCGACCTCGGTCGAGCTGAGCTTGTCGAGCTCGACGCGTGGATCGAGGTCGCTCAGCACCCCTGACTCGTTCCAATCGAGCCGGATCCACGGCGGGTTGCCGACCACCAGGTCGAAGCCGCCCCGGTGCTGGAAGACCTCCGGGAATTCGAGCTCCCAGTGGTGGGGGCGGATGCGGGTGCGGACCTGGTCGACGATGGAGGCGAGGTCGGTGGGCGCGGGGGCGGGGGGGTCGTCGGGGTCGTCGTCCGAAGGGGGCGGGCGCAGGGTGTCGAGGAGGCGGAGCTGCTCTTCGAGGGGGAGCGGGTCGGGGCCGTCGAGGTCGAGGAGGCGCTCGATCTCGGTCCAGATCTCCGCGCGGGTGGGGAGGCGGTCGGTGTGCTGGAGGGGCCAGGCCCAGAGGGCGACCCAGAGGTCCATGACGCGGCGGAGGCGATCGTAGGCGCTGTCGGGCGCGCGCGTGGCGGCGAGGAGGCGGGCGCGCTGGTGGGGGCGGGGCCAGCCCATGGCGGGCGGGGTGGGATCGGGTTGGCCCCAGACGGGCGTGCGGGCGCGGGACTGGTCGAGGGCCTTGTCGCGATCGGTGGCGTGGCGGCGGAGGAGGTCGTCGATGCGGTCGCTGATGCGGAGGAGGCGGGTGGCGTCGGGCTTGGCGTAGGGATCGGTGAGGGTCTTGCGCCAGGCCTTGAGGGTCTCGACGGCGTCGGGGACGAGGTCCTTGATCGCCTTGTCGCTGTCGAAGGGGCTCATGCCCGCGTCGGGGAGGAGGAAGTGGTAGATGGTGCCGGGGGGACGGCCGCGTTCGACGATGTCGCGCAGGGGGACCGGGCGCGGGGGCTTGGTGTGGTGGCGCGGGAGCTTGAGGTCGCGGAGGAGCTTCTTGAGGTCCTTGGCGAGCTGGTCGTGGTGGGCCTGCTCGCGGGCCGCGGCGGCGTCGGGCGTTTCCGCGGAGACGTCGGGGGCGGGGTCGGGCGTTTCCGCGGAGACGTCGGCGGAGGGGTCGGGGGCGTCGTCGGGGGTGGCGGCTTCGAGGGCGCGCCTGGCGCGGGCGAAGAGGTCGCGGATCTGCTGGACGGCGTGGGCGGACTCCTTCGGGGCGGCGGCGAGGTGGGTTTCGACGTGGGCCTCGAGGGTGGGTTTGCCGCCGTGGCGCTTCAGGACCTTGGTGAGGGCCTTGCGGAGGGGGTCGTCGGTGTCGAGATCGGTGGCGTCCCAGACCTCGAGGCGGGCGCCGACGAGGCTGTTGCCGATGGCGAGGCGGGCGTCGTACCAGGGGGTGTCCTGGCCCTCGTGCATGGTGGCGAGCCAGAGGCTGACGCCCGCGAGGCGCGTGGCCATGGGGTTGAGGTCGACGCCGTAGCAGTTGTGGGCCGCGAGGTGGCTCTGGACGCGCTGCTTCTCGTGGGCGTAGCGGTCGGGCGGGATGGTCTCGCCGAGCTCCTCCTGCTTTTTGTCGAGGTAGGCCTCGGCGAGCTGGTCGAGGGCCTCGACGAGGAAGGCGCCGGAGCCCATGGCGGGCTCGCAGACGGTGAGGGCGAGGATGTCGTCGGCGGTCTTGGTTGATGACAGCGGGGTCCCCGGCCGCTTCGCGGCCACCCCGCCTGCGTGCTGGTGAGACGCGTCCTCTGGCCGCGCCTCACCATCCGCGAGGAGCTCCTTCAGGCTGTACTTGACGAGGCAGTCGGTGAGGACCTCGGGGGTGTAGTAGCTGGCGCTGGTCTCGCGGTCGCGGCCGGCCAGGCGGAAGATGAAGGTGCCCTGGTCGTACTTGCGGCGGGCCGGGTGGTCGTCGTCGTCGTGGAAGAGGAGCTCGTCGTCGGTGTAGCGGTCGAGCTCGCTCTCGGGGACGAAGAAGGCCTGGGCGGTTTCGTCGGCGGTGCGCTCGCCGGCGCGGTGGACCTCGTAGAGGGTTTCCTTGGCGAAGAAGCCGGTGTAGCTGAGGAGGCCCTCGTAGACGGCGCCGAGCTGGTTGATGCCGAGCTGGGCGTAGCTGATGCGGCCGCGGCCCCAGGCGCCCCGCTTGCCCCGACGGCGCTCGCGCGAGAGCGAGAGGAGCCGGATGACCTCCTGCAGGGTCTGGTTGCGCATCTTGATGGAGGACAGGCGCGGGGTGCGCTTGGGGTCGAAGAGCGGGCTGTGCATCGGGTCGATGCGGAAGCCGCGCTCGTCGTAGGTGCGGTCCTCGGCGTCGAGGTGGAAGGCGAGCTCGGTCTGCGCCGGGTGGAAGCCGTCGTTGACCAGGCGGAAGAGGCGCTCGAGGCTGTCGTGGAGGAAGGTGCCGTTCTGGGCCTCGGGCGTGGTGAGGGGGACCATCTCGAGGTCGCGCAGGGCCTCGAGGCTGTAGCCCTGGCGGTACTCCTCGCTGTTCATCGGGATGCGGCCGAGCTCGGTGGCGCGCGCCTCGGCGTAGAAGAGGAAGAGCAGGCGGTAGAGGTAGACGAGGCACTCCTCGGTGAGCTCGCGCGCGACGCGGTCGCCGTAGAGGCGCTTCTTGCCGACGGTGCGCTGGTAGTGGACCCACTCGTTGCCGAGGAGCTCGACGGCGCGGCGCGCGGCGTACTTGAGGTCGCTCGAGACGCCGTAGGCGTGCTTGTGGCTGTTCTCGTCGAGAGTGTCGTGGAGCGGCGTGCCGTCGTCCGGGGCGAGGGCGTCCTTGCAGAGGAGCGCGGCAGTGGCCTCGAGGGCCTTCGGGTCGCGGCGGCCGAGGAGCTCGGGAAGCTCGAAGCGGAGCCAGCGGCCGCGGCCGAAGCGGGCGCGCTCGGCGAGGAGGATGTCGGTGCCGGAGAGGACGACGATGAAGCGCGGGTGGCGCTCGAGGGCGAAGGCGGCGGCGAGGAGCTTGGCGAGGGGATCGGTGGGCAGGGTGAGGCCCGCGTCGGCGGCGGGCTTCGGGAGCTGGGCGGGGACGAGCGGCGTGTCGAGGAGGCCCTCGGCCTCGGCGCGGAAGCGGCCCTCGACGACGAAGAGGAAGGGCTCGCCCTGGCGGTCGACGCGGGCGACGAGCGGGAGGGCGCGCTCGTGGTCGAGCTCGCAGTAGGCGTGGGGCGCGTAGGCGTAGCCGAGGGCTTCTGCGAGGCGGACCTGGAGGTCGTGCGAGGCGTCGTACAGGGCGTCGGGGCGCGAGAGGCGCGCGGCGTCGGCGTAGGCGCGGAAGAAGTCGCGCGAGAGGGCGCGGAGACGGTCGGGGGGTGAACGATCGCCACGGTCGCGCCAGGTGGCCTGGAGATCGCGGAGGTCGCCGAGGAGGAGCTCGTCCAGGTAGTGCTGGCTGAAGAACTCGCCGACGTTCTCGATGCCCGTGAGGTCGGCGGTCACGCTTGGCCTCCGGTGAAGACGGCGACGAGGCGGACGTAGGGGTCGCCGCGGCGGGTGAGGCCGTCGATCCAGCGCTGGTGGTCGGCGGCGAAGCGGGCGAGGCTCTCGCGCTCGTCGGCGAGGCGCTTCTCGTGGACGGTGAGGAGGCCGCCGGTCTTGCCGGCGAGCCGCGCGGCGCGGGCGTCGAGGAGGGCGAGGCGGCGGGCCTTCCAGCGCTCGAGGCGGCGGGTGGCCTCGCGGACGTTCTTGCGGAGGGGGTCGAGGCTCGACTTGTACCGGGCGAGGGCGTGGTCGCGGGCGTGGGCGACGGCGGCGGGGACGTGCTGCTCGAGGGCGGCGCGCTCGGGGGCGGCGTCGCCGGTGTTGGTGAGGCCGGCGCGGAAGCCGGTGAGGTCGAGGAGCTCGTCGAGGCCGAGGGGCGTCTCCCAGGCGGGCGGCTCGCCGAGGCGCAGGGGGACGCCGAACCACTCGGCGAGGACGGGCTGGGAGCGCTCGTTGTAGAGGAGCGCCTGGAAGAGGTAGACGGCGCGGCGGCGGCCGAGGCGCGGGGCGCGGACGAGGGGGGCCTCG
>JBDIVX010000307.1:0-4643 GCA_039794305.1 Candidatus Neutrinellum sp.
TGGCGCGTGTAGCTGGACCCGCCCCCCGGCGGGTAGCTCTGGACCCAGACCATCCGGGTGCCGTCGCTCTTCAGCTCGCGGACGTCGGCGTCCGGCACCTCGAGGTACGGCTCGATCGTGCCGTCCTCTGCCTCGTGCACGACGCTCCATCGCGCGCCGTACTCCTTCCAGAGCAGGTGCTCGCCCACGAGCTGCGGCGTCTGGATGCCGCTCCCGGGCCGGAGCGCGTCGAGCCGGCGCGTCTCGCCGGTCCGCCGGACGGCGAAGAGGAAGTTGCCCGGCTGGATCACACCGACCACCTGGTCCGGCGTGACCGCCGGCTCCTGCAGGCCCGTCACCCCCGTCGCGCCCATGTCGATCACCGCCGCCGGCGTGTCGAGGCGGGAGGCCTCCTCCGGAGCGCCGAAGTAGACGAAGGCGCGCGGGTCCGAGCCGTGTCGGGCGAAGATCACGAACGCGACGGTGTCCTCGCTCATGCCGATCTGCATGCTGCAGCCGGCCCACCTGTACGCAAGCAAAGGCGTCGCCCTCGTCGTGGGCAAGACCACCACGTCAGGTGGGGAAGTACGACCTGACGTGGGATACTCCAACATCATGCCCCAGTAGCCGTATTCGCCCGTGTGGCTGTTGCCGCTCCAGGCGCTCCACGGGCGCCAGGACCGGAACGCCCAGTCGACCGCGAGCTGCCGGCAGTGGTCCTCGGCGCCGGGGCACGGCTCCCAGTCGGAGGAGTAGACCTGGGACGGGTCGGGGGCGCGCTCGATGACGCACTCCTCGGGCAGGCCCGGGTAGCGCTCCCAGATGACCTCGGCGAGCCCGGCGTCCCAGTAGACCGGGTCGGGCCCGCCGTCGCGTCCGGCGTCGCGCGGCCCGGCGTCGCGCCAGACCGAGCCGGCGTCGCGGCGCGGGACCGGGACCGCGCCCGCGTCGGCGCCCGCGTCCGTGCCCGCGTCCGGCGCCTCCCCGCCGCCGCCGGCGCCCCCGTCGCACGTCGCGCCGAGCAGCGCGAGCCCCACGGCGGCGAGGGCCCCGAGCGCCCCCGCCGTGTTCGAGCTGGCGCGTCGTCCGGTCATGGGCCTACGGCTCGACGAGGGGCATGCGGTCGAGGTCGACGCGCATCGCCAGCGGCCGGCTGCCGGCTGTCCCTGCCTCTACCATCGCTTCATGATCGCTCGCGGAGATCACCCACTGCACCATCGCCATCGGCCGTGGCAGCCTGAGCTGTCGTCGCTCTGCCGTGACCAGGTCGACGTACTCCAGCGCGTACCAGCCTTCGATGGAACGGTGGACGAAGGCGTACCGCGTGCCCCGGAGACGGCCGCCTGCGAGCGGGTGCCGCTGGTCATCGATCACGAGCAACCGGCGTGCGCCGGTCCGATCGTCCGGGTCGCGCACGTACGGCGCGGTCCAGATCTCCTGGCGCGTGTAGCTGGACCCGCCCCCCGGCGGGTAGCTCTGGACCCAGACCATCCGGGTCCCGTCGCTCTTCAGCTCGCGGACGTCGGCGTCCGGCACCTCGAGGTACGGCTCGATCGTGCCGTCCTCCGCCTCGTGCACGACGCTCCATCGCGCGCCGTACTCCTTCCAGAGCAGGTGCTCGCCCACGAGCTGCGGCGTCTGGATGCCGCTCCCGGGCCGGAGCGCGTCGACCCGGCGCGTCTCGCCGGTCCGCCGGACGGCGAAGAGGAAGTTGCCCGGCTGGACCACACCGACCACCTGGTCCGGCGTGACCGCCGGCTCCTGCAGGCCCGTCACCCCCGTCGCGTCCATGTCGATCACCGCCGCGGGCGTGTCGAGGCGGGAGGCCTCCTCCGGAGCGCCGAAGTAGATGAACAGCCGGCGGCTGGAGTACACGTCGGCGATCTGATGAACGATCGTGTCCTCGCTCATGGCCGTCGACATGGCGCACCGGTGGTAGGTGAACGCGAGCAGCGGCGCACCTCGAGTGGTGGCCAGGACCATGACATCGGGGGCCGAGCCAACCTCCGGATACTGGAGCCGCATCCTCCAGTAGCCGTATTCGCCCGTGTGGCTGTTGCCGCTTCGGGCGTCGGGCAATCGCCAGGACCGGAACGCCCAGTCGACCGCGAGCTGTCGGCAGTGGTCCTCGGCGCCGGGGCACGGCTCCCAGTCGGAGACGTAGACCTGGGACGGGTCCTCGGCACGCTCGATGACGCACTCCTCGGGCAGGCCCGGGTAGCGCTCCCAGACGACCTCGGCGAGCCCGGCGTCCCGGTAGACCGGGTCGGGCCCGCCGTCGCGGCCGGCGTCGCGCGGCCCGGCGTCGCGCCAGACCGAGCCGGCGTCGCGGCGCGGGACCGGGACCGCGCCCGCGTCGGCGCCCCCGTCCGTGCCCGCGTCCGGCGCCTCCCCGCCGCCGCCGGCGCCCCCGTCGCACGTCGCGCCGAGCAGCGCGAGCCCCACGGCGGCGAGGGCGCCGAGCGCCCCCGCCGCCACCCGCTCCGGACGTCGCGTCAGAAGCATCGCCCCGGGGTCGAGCCGGTCGCCGACGTGAACGCCGCGAGGGCGTACCCCGCCGGCGTCGGGACGCCTTGCCCCGAGGGATCGGCGAGGACCGTGACGCCGAGCGGGCCCGCGCCCATCATCGCGCTGATCAACGCTCCGTCGGACGTGGCGTAGCTGTCGAGGACGGCCCCCTGCGCCGTCCGCACGAACCGCAGCACGGTGTGGTCGCCCGCCGAGTCGGTGCACGCGACCGCGTAGCCCCGCCCGTCGTCGAACGAGGTCATCGCGAAGGTCGAGTTGCCGAGGGTGCGGTCCCACGTGCCGAGCGTCGTCACGCTCTGGCCGTCGAGCGAGACCCGCAGCAGCCGGACCTCGTTCTCCTGCTGCGTGACCTTCAGGTCGAGCACGAGCAGGGCCTGCTCGGCCGGCACGTAGGCCGCCGCCAACACGACCTCCGGGCCGCCGGAAGGGAGCTGCGCGCTCGACCACGACTTCGAGTCCAGGTCGAACGTCCAGAGCTGCCCCGCCACGAAGCCCTGGACCATGCCGCCGATAAGGTAGACGGCGCGCTGGTCCCGCGAGAGGGCGAGGCCGAAGTCGGTGCGCCACCCGGGCTCGGTCTGCGGGTTGCCCACGTCGGCCTCGAGCAGCGCGCCGTTCTTCCACTCGATGAGCCCCTTGACCCCGTCCCACGCCGAGTCGGACACGGCGGCCCAGACGGGCCCGTCGCCGCTCCGCCACGAGCGAGGCTCGGAGGCGGCCACCCAGACCACGTTCGAGAGCTGGCCCATCGCCTCGTAGGCGTCCGGGTGGAAGGCGTCGGAGGCGTCGTCGAGGTAGCTCGCGCGGAAGCGCAAGAACGGCACCTCGCAGCCTCCCTGCAGGCACCGATCGAAGAGGAAGAACGGCTCCGGGAAACCCAACGAGCAGGTCAGGCACTCGTCCTCCGGCAGGAGGCTGATCCCGTAGAACTCGTCGTTCCGGCTCGGCGGGTCGTCGTAGACCGTTCGCCTCCTCTGGAACGGACCGCTGCGGTAGTTGAACGTCAGGTTCCGGTTGGGCGCGTCGTAGTTGGTCCCGGTCGCGTAGAAGCCATCGGCGGGGGGCATGGACTCGAGGTCGGTGTCGCCGGGCGTGTGCGCAGCCATCACGCCGCGGAAGTAGGTCTCCTCCTGGCCGGTGTCCCAGCAGGCCCCCGGGTGGAACGTCTCCTCCGGATCGGTGTAGGCCTCCGTGCACGGCGGCGTGACGTCCCAGTCCTCGGAGTCGGCGAAGATGTCCCACCGCGCGCTCGCCTCGTTCCGGTCCGCCGCCCAGTAGTCCATCACCACCTCGTCGCCGCCCGACCGGAGCTCGGCGGCGGGAACGGAGTCGTAGACCGTACCGAAGGGCGCACCGTGCATGCGGGGTCGCGCCCAGTCGACGGTCATGGTCTTCCAGTCGGTCATCGCGTGATCAGCGTTGTCGTATCCGAGCCAGTCCCCGATCGTGCAGTCATCGGTCAGCTCGCAGCCGGAGCGCGCCGAGGTGGAGTTGCTCAGCGCGTCGTCGCACAGGCAGAACCGGAGCCCGTCCCGGGCCACTCGGGCGTCGAAGTCGGCCGTGCGCCTCGTCCCGATCAGTGGTGACGTGGCGATGTCCTGGTACTCGCCCATCGCGCCCCCGTGGACCTCGTAGCTCTCCACGTACTGCCAGGGAACAGGGTGAGGATCGCACTCATCGCCTTTCGGATCCAGGCTCAGCGCCTCCTCGGCGTCCTGGTTGGCGTTGGGCTGGGCCCCTCCCACCGCCGGGTTGTACACGCCCGGACAGGAGTCGGCGCTGTCGTCCACCCCGTCGCCGTCTCCGTCGAGAGCCGCCTTCACCGCGCCGACCGGTTCACCCGCGCTCGTGCACGCCGCCGCCATCGACAGGCCAGCGGCCTGAAGCCTGATCCACCACCTGGTCTCAGCTCGCCACGTCATCTCCTTCTCCCTCCCCACTCCGTCCCCGACGCCAGCTCCCGCGATCGACGGTGCGCCGGAACGAGATGAAGCCATGGTTCGATCGAACCCCCTGTACCTTCGACTCAGCCTCGGTCGTCCGGTTCGCGATAGGGTCGCGGCCGAGGTGAGGCCGGACCGTCGGGAGCTACCTTGTGCCCCCTGTGCTTCGAGCGCCTGGGGGGGACGTGTGCC
>JBDIVX010000308.1:0-4638 GCA_039794305.1 Candidatus Neutrinellum sp.
CCGGCTTCGACGCACCCATCGAAGGCGTCATGTACCTCGACCGGCCAATCCGAGAGGCCGAGCTGCTCCAGGCCATCGCCCGCGTGAACCGCACCGGACACGGCAAGACCGCCGGGATCCTCGTGGACTACTACGGCGTGGCCAGGCACCTGAAGGAGGCGCTCTCGGCCTACAGCGCCGAGGACATCGAGGGAGCGCTCCAGAGCCTCCGGGACGAAATCCCGAAGCTCCGGGACCGACACGCGCGCGTCATCGCGCTCTTCCAGAGCCGAGGCGTCGATCCCATCGAGGACAAGGAAGAGGCCATCTTCCTGATGAGCGACGAAAGGCTCCGCGCCGAGCTCTCGGTCAAGCTGAAGGAGTTCCTGGTCACCCTGGACCTCGTACTGCCTCGGCCGGAGGGCCTTCCGTTCGTCCGGGACGCGGAGATCCTCGGCGAGATCTACTACCGCTCGCGGAACAGGGGCCTGCCCCAGCTCGGCAAGTCCATTGGCCGCAAGGTGCAGCGCCTCATCGACGAGCACGTCATCTCGCTTGGTATCGATCCGAAGATCCCGCCCATCGCCATCACCGACGCCAAGTTCGCCGACCATGTGAGCCGTCAGGTCTCGCCGCGCGCCAAGGCATCCGAGATGGAGCACGCCGCCCGCAGCCACATCCGGAAGAAGCTCGACGAAGATCCCGTCTACTACCAGGGCCTCTCAAAGCGGCTCGAAGAGATCCTCCAGAAGTTCGGCGAGGACTGGGAGCAGCTCGCCCTGGCCCTCGCCGACTTCGTCGAAGAGGTCCGGAAGGGCCGCAAGAAGGACGAGGGCCTCGGCCTCGACCCCGAGCTGCACGCGCCGTTCTACGACCTCCTCAAGCAAGAGCGAGAGAAGGAGGCGCCCGTGCGCGGCCCAGACGTACGATGGCTCGCGGACCTCTCTGTGGACCTCGTCGAGCGCATCGTCCGCCCCGCGGTGAACGTCGTCGGCTTCTGGAAGAACGCCCCCCGCCAGGAGGAGCTGCGCGCCCAGATCTTCATGTTCCTCGACGAGAACGAGATCGTCTCCTTCGAGCACGCCGACCCGGTCGCCGACCGCCTCGTCGAGCTGGCCAAAGCCAACCAGCACAAGCTCACGAGGAATCCATGAACCACCTCGTCATCGACGACCTCCAGTTCGAGCTGCGACGAAGCCCTCGCCGACGCACCGTCCAGGTCACCGTCGATCGCGGCGGCGAGCTGGTCATCTCCGCCCCCGACGACTGCCCGGTCCGCACCATGGAGGACTTCGTCCGCGAGAAGAAGTTCTGGATCTACACCAAGCTCGCCGAGAAGGAGGCCCTACGCCGCCCCGTTCCCCGCAAACGCTACGTCTCCGGCGAGAGCTTCCCCTACCTCGGCCAGAACTACCGCCTCCTCCTCGTCCCCCACCAGGACGTTCCCGTGAAGCTAGAGCGCGGCCGCTTCAAGCTCCGCCGCACCGACGCCCCCGGCGGGCGAGCCCACATGGTCCGCTGGTACAGCGACCACGCGCGCGTGTGGGTCCGGAAGCGGGTCGAGCGCTGGCAAGGCCGCATCCGCGTGAGCCCCTCCGATGTCGTGGTGCAGGACCTGGGATACCGCTGGGGATCATGTGGCAAGGGACGCAACCTGTACTTCCACTGGCGCTCCATCCTCCTACCGCCGAGGATTGTCGAGTACATCGTCGTCCACGAGCTGGTCCACCTCTACGAAGCCCACCACACCCCGCAGTTCTGGATGCGTGTCGAACGCGCGATCCCGGACTTCGTCCAACACAAGCAGTGGCTCGCTGAGCACGCGGGGGAGGTCGTCGGGATATGATGGCTTGGAAACGGATTCCAGAGCACTCCTGCATGGCGACAAACAAGGGCGCGCACCTGCCCGGAAGTCGACCTCGGAAACTACCGAGCGCGGTCAAGACAGAGGCGTTCTAAGTGCAGCGCTTCTCGGAAAGGATGGGGCACGTCGTGCCCCGACTGGCGTTGCAGGTGGGCTCTGTCGATGCGCCGCTCCGGAACCGGCTGTGGACGCTCGTCCACGGGCACTTCGTGGAACCTGCGGTCAGGTCCTTCGAGTTGTTCCGATCAGGCCCAGGCGATCTTTTGGCCGAACAGGCCTGGGACGAGTTCTTCAAAGCCCCTCTGGATACGATGCCGCGGGACGGGCGGTTTGCTTCACAGATCCGCGAATGGTTCTTCGAGGCGGCATGGTTTCAGATCTACGACCTGCTCGAATGGCTCGCTCAGGAACACTTCGACGCTCGCCAGTTCACTCGCGACTGCAACGCGGTGCTTGAGGCCGAGATGTCGGGCTATCGTCTGGTGCACGGGCACGTTACCCCAATCGTCGCAACAATGGAGCTTGAGGCAGTTGAAGCTGCGGCTGGCCAGCCGGTTGTGGCTGTGCACCAACACCTACGCCAGGCCCTGGCACACTTGTCGGACAAGCAGTCGCCGGACTACCGAAACGCGATCAAGGAGGCGATCTCTGCAGTTGAGGCAGCAGCACGCCACGTGGCCGACGATTCGAAGGCCACGCTGGCACAAGCCCTGAAGGCGATCGATCGTGCAGACAGCTTGCACCCGGCCATGAAGAGCGCGTTCGAGAAGCTCTACGGCTACACGAGTGACGAGGGCGGCATCCGACATGCGCTGAGCGGTACAACGCCCGACTTCGAGGATGCGAAGTTCATGGTCGTCGCATGCTCCGCTTTCGCAAACTACCTGCTTGGAAAGTCGGCACGACGCGACCCTACGTGATGCGTTCGTGATGCTGCAAGCTGTCAACAGGAGTGGGCGGCGCGCTGCCGTCACGCAAAGACTGGCGCCGGTCCCCAGTCGTTGTTCGAAGAACAGGGCGGCGGTGGCGTCATGACAAGGCAACGGAAATGCTGGGCGGCATCGATCTCCCCTTGTGGAGGGGGGATGAGCCGGGAGCACTACCTCCCCAGAGGGATGATGTTGGCTCCAACGGGCAAGGTATACGGCGTCCGGTCGGAGCCGATTCCGGTGACGATCGACAGCGCGGTCGTGAAGGCATTGTGTAAACATCACAACGAGACGCTTTCCCCCCTCGACGAAGCGGCTACCGATGTGATGAATGCTCTCCGCGCCTACGTCCACATCCACACGCGGCGGGAGCGCCTCCGACGCCGCCGCTGGGGTTGGAAGTCCTTCACGTTGGACGGTCGCCGATTCGAACGTTGCCTCCTGAAGTGCGCGGCAAATGCCAGCTATGTTCTCAGCGCCGAGATGGCGCATTGGAGACCGCCGCCGGCGCTGGTTGAGATGATCTTCGGCGAGCGAGCCATCCCGGCCGGCGCGGGGTTCGCCGCAGTGAAGGAGCCAGGCGACAAGCTACTCAACGAGAACTTCCGGGTGAATCTCATGAGCGATGCGCCTGGGGAGCCTCCATTCGCGGTCATGTTGGATGCCGTCGACGGTTTTCGGTTCGTCTGCACGTGGGAGCGGCCCGTCGTCGACATCGGCACCTACGAGAACTTCCGCGGCCAGGAGGTGCTACCCCACTTCGGTGGCATCCGTAACCTCAAGACCAACATCCAGGTGAAGTTCGATTGGAGCGGTCGCTGGAAGGAACGAGAGAACCGAAGCGTGGTAGACCTGCGGAATAGATTCCCGAGACCGCGGCGGAAATGAACTCTTGCGTGGTGGTGCCCGCGACCCCGCCGTGCACACCGGCGAGATGAACATGCACGCCTCCTGTGCCGCGTTTTCCAAGGATTGCCGCGACAAGTCCCGGCGGTTGCCTACGCTACCGTAGCGGCGATGACCGCCTGGCCGCCGTGGTGGCAGTGGGAGCTTGAGCTGACTCCCGATCTGGAGAGGCGCATGGAGGACCGCGACTTCACGGAGGTGGACCTGCGTGCCATGCTTCAGGGAGCCGGCGGTTTCCGACCCGATGTCGTCGAGGATCGCTACGTCATCGAGTGCCGGCATCGGAATGAGGACTGGGAGATCATCGTGGAACCGGACACGCCGGACAGGCTGCTCGTCGTGATCACCGCCTACAGGGTCGGCCGCCCATGAAGCATCGTTATCTAGAAGTCACGTTCCGGAGGGGGCGGCCCCTCGCCGCCTACCTCTACCTGCCGCGAGCGTCCGGAGCGAAGGCACATCGGACCACCGACGAGGGGCATGGGCTGCGCGTGGACTACGATGCCCACGGCATCGCCATGGGCATCGAGGTCACGGCGCCGGGCGCCGTGGAGATCGAGCACATCAACGCGCTCCTTGCGAAGCTCGGTCATGCGCCCTTGGCGCCCGAGGAGTGGGTCCCTGCACGGGCTGCGTGACCTCCAGCCTACGCCACCACCTCCATCACCAGCCCGTTCAGCTCCGTGAAAACCCCGCTGGGGACGCTGCCTGTACTACTCAGAATCGCCTCTGGCAGCGCCAGGGGCGCTTCCATGCGGTACCGCCTCTTCCGCGGCCGGCAGACGAGCGGCCCGTGGTTCGACGCCCATGTGTTCAGATGCGGCTGGCGGCGCGCTCCAGAGTTCCGTCGGGCACCTCGGGCGCAAGCGGGGGTAGGGATCTGATTTCGCGCTGTTGGGCGGCGGGGGGAGAGGGCAGCTGCGGCGAGATCGAGTTTTTCGTCGGGCGGTGACGATTTCG
>JBDIVX010000309.1:0-4413 GCA_039794305.1 Candidatus Neutrinellum sp.
CGGCGATCCAGCTCAGCAACCATCTTCATCTCCTCGTCACCGACGTGGACGGCGTGCTCCCGGACTTCCTCCAGGACTTCCACCGGATGCTCGCCTGCGCGACCAAGGCGCACCGCGGCTGGCCCGGCGAGGTGCTCGACAAGAACCAGACGAGCGCCGTCGAGCCGGTCACGCGCACGACGCTCGTGGAGCAGCTCGGGTACGTGGTCGCGAACGGCCCGCTGTCGGGGCTGGTCCGCTACGCGCACGAGTGGCCGGGCGCCCTGACGCGCGTCGAGGACATCGGGCGGCGGGTCGTGCGGGTCGAGCGGCCGGACGAGTGGTTCGACGACGAGAACGAGGACTGGCCCGACGAGGCGGAGGTGGAGATCGTGATGCCCGAGGCGCTCGTCGCCGAGCACGGGAGCGCCGACGCGGCGCGCGAGGCCATCGCCGCCGCGGTCCGCCGGCTCGAGCGCGAGGCGTGGGTCGAGGCGAAGCGGCTCGGCAAGAGCTTCCTCGGCGCCGAGCGGGTCGTGCGCGTGCCCATCACGCGGCGCGGGACCAAGTGGGAGCTCTTCGGCGCGCGCAACCCGACATTCGCGGCGGGCGGAGACGCCGAGGCGGCGCGCGAGGCCGTCGCGAGGCTGCGCGCGTTCCGCGAGGCGTACCGCGACGCCCTCACCCGCTGGCGCGCCGGTGAGCGCGACGTCGTCTTCCCGTACGGCACGTGGTGGATGCGAGTCCACCACGCCGCTCGCTGCGAGCCCCCTCCCCCGAGCTGACCACGGCGCCGGTCCCGAGCTCCAGCGTGCTCGTCACCACGACGGGCACGCATCGGTGCGTCCGCGGTGGGAGGTGAGGGGCACGGTTGCAGTGGTGGTGTGCGCGGCGGCGCCCGATCGGCCGCTCCCGACGCGCCGGCGTGGGATCAGCGCCTCCACGACCGCCCTCGCGCGCCGACGCCGCCGGCCCGCGCGAGCAACCTGGAAAACGTGAACGCCTCAACCTGGGTTGGATGCTTGGGGTTGGATGCTTGCCCTCGCGCGCCGACGCCGCCGGCCCGCGCGAGCAACCTGGAAAACGTGAACGCCTCAACCTGGGTTGGATGCTTCCGACGGCGCCCGCACGGGATCAGCGCCTCCACGACCGCCCTCGCGCGCCGACGCCGCCGGCCCGCGCGAGCAACCTGGAAAACGTGAACGCCCCAACCTGGGTTGGATGCTTGATGCTTGCTTTGGTCGGGTGCTTTTGGGTCGGATGCTTGGATGCTTTGGGTCGGATGCTTGGGGTCGGATGCTTGGATGCTTAGGTGTCCACGTCAACTACATGGGATGCTTGCCTCAGAAACCGGGGACACGCCGTAGGCGTGACGGAAGCTCCTCGACCTGAGGCACAGACACGGCACTGAGTGCGTAAGTACCTGCGCAATCCACAACACCATCGTCGAAGAGGACACATACATGCTCGCTGCCGACTGCAACGGACTCAGGTCGCGCATCTGGCTTCCCGTCCCGCGTACAATCGAGCTCGTAACGCCGCGCCCGCCAGTCCTCGGGGGGCCGTGCCGATGGCCTTCCCCAACAGTAGAGGACGGCGTCGCTCGTGAGCACGCAGGAGTGGAAGCCGTCGGAGTCGATGTCCAGCGCGTCGGAAATGCCCACAACGGTCCGAACCGAGTGCCGTCTTCCACCAGGGGCACCGAGCGAGCCGTTTGCGGGGTTCCCCCAGCAAGCCACCGTCCCGTCCTGCCTGATGGCACAGGTCGTGTTGTAGCCCAGCGCAACATCCCGAGGTGAGTCCACGTGCGTCACGCGAGTGGGAACTCTGACCTGCTCGGCCCCCCCAGGGATGACCTGGCCGTCCCGGTTGTTCCCCCAGCACCAGAGCTCGCCGTCATGCATCAAGACGCACGCATGCCTGCCTCCCAGCAGGATACGCTCCGCGCCTTGTAGACGAGCAACGCCGACGGGGCGCAGAAAGAGCTCTCCCTCGAGCATGCCGAATAGACCGCCGCTACTGTGGCCCCAACAGAGCAACTCGTTCGTGGGACGCAACGCACACGTTACCCTGTCGCCCGTATCGAATTCCGTGACCGGCCCAAGATCCACGACTTCACTCGGGGTGGCGCGATGCTCACGCGTACCATCCCCAAGAGCACCGGTGGCGTTGTGTCCCCAGCACCGAAGGCGGCCATCCCCGGCCAGGGCACACGCGTGCCCCCCTGCGACTGCAATCGCCGTGATGGAGTCGAGACCGCGCACTGCGATCGGTGCAAGGGAATGCGAACCGATACCCGGCCCGAGCAACTGGTGTTCGTTGTTTCCCCAGCAGTGGACTCGACCCGCGGGAGCGAGCGCGCACGCGCCATCCAGATCTGCCTCCAGCGCGACTGCCCTGTATCGGCTGGACGGTGGCTCCGTCAGCCGACGCGTGGGCGGAGTCCGCGTGAGATGGTCACCAGCCGCCTCGGCGCAGGCGAACGTCATGAGCAGCATCATGGACAGGAGTGTGCGGACAGTGGATGCAGTCATGGCAGGCTCCCTGGTTTCGCGCCTTTACTGCAGGTCCGCTGCGGCACGCTCCGCTGCCCGCCTCACCAGATCGGCAGAGCTGTTGGGCGCGTAACTGGACAGCACGTTCTGGAACAGGCCTTGCCGCAGCGTCAGGACGCGGCGATCGGCACGAGGGTCTGATAGGCTGTGTTCGAGGTCTTGACGACTGTGCACATCGACCTCGTGCACCGAAGCCTCTGCGCTCATCACCTGAGCCGTTCGGCGGGCCTGCCAGTCCGGCGTAGCACCGGTTGTACGGGCCATGGGGTGATCCATCTGTGTGAGGCGTGACTGCACGTCCGGGCGAAGCTCGTCGAAGTCGCGTGCGGTTGCGTAGAACGAAGTGCTCGCACCTGGTTGGTGCCCAGGCTGACTCCACCGCAGGCTGAAGTCGACCTCCGCCCCACCTGCCGACCGTGCACGGAAGGTGCTGTCGTTCGGGTCCAAAGAGAGGAAGCGCTCGGCGGCCCACTGGTCGCCGGGACCTGCGTCCATCACGGGAACAGGGACGACAATGTGCAGTTGACTATCGTCGATAGCGTCCACCCACGCCTGCGCGACGTCACTCAGAGTCATGCCCCCCTCGACCGCCTCCCGGCCAGCTTGAGTTAGCTCCAGGCGTGACGTGTTCTCGTTGAAGAAGAAGAAGTCTCTTTCGTGCTTTGCGACTCCGGCCTTGACATCCCGTTCTAGCATCTGCCCCTGCTCCCGAGCCGTGAGATTGATTGTACCCTCCGATCCGTCACCCGCCGTGATCTCCTGGTCCTCGGTACCGACATCCAGACCCATCGCATCCCTCGCCTGCAACAGATTCCCGCTCACATAGTGATACGAGTTCAGCGCCTCCCCACCCCCCACCGCATGCACATGCAGCGGGTCCGGCGACGCCCACCTCCCGATCCTCGGAATCAAATACCTCTCCCCGAAGTACACCACCCCCACCTCGTCGTCCGCCTCCTTCCCGGTGAACCCGACCGGCTCCGGCTGGATCGCCGCGGACGTCTGGTTGAGCAGCGTCTCCTGCGCGCCGTTCGGGTACCACGTGGCCACCTCGAGCAGCTCGCCGGACCAGAGGTCCACGACGGCGCTCGTCGAGCCGAGGAGGTCCGCGAGGGCGTACGTGATGCGTAGGTCGGCGCCGAGGTCGTAGGAGATCGGGTCGCCGGGGGTGTGCTTCCAGACGAGGCGGGCGCCGCCGGCGAGGTACTGGCTCTCGGTGTTGTTCGTCGTGTGCGTGAGGTAGGACGAGCTCGAGAGGTCGCGCTCGACGCCGCTTCGCTCGTAGGTGCCCGGGTACGCGTAGAGCACGGTCCGGTCGGTCGTGCCGTCGTCGAAGGTCTCCTTGTGGGTGCGGACGTTCGCGCCGTCGTAGCGATAGCGCTGCCGGACGGCGAGCGACCAGTCGCCACTGCCGGCGCGGTCGTAGCGGCGGGCCTCGGCGATGCGGTTCAGCTCGTCCCAGCGGTACTGGTAGTGCTGCTCGGCGGCGCATACGCAGCTCGAACGCAGGCTGGCGCGCCGGTCGCCGACGGACCCGCTGGTGTCGTCCCAGCAGACGTGCGTCACGTCCACGTCCAAGCATCGGGCGTGCACCGTCATGGCGACGACATTCCCGCCCTCGCCGTAGTCGAGCTCGACGAAGCCGCCGCGCTGCTGCGTGGCGCTGTAGCTCGGCGCGCTCGTCGGCAGGTTGGTCGCCAGGTACAGGGCGCTCGGCCGCTCGCCCTCCTCGAAGCCGTTCGTGATGCCGGAGTGCGTCAGGTCGCTCCGGCCGATCGAGCGCTCGTAGAACGCGGTGCCGTCGTCCGCGACCCACCCCGTCATGTTGGCGAGCCAGTCGTGCTCGTACACGAGGCTCACGATGCGGTCGTCGGGGAGG
>JBDIVX010000310.1:0-4381 GCA_039794305.1 Candidatus Neutrinellum sp.
GCGCGAGTACGGCGTCCCTTCGGTCGTCAACGTGAAGGTCGGCACGCGAGTCATCCGCACGGGCGACCGCGTCGAGGTGGACGGCGACGCCGGCACCGTGCGCCTCCTCGACGCGCGCGAGCGGACGGATGACGACGCCTGACGTGCGAGTCGTCCACCGGGACGAGCAGCTCCTCGTCCTCCACAAGCCGCCGGGGCTGCCCACGACCTCGCCCGACGGGCGCAACTGCCTGGTGGCCGAGGCCCGCCGGCTCGATCCGCGGGCTCCCCGGCTGCACCCCTCCTCCCGCCTCGACGCCGAGGTGTCCGGCCTGGTCACGTTCGCCCGCACCCGCCGAGCCACCCGCGCGCTGCTCGACGCGCGCGCCTCCGGCCGCTACGGCCGCCTGTACGTCGGCATCGCCTCCGCGACGCCCGGGCCCGCCGAGGGGCGCTGGGAAGGCGCGATCGGCATCGACCCCCAGGATCGCCGCCGGCGCGTCGTCGCCGCCGCCGGCCGTCCCGCGCGGACCGAGTACCGCGCCGCCGAGCAGGCGCCCGACGGAGCCTGCCTCCTCGAGCTCCGCCCCCACACCGGCCGCACCCACCAGCTCCGCGTGCACGCCGCGCAGGCCGGCGTGCCGCTGCTCGGCGACGTCGTGTACGGCGGCCCCCGGCGCGTGGTGCGGCCCGACGGACGGGTCGTCACCGCGCGCCGCGTCATGCTCCACTGCGCGGCGCTGTCGCTCCCCGACGTGGCCCGCGGGCGAGGCACGCTCGAGCTCCGGGCCGAGCTGCCGGACGACATGCGCGCGGTCTGGACCGCGCTCTCGGGGGCGTGAGGGGTCAGCTCTCGGCGCCGGCGGCCGAGAGCTTCGGGAACGCCGCTTCGAGCTCGCGCGCCACCGACGCTGCGATCTCGTCCTCGACGCCGAGCATGCCGCTCGCCAGCCGCTCGACGTTGCGCTGGTAGATGAACACGCGCCCGACCTTGGGCGGGTCGTCCTCGACGGCGTCGAGCAGCACGGCGAGCCGCGGGTCCACTCCGTCGGCCACCACCTCGGCTCCGGGGACGTCGCCGACGACCACGAGCGCGCCGTCGAGCATGTCCCGGGCCTCGGCCGGCAAGCTCATGATGGACGCCTGCACCTTGCGCTCGAACTGATCGACCGGGAGCGACCACGGCGGGGGCGGCTGCCGCAGGTCGATCTCGCGCGACTGGAGGAACGAGACCGTGGCCCCGCGGCTGTCGCGCTTCTGCTCGAGAACGAGCCCCAGATAGTAGTGGGCGTCGGCGTGGTCGGGGTGCCGATCGAGCGCCGCCCGAAGGTGAGGCTCGGCCCCCTCGGCGTCTCCGACCTCGAGCTTCGCCCGGCCGACCAAAAACTCGATGTTGGGGTTGTCGAACGGCCCCTCCGGAAGCGCGCGGACCACCTGCGCCGCTCCTTCGCGGTCGCCGACGTGGAGCAGGACGTCGACCTTGAGGAGCATCGCGTCCGCCAGCTCCTCGTCGTCCTCCATGAGATCGATGGCGTCCTCCACGAGCGCCAGCGCGCCGTCGAAGTCGCCGACGGGGTGCATGAGCAGCTCGGCCGCGTTCAGCATGGCCTCGACGAAGGTGTCGTCGAGGTCGATCGCCTGGCGGTAGTGGTCGAGCGCGTCGTCGGCGTTGCCCTCGGCGGCATGGATGTACCCGATGAGGTTGTGCGCCTCGGGCGACTCGGCGTCGAGCTCGAGGCTCTTCCGGGCCGAGATCAGGGCCCCCGGCAGATCGCCTCGGGCGACCAGATCCCAGCCGCGGTCCAGGTGCGCGGTGAGCTGGTCCATCGGAGGTCTGTGCCCGTTGTCGGCCATGGCGATCGCGGCGAAGGTACGGCGGCGTGCCGGTCAGTCAAGGCGAACGGCGACAAACCAGGCGCAGCCACCGATTCGCTGCTAGGCTAGCACCCGTGGAGCCCGCCGCGCTCTCGCGGAACGGTCTTTTCGTCGCTGCGCTGGCGGTCGGCTGCGCCGGCTGTCTCGGCCTCACGCCGACCCCGGACGCCCCCCTGTCCTGGGGGAGCAGCTCGAACGGACTTCTGTTCTCCGGGGTCGCCCTGCCCGACCGCGGCGACGGCTTCGTCCGTGCACGCCCCGGGGAGGACACCCGCTGGGGCACCCCGCAGACCGTCGGCGCGCTCGAGCGCGCCGCCGCGAGCGTCTGGCGGACCTACCCCGGAGGTGCGCCGCTCCGGATCGGCGACCTGTCGTACCGCGACGGCGGCCGCCACCCGCGCCACCGCAGCCACCGGTCCGGACGCGACGTCGACATCATCTTCTACGCGACCGACGCCGCCGGCCGGTCGACCCGGGGGCGCGGCTGGCTCGCCTTCGACCGGTTCGGCGTGGCGCGCGAGACGGTGGCGCTCGGAGGCGGCGAGCCCACGAACGACCTCTTCTTCTTCGACGACGCCCGCAACTGGCACCTGGTGCGCGCGCTCCTCTTGGATCCGGAAGCGAACGTGCAGTGGATCTTCTGCTCGCGCGGCGTGAAGTCGCGGCTGCTCGCGTACGCCATCGCGCACGAGCAGGACGCCGAGGCCATCTTCCGCGCCGCCTGGGTGCTGCACCAGCCGAGCAGCGGCAACCCCCACGCCGATCACTTCCACATCCGGTTCGCGTGCACCGCCGAGGAGCGGGCGATGGGCTGCTGGGACCGGGGCCCGATCTGGCCCTGGATGCGCCAGGCCGTCGAGAAGCCCCTCGACCGCACGCCGCTGCCCCTCGACGACCACGGCCTGATGCAGGCGCTCTTCGAAGACCCGCCCGCCGAGGACGGTGCGGGATGACCGAGGGCTCCGGGCCAGCCCAGGACGGCCGGCGCTTCGCGCGGGGCGTGCGTTGGGTGACCGCGGCGCTGCTCCTCGCGGCGGCGGCGTTCGTCGCGTCCTCGCTCGTCACCTGCGCGTTCCACCTCGCGGCGCCGGCCGACGAGGAGCCGGCCACCGTCGTGCGGCCGACGCCGAACGTCATCGTGGCCGTGCGCGATCTGGCGCGGCTCGAGTCGGCCGAGTACCACATCGAGCGCGTCGTCGATCTCCGCGACCGCCAGGAGCGGCTGTTCGGCCTGGTGCAGGCCGAGGACGCAATCCTCCTCGTCGCAGCGGGGGAGGTCACGGCCGGCGTGGACCTGACGCTGCTCCGTGACGGGGACGTGGTCGTCGACCCCGAGGCGGGCACCGCCCGGATCACCTTGCCCGCCCCGCGCGTCCTGTCGACCCGCCTCGACTCGGACCGCACGTACGTCCACTCCCGCCAGACCGACGCCCTGGCCCGCCGCAGCGAGACCCTCGAGACCCGCGCCCGCCAGGAGGCCGAGCGCACGCTCACCGACGCGGCCGTCGAGGCCGGCATCCTCGACCGCGCCCGGAACAACGCCGAGCAGACGATCGTCGTCCTCGTCCGCTCGCTCGGCTACGACGACGTGCAGGTCGGCTTCGCGGAGTAGCTACCGGCCGCAGTCGCCGCAGTCGGTGCCGAGCGCGCACAGGGAGGTGACCGAGCCCGGCCGCCCGTCGTCGCACTCGCCGTCGTTCGCGTGCCGGCAAGTGTTCGTGCACCGCGCCCCGCGTCGCGCGCCCACGGGCCCGCAGTCGTTGCAGTCGGTGCCGAGACCGCACAGATCGGTGTGCGATCCCTCCCGCCCGTCGTCGCACTCGCCGTCGTCGGCGTACCGGCAGGTGTTGGTGCAGCGTCCGCCCGAGCGCGCGCGCGTCCGCCGCCGGCGCTCCTCTCGCGCCTCGAGCTCCTCGGGGCGGGGCTTGGGCGCCTCGGCCACGGCCGCCTGGGCGTTCGTGGGCTCGTGCCGCGCGGGCTGGCCGACCGCGACCGGCGCGACGGGGGCCGGCTCCACGGGGACCGGCGCCGCCGGCGCCGGCATCGCGACGGGCGCAGCGGGCGGCGGCGGCGGCGGCGGTGACTCCTCGGTCCCACCGATGGGGAGGCGATCACAGCCTGCGACGAGGAGCAGCGAAGCGAGGGGAAGCCAGCGGACCACGGCGCGATCCTACCGCGGGGCGGAGCGCCCCGGAAGCGGGCCGCCCTGGCCAGCGCCTCGCCGAGCGGGTAAAGCGTCGGCGTGACCGAGCGGCGCCCGACGCTTTCCGAGATCCGCGCCCGGTACGTCGACGCCGGCCGCCCGCTTCCGCGTTCGATCGAGCAGTGGCTGCGGTCGGACGGCCGGCCGGGGGCGCTGCGGATCCTCGAGGCGGTCGCGAGGCGACGCAGGAGGAACCGGGCCGAGGGCCAGCGCCTGCGGCACATGCTCCGCTACGAGAAAGAGCTGTGGGCGACCGGGGTCAGCCGGATCGCGGGCGTGGACGAGGCGGGCATGAACCCGCTCGCGGGACCGGTGGTCGCCGCC
>JBDIVX010000311.1:0-4373 GCA_039794305.1 Candidatus Neutrinellum sp.
ATCTGCCCGTTACAGAAAGCGCACTGGAAATCGTCCTGCCGGAGACGCGGCGCACCGCAGGTTCGGCACCGGAGGGTGCTCGTGCTGGCTCCGCCCGCGGCCGCGGACGCAGCCGGGTCGTGGTGGCGCATGACGTTGTCGAACATCCCGCGCCGCCGCGGCAGGACGGCGCCCCGGTACGCGGTGATCAGCTCCGAGGGGACCCGCTCGATCAGCCTGAGCAGGCGCTCGTGAGCCGCCTCGTCCTCGCGCGTCGCGTCGAACGTGCTCACCTTGCGCGCCTCCACGCGGACCGCGCGCGCGATCGCATCGACGACGGCCGACAGCTCCGGGACGGGCGCCCCACGAAGAGGTCGGAGCGCGGCGCGAACCTCCGCGCGCTCCGCCTCGCCGAGCGGGGAGACGTCCCACCGTGTGCAGACCGCAGCCCATCCCTCCGAGGTGCCGGCCGGCTCCTCGACCCCCGAAGCCGCGTCGAAGGCGAGGGCGAGCTCGTCGCCGAGCCTCCGGCGCAGCGCCGCGACGCGAGTCCCGGCGCTCACAGGGAAAGGTCGTCGTCGAGCCCGGCCGCCCCGTACTTCGCCTTGAAGCGCTCCTCGAGCTTCGGGTACTCGCGGCTGTACTTGACGTCCATGCCCATCTTCGGCGACCAGTACGCGCTGTAGCGGGAGTACTCGCCGATGTCGATCCCGAACGTTGCCTGGAGCTGAGAGGCCACGTCGATCCCCTGCTCCGCCCAGCATCCCTGGGCGACCATCACCTCGACGAAGCGCTCGAAGCTGCACGGCTCCCCGCCGTCGGTGCCCGCCCGGCCCGCCGCAGCGGCCACGCCCTGCTGAACCTGGTTGAAGGCCTCGCCGTACTTCGTCGCGATGACGAAGGTCGTGTCCCGCTGCATCTTCTCCTGCCAGCCGGCGTTGGCCTGGTCGTACTGCTCCTTCGTGATGCCGATCTTGGCCAGCGTCTCGCTGACCTGCTGCGGCGTCGCACCGGCGCCGAGCTGCATGAGCGCGGCGGCCGCGTTCGCCCACTGATCGACCGAGACCCCGGCGACCGGCTCGAGGAGGGTCGGGTCCGCGGCGAGGGCGTTCGCCTGCATGGACGCGACCTGGCCGGACCGCGCCTCGAGCGCCGCGTTCTGGTACTCGTCGGCGAGCAGCACGTCGTCCTCGCCGTCGTCGTTCTTGCCGAGGCGCGACCACTTCGCGGCGACGTACTGGCCGACGCGGTCCATGTGATCGCGGTCGCGGAAGCCGTGCTCACGGATGGCCTGCTCGGCGCTCTTTCCGTTCGCCTGGGCGTCCTCGACCCCGAACTGCTTGCGCCACCAGGTCACCGGGCTCTGCCAGTCGACCCCGGCCGTGTCCTCGCCCGATGCCTCGAACCGGGCGATGTACTCCTGCAGCTCCTGCCACTGCTCCCGCGCGTACGCTCCCGGGTCGTCGTCGTCCTCGTCGTCGTCCGCGGCCGGCGAGGACCGAACCGGGGAGGCCGCGCTCGCCGTCGCCGGGGACGGGCTCCCGAGCGCCGGCTCGTTGCCCCCCATCCCGAGCAGCCGCTTGATGAAGTCGATGATCGCCTGAATCAGTCCCATGCGCCCTCCCATCCTCCCCGCATCGGCGGAGCAGCGAGGATAGGCGGTTGCGGGTCCCACCGGAAGGGAGCTCGCGCCTCCCCGGTCCGATCCCCCCGGTTGCTTCGGAGCAGGGCCCCGCCGCGCTCCGGGTCAGCGTGCCTCGCGCCGGCGCCGGAGCAGGGGGAGGACGGCGACGGCCAGGAGGAGCCACGCCGCGCCGCCGGTTCGGCCGGGCACGGCCGCGCAGGTCCCATAGATCACGCTCTTGCCGGGCGCCGCGCCGGCGCTGCTCGCGATGCAGAGGCTGCCGCCGCCTTCGGCACCGACGCAGTCGAAGCCCATCGGGCACGAGCCCACGCCGGCGCACTCGCGGGTGCAGAAGGTCCCCGCGCCGTCCTCGGCGCACAGGCCGCTCAGGCAGTCGCTCGGCGCGCTGCACGCGTCGCCGAGGCCGCCGACCATCGGGCGGCAGGCGCGCGAGCCGCCCTCGACGCCCGCGCACTCGAACCCGGTCGGGCAGGGCTCGGCGTCCGAGCAGAGCTGCGTGCAGAAGCTGTCGTCCGCCTCCACGTCCACCGCGCAGATCCCCGACGCGCACTGCTCGTTGCTCGCGCACGCGTCCCCCAGCATCCCCCGCGGGACGGGCACGCACGCGCCGGAGGTGGGATCGCAGCGCTCGCCGGCGGCGCAGTCCGCGTCGCCGGTGCAGCCGCCGTCCCCGGTTCCCGGGTCGGCTCCGTCGTCCGGTCCGGGATCGGGCGCGGGGTCGGGCGCGGGCTCGCCGCCGGCCGCGTTGCAGTCGGGCGCGCCCGAGGAGTCGCGCCGGACGCACTGGCGGCTCCCGTCGCTGATCGTCTCACAGGTCCCACCGTCGCACTCGGCGTCGCTGCCGCAGGCCGTTCCGCAGTACCCGCTTCCGTCGGGGTATCGCAGGCAGCGGCTGCCGGTGCCCGCGCACTGCGCGTCGCTCGTGCACGGCTCGCAGAAACCCGCGTCGCCGCCGGGATCGGGCCCCGGCTCGGTGCCGCCGCCGCCGTCGGGGGTCGTGCCGCCGCCGCCGCCGGGGTAGAGCGCGCAGATCCCCGCCTCGTCGTCGGCGTTCAACGTGCTGACGCCTCCCGAGTACGCGTAGTACATCGTGGCGCTGCCGTCCGAGGAGTGGCCGAGGCCGTAGTAGTGGCCGGCCTCGTGGAGGGTGATCGAGTACGCGTTGACCCGCGAGCCGCTGCCCGAACCGGTCGTCCACGTGAAGTTCACGCCGTTCATGGCCATGTGCGCCTCGACGATGGCGCCGCTCCCGCCCCAGCTCGGCCCCGTGATGCCGATCGCGCTCGGGCTGTCGATCCAGCCCGACTCGATCCAGCCCACCACGTTCGAGCCGCTGCTGAAGGGCACCGACGTCGTCGAGCCCTCGAAGCTCGTGTGGAGCGCGCTGCACTCGACCCGCGCCCAGTCGTCCATCCCCTGGCGCACGATCGGCAGCGTCCCCTCGTAGCCGCCCAGATCCTCGGAGCCGTTCTGGTTGAGGGAGTAGGGCGCGGGGCCGGACCAGGTGGGCTGGGACCCCGCGATAGGCGTCCAGGCGCGCGCGTCGCCGGCGAGCGAGAGCGTCGCGGCCGCGGCGGCGAGGAGGGCCACGCGCCTCACGGCGTCCCTCCGAGGACCCAGCGGATCCGGGCGAGCATGTCCTCGAGCCGCATGACCGTCGGCGGCAAGTGCGTGACCGTCATCCGGCCCTGCGACCACTCGGCGAAGCCGACCGCGTCGACGTCGCGCTCCACCGTCGTCGGCATCGGCGTGACGCCCGCGCGCACGACGAACTTGCCCTGGACCATTCCGTAGGTGCGGAGCCTCCCGAGCGGGTCGCGCCACAGGAAGACGAGCACGCGCTCGCCGGGGCGGTACTCCGGCGTGCCGTCGATCCGCATGCCTCCGCCCTGCCACTCGCCGCCGCGCTCGTGGATCGTCACCGTGTCGCCGCCGCCGTTCTTCAGCCAGCGCTCGACCCGCACCGTCGTGGCCGTCCAAGGCTCGAGCCGGCCGTCCTCGCGCACGGCCATCTGGACGCTCACCCCGGTGACCTCGCCGAGCACGATGGACCCGGCGTCGAAGATCATGTCGTCGAGGGGCACCTCCACGAGCACCGTGGCCCGGGTCGCCGCCGGGGCGAGCCAGAGACACGCGCTCAGGAGCGGTACGGCCCATCGGGGGAGCGTGCGCGCCATGCCCGGCGACGCAGCAACCCATGTGCCACGAGACAGAGCGCAGAATGACTGAGCAATTCGGCCGCGTGCCGGCGCCTCACGGGCTCCGGCGCGCCGGGTGCTCCAGCTCACTCGGGCAGGAACGCGTTGTCGACCGCGTGGTCCTCGGCCCGGTCGGCCTCGGCGGGGGCGGGCTCACGGGGCGGCGGCCCGCCGAGGGCCTTTCGGATGGCGCGCGCCTGCGACCGCGTCGCCCCGGCACGGACGAGATCGTCCTCCTCCGCCTCCTGGACGGCGCGCACGGACCCGAGCGAGGCGAGGAGCTTGCGCCGGGTCACCGGGCCCACGCCGGGCACGGCGTCGAGCCCGCTCGCGAGCCGGCGCCGCTTGCCGGCCTCGTCGCGCACGCGGTTCGAGACCCGGTGCGCCTCGTCGCGCGCGAGCGCGAGCACCTGGAGCGCCGGGCTGCTCTCGCGCAGGGCGATCGCGTTCTTCTGCCCGGGCGGGTAGGCGCGATCGACGAACTTCTCCCCGAGCGCGCCCCCCTTCTCCTTGGCGAGCGCGACGACGGGCAGGTCCCGGACGCCGGGGTC
>JBDIVX010000312.1:0-4315 GCA_039794305.1 Candidatus Neutrinellum sp.
CCCACCGCCTTCGGCGCCGGGGCCCGCGAGGGAGGACCCTCGCGCTCCCCTCGCCACCTCGCTTCGCTCGGCGCCGGGCGCGCCTGCGGCGCGCGGTTGCATTGGGGACAGGTCCCAATGCAACTCGCGCTTCACTGACTGCACGGTTGCGGCGCCGGGCGCCGAAACCGCGCACCCCACCGCCTTCGGCGCCGGGGCCCGCGAGGGAGGACCCTCGCGCTCCCCTCGCCACCTCGCTTCGCTCGGCGCCGGGCGCGCCTGCGGCGCGCGGTTGCATTGGGGACAGGTCCCAATGCAACTCGTCAGTGCGTCTCGGGGCAGCCGCTCCGGTCGCCGACGTGCATCGGGACCGGCTTGTTGATGGGGCAGCTCGTCTGGTCCAGGACCGGACCGGGGGTCGCGGCGCAGTAGAGGGTCCCGGTGACGAGGCCCGCGTCGCACTCGTCGCCCGCCTGGAAGTAGACGACGGAGCTGTCCGGGCGGCTCGCGACGCAGCCGCGCTCGTCGCCGGGCGTGAAGAACACCTCGCAGCCGACCGGGTACGGTGCCTCGGCGGGACAGGACGCGGTGACGCAGTCGCCGACCAGGAAGATGTCGACGGCGATCGGCTCGGCCCCCGGGCCGGCGTCGACCAGCGGCGGCGTCCCGGCGTCCGCCGGGGGCGGCGTGCCCGCGTCGGGCCCGCAGGGCAGGTCGCTCCCGTCGCAGTCCTCGTCGGCGCCGTTGCCGCACCGCTCGCTATTGGGCAGGACGGCGCCCACGCAGGCGGACCAGACGCCGAACTCACCGCTGCCTTCGCAGCCCTGGGTGCCCGCTCTACAGGCGCCGACGCCGAGCGACCCGGGCTCGCCGGGGTAGCACTCGCGGGTGGTCCCGGGCAGGCAGGACTCGTCGCCCGAGGGCGCGCCGCCCGCGTCGCGGGCGCCCGGTACGCCGCCGTCGGAGCCCCCGATCGGGGGCCCGTCCGGCCAGCGGCGATCGGCCGAGGAGACCCCGCCGGACTCGGCGGTGCAGGCGAAGAGGAAGAACGGGATGAGGAGGAGGCAGGTGGAGGTTCGCATGACCCGTCCCCCTACGCAGCAGCCGTGCCGGTACCCGACGTGCTCGGAATGAAACGTGTTTCGAGCAGTCGACGGACCGACCTGTCCAACGATGGACAGGTCTCGGGGCCCCACCGACAGCAGACCGACAGGGCCGATCTCCGCGCCGACGGTCGACGGGTCCGGCCAAGCGCCTATTGCGTCGGCCCGGTCCGCGGCGCACGCTCGCGTCCCGCCGGGCGCACCCGATGAGAGCCACCGCCACCCGAGAGCGCCTCTTCACGCGGCCCTTCATCCTGGCGGCCACGGCGAACTTCCTGTCGGGGCTCGCCTTTCACGCGTTCCTGCACCTGCCGGGCTTCATCCAGGAGCTCGGCGCGAACGAGCTCCAGATCGGCGTGGCCATCGCGGCGATGAACCTGACGGCAATCCTGGCGCGCCCGGCGATCGGGCGGCTCATGGACACTCGGGGGCGCCGGGTCGTCGTGCTGGGCGGCTCGGCGCTCACGCTCGTCGCGTGCCTGCTCTACCTCACGGTGGGCTCCTACGGCCCCTGGCTCTTCTTCGTCCGGCTCCTGCACGGGCTCGCGGCAGCCGCCATGTTCTCCGTGCTCTTCACGATCGCGGCGGACCTCGTGCCGGCCCGGCGGATGACCGAGGGGATCGCCATCTTCGGCGTCTCGGGGATGCTCCCGATGTCCATCGGCGGCCTGATGGGCGACGTCGTCCTCGCCCACGGCGGCTACCAGGAGCTCTTCGTCGTCGCGGCGGTCCTCGCAGCCCTCACGCTGGTCTCGGTGCTGCCCGTCCGGGAGAGCCGCGTCCCGCCCGGCGAGCACGACGAGCCCGCGCGGAGCTACCTCGTCGCGGCCACCGACCGGGCGCTCGTGCCGCTGTGGGTCGCGGGGCTCGGGTTCACCATCGGCGTCGCGAGCTACTTCACGTTCCTGAAGACGTGGGTCGTCGAGACCGGCGTCGGCTCGGTGGGCCTGTTCTTCACGGCGTACTCGATCGCCGCGGTCGTTCTCCGGGTCCTGTTCGGCTGGGTGCCCGACCGCCTGGGGCCGATCCGCGTCCTGTACCCGTCGCTCGGCGCGGCGGCGCTCGGCGCGGCGCTGCTCTCGCAGGCCGGCTCGGCCACCACGGTCGGGCTCGCGGGCGTCTTGTGCGGCATCGGCCACGGCTACGCGTTTCCGATCATCAGCGCCCTGGTCGTCTCCCGAACGCGCGCGAGCGAGCGCGGCGCCGCGGTGAGCATGTTCACCGCCATCTTCGACCTCGGCCTGCTCCTCGGCAGCCCGGTCCTCGGCGCCATCCTGCACGCCACGAGCTACGAGGTCATGTTCCTCGCCGCGGCCGGAGCGGTCGTCCTTGCCACGGCCGCGTTCGCGGCGCTCGATCGCGCCTGGCGTCCTTTGCGGTAGCTCGGCGCTCCGTCCGGCTCGCGCGAGGGCGGAAGATGCTATGCTCTCTCACAGAGTCGCCGCCTTCGCTGCCATGCGGCTCGAGCGTTTTCCGTGGCAGCGAACGAAGGACTCGTATGTTTGGACACGATCGGGCGCGCAGCCGCTGGGCTCGCAGCGACCGCTTCTCGCTCTCGATGGCCGGAGCGCAGGCAGAAACGGCCTACCGCGACGCCGTCGTCGCTTCGCGTGCAGAGGCGGGGCGGTCGTCCTACGACGCGGCGCGCGACGAGTGGGCCCACGCCTTCTCCCTCGAGCCGGACGACGGCGTCTACCTCGGCGAGCTGCGCGGCCGCCCGAGCACGCTGAGCGACGTCGTCGACGCCCTCGATCTCTGCGGCAAGAGCCGCCAGGAGGCTCTCGAGGCGCTCGCACGCCTGGTCGACGCAGGCCTCGTGGTGGTCGCGGAACGCGCCTGAGCAGCGACTCCCGGCCGTGGTCGTCGGGGGTGGCGCTTCTCGACGTCGTGGTCCTGCCGTTCGCGCGCGACGCGTGAGCCCCCCCTGCACGCCCTCCGTGGTTTGCTCGTCCCCCGCTCGTGCGACACTGTCGGCCGTGGGAGGGGCTTCGGTGAGCGGTGAGCTGCACGCGCAGCGCGCGACCGGTGGGGCGCAAGCCCAGGAGCTCGCGGGCGCGATCACCATCTTCGCGCACTACGAGTGCGTGAGCGGCGCCAGCCTGAGCGCCATCGCGCTGATGCTGTTTCTGCTGGCCCTCGTCCGGCTCCGTGTCGCCTGGGCCGCCGCCGTCGCCGTCGCGCTTCTCTCGGTAGGCGCGGTCGTCTCGCCGCTCGCCGCGTGTGCGGCCGGGACCTTCGCCGGGCTCGGCAAGACCATGCTCGGCGCCGCCCTCTCGGCGAACCTCGTCGTCGCCATCGTGAGGAGCCGCCGAGCCGGCGGTTCTCTGCGGCTCAGTGGCCGAACGTGACCCCGCGGCGGTGTGCGGCGCGCTGCACACTCGTGGCGGGCGCGGCACGCTCAGCGACCGGGCTCCTGGATGGACCCGGTCCGCAGCCGCCGGGGCTCAGGCGGCTGCGCCCGGCGACGTCTCTCGGCCGGTGGGGTCGCGGCTCGTGATGACCTCGACGCAGTAGGAGTAGTCGGGGCGGGTGCCGTCCCCGCGGCACAGGCCCGTCTGGTCGTCGATGACGAGGCCGGCGTCGGCGTGCGACTGCACGAGGCGGTCGGGCGCGTCGGGTGGGAGCGGGCTCGGGCGCGGGGAGCGTTCGAGGACCTGCCCGCGGCGATCGCGGAACACGAACGTGCCGTCGGCGGCGACGTCGACGGTGAAGCCGCCCTCGTGGACGAGACCGTGGTGGAATCGACACAAGAGGACGAGGTTGTCGAGCTTGGTCTCGCCGCCGTCGAGCCACGACTCGCGGTGATGCCCCTCGAGGCAGAGCTTGTTCAGGCACCCGGGGAACTGGCACGAGCCGCCGTCGCGCAGGCCGAGCGCGCGCATGATCGGCGTCGGGATGCTGCGCGTCTTGCGGCCGACGTCGAGTGGGCGGCCGTTCGCGTTCACGACCGCGGGGACGAGCCCGGCGTCGCACGCCAGGCGCCGGAAGGCTTCCGCGGAGACGCGCGTGCCGTCGTCGAGCGTGACCTGGTGAGCCTGGTCGATGAGGGCGCTCGGCGTGAGCGCGATGACGATCTGCCGCCGCTCCGCCGCGGCGCGGCAGGCGGCCGGGGCGTCGCTCGCGACGTACGCCTCGGCGATCTCGAGGAGCGCGTCCACCCGGCCGGGCCACCGGGGCCGGCCGGTGGGCGTTGCCGCGGAAACGTCTCCGGCACCCGACGCCGAATCGCCCTC
>JBDIVX010000313.1:0-4264 GCA_039794305.1 Candidatus Neutrinellum sp.
GCGGGATCCTGCGCCTCCTCTTCGAGGTCCGGCACCGGGCCCGCGTCGCGCCCCGCGGTCGCCACCGGCGGGGGCGGCAGCACGACGGGAGTCGGCACCTCCTCCACCGGGTCGTCACCGCCGAGGGCGATCGCGAGCGCGACGCCGCCGCCGACGACGATCAGCCCCGCCGCGGCCGCCGCGACGATCACGGGACCACGGTTCTTGGGCAGCGCGGGGATCGTGCCGCCGCGGCTCAGGCGCATCTCCGTCCGCGACGGAGGCTCGAGCGAGTCGGCCAGGTTCTGGGGCGGCGCGATGCCGGGCCGGCGCCCGACCTCCACCGTGCCGCCGGCTCGGACGGCGTCCAGATCGGCGACCAGCTCGTCCATGGACTGGTAGCGGTGCTCCGGCTTCTTCGCGAGACACTTCAGGATCACGTCCTCGATCGCGCCGAGCCGTGCGGCCGACTCCGTCTTGCTGGGCGGCACGGGCTCCTCGAACATGTGCTTCGAGAGGATGCCCATGAAGGTGTCCGCATCGAACGGCACGGTGCCGGTGAACATCTCGTACATGATCACCCCGAGCGCGTAGATGTCGGTCCGGTGGTCGACGCTCTGACCGGCCGCCTGCTCGGGCGACATGTAGTGAGGGGTGCCGAAGACCATCCCCGTCTTGGTGAGCTTGCTCGATGCCCCGCCCACCTTGGCGATGCCGAAGTCGAGCACCTTCACGAACCGATTTCGATGCCCGCGCGTCACCAGGTGGACGTTGTCGGGCTTGAGGTCCCGGTGGACGATGCCGCGCTGGTGGGCCGCGCCGAGCGCCGAGGCCATCTGGCGGATGATGGCCAGCGCCTCCTCCATCGGGATCGACCCGCCGCGGCCGATCAGGTCGCTGAGCGCGTCCCCCTCGAGCAGCTCCATCACGAAGTAGACGGAGCGGTCGGGGAGCTGACCGAAGTCGCTGATGTCGATGATGTTCTCGTGCCCGATCGAGGTGGCGGCCTGCGCCTCCTGCATGAAACGCTGGACGACCTCGGGATCACGGGCCATCTCGCCGCGCAGGACCTTGAGGGCGAACCTCTTGCCGAGCACCGTGTGCGAGGCGAGGTAGACCATGCCCATACCGCCCTCGCCGATCTGCTCCTCGATGCGGTAGCGCCCGTCGATGACGCGGCCGAGGAGCGGGTCCCCCTCGTCCTTCTGCTCCGCGGGCACCTCCTGGGTGGGCGTCCCGTCGTTCGGACAGAACGACACCTCGTTCGAGAACCGCGCACCACAACTGGTGCAGAAGCGCGTCACGTCACTCCCCGCCGTCCGCGCCGCCGTCCTCCGGCGACTTGCAGATCCCGCCGGCGCAGGTCAGGCCCTCCTCGCACTCGGACGACCGCGTGCAGGGTTCGCCGGCGCGCTTGTCCCCGATGTCGGTGCCGCAGGTTTCCCCGAGCAGCAACGACGACCACGCGAGCACGACGGCCAGGCGGCGCAGGCGCATCCGAGCTTCATAGTATACGACCTCGGCTCGGCCTTGTGCATCGACCGCCCGGTCAGGCCGTCGTCGGGAAGGAGGTCCCGCACTCGGCGCAGAACTTGGCCCCGGGCGTCCCCGGGGTCCCACACGACGGGCAGAACTTCGGCTTGGGCGCGAGCGAGGCGCCGCAGCTCGCGCAGAACTTCCCGCCCGGGACCGTCTGGCTGCAGTCGGGGCACGTGACCGGGCCGGTCGGCGCCGGCGCGGGCGGCGGCTGCTGCGGCTGCGCGCTCTGCTGGAAGCCCTGCCCCATCATCTGCGCCATGCCGAACCCGACGCCGAGCCCGGCGCCAGCCATCATCGGCCCGCCGCCCCCTTCGCCTCCGCCGCCCTCGGCCATGCCCTCGCCCGCGCCGATCATCGCCTTGCCGGCGGCGTAGTTGGCGAAGTTGCCGCCTGCCAGGTTCTGCACGTACCTCGCGTCCTGCTGGTAATCCTGATCGAGCCCGAACTGGCGCTGCTGAGCCTCGGCCTCGGCCTGGCCCACACCGATGCGCGCCTTGCGCGCCGCGCGCTTGGCCGCGCCGATCTCGGCCTGGGCCTCCTTCAGCGTCTGCTCGTCCTCGTCGTTCAGGTTCAGGCGGAACTGGCCGACCTCCTGGATTCGGATCCCGATCTCGTTCAGGTCGGGCGCGCGCTCCTTGAACTTCGCGGCGAGCATGGTCTGGAGCGGCATGATCTGCAGCAGGCTCTTCTCCTCGGCGACGCACACCTCGCCGACGACCGTCGTGACGCTGTTCATGAACAGGCCCTTGATCCACTGCGCCTGTTCCTGCTCGGTGGTGGCGCGCACGCCGAGGTACTTCACGATGAGCTTCTCGGGGTCGGTCACCTGGAACGAGAAGGTCCCGAAGATGCGCGGCGTCACCATCTCGCCGAGCAGCGGATCCTCCATGTATCCGAGCTCGCCGCCGAAGGGGACGTTGTAGATGGGACGCATCGTGACGAAGAAGAGGTCCGTCACGAAGATGTTCCCGCCGGTGAAGCTGTCGACGAGGTTGCTGAGGAACGGGATGTTCTGGGCGCTCAGCGTGTGGCGCTGACCGGCTCCCGCGGTCCGCAGCGTGCCCACGACGGCGCCGTCCCGGAAGAAGACGGCCGCCTCGTCGGCGTCCACGGTGAGCTGGGAGAAGTGGGGGATGGTCGTTTCGGGGTGCTTCCAGACGAGGAGGTTCTTCTTGTCGTCCGGGCGCGCAATCATCATCTCCTGCACGCCGCGCTTCACGAAGTCGATGATCCCCATACCGTCTCCTTGCCTGCAGATCCTCGGAGGCGGCCATCATAGAGCGCCGCCCCATGCTTGACCACCCGCCGCGTGTCATCCTGGACGGGACGATGCCGGCGGAACCCACGGCCTTGCTCGATGTCCGAAGGGGCATGGGCCGGGTCTTCGTGCTCTGGTTGCTCCTGGTCTCGAGCGCCGCGGCGCAGCCGAACCTCGACGAGCTGGTCCACACCGATCCGTTCAGCGAGGACCCCATCGGCGTCGATGCCCGGTCGGACCTCCACCGCGTTCCGGTGACGCCGCCCCCCGATCCGTCCGAGGACCCGGCGGTGATCGCCTCGCGCGGACCGCGGCCGCCCGCGGTGGAGCCCGCGGTGGGCGAGGTGCTGGGCGCCATCCCGGGCGTCCGGGAGGAGGCACACCGCGTCGACGTCCGCCTCGCCGACGGCCTCGCCGAGGTGGAGACCCACCTCGTCTTCGTGAACGGCGGGCGGCACCGGGCCGAGGTGCGCTACGTCCTGCCCGTCCCCCCGGAGAGCGAGCTCGCGGCGCTCGAGGTCTGCGTCGAGGACAAGTGCCGGCGAGGCCTCCCCGACACGGGCACCGGGGCGCTCGGCGCCTACGACGACGCCTTGCGCTCGCGCCCGCCGGACGATCGACGGGCGGCGCTCCCGATCGCGCACGCTCGGCCGGTGCAGACGCCACGAGGTCCGGCGCTCGAGCTCCGCGCGGCGCCTCTCGCCGCCGGCGGCGGACGGCTCGCGCTGCGTGTCCGGTACGTCGCGCCGGCGCCGGTCCTCGGTGGGGTCGCGCGGCTGCAGTTGCCGGCGCGCGGCCGCGACCCGCGCGCCGCCGCCGCGGAGGTGAGCGTCGGCGGACGATCGCTGCTCGCGCCGTCGATCGACGGGCTCCCGGCGAGCGGCCCGACGCCGGTGGACCCGTGGGTCCCGGCCGAGATCACCGCGCGGCTGCCGACGGGCGGCGAGCCCGTGGCCTCCGCGCTCCACTTCACCTGCGGCGACCGGACGTGCGCCCGCGTACGGGTCGCGGCCGGCCCGCGCGCTTCGCGACCGGCCGACCTCGTCGTCCTCGTCGATGCCTCGCCCTCGATGGAGGGTCCGGCGCGGGGGCGCGTGGGCGCCGCGATCGCCGCGCTGCTCGCCTCGGCTCCTCCGGGCTCGCGGGTGCGCGGGGCGGTGTTCGGGGCGAGGGCGGAGCCCGTCCTCGAGGAGCCTACCGCCGCCGACCGTGTCCGGCTCGCGCCGTTCGCCCGGGCGGCCCTGCGGCAGCTCGGCGCCGCCACGCGGTTCGAGGCCGCGTGGGAGCTCGTGGAGCCCTGGGTGGGGCGGGGAGCGAAGGTCGTCGTCGTGGGGGACGGCGCGATCGCCGCCGGCGCCGAGGCCCGCGCGGCCTTCGGCGCGGCGCGCCGGGCGGGGTCACGGTGTCGGTGCTGAACGTGGCCGACCGCGCCACGTGGGACGCGCTGGCCGAGGGCGCCGAGAGCACGGGAGGGGTCGTCGTCGAGGC
>JBDIVX010000314.1:0-4246 GCA_039794305.1 Candidatus Neutrinellum sp.
AGTCGATGCGTCCCTCGCGGAGGGCGGCGGCGATGCGCGGGAGCTTCGCGAGGCGTCGTGCGAGGCGCGCGGACTCGTCGACCCAGCGGCCGGTGCGGGAGAGGTTCTCGCGTGCGTGGCCGTCGCGCGAGGAGAAGCCGAAGGCGGAGGGGCCGTCGAGGTCGGCGAACTTGGCGGCGGCCTCGCCGAGGGCGAGGCGGGCGCGGCCGATGCCGCGCGCGAGCTGAAAGAGCAGCTCGTCCTCGGCGCGTAGGCGCGCGGATGCCTCCCGCCCTGACGACATCACAAACGGGCGTATCACAAACGGAAGAGCAGTCAATAGGAAAGTGACGGAATCGTGGTGAATCAAACGTGAGAATCACCGTTCGAGGATCGTGTCGGCCATGAGCCGGATCGCATGCCCGGTGTCGATCCATCGCGTCGATTCCTTCGGCGTGCCCTCGAGGTAGCGCAGGCGGTTCACCCGGGCCTCGTCGAGGACGCCGCCCTCCTGGCCGACGTCGTCGCGCGCCACGACGGTGCCCGGGGGGTGCTCAGCCCCGAGCCGCGGACGTTCCTCGGGCGAAGACCACAACGACGGCGTCTCGCTCCGAAAGGGCCTTGCGGGCCTTCTCGGTGCCGCCGGCGCTCATGGCGGGATGACTTCGGACGGATCTGGAACCAGGACGCCGTGGCGTCGCTGCGTTCGGAGATCCTCGCAATGGAGCGGCGGATGCACGAGCTTCCGAGGGATCCGCAGTGCGCACCGGCGCCTGTTCGACCGCCTGAACGAGCTCAGGCAGTGGGAGCACGCCGTTCGTCTGGCCGACGACCTCGTCTGGCTCGCCGCCTACCGCTTGCGGCGTGCTCGGCGAGCGGTCTTCTTTCGCCGCCGCCGTTCCGCTCGGTTGACAGAGCTACCGGTGGGCGCACCGGATCCGATCAACTCCCGGAACGCGCGGTAGTGACGGACGATCCGCTCGGCGTAGGCGGGATCGTTCAGCAGCATCCGGAAACGAGCGAGGAGGTCGGCTGACTCCTTCGACTGCGGTGCCATGCGGACCAGGCCGGGCCCGCGCAGCTCGTCGAGGTCCCGGTCGTCGAGGGGGAACCTGGCCCACTCGCGGTAGAAGCGGTCCGGCTCCCAGCCCCACGAGATCGTGGCGCGCGGCTGGGCGACCCCGCGCTCGTCCGAGTAGACTTGGATGAAGACCCGCCGGCAGTCGCATCCGGGCTCGTCGCAGAACAGCTCGGTGAAGAGATAGCTGCGCGCCGGCTCCGGCCCGCCGTCCATCATGTGCATGGCGCGGGTCTCGCGCTCGGCGAGGTCGGGAAGGAGCTGGTGGAGCGAAACGAAGGGCATGCAGCCCGATACCTCCCTTCACCGGTGCGACGCAACGGGCGGCGCCCTCGGCCGATACAGGACGGCCATGTTCCGGCCGGTGGTGGTGAGGCCCGAGGGCGTGCCCGTCGTGACGGACCCGACGGTGGCCGAGGCGTCGCCGGGGCTCGCGGTGCTGTCGGCGCTCGCGCATGGAGGGGGCGAGCACGGGTACGAGGTGGCGCGGGCGATGCTGTACGGGCTGGGGCGCGTCGACGACGAACGGGCGTGGATCCATGGTTCGATCGTCCTGCCGGCGCTCGGCGAAGCGGTGAGGGCGAGGCTGGAGGAAGAGATTTCGCTCTCGGCTTGGCTCGTGCGCGCGGTGCGTGTCGAACGGGCCGAGGATCTGTTCGACGACGACAACGCAGGCTAGCGAGCTCCTTCGACCGGAGCCGCCCTTCGACGGGGCGAGGAACCCGCGCGGTCGCATCTCGCGCAAGATGCGCAGGATCCGCTTTGTGCCGAGCAAGCAGCGACGCAACTGCAGTGTCGCTCCGGCCGATGAGAGCCGCACGCCCATGGGTGCGGCTCCGAAAGACGGCAATCCGCACGACACCCTGTTCTGCCGGGTGTTCGAGCGGCCCGAGGAGGCAGCGGGCCTCTTGCGCGTGGTGCTCCCGGCGCGCCTGGTCCGTCACCTTGACCTGTCGCGGGTGCGCCTTTCGTCCACGCGTTTCGTCGACCCGGTCGTGGGGACCAGGACCGCCGACATGCTCTACGAGGTTCCTCTCGTCGCCGACGCCGAGTGTGTCGTGCACGTGGTCGTCGAGCATCAGAGCAGCGCCGAGGCGCGAATGCTGCACCGGATGCTCGACTACGGGCTGCGCGGCGTCGATCGCGGTCTCCGGCAGTCCGGTGTCGCGCGCCTGCCGGCCCTGGTCCCGGTCCTCGTGTGGCAGGAGTCGGGCGGCTATCCCGGCCCGACGCGCCTGACCGAGCTGCTGGGCCTTCCCGCCGACGTGCGGTCCGCGCTCGGAGATCTCGTGATCGAGCATCGCGTGGTGGTCTACGACCTGACGCGGGTGTCCGACCGCGCCATCATGCGCAGCCGGGCCACGAGCTACGGGCGGCTCGCGCTGCTCCTGCTGAAGCACGGGCGCGCCCGCGGGCTCGTCGCTCGCATGGAGCGGCAATGGGGGGCGCTCCTTCGGCGCGTGTGGCGGGAGCGTGGTGCCGGTGCGATCGAGACCGTGGCGCGCTATGCTCTGGCCGTCGGAGACGAGGACATCGAAGGTCTGCGAGCCGCCGTCGAACGGGCGCTAGGACCCCGGGGCGGGGAGGTGGTCATGAGCACAGCCGAGAAGCTTCGCCAAGAGGGCCTCGAACAGGGCCTCGAACAGGGCCGCGCCGAGGCTCTGCTTCGCCAGCTCCGCCTGAAGTTCGCCGACGTTCCCGCGGAGACGCAGGCCCGCGTGAGGGCCGGCAGCCCCGCCGACCTCGACCGCTGGCTCGACCGCGTCCTCACCGCCGAAACGCTCGAGGACGTCTTCGGCGCCTGAGCCGGTCTCGCAGCACTTCGGCAGGAGGTGTGTGCGGGTGGGGTGTCGGGCCGGTTCCGGGGCGCGGATGAGCGGTGCGACGCAACCGGCGGCGCCCTCGGCCGATACGGGGTGGCCATGCCCCCCTCCCCGGAGCACGAGCACCTGGTGGAGCTGTTTCGGAACCGGCCCGTGCTGGCGGTCGAGCTGCTCCGGGCGTCGGGCGGTCCGCCGCTGCCGCCGTTCGGCGAGGCGTCGCTGGCGAGCGTCGACCAGACGGAGGTGCCGCCGGCCACGCGGCTCGCCGATGTGGTGGTGCAGCTCCGGAGCGGCGACGAGACGGTGGCGGCGATCGTCGTGGAGGTGCAGCTCGGGAGGAAGGAGCGCAAGCGGTACACGTGGCCGCTCTACGTGGCCTCGGTGCGCGCCGAGCTCCGGTGCTCAACGATGCTGCTCGTGCTCGCTCCGCGGCGGTCGGTGGCGCGGTGGGCGGCGCGGCCGATCGCGATGGGGCATCCAGACTGGGTGTTCCGGCCGGTGGTGGTGGGGCCGGAGGGCGTGCCCGTCGTGACGGACCCGACGGTGGCCGAGGCGTCGCCGGAGCTCGCGGTGCTGTCGGCGCTGGCGCATGGAGCCGGCGAGCACGGGTACGAGGTGGCGCGGGCGATGCTGTACGGGCTGGGGCGCGTCGACGACGAACGGGCGTGGATCTATAGTTCGATCGTCCTGCCGGCGCTCGGCGAAGCGGTGAGGGCGAGGCTGGAGGAAGAGATGAAGCTCGAGAATCTGCCGGAGCCGCCCGAGTTCCTGAAGCGGGCCCGGGCGCTGGGACAGGCCGAGGGGCGCGAGGAGGGGCGCGAGGAGGGGCGGGCCGAGGCCCAGGCGCAGGCTCTCCTGACGGTTCTGTCGGCGCGCGGCGTGGCTGTAGCGGACGAGGTGCGCGTGCGCGTTCTCGGTTGTCGCGACGCCGACCAGCTCTCGGCGTGGCTCGTGCGCGCGGTGCGTGTCGAACGGGCCGAGGATCTGTTCGACGACGACGACGGCGCAGGCTAGCCGGCGAGCTGCCTGGTCACGTCGCGCGTGAGGGCCGGCAGCCCCGCCGAGCTCGAGGGAGAGGCGTTGCGTGAGCTGTAGATGAGGCGCCTGCGGCAAGGCGCGGGGCGACATGACGGGCGGTCCCGCTTCACGTCATTGGGCGGCGTGGCCTACTGCCTCCGCATGCTGGGCAGGCATCACGCCGCGCGGCGCTTGTCGCGGCCGCGGACGACCATGAAGGGGTCGCGGCCGAAGACGAAGGTGAGGCCGTGGGGGGCGTCGCCGGAGACGTGGAGCGAGCGGAGCTCGTGGACGTTCTCGAGGTGGCACCGGTCACAGAGGCTGACGAGGTTAATCCACCGATCGTCGC
>JBDIVX010000315.1:0-4187 GCA_039794305.1 Candidatus Neutrinellum sp.
ACGACCTCGCGCGCGTCGACGGCGTCGACCCGCCGGGCCCGCGTCTCGACGCCGAGCCCGGCGAGCAGCTCGGCCACGACCGCCTCGAGGGCCGCGCCGTCCTCGGCGCCGGCGGCCACGGTGAGGTCGACGGGTAACGGGCGCTGCGCGCGCGCCTGCGACGCGCCCGCGAGGAGAGTGCCGAGGAGGAGCGGGCCCACGAAGCGCACGGTCCCTGCACGATAGGGCAGGTGACGGTGCGCGGGAAAGCGCTTCAGCGGAGCCGCTGGCGCGCTCGCTCGGCGTGCAGGGAGTCGGGGTGGTGCGTGAGCAGATCGCGCCAGGCGTCCTGCTCCTCGACGGCACGGCCGAGGCGGCCGAGAGCGAGCGCGCGGCCGACGCGCGCCTCCTCGGCGAGGACGCCGCTCGGGCTGCGCGCGAGGTACGCCTCGAACTCGCGCAGCGCGCCGGCCGGCTCGCCGGCGCCGTCGAGCAGCAGCCGCCCGAGCGTGACCCTCGACACCGCGGCCTCGCGCGAAGCCGGATACGTCCGCTGGAGCGTCCGGTAGAGCCGCGTCGCGGCCTGGTACTGCCCCGCCCGCCGGGCCTCGTTCGCCCGCGCGAGCAGCTCCTCCGCCGAGGGAGCCGGCGCTTCGGCCACGCGCCGGGGCTCCACCACCTCGGCGGTCGCCTGCTCATCGGCTCCGGACTCTTCCCGCTCGGAGTTGCATTGGGACCTGTCCCCAATGCAAGTGTCGACGCCCGGCTCAGCCTCGGAGTTGCATTGGGACCTGTCCCCAATGCAAGTGGTGGCTTCCCGCTCGCGCTCGGAGTTGCATTGGGGCGTGTCCCCAATGCAAGTGGTGGGGGTGGGGGCTTGGTCGGGCGTGGGGGGCGGCGGGGCGTCGGGGGTGGGGGAGAGGGCGAAGAAGGCGGCCGCGGCGCCGCCGAAGAGGCCGACCACGAGGCCGGCGGCGGCGACGGTCGCCACGCGCCGGCGGCCGGTTGCCGGCTTGGCTCGGGGGGCCGCCCGCCCGGCCCCCATCCCGGCGCCTGCGAGCGCGCCCGCGGCGATGCGCGCGACCGCCTCGTCGTCCGCGGCGCGGGGCGTGAGCTCCCGGTCGAAGTCCGCCATCACCTCGTGCTCGACGCGGCACGCGACGCAGTGGGCGAGGTGGGCGTCGAGGCGCCGTCGCTCCGCCGCGTCGAGCTCTCCGCGGCGGGCGCCGTCGAGCAGCTCCTCCGGGTGCACGTCGACGCGGGTCACGACCCCACCTCCAACAGCTCCGCCAGCGCGGGGTCCGCCTCGATGCGCCGCCGCAGCGCTTCCTTCGCGAGGCGCAGGCGGCTGCGCACGGTGTTGAGGGGCACGCCCGTCGACGTCGCCACCTCCTGCATCGAGAGCCCCAGCACGACGCGGAGCGCGAGCGTCTCCGCCTGGGGCTCGGGGAGCGTGTCGAGCAGCTCCCGGATCTCGGCCCGACGTCGAGCGACGACGACCGGCTCGCCCTGCGTCACCGTCCGCGCTCCGGGCGAGCCCGCCGGGTCCTCCACCGCGATCGGCTCCCGCCGCCCGCGCCGCTTGAGCGCCATGCAGCTCCGCACTCCGATGCGCGTCGCGTAGTGGATCACGCCGCAGTCGCCGCGGAACGCGGGCAGGGCGTTCAGGACGGCGAGCAGCGACTCCTGCGCGGCGTCCTCGACGTCCGGGTGGCTCGGCCCGAGGATGCCGCGCGCCACGCCGAGCATGCGGGGCGCGAGGGCCTCGACGAGCATCCGCGTGGCCGTCCGGTCTCCCTCGGCCGCCGCGGCGGCGAGCGCCAGCAAGAGGTCGGGCGACTCGCCGGTGCCCCGTTCCGCCTCGCGTGCCACCGCCAACACTGTCGCACCGCCTCCGAAGACCGTCCAGCAGCCGCTAGTCGCACATCACGATCGTGTCGCAGTCACCGATCGAGGTGTCGTCCGTGGGGTAGTTCTGGCAGCACTCGCCCGCCTCGACGCAGCAGGTGGCGCTGTAGAGGCTGCCGCTGCAGCCCTCCGGGCCCGTCGACACCTCGACGCACGTGCCCCACCGCCCGTCCGAGCCGCACTCCTGCTGGCCCCAGTGGCAGTACATCGGGTCGTCGCACCACCGCGTGCTGCCCGGGACGCAGGACTGGCAGTCGATGTCCGAGCAGTCCGAGGAGCCGTCGCAGTCGTTGTCCATGCCGTCGCTGCAGGCCGCCTCCTGCGTGTCGCACCCGCACGAGCCGGGGCGCATGCAGTCCGAGTCGTCGCAGTCGACCGCTCCGTCGCAGTCGTTGTCGCGCCCGTCGCCGCACCGGATCTCCGCGACGAACGGGAACTCGCTCGTGCAGCCGGGCGTCGGGTCGTCGCCCCCCGAGTCGCACGCGGGCGCGCTGTCGCACTCCGGGTCGAGACAGTCGAGCGACCCGTCGCAGTCGTTGTCGATGCCGTCGTTGCAGAGCTCGCCGAATTCGCTCGGCACGCACGAGCCGGCGCACGACTCGGCCGACGCGCAGTCCGGGTCGTCGCAGTCGCGGAGCCCGTCGCAGTCGTCGTCCGCCCCGCCGGAGCAGCTCTCGCCGAACTCGCTCTCGAGGCAGTCGCTCCCGCCCTGGTCGCCGCCGTCGCAGTCCTCGTCGATCCCGTTCGCCTCGATCTCGGTCATCGGGAGCACCGCGCCGGCGCAGCTCCCCCAGGACATGAACTCGCCGAAGGGCTCGCATCGCTGCACGCCGTCGCGGCACGCGCCGACGCCCCGGCGGCTCGCCGGACCGGGCCAGCACGGCTGCCGCTCGCCGTCCGCGCAGTCGCAGCCCTCGTCGATGAGGCCGTCGCCGTTGTCGTCGATGCCGTTGCCGCACGCGTCGGTCCCCGGGGTGACCGAGCCCGCGTCGGCGCCGCCGCCGCCGCCGTCGGTCCCGCCGCCGGTCCCGACGACGTGCGTCCCCTCGGCACGGCAGCCGGCCACGAGGAGGCCGGCGACAAGGAGCAAGAGCCACGTTCCCCTGGTCATCGGGGCTCCAGTGCCTCCGGCGCGAGAAACCGATCACGGCCCCGGCCCGGCCCCGTGAGCTAACTCAAACGGCCTCCAGGTAGGTGCCGGCTAACGCTCGGGTACCGTCGCCACCTGCACTTTGCCGGCGGCGACGAAGGCGACGCGGGCCCCGGACGGAGAGACCGCCACGTCCGTGACGTCCTCGGACCAGCTCTCGGGCCGCAGCACCACCGTCTCGCCGTCGTCGAGCCGCCGCACCACGATCCCCACCGGCGTCGACAGGGCGTAGGCGGCGCCGTCGGGCGACATCCGACCTGCGGGCAGCGGAGCGGGCGGCGGCGTCCCCGGATCGAGGACGGTCGGCTCCCCCGCCGGCTGGCCGTCCACGGTGAGCGGGACGAGGCGGACCTCGTCGCGCCGGACGGCGACCACGCCCTGCGGCGCCCAGCCCGCGATCCAGAAGCCCCCGTCGTCCTCGCGGGCCGTGGCCGGCAGGGCGCCCGGACAGGCGCTGCCGGGCGGGGGCGCGCGCTCCTCGACGAGCGGCCGGCTCACCGGCCGCCCCGCCACGACTCCCTGCACGACCTCGGTGGCCCGCACCACGACGAGCGTGTGGCCCTCGCAGCTCCGCTGCACTCCCACGACGGCGAAGCGACCGCCCGGATCGACCACGACGAGATCGCCCGCGGCGCTCGCGGGGGGCTCGGCCGGCGTCACGCCCTCGTCCGAGACGCGGTACACGGCCGGCGCGACCCCGCGGACGATCAGCGTGTCGTCGTCGCGGAAGCCGATCAGCGGCAGGCGGACGTCCGGCGCCGCGGGCGCGATGGCCGCCGGCCCCTCGACCACGTGGACGCCCTCGGTCCGCGCCATGGCGCGCAGGGCCTCCTCCGCCTGGCGGCGCTCGGCGGCCGGAACGCGGAACGAGTCGTCGTCGAGCGCGGCGCGCGCGGCGAGCGCCTCGAAGACGTCTCCCTGCCTCGCGAGCGCCGCGGTCGCCACCGCGGCCGCGAGGCCCGCGCCCTCCGACGCGCGGCACGCGAGCCCGTCGGCGTCGCCGAACCGGACGCGCGGCGCCCCGGCCTCACGGCACAGGACCGCGTGGAGCGTGAGCGCTCTCTTGGCCTCGGCGAGCGCCGCGTCGGCGCTCTGTCCGAGCGCCTGCTTCGCGCGCAGCGCCAGCGCCGCGATGGACGCCTCGGGCTCG
>JBDIVX010000316.1:0-4178 GCA_039794305.1 Candidatus Neutrinellum sp.
CCCCGAGGTCCGGATCCGCCTGAGCTTCCGCGCGGCCGAGATCTACGAGAACCCGATCGGCGAGCCGCACCGGGCGTTCCGCAACTACGAGCGGGTGCTGTCGGCGGACCCGACGAACGTCCGCGCTGCGCGTGCGCTCGTCCCCATCTACGAGCGGGACGAGAAGTGGTCACGCCTCGTGGGCTTGAAGCAGATCCTGCTCGACGACCTCGGCGACGAGGCACCGCTCGAAGAGCGGCTCGCGCTCATCGACGAGCTGCGCCGCCTCTGTCTCGACAGGCTCAGCGACGCGGCCGGAGCCTTCGACTGGGCGGCGAAGGCCTACTCGCTCGCGCCTTCGGACGAGGCCGCCGTGTCCGCGCTCGAGCAGTCGGCCGAGGCGGCAGGTGCGCACGAACGGCTCCTCGAGATCTACGTCGCGCGAGCCGAGGTGGCGGACGGCGACGAGACCGTGCGGATCCGCAAGCGGATCGCGTCCATCGCCGGTGAGAAGCTCGGGCGGACGGCCGAGGCGATCGCCCAGCTCGAGCAGATCCTGGCGTCGAACCCGGACGACGGCGAGGTCCTCGACGTCCTCGACCGGCTCTACCGAGCCGAGAGTCGCACCGAGGACCTGCGCAAGCTCTTCCTGCACCGCATCGAGCACACGTCGGACGCCATCGATCGGTTCATGTACCTCGGCGAGCTCGCGCGGCTCGAGGAGGACGTCCTCGACGACGCCGACTCCGCGCTCCTGCGCTACGAAGCGATGACGGAGCTCGAGCCGGAGGACCGCGAGGTGCTCTCGCAGCTCGATCGGCTCTACACCGCGAAGAAGAGCCACGAGAAGCTGGCCGAGGTCCTCCGCCGCCGCCGAGAGCTCGCGCTCGACGACTCCGCCCGCGTCCAGGCCACCGTCCGGCTCGCGGACCTGCTCCGGACCGAGCTCGCCGACCCGCGGGGCGCGCTCGACGCCTACGCGGACGTCCTGTCCGAGGTGCCGAGCCACGAGAGCGCCGTCGCCGGGCTCGAGGCGCTCGAGCAGAGCCAGCCCGCGATGAGCGTCGAGGCCGGGCGGTTGCTCGAGCAGGCGTACGAGGCGCGCAGCTCGCACGAGAAGCTCGCGCGCGTGCTCGAGCGCAGGCTCGAGGCGACCCAAGACGAGGAGGAGAGGAGGGCGCTCCGCCTCCGGCTCGCCGAGCTCGCGGGCTCCGAGCTCGGGGACGTCGAGGGGGCCTACGCGGCCCTCGAGGCAGCGTTCCTCGACCGGCCGTCGGACGTGGAGCTGTGGGACCGCGTCGCCGAGGCGGCCGAGCGGGCCGGCAAGCACGACGAGCTGGCCGAGGCCTACGCCACCGCCATCGACTCGGGCGAGCTCGGGGCGACCGACGTCGCCGACCTCTCGTCACGGGTCGCCCGGCTCTGGGACGAGCAGCTCGGCCAGCCGGAAAAGGCGGAGCCCTTCTACCGGAAGGTGCTCCACGAGGATCCGCTGAACGACCGAGCGTTCGCGTCCCTCAAGGAGCTCTACACGACCCGGGAGCGCTGGGACGATCTGCAGGTCCTCTACCGCAACCGGATCGCGCAGACGGTCGACGGAGACCAGAAGCTCGAGCTGCTGCTCCAGGTCTGCTTCCTCTTCGAGGAGCTGCTCGACGACCCCGAGCTCGCCATCCGCGCCTACCAGGACGTCCTCGAGCTCGACCCGTCGCACCTCGCCTCGCGGCGCGCGCTCGAGCGGCTCTACCGCCGGACCGAGCGGTGGCGTGATCTGGTCGCGCTGCTCCGCCAGGAGCTCGACCAGTCCGAGGGGCAGGACCGCCTGGACCTCACCTTCGAGCTCGGCGATCTCTACGAGAAGAAGCTCGGCGAGCCCGGCCAGGCGGTCGACCAGTACGAGGCGGTGCTCGCCGAGCAGCCGACGCACCTGCGCTCGCAGGAGGCCCTCGAGCGCCTCATCGGCGAGCCGTCTCAGCGCCAGCGCATCGCGTCGATCCTCGAGCCGCTGTACGACCAGCAGGGGGCATACGCGGAGCTCGGGCGCGTCCTCGAGGTACAGCTCGAGGACGTGAGCGATCCCGGCGCGCAAGTGGGGCTGCTGCTCCGCATCGCCGACCTGCACGAGAACAAGCTGCACGATCCCGAGGCGGCCTTCGGCGCGCTCTCTCGCGCCGTCGAGGCCGATCCGGCGGACGGCAGCGGCCGTGAGGAGCTCGCACGGCTCGCCCAGCTCCGCGGCACCGAGCGCGAACGCGCCGCGGTCCTCGAGAAGGCCCTCGCCAAGGTCGACGAGACATACCTGAAGAGCGAGATCCTGATGGAGCTCGCGCGCACGTGGGACGAGGCGATCGGCGACGTGGACGAGGCCGAGCGCGCGTGGACGCGGCTCATCGGGGTGGACAGCGACAACGCGGCGGCGGTGCTCCCCGCCTCCCGCGCTCTCGAGCGGATCCACCTCGAGAAGGGCCAGTACGAGCTGCTCGCGGCCGACCTGCGCCGGCAGGCGAAGCTCGAGCACGACCAGGACGTGCGCCGACAGCTCGTCGTGCGTCTGGCGGACCTGCTCGAAGAGACGCTCGACGACGCCGACGGTGCCATCGCCGCCCATCGAGAGCGGCTCGAGATCGACCCGAGCGACGCCGACGCGCTGCGCTCGCTCGAGCGCCTGCTCGAGCGCAAGGAGGACTGGCAGCAGCTCATCGGGATCCTCCAGCAGCGCGAGCAGGTGGCCGAGGACGAGGGCGAGCAGCGGACCATCGCGCGCCGGATCGGCGAGCTCTACGAGAACCGGCTCGGCGACCGCGACAGCGCCATCGCCGCCTACAACGACGTGGTCACGCGGTTCGGCCCCGACCGCGACACGCTCGCCGCGCTCGCGGGGCTCTACGAGGCCACCGAGAAGTGGGACGACCTGCTCGAGGTCGTCCAGATGGACCTCGATCTCGCCCAGGATCCCGTCGAGAGGTCGCAGCTCCGCTTCCGCGCGGCCGAGCTCATGCGCACGCGGACCGGGGAGCTCGAGCGCGCCATCGAGGCCTACCGCGAGGTGCTCGAGGAGGTCCCCGATCACCCGGGCACCATCGCCGCCCTCGAGGAGGTGCTGAAGTCCGACGACCGCTACGCCCGGACGAGCGCTGCGCGCGTGCTGGTGCCTCGCTACGAGGGGAGCGCGAGCTTCGCCGACCTGCTCGGCGCGCTCGCCGTGCTCGCGGAGGTCGACGACCCGACCGAGCGCCTGCGGGCCCTGCGCCGGGCGGCGGAGGTCGCCGACATGGGCCTCGAGGACCCGAGCCGCGCCTTCGAGCTCTCGGGCAAGGCGGTGCGGGCGGGGCTGTCCGAGCCGGACCTCTCGCAGATGCTCGACGACCTCGAGCGGCTGGCGGCGGCGTCGGATCGGTGGGCGGACTACGCCGCGCTCTTGCAGGAGATCGTCCCCGACGTGCTCGACGGCGATCTGCAGATGGAGGTGCTCCTCGAGGTCGCGCAGGTCGCCTCCTCGCGCCTGGAGGACGACGAGACGGCGCGCGCGTACTACGCGAAGGTGCTCGAGGAGCGGCCCGACCACGCCGGCGCCCTCGACGCCCTCGAGCAGCTCTACACGTCCGCGCGAGACTGGGGCGGCCTCATCGACGTGCTCCGCCGAAAGACCGATCTCGCCGACGACCCGGCGCGCCGTGTGGAGCTGCTGCTCCGTCAGGCGGAGCTGAACGAGACGGGCACGAACGACGTCCCGGCCGCCATCGACTGCTACGAGCGGGTGCTGGACGACGCCGGCCGCCTCGAGGCCTACGAGGGGCTCGAGCGGCTGTACTCGAGCGAGGAGCGGTGGAACGATCTCTCGGCCCTCTACGAACGCCAGCTCGACGCGGGCGTCGGCAGCGCCGTCGAGCTTCGGTTCAAGCTGGGCGAGGTGCACCACAAGCGCCTGAACGACCCGCAGCTCGCCCTCGACTGCTATCGGGAAGCGCTCGCCCTCGACAGCGGTCACCAGGGCGCGGTGGACGCCCTCGAGGAGATGATGCAGGGCGAGGAGCACCGCGCCGAGGCGGCCGAGATCCTCGAGCCGGTGTTCCTGCACCGGATGGACTGGCCGAAGGTCACCGCGGCCCTCGAGGCGCGGGTCGCGGCCGAGGACGTCCTCGGAGACAAGAAGGCGCTCCTGTCACGTCTCGGGCAGATCCACGAGGACTACCTCGAAG
>JBDIVX010000317.1:0-4110 GCA_039794305.1 Candidatus Neutrinellum sp.
GATGGTCGTGTCGCCCGGCGTGGCCGTGCTCGTCCGGACATAGACGCCGAAGCTGCCCTGGTCCCAGATGAGCGCCTCGTCGATCGCCGCGCTCGCGCCGTCGTCGACGTACACGCCGTAGGCCGTGTGGGTGGCCCGCAGGCGCTGGACGCTCGGCGAGCCGGCCTCGACGAAGAGGCCTCGCTCCGAGCAGTCGCGGAGGGTGAGATCCTGGAGGGTGTGGGTGCCGGTCGAGCTCGCGTGGGTGACGCAGATGCGCGCCCGCTCCACCACGGCGTGCGCGAGCGACGAGCCGGTGCTGCCGTCGGCGAGGACGACGCCGTACCAGCTTCCGGCCGACGTGGAGGTGGACGAGAAGGTGACCGGCGAGCCCGCGGTCCCGGAGGCAGACAGCACACCGCGGACGGTCAGCTCGGGCCGGCCGGCGTCGACGCCCGCGCCCATCAGATCGCTGGTGGCGAACCGCAGCACGACGCCGGGCTGGACAGTGAGCGTGACACCCGCCGGGACGGTCAGGTCGCCGGCGACCGTGTAGGGACTGCCGGCGGTGTCGAGCGTGGTGTTCGTCCACAGGACGCCGGCGAGCGCGGCGGTGGCGTCCCCCGCGTAGGCGAGGGCGCCGATGTCCTGCCCGGAGCTTCCGGCGTACCGACAAGGCGAGCGGGAGGTGATCCGCAGGTCGCTCGGGGCCGAGACGTACAGCGGGTTGGCCGAGAGGTTGCCGGTGCCTCCGGTGGTGCCGTAGAGGTTCGTCCCGTTGCCCCAGGCGTCCGTGTACGTCACCTGCAGGGTGACCGAGCCGGTCCGGTAGGCGCCGTGGCTCGAGTTGGCGGTCAGGATCGAGTCCACCACCTGGACCGAGCGCGACCCGCTCGCGCCGTAGGCATAGACGCCGTACCGCGAGTCGTAGATGGTCGACTGCGAGATGGTCGTGTCGCCCGGCGTGGCCGTGCTCGTCCGGACATAGACGCCGAAGCTGCCCTGGTCCCAGATGAGCGCCTCGTCGATCGCCGCGCTCGCGCCGTCGTCGACGTACACGCCGTAGGCCGTGCGGGTGGCCCGCAGGCGCTGGACGCTCGGCGAGCCGGCCTCGACGAAGAGGCCTCGCTCCGAGCAGTCCTCCACGGTGACGTCGGTCAGCTCCGTGGTCGTGCCCGGCGCGTTCGACGACACCCCGATCCGAGCGTGGCGCACGGTCGCGTGCGAGAAGCTCGCTTCCGCCGCGTCGCTCTCCACCCGGATCCCGTACCAGCTGCCCGCGGAGGTGCTCGCACCCCGGAACACCACCGGCGAGCCCGCCGTCCCGTTCACGAGCAACGTTCCGTGCACGACGATCTCGACGCGGCCCGTGTCGAGGCCCGTCCCGAGCCCGTCGCTCGACTGGACACGGACCTCGACCCCCGCCTCGATCGTCAGCGTCCCGCCCGTCGGGACGATCACGTCGCCCTGGACGATGTAGGGGCTGCCCGCAGCGGTCCAGGTCGCGCCCGCGCCGACGGAGCCGCCGGGGATCGTGGTCTGAGCCAGGGCCGGCGCGGCGCCGAGGAGGGCTGCCGCGAAGGCCGACACGAAGAGAAGAGGTCGCTGCATGGAGGTACCCGAGGTACCTACGCTACCTCTTCTTGCGACCTCCCTTCGAGCCCTTCTTCGGCCCGTTGCCCGCGACGACGTAGGCGAGCCAGGCCGGGTCGTTCGGGACGTGGGCCCGGCGCCGGTAGGTCCCGGTGGGCTCGCCGTCCTCGTCCTCGTCCTCGAAGTAGAAGTCGACCCACCGGTAGCCGGCCTCCTCGAGCAGCTCGCGCAGCTCCGGGCAGCTCCAAAGGCGCCACTCGTAGCGGAAGGCTCGCTTCATCTCGCTCCCGTCCCGGAACCGGAAGTGGATGTAGTTGACCACCCGCATGTCGATCGGGTTGACGTGGTCCTGGTCCCACACGTAGGTGAAGCCGCCCTTGACCCGGCGGGTCTCGACGCGCTCCTCCTGGGCCTCGGGGCCGCCGTACATGTCGAGGAACAGCATCCCGTCGGGCCTGAGAGCCTTGCGGACCGCGGCGAAGTAGCCCCGCAGCTCGTCCCGCGTCCGGAAGATGAAGTAGCTGTAGTTGAAGGCGAGCGTCACGTCGAACTTGCCACCGACCGGATCGCGCACGTCCTGCTGGAGGAGCGTGAGCCTCGAGGCGGCCTCCCCGAGCGGCTCGACGTTGTGCGCGCGGCCCCACGCGAGCGTCGGGCCGTGCAGGTCGACGCCGGTGGCCGTCCGGTCGCGGTGGCCCCTTACCCACGCCGCGCTCATCAGCGCCGTTCCGCAGAAGTCCTCGCGGAGCGACATCGCGCGCCGGCCGGTCTCCTTCTGGAAGATCCGCTCGACGAGCGGCAGGTCGTGGCTCGGGTCCTGGACCGACCGCTGATAGAGATCGTGCTTGTCCGCCCTTCGGGCGAGCGTCGTCGGGCGACGTCGTCGTTGCGCCATGGCGGGTCCCCGTTTAGGTGCGTCCGCCGCTCGACGCAAGCACTTCTTCGGCGAACGGCCGCGTGCGCGGCGGGTGTCCATCGCGCGCGGGGCGTGCTAAGCCCTCCGCCGCGAGATGGAACGCCCTCTCATCCTCGTGTCGAACGACGACGGCGTGCGCGCCCGCGGGTGCGTCGCCCTCCGCGAGGCGCTCGAGCCGGCGTTCGACGTGTACACGGTGGCGCCGGAGCGCGAGCAGAGCGCCAACAGCCACTCGCTGACCCTGCACCGCCCGCTCCGCGTGCGCCGGCACGACGAGCGGGTCTTCGCGGTGGACGGGACGCCGGCCGATTGCGTCTACGTCGCGCTCTACCACACCGATCTCTTGCCGCGGCGGCCGGAGCTGGTCGTCTCGGGGATCAACCGCGGCCCGAACCTCGGCAGCGACACGCACTACTCGGGCACGGTCGCGGCGGCGCGCGAGGGGGCGTTGCGCGGGATCCCGGCGATCGCGTTCTCGCTCTACGAGGGGGGCGAGTACGGCGCCTGCGCCGAGCTCGCCGCCGAGATGGCGAGCCGCCTCCTGTCGGCCACGCTCCCGCCCGGCCCTCCGGCGCTCCTCAACGTGAACTTCCCCGAGGGTACGCCCAAGGGGGTGCGCGCGACCCGGCTCGGCCGCCGGCTCTACGCGGACGAGGTCGTGGTGCGGACCGATCCCCGCGGCCGCGAGTACATCTGGATCGGCGGGCCGGGCGCGCGGCACGAGCACGTGGAGGGCTCGGACACCGAGGCCGTCGAGGAAGGGTACGCGTCGGTGACACCGCTCATGATCGACGTCACCCACGCGGCACACCTGGACCTGGCAAGATGGGTCGCGGGACCCGAGGAGGACGCATGAGCGACGAGCGCATCGATCGCATCCGGAGCCTGATCCGCGACGTACCGGACTTCCCGAAGCCGGGGATCCTGTTCAAGGACATCACGCCGCTGCTCGCGAGCCACGAGGGCTTCGTCACGTGCCTCGACCTCATCCAGGAGCGCTACGCGAGCGTGCGCCCGGACGTGATCGTGGGCATCGAGTCGCGTGGGTTCATCTTCGGCGCGGCGCTCGCGGCGCGGATGGCGGCCTCCTTCGTCCCGGCGCGCAAGCCCGGCAAGCTCCCGGCGGACACCGATCGCGTGGAGTACGAGCTCGAGTACGGCAAGGACTCGGTGGAGATGCACCGCGACGCGATCGCGCCGGGGGCGAAGGTGCTCGTGGTCGACGACCTCATCGCGACCGGCGGCACGGCCTGGGCGGCCTGCGAGCTCGTCCGCCGGCAGAAGGGCGAGATCGTCGGCGCGGCCTTCGTCATCGAGCTGACCTTCCTCGACGGCCGGCGAAAGCTCGACGGCATCGAGCCGTTCAGCTTGCTTCGGTACTGAGCGCGTCTCGGCACGGCCCGTCCGCCCCTGTCCCGAGGTCGGGTGGCGACCGCAGTCTCCGCGTCCTGAACGCGCGTTCTCATCCCTGGGGGGGATAGACCCCACCCCCGTCGGGGAATAGCCTGGAATCCAGGGTCGGTCGGCGCAACTCGGAGGGCCGCGCGCCGTTAAGGGGCTCCGATCGGCTCGCGAGCGGAGGGTCCGTTGCAAGCTTGGCTTGTCCGGTCAAGGGCGTTGTT
>JBDIVX010000318.1:0-4083 GCA_039794305.1 Candidatus Neutrinellum sp.
GAAGACCGCGTAGCGGGACTGCGTGACGATGCAGGCACACTCCGAGCGGAGCCCCTCGAGGACGAGCGCCGCTCCGCCTTCGAGCGACAGCCCCGTCGCGCTCGTGATCACGGCTTCCCGCACGCGCGCGTCGCCTCCTCGATACAGTCGCTCGAGCAGCACCAGCCGCTCGCGCTCGGCGCCCGGGAGCTCGCCCAGGACGGAGGCCATGACGACCTGCCGATCGCTCTCCGCCACCCGGCCGAGCCCACACCGCATCAGCCGGGTGGGCCAGCCACGGCCACGGTCCACCAGCGCGGCGGCCGCGCAATGCGCCCGGCCGCGGTCCGGGTCCGGCTCGCCCTCGAGCCTCTCGATACGCTCGAGGGCCTCGGCAGCGACAGCGTGGACCGGGCTTCCGCGGGCGAAGGGGGCGGCGGACTCGAGGGCCGTGAGGAGCACGTGGAGCTCGGGCCCCCGGAGGCCGGTGTCGGGCGCGAGCGCGCGATCGAGCCGCGCGGACAGGGCCCGCGCGTAGGCGCCCTCCGCGCTGTCCCCGAGCTTCCCGAGGGACCGGAAGGCCTGCACCGCGACCCGCCAGTCCGGGTCTCCCGTGCGCGCAACCAGCCGATCGGCGGGCGGGCTCGGGTAGCGCCCGAGGGCGCGGACCGCCATGGCGCGGACCTCCGGATCCTCATCGTCGGCAGCGCGCGCGAGATCTTCCACGATCGCGGCGGCATCCTCCGGGGCGTCCACGGGGGGCGCGAGCCGGGTCAGGGCGTAGCTGCACGCCAGCCGGACGCCGGGGTCGGGGTCGTCGACCATCCGGGCCGCGATGCGCCGGAGCAGCGCCGGCTCGAGGGCGCGACCTCTCACGCCGTAGAAGCCGAGGCCGCGGCAGGCCGCTCCCCGGACCGGGGGCTCGTTGGCCGCGAGCCCTCCCCGGAGCGCCGGCAGCCCCTCGTCACCCGCGACTCGCGAGAGATCCCAGAGCATGGCCGCGCGGTTGTCCGCCTCCCGCTCGGCAGCGAGCGCCCCCAGGATGGCGTCCGACACGCCGCTCGGCGCAGCGTCCTCGAACGCACCGAGCCCGAGTGACCCGGCGCGCCGCACGGCCGCGTCCGGGTCTCGAAGCGCGCTCCGCAGGACCGGGACCGCCGCCGGGTCGTGAAGCCGGGCGAGCCCCAGGACCGCCTGGCGCCGCACGCCGGCATCCGTCGATCGGGCCGCCTCCCTCAGCGTGTCCGAGAGCCGCCTCGCGTCCGTTGCCGCCACGAGCTCGGCCCGCCTGTCGGCCGGGGACGGCGCGGGCTCGGGCGCCGTCTCCGCCGCCGGGCGCGCCTGCGGCTCGTCGTCCCCACACCCCATGCTCACCCACGCGACGAGCGGCAGCACCCAGCCCCAGCGCATGCGCGCACCATGGCACGCGGGGTCCAAGGGGGTCGAGGCCCGGGCAGGGAGGAACCGAGAAACCGAGGCCCGTCCCTGTCGTTCGCAAGGGGGTCGAGGCCCGGGCAGGGAGGAACCGAGAAACCGAGGTCCGTCCCCTATTGTTTCACGTGGAACGTGGCGTGGCGTGACAATGCATGTGTGGTCACGGGCGGGAATCAAGCGTGATCTCGGTTGGTTAGGGCGGGGCTCGCGTTCGAGGCGTTTCGCGCTAGCCTTCGGGCCCCATGTCGATGGACGAGGAGCTCGCGCGCGCGCTGGCCGCCCTGGAGCGGGAGGGGCTCTTGCGCACCGCCCGTCGCGTCGACGGACCGCAGGGGCCCGAGATGACCGTCGACGGGCGGCGCGTCATCTGCCTCTGCTCAAACAACTACCTCGGTCTCGCGAACGATCCGGCCATCCTCGCGGCCGCGCGCGGCTCCCTCGAGACCGAGGGGCTCGGGGCAGGGGCCTCGCGCTCGATCAGCGGGACCATGCACGCGCACCGGCAGGCCGAGGCCGCCCTCGCGAGCTTCGTCCAGCGCGAAGCCGCGCTGCTGTTCGCGAGCGGGTGGGCAGCCAATCTCGGCACGATCCAGGCGCTGGTGGGCGAAGACGACGTCGTCTTCAGCGACGAGCTCAACCACGCATCGCTGATCGACGGCTGCCGGCTCTCCCGCGCCCGCGTCGTCGTCTACCCCCACAACGACACCGATCGACTGGCCGAGATCCTCGCGACGGAGCGCTCACGAGCGCGGCGCGCGCTCGTCGTCACCGACGCCGTGTTCTCGATGGACGGAGACCGCGCGCGGACCGCGCAGCTCCGCCAGCTCTGCGACGCCGCCGATGCGTGGCTCATGGTCGACGAGGCGCACGCCCTTGGCGTGATCGGGCCCGAAGGCCGCGGCCTGTGCGCCGCCGACTCGGTCGTCCCGGACGTCCTCATGGGCACGCTCGGCAAGGCGCTCGGCGCCCAGGGGGCCTTCGTCGCCGGCTCGTCCCAGCTCGTGCGATTCCTCGAGAACCGCGCCCGCAGCTACGTCTTCTCCACCGCGCCGTCACCGCTCCTCGCCGCCGCCGCGACGCGCGCGGTCGCTCTGGTGCGGCAGGCCGACGACCGCCGCGAGAGGGTCCTCGCATGGGCAGCACGCCTCCGCACGGCGCTCGCCGAGCAAGGGTGGGACGCACGCGGGGAGGGCACCTGTATCGTGCCGGTCGTCGTCGGTCATCCCGACACCACCATGCGGGCCTCCAAGGGCCTGTTCGACCGCGGCGTCTTCGCTCACGGCGTCCGCCCGCCGACCGTCCCGGCCGGGACGAGCCGCATCCGCGTCGTCCCCATGGCCACGCACGAAGAGCGGCACATCGACCGCGCCATCGAAGCGTTCGCCGAGGTGCGCGCCGAGCTGCGCCGGTGAGCACGATCCGCACCGCGCCGCTCCGCGGCGTCTTCGTGACCGCGACGGGGACGGGCGTCGGCAAGACCTTCGTCGCCCGTGGGCTCGGGCGCGCGCTCGTGCGCCGCGGCCGGTCCGTCGCCCTCCTCAAGCCCGTCGAGACGGGCTGCGATCCCGACCCTGCCGATGCGATCGCGCTCGCCCGCGCCTGCGGGCGCCCCGAGCTCGCACACGCCCCCGGCTTCTACCGCGCGCGCGCGCCGCTCTCCCCGTACGCCGCGGCGCTCGACGGCGATCCCTCACCGCCGGACGCCGCCACCCTGGCCGCCTGCGTCGAGCGCGCTGCGCGGGACGCGGATCTGGCCGTCGTGGAGGGTGCCGGAGGGCTCTTCGTCCCGCTCCGCCGGTCCGACACCTTCGCCACCATCGCTGCCGAGCTCGGCCTACCGCTGCTCGTCGTCGCTCCCGACCGGCTCGGCGTCCTCTCGCACGCCTCGAGCCTGCTCCGCGCCGCGCCGCCCCTCGCCGTCGGCGCGCTCGTGCTCACGCGCCTGCCCGAGGACGACGGCGATCCGAGCCGCCGTCAGAACGGAGCGATCCTGGCGGAGCACGGTGTGCCGGTCATCCCGTTCGAGACCACGGCCGACGACGACGACGCGCTCGCCGACGAGGCCGAGCGCAGCGGCCTCGTCGATCGAGCCCTCGAGCTCGCCTCCGCGCCGCCTACTCGAACGCCGCGAGCCCCGTGATGTCCTGCCCGACGATCAGGGTGTGGATGTCGTGCGTGCCCTCGTAGGTGTAGACCGTCTCGAGGTTCATCATGTGCCGGCCGACGGGGTACTCGTACATGATCCCGTTCGCGCCGAGGACGTCGCGTGCCATGCGCGCGATCTCGAGCGCCATCGCGACGTTGTTCCGCTTGGCGAGCGAGATCTGCGGCGGGCGCCACTTCTTGGCCTCCTTGATGCGCCCGAGGCGCAGCGTCAGGCACTGCGCCTTGGTGATCTCGGTGAGCATGTGCACGATCTTCTGCTGGACGAGCTGGTAGCCGGCGATCGGGCGCGAGAACTGCACTCGGTCCTTGGCGTACTCGAGCGCCGTCTCGTAGCACGACATGGCCGCGCCGATGGCGCCCCAGGCGATCCCGTAGCGCGCCTGGGACAGGCACGAGAGCGGCCCCTTCATCCCGCGCACGTTCGGGAGGATCGCGTCCTCCGCGACCTCCACGTTCTCGAGGGCGAGCTCGCTCGTCACGCTCGCGCGCAACGAGATCACCAAG
>JBDIVX010000319.1:0-4074 GCA_039794305.1 Candidatus Neutrinellum sp.
TCCGGAGGTCTTGCACCAGCCAGGGCAGCGCGCCTACTTCCCCGATTGGGTCCCGGTCGAGCGCATCGCCAGGTACGAGCCACCCGGCTCTGGAACGGAGGTGCTCGCGCCGTTGGAGATTCGGTCGGACCTCATCACTTCGCCGCAGGGTCTCATCGCGGAGACGCCGCTCGGCTACTACTACCTAGCCGAATGCCGGCGGTTCTTGGGCGCGGACGGGTGGATGTCCATGCTCGAGCCGCCGCGCCAGGAGGGGGTCCTGATCATGAAAGTGACTCCCGGCGCGTCCCCACGCGAGACGTCGCTGATGTTGAGCCCGGCTTGGCCACCGGGCTCCGATCCATGGCTCTCGAGCTGGGCGCCTGGAGAGACGTTCGTCGATCCCGCCGCGGACGTCTCGATCGCCGTCGGACCCGACGTCGGAGATGGCTGCACCGTGTCGGTCAGCTATGGTCCGGACGCGACCGACCCGGTGCCGGACGTCGGGCTCACTCCTTGGCTCGCACGACCCATGAACACGTACGAGACAATCGACGTCTGGGTCGACAGCTCATGCAATGGATACGAGGACGCGGTGGGCGCCAGCGGGCTCCGATACGGACGTCGTGGCGATGGAACCGTCATCGGCAATGGTGACGATCCGTGCGCGTTCAATGAGAATCGAATCTACGCCACGATCCGCAACTACGGGAGCGCAGCGGCCATGGACGTGAAGGTCAGCTTCGACGTAACCGATCCACTCGGCGTCGGCATCTGGGGAGCGGAGGGCTGGACTCGGATCGGCACGGCGCCGACCATCACCACGATCCCGCCTGACGGCGCGGTGGACGTCTGGGTACCGTGGGTCCCCGATGTTCCGGAAGCGGCGATCGACCGGTTCGTCTATCATAGCTGCGTTCGTGTGATCGTGGACCCCGTCGCTGGTGAGGTGAACGTAGTGAACCAGGACGGAGACAGGGAGCAGGAGAACCTCAAGTACTTCGAGGTGGTCCGCATGCCGAGCGGGCTCTACTGGCCGGCGTATGGAACCGTCCGCCTGTCCAATCCGGTGAACTTCGCTCGCTACTTCATCATCAGCTCGAGGGCACATCTGCCAGAGGACTGGTCCCTCTCCATCGGTGACGGAAGGCAGCTCATTCGCCTCGAGCCGTACGAGGTGCGCGAGATCCCCGTCGCGATCGAAGCGCCTTTTGACCAACCCGTGGGCGAGAGCTACAGGGTGGAGGTCGAGGCCTACGTGGAGCAGCCGTGGGTGGAGCCTCCGAGCCCGGGGCCCGATACGCTGGTGAACGAGCCCGAGTACGTGTCCGGCCTGATCATCGAGGCGATGACCGTAGAAGAGACCGCGATCGGTCTCGACGCCTGGGCGAGCTACCCGGTCATCGATGCGGTGGGGTGCCTTTCTCATCGGCTCGCGAGCCAGACGGTGACCATCGAGTATGCCAGCCCATCGGGGGTTCGCTATCCTCAACAGGCGTCGACCGACAGTGCGGGCTGCTTCTGGGGGCAGCTCTTCGCCCAGCAACCAGGGATCTGGACGGTGCGTGCCCTGTGGCACGGCGATACGGAGCACGCGCGCGCGGACAGCCCCACGCTGAAGGTCGGAAACGGTGCGACGCTGAGTAACTGCTGCACGACGTCCACGGGCAACGGATGCAGCTATCCAGACATCGAGGCATGTGTGTGCGTGTCGGATCCCTACTGCTGCGAGGTTTGGTGGGACGGCATCTGCGTCGGAGAGGTGGACTCGCTCGGTTGTGGGACATGTAGGTCAGGTTGCACGACCGGCAGTCCCGGCTGTTTCGAGCAGTCGAACGAAGTCTGCGTATGCAGCTTCGACCCGTATTGCTGCGAGACCTGGTGGGACTCGATCTGCGTGGGCGAGGTCGAGTCTCTTGGGTGTGGCATCTGCGGCGGAGCGCTCTCGATGTGTGAGGAGGGCGGGCCCTCGACTGCCAGCCTGGCGACGCGAGAAGGGGCCGACGATAGGGCAGAGGCCAGCGTGGGAGTGGCAGCGTCGGCGCCAGTGACGCGATGACAGACCGCCGGCCGCTCGGGCCGAGGGTCCTGTCCAGTCTTGCAATGCTCCTCGGCTCCTGTGGCAGCAGCACCGGGGTCCCGATCCCGGACGCAGGCCGTCCGGACGCGGGCCCCGGGCCGGACGTCTCTTCGGCGTGGCGGTACGACGAATGCGATCCAGGGACGGATCGCCCGCGGCCTTCGGTCGTCGGCTGGTACACCGGGTGCTCCTCGCATGCGGAGTGCATCGACGGGACCAACGGGCGGTGCATCCGCGCCGGGCCGGGCGAGTTCTGGTGCACATACGACGAGTGCTTCACCTCTGCCGACTGCGGCGTGGGTCGCAGGTGCGTCTGCGACGTCGGGCCCGCGCTCCAGAACCTCTGCCTGCGCGCGGACTGCTGGGGCCCCGAAGACTGCGGAGGGCTTTCATGCGAGGTCTCGTGGGAGTGTGCGGGTCCCGGGGAGATCACCTACTCGGCGTCCGAGATCCTCTGCCACACGCGGCGGGACACGTGCCGATCGGACGCCGATTGCGCTGAAGAAGAGTTCTGCACGCGCGGCCCGCTCTTCGGCGGCCCTCCGCTCGACCACTGGCGCTGCGAGCTGCCGACCTGCGGGCATTGAAGGGGTCTGGAACGGCCTCGGATCATGCGGCGGGCCTGATTTGGGCAGTGTAGGTGCGCCGGCGTAGGTCCAGGAGGACGGGATCGAGGCGGTCGTTGAGCAGGTGGCTGCGGAGAGCAAGGACCCTCGACTCCCTCCGAATGCCATCGCTGCCCAGACCGCTTGGTGCGCTGCGTGACGACCGACTTGCAGGCGGCCTCGGTGATGCCGGAGCCAATAGGGAAGCCGCGTCGCATGAGTGTCGCGTAGCGGAGCCTGTCGCTGTTGTTCTCGAGATAGGTCTGCTGCTCGTATAGGGTTCGGCGGGCTTTGCCGATGTAGCCGCGTTCGAGCTCCGCATCGACCCGTGCCTTGATGTCGTCCACCGCCTCGTCGAGCTCGTCGATCGCCTCTTGCCACTCGGCCAGGAGCTTCGTCCGATCGGAGACCGCGAGTGTCTCGACGATCGTGGCCAGGCGCTCGGCGAAATGGTAACGGTCGATCACTTCATGCCAGGTCGCGACCGACAGCTCGCCGTTCAGAGCGTCACGAAGCAGCTTCCACATTTCGGGAGCAGCGTCCTGCACGACGAGGACCGGTAGCTTGGGTCGCGTTCGCCGCGCCCATCGCACGTCTTGCATCATCCGATGAAGTACCTGCTCCGGACCTTCCTCGGCGGACGCGGCGTAGCGTCGAGACCAGATCGAGTCTCCGTCGGCGTCGATGAGAGCCACCGTACCGACATAGGCCATCCGATAGTTGACCTCGACAGGCGGGGGTGGGCTCCGAACGTACGGCTTCCTCCGCTTGCGCAAGGGTCCTTGCCGTCCGGGGGGAGCGGGTTCCTCCATCGGGATCGTGGTTCGGTCGAGCCCCACGCTCAGCACGTGGGCGCCCGAAGGCGCCCTCTCGTGACGTCGAACGGCAGGTTCGAGACGCCGCGTCGACTCCCTCACCGCTTGGCCGAGCCTGTTGGCCATCCGCTCCAACGTTGTCCGCGACGGGGGGCGGCGATGCGATGAACGCAGGTCAGCCTCGAGCTCTCGCGAACCGCCGCGTCCATGGCCACGGCAAACTCGGTGTGCCATCGCCGGTGTCCCGCGCTCCATCAGGCCTGCCTCGAGCTCCAACGGCACCACGGTCGGGCCGTTGCGCTCACCGACACGGCGGTACGTCCACCGGCAAACCCGCAGTGGTCCGCAGAGGCTGTGGTAGATGACTGTCCCGCACTGGTGCCGGCGGTACAGATCTTCGTCGACGAACAGCTCGTCGGCATCTTCGTCGGCGATGACCTGCAGGTCCTCCTCGAGGTTCTCGCGAACGTAAGCCCCTTACGGACCGCCCCGATGCGCTCTCGCGCGGTCGGCCGTAGACAGGAGGCATGACGAAGAAGCGTGACCGGCGGCCAGCGTCGGAATGGGAAGAGCTGGTATCGGCGTGGCGGGCGAG
>JBDIVX010000320.1:0-4064 GCA_039794305.1 Candidatus Neutrinellum sp.
GATGGTGTCGTACGCCGTGCCCTCGTGGTCGGTGCTCGCGACGAGGGTGCCGTCCCGGTCGGGCGTGAAGGCGACGACCACCTCGCGCCCGCCGGGCGGGGCCGCGCAGCTCGCGAGCTGGGCGTTGAACGCGCCCTCGTTCGAGCCCCGGTAGACGAGGGTGCCGTCCGCCTGCCGCTCGCCGTCTCGGGCCATGTCGATCGGCGCGTCGCAGGTGCCGGCCGAGGCCGTGGGCTCCTCGGGGTCGGTGGGCTCGTCCGGGTCCGTCGGCCCCGTGCCGCCGCCCGCGCACACGCCGCCCACGATGGTGTCGCCCGAGCCGAGGAGCGACCAGCGCGTCCCCTCCGGGCAGGCGGTCTCGCTCAGCGAGCGCGCCGCGCAGCGGCCCGACACGCACACGTTGCCGTTCGGGTCGCCGCAGTCGGACGCCGCGCCGCACTCGGCGCCGACGCGCGCGAGGTCCGCGTACGGGTGGAGCTGCGGGTTTCCGTCGACGCCCATCACGCCGTAGAAGACGTCGCGGTAGCTGTTGAGCCAGTCGCCGTTGAGGTCGGCGACGATCCGGTAGAAGTCGACCGGCTCGTGGTTGCCCGCCGAGTCGGTGCGGATCAGGTTGCGCAGGAGCTCGAGCGTGCCCTGGCCGTACGAGTAGTTCACGGTCGTGACGGCGTCGAGGTTCGACTCGTCCTTCTCCGCGCTCGCGTAGACCATGTCCGCGTACTGCGAGTAGGTCTGGCACCCCTGCGCGATGAAGAGCTGCTGCTTGCCGGTGAAGGGCGCGCCCTCGATCTCGCGGTAGCCCACCTCGGCCGCGCCGGCGGCGTCGAGGTAGAGCCCGTAGTAGGGGCCCGCGTGCCCGTTGTAGAAGAACACGTCCCGCGTCACGAGCTCGGCGAGCGCCAGGTCGTGCTGGCCGCGCCGGTCGGTCGTGAACATGTCGCTGTGGAAGATGCGCACCTCCATCCGGACGGGCCGGCCGCCCGCGCGCACCTCGCGGACGAAGGGCCCGCTGCCCGCGCCGAGCGCGTCGAAGCTGTCGGCGGGCTTGTCGAAGCCCAGGCGGTCGAGCTCCTCGAACGCCTCGCGCGCCTCCCGTAGATCGGACCGCGGCGTGTTGTAGTCGTGGCCGTAGAACAGGGTGATGTCGTACACGCCGTCGGCGACGAAGTCCGCGTAGTGGGGCCAGGCGTTCGTCGGGGTGGGGAGCTGCCGGGCGGTCAGGCGGACCGACTCGAGCTCGCCGTCGTGGTCGCTCGGGTCGAAGCGGCGCGTGGTCCGGCGGGGGACGCTGGTGGGGTCGATCGTCGCGCCCTTCGGCATCTGCAGGTCGAACACGCGCGTCCCCGGCGCGGCCTCGGCGTCGGGCGCCGCCGGCACGACGGTGAGGAAGTCGGCCGGCGCCGCGAGGTCCATCGTGAACGCGGCGTAGTGGACGCCGTCCTCCTCGGTCACGTCGCCGGGCTCGACGCTGTAGTTGCGGACCATGGCGTGGAAGCCGCCGTAGCCCTCGTTGTGGAAGAAGACCTCGTCGTCGGAGATCTCGCCGTCGTCGTCGATGTCGATGCCGCGGAACTTGTCGGTCATGTACGTCGTCAGGTAGAGCCCCACCGCCGTCAGCCGCCCGGTGATCTTCTGCGCGCGGACCTGCGGGTCGGCGGCCTCCTCGGCGGTGAGCTCGACGGGCACGCGCCCCGCGACCTCGAACTCCGCGGCGACGTTCGAGTAGTAGTTGTCGGCCTTGCCGCCGGGGACGAGGTGGAGGTCACCGTCGCCGCGCGGGCCGTCGCCGGCGGTCTGCGCGGCGCACCCGGCGAGGGCGAGGAGGGTGGCGAGAGAGGTGTAGCGGCGCATGGGCGCCCGCATTGCACTCACCGTACCGAGCCGCGCCCGCGCGAAAGAGCGTGTAGTTCCGTGGGACCCGGGCTACGAAGCGGCCACGACAGCCGCCACCGAGCGGCCACTCGCGCTTCGGAGCGGCGCGTGCTTCTCGGGTAGAGAGGCTGGGGGGGAGGAGGACCGATCGGGCGACCGGTGCGAGACCGCGCTGCGACGCCCGGCGGTCGCGTGGGGCCGGGACTCGCAACGGATCAAAGTCTTCGACGTCAACAACGACCACCTGGTCGACGTCGTTCGGACGGCCGGGAGCCGCATCCAGACCTGGCTGAACCTCGGCTGGCTGCCGGGCGGTGACGGCCGGTTCGGGAGCTACGCCTACGACCCCGGCACCGGCGAGTGGGTGCTGTCCACCGATCCGCTCGAGACGTGCCTCCTCCACGCGGGGCTGCCCGTCGACTTCGACGACCCCGAGGTGAAGCTCGCCGACATGAACGGCGACGGCATCCAGGACATCGTCAAGGTCCGTCGGGGCCGCGTCATCTACTGGCCCGGGCGCGGCGAGGGGCTCTGGGGGCTCGGCGAGCCCTCCTGCGATCCGGGGTTCGCGGCGGACCGTCACATCGAGATGGAGAGCCCGCCGATGGAGCTCAACCCGGAGCTCGACGGCGTCTACCTCTCGGACGTGAACGCGGACGGCGCGACCGACGTCGTCCAGGTGCGGTTCCGCGACATCGACGTCTGGTTCAACCGTGGCGGCTACGGGTTCACTCCGAGGGCCATCGCGCGTGGCACGCCGGCGGCACCCGCCTATTCGCCCCGGATCCGCTTCGCCGATATCGACGGCAGCACCACGACCGACGTGGTCTACGGGAACGCGCGCCAATGGAAGTGGGTCGACCTCATGGGTGGCGCGCGCCCGCGGCTGCTCGTCGGGGTCGACAACGGGCTCGGAGCGCTGACCGAGCTCGGCTACGACTCGAGCGCAGTCGACTACCTGGCCGATCTGGCCGCCGCCCACAGCGGCGACACGAGCGGCATCGGGCGGTTCACCTGGAGCCACGTGAACGGCGAGGCCTGCGACCCACGGCACTCGCAGGGGGTGGGCGACACGCGCTGCTTCCGCTCGGGCGGGAGCCCCGTCGTCTCGAGCGTGGTGCGGACCGTGCGCACGACCGACCGTTTCGACGTGCTCGGGCGAGCGGCGCACGTGTCCGAGACCCACTACGCATACCACGACGGGTACTACGAGGGCATCGAGCAGGAGTTCCGCGGGTTCGGGGCCGCCGACGCGCAGGCGGTCGGGGACTACAACCACCCCACGTCGTACACGCGAACGTACTTCCATCAGGGCCGCCGCCCGTCCGACATCGCCTCGGACCGCCTGGCCGACAACCCGAACGAGGCCCTGAAGGGGCGCGGGTACCTGACCGAGACCTCGGACGAGCGCGCGGCGTTTCTTTCGAGCAGCCACACGACGTACACGGTGCGGAGGCTCTTCGAGGGGCTGAACGGCGTCGCGGTGAGCTATGCCTTCGTCCGGCAGTCGGACGAGCTGCGGTACAACCACTCACCCTTCACGCCGGCGGGAGGTGTGCTCACGGTGTCCTCGGTCGAGCACGAGGACGTCACCGGAGCCGGGGGGCTGCCCGCGGACACCACGTTCGACGTGCCCATCCGGGGCGCCGGCCACGCGCACATCCGGGCGACCTTCGAGACCGTCGACAACGCCGGCAACGTCCACCAGCAGACCGCGCACGGCCGCGTGGGGTGGGGCGAGGAGATCGTCTCGCATCAGGTTCCGATCAACCTCTCGACCAGCGCCACGGGCTGGCTCTGGCGCACCGAGCGCTCCTTCGTGACCGGTCACGGAGTCCCGCCCGGTCGGTCGCTCGGGGACACGACGAACGCGTACAACGAGGTCGGCGACCTCGAGCGGGCCACGACGAGCGTGTGGCAGGACCGTGGCTACGACTTCGGCGCCCTCGGCGCCCCGTCGCCCGAGGCCGTCGTCACGAGCAGCACGTACGACGAGTGGGGCAGCGCGCTCCGCACCTGCGCGGGCAGCGCGGACGCGGCGTCGGGAGCGGGGTGCCTGCGGTATGGGCGCGTCGAGCTCGACGGCGACTACGCCGCCTTCCCGGAGGTCGAGCGCATCGCCATTCGGCGCAGCGGGAGCGGGTTCGTCGAGCTGACGACAGGGGGGACCTGGGACCGGGGCCTGGGGACGC
>JBDIVX010000321.1:0-4038 GCA_039794305.1 Candidatus Neutrinellum sp.
CGCTCGATGGACGACCTCTCGGAGGAGCTCGGCCGGAGCAAGAGCAACGTCTTCGCGAACCTCAGGGCGCTCGAGTCGCTCGGCATCGTTCGCCGGGTGCGCGTAGCGGGCTCGGCGCGCGACCACTTCGAGCTCGCCGCCGAGTACCCCGACGTCCTGGTCGTCGCCTTCGCCCGACACCTCGGTCACACCCTGCGCGACAAGAGCAGCGAGCTGGCGGCCATCGCCGACTCGCTCCGCGACCTCGCCCAGGGCGACCGCGAGCGCGCCACCGTCCGCCGCGTGGCGCGCCTCGGCGACACCTACGCGGCCGTCGCCGAGCTGATCGAGGCCCTGCTCCCAGGGCCCGGCAAGCCGACGGACCTGCTGTCGATCCTGACTCGCATCACCCCGCAGCTCGTCAAGCGCGCCGCCAAGCTCATCCAGGCGCAGCGCGGGTAGGGTCCCCGCCGGCCCGACGCAACTCGCGCCGGCGGCGGCCGACAAGGGGCCATGACTCGCGGACACCGGAACCACAGGCCCGCCAAGGGCGAGACCCTGGCCGAGCGTGTGTGGCGGACCTGTACCGCCGGGCTCGCGCACGCGCCTGCGCACTGGTTCGATTACGTCGAGCGCTTCGTCGAGGACACGCGGCCGGCCAACCCGGAGCTCACCTGCGCGGCGCTGCTCCTCGCCCTCGACAACGCGCGCGACGCCGACGGCTTCTTCGAGGGATCGTGGATCCACCTGCTCCCCGCGCACGTGTACGTCCACGCCGAGGTGCCGGGGCTCGGGGGGACACGGGCCCTCGGCGTGGCCGAGCGCTTCGTCCGGTGGATCTGCGCCGAGGAGGATCTGCATGGCTGGGACGAGCGACGGCTGCTCTACCTGCTCGACCAGGCACGCAGCAGCGTGGGAGCCAAGCCCCGCGGGGCAGCTCCGGCGAGGGATCGGTGCGTGCGCCTGCGTGATCTGCCCAGGCTCGCCGACGCCTTCCGCGCGTCCCCCGCGTCGTCGGGCCTCCCCGAGGAGCTGCTCGTCCCGGCGATCCGCATCGCCGGCCTGACGTCGGTCGCGCCCGGCACGAGGCTCGTGCGCTTCGGCGCGCTCGACGTCCACGAGCTCGCCCTCCTGATGGCCGAAGCAGCGCGCGGCGAGCCCGACCCGGTGAACGCCGCCTTCGGCCGCGCCGTCACCGCGGTCCTCGCGGCGTTCTACCGCTGGCTCGGCGAGACCGAGCGGCTCGAGCCCTCGCGCGCCGCCGAGATCGCCCAGGGGCTCGCGAGGATGAGGGCCATGGCGGCCGTGCCCGCCGGGCCGACGCGGCACTGACGCGGTCGGCTCGGTCGCGTCGATTCGATCAATGCGCGGCCGACTCGTGCTCTTCGGCCATCATGGCCTCGAAGGCCTCCTCCGCCTCGTGGTACTGGCGGTGCTCCGCGGGCGTGCCGCCCATGGGCACGTCCTCGGGCCACTCGGCGCGCTGCTCTTCCCAGCGCTGGCTGCGCGCGGTGCACCCGGCGAGCGCCAAGAGCGCTCCCACGACGAAGGCGGACGAGAGGATTCGGACGGATCGCTTCATGATGGCCGCCGTCTTGTAGGACGTGTCGCGCCGGAGGACAAGGGCCGGCGGGCCGTTGCTTGCGCCCGGCGCAACCGCAGATCCGCGAAATCGCGCGAAGATCAACCCTTGATGCGCATTGGGGCGATCGGTACCATCGCCGGTCCCGGGCACAGTCTGCTTAGTTTCCAAAATCCTTGATGATTCTTGCCGTTCGCGGCGCCTCGCGTTCGTGGCTCACACACCAGAGGAATCCATGGGTCGGCTGACCGTGGCGAACTACCTCGGGATGCTCCAGGAGGATCCCGACAACATCGAGGTCTTCGACGGTCTGCGGGAGACGCTGCGCAACGGCGACCCGAGCCAGCTCGGCGACGATCCCGTCCGGCTCATCGAGCACGCGCGGATGGGCCACGAGCAGCGCGGCGAGCTGCGCGCTGCCGCCTGGCTCATCGAGCTCGAGGCTCCGCTGATCAGCGACGACCCGGACCTCGAAGCGGCGCTCTTCAAGGAGCTCGGCCGCCTGCGGCACGAGGAGCTGCTCGACGACGAGGGGGCGAGGGAGGGCTACGAGCGCGCGCTCGCGCTCCGCCCTGGCGACACCGAGATCCAGGAGGCCATCGAGCAGGTGGAGCTGTCGGCCTCGAAGTGGAAGGAGCTCGCGCGCCGCTTCGTCGAGGAGGCCGAGGAGGCGAGCGACGCCACCCTCAAGACCTCGCTCTTGACGCGCGCCGCCTCGCTCGTCTGGCAGCACAAGAAGCGGGGGCGCGACAAGGAGGTCGATCGCCTCTTCCGGATGGCGCTCGAGGCCGATCCCGCCTCGACCCGCACCGCCCGCCTCTACGCCGAGACCCTCCGCGCGCGCGAGAGGTGGGACGACCTCGCGCACGTCCTCTTGAGCGCCGCCAACCACGCTCGCAGCCGCGACGACAAGCTGAACCTCTACGTCCAGGCCGCCCGGACGCTCAACCGACGCCTCGACGACAAGGACCGGGCCGCCCAGTGCTACGAGCGGGTCCTCGACTTCCAGCCCGGCCACGAGGAGGCGCTGCGCTTCCTGGTCGAGTACTTCACCGAGCGCGAGCAGTGGGACCACCTGGTCGCGCTCTACGAGGACGCGCTCCGCTCGCGCCAGCGGCTCGAGAGCGAGCAGGGGATCCTGCTCCAGATCGGCATGGTCCACTGGCGGATCCGGAACCGGCCCGACCAGGCCGAGCCCTATTTCGCACGGCTCCGCAAGATCGATCCGGCCCATCCGGGGATGCTCGCGTTCTACCGGCAGCACCTCGTCGAGGGCGACGCGGCCGACCCCCAGCGCCTGCTCACCATCCTGGGCGACGCGCAGCGGATCACGTCCGATCCGGCGCAGAAGCTCGAGCTCGCGATCGAGCTCGCGCGCGCGGCGCAGGCCAGCGCGCAGACGACCGAGCGCGCGATCGACGCGTGGAAGGCGGTCCAGCGGCTCGACCCACAGAACGCCGATGCGACCGGCGCGCTGCGCGAGCTCTACCGCCGAGGCGAGAAGTGGAACGCGCTGGTGGAGCTCCTCAAGTCCGAGCTCGACGCGATCCCCGCCGACGCCGAGCACAAGGAGCAGCGCATCGAGCTCTTGCGCGAGATGGTGCCGATCTACCGGGACCGCCTCTCGCTCGACGTGATGGTCATCAACACCTACAGCTCGATCCTCCAGGAGATCCCGGAGGACCGAGAGGCGCTCGACGCGCTGGCCCGGACCTACGAGTCCATGGGCCGCTGGAACGATCTCATCCAGGTGCTCACGCGCCAGGCCGAGTCCGCCGGGGACGACGCCACCAAGGTCGAGCTGCACACGCGCGTCGCGCAGCTCTGGATAGAGCGCTTCGCCAACTACAACCAGGCGACCAAGCCGCTCGAGGAGGTCATCGCGATCGACCCGGAGAACCGGGCGGCGCTCTCCCAGCTCAAGGAGATCTACGAGAAGAAGCGAGCGTGGAAGCCGCTCTTCGACGTGTTGCGCAAGGAGGCCGAGCTCGCGAGCGATCCGGAGGCACGCATCCGGAACAAGATCGAGCTCGCCAAGCTCGCGGCCGACCGGCTGCACCGGAACGCAGACGCCATCGCCCTGTGGCGCGAGGTGGTGCAGCAAGCCCCCGAGACCGAGGGGGCGCTCGACACGCTCGAGAAGCTCGCCGAGCGCGACAAGGACTGGGCCACCCTGGCCGAGGCCCTCGAGATCCGGGTCGACAGGACCGAGGAGCGAGAGGAGCGCATCCGCGTTCTGCAGAAGCTCGGCACCGTCTACGGCGAGCACCTGAGCCGCCCCGCCGACGCGGCGGGTGCCTGGAAGCGCGTCCTCGACCTGGACCCGAAGAACGGCAGGGCGCTGCGCACCCTTCGCGAGGCGTTCCTCGCAGCGGGCGACTTCGAGGGGCTCGAGGCGCTCTATGCCGACGCCAACGACTGGGAGGGCCTGGTCGAGGTGCTCGGCTCGGCGGCCGAACGCGCCGGGGACCCCGAGG
>JBDIVX010000322.1:0-4005 GCA_039794305.1 Candidatus Neutrinellum sp.
GGCACACGTCCCCCCCAGGCGCTCGAAGCACAGGGGGCACAAGGTAGCTCCCGACGGTCCGGCCTCACCTCGGCCGCGACCCTATCGCGAACCGGACGACCGAGGCTGAGTCGAAGGTACAGGGGGTACGCTTGGCTCGTTTCGTCGAACGATTCTGCTCGGTCCCGAGAGGGGACCGAAGGGAGGGGCAATGAAGACCGCGATCCTCGGTGCCGCGGCGTTTGCGTTCGGCCTAGCGCTCGCGGCGGCCACCCGCGCGGCTCCCGAACGACCCGCCGTGGTCACGGCAGACAAGCTTCCTGGCTCCGGCGAGGCGCCCGCCGGGTCACTTTGCACGGGCGGTGCCGAATCGCCGATGGAGGTGACCATCACTCCGGAGCGGACCACGTCATCGCGAGGTGGAGAGATCCTCGAGTATTCGGTCCGGCTGCGCAACACGACGAGCGAGCCGATTCGGGGCCGGGTGGCCACCGAGCTCGTGACCGACACCGGACATGAGGTCACGTCTCCGGAGCTCGGCGACATCGTGGACATCACCCCCGGGGCGGAGCACGCGAGGGTGCACGCGACGCCCGCCGGGCTCGCCGATGGTTTCTACATCCTCCGGGTCACCTCGGCGGTCGTGTCGCCGTGGGACGCCTCGACGGGCGTTGCCCATCTGTACCTCGAGGTTCAGGTGGGCCACATCGTTCCCCTCGATATGGAGGAGTTCCATGCGCGCTCGCGCGCGAACGAAGGAGTCGTCCGATGACGCGCTTGTCTCTGCTTCTCGCGGTCCTCATGGGAGCGGCTCTCCTCGACCCGGCGCCTGCCCATGCGGCGAGCGGTTGGGTCGAAGGCTTCATCAAGCACTATCAGAATCAGGGGAACTTCTGTCCGACGTCCCGCAACTGCACGGGAGCTCGATACCTCCAGGCGGAGTACCAGACGGTGGTCCCGGCCCGCCAGGCGTACGTCTACCTGCGCGATCAGAACGACACGGTCATCGGTACCGGAACCACGAGCTCGACCGGATACTTCAAGTTCCAGTGGACATCCCCGACGACTCCGACGAGCGGCAGCATCATCTGGATGCTCAAGCACTCCGGCAGCCGGTTCCAGATCTTCGCGCCCTCCGGGGCCACCTGGATCCTGTGGAGCTCGGTCGGCACCATCGTCAACGGCACGACATCCTCGTCGCCGCAGGACCTCGGCACGCGCCAGTGGGGCAGCTCGGGATCGCCCCACACTCTCACGAACGCGTACGACGGTGCGGAGAAGATGTGGGAACAGTCCCTCAAGTACTCGAACCGAATGCTGAACTTCTTCGCGTCGCTCGACATCCGCGCGTTCTCGAGCAGCGTCCCCAACGCCGCCTGCAACACAAGCTGTGCTTTCGGCGCCGCGAACCAGGTCCAGCTGGACGGAAGTACGGGAACGCCGTTCAGCCCACAAGGCCGCGTCATGCACGAGATGGGGCACATCGCGTCGTACAAGAGCAACCCCTTCCTCCCCGGAGGCGACTACTGCTTCCCGAGCACGGGAACGGGCTGCGGCTGGAACCAGACCACCGCCGAATGGCGCGCCGCATCGTTCGAGGAGGGGATCGCGACGTTCTTCGGCGACACGGCCATCTACTGGTACTCGAACCCGCAGCCGCACACGTGCCTCTCGACGAGCGCCTGCACCCTCAACAGCTTCGACGTGGAGGCCTCCACGGGCAGCGGCTCGTGCGCGACGAACGAGGGCCGGTGGGCCTTGTCCGCGAATCGATACCTCCGCGACATGTACGACAGCGTGAACGACCCCGGCTTCGGCGAGGCGATGACGAGGCCATACGGCGAGTTCTTCGAGACGCTCGCCACGTTCGCGAACGGCACGAGCGACGACCGGGACGACGAGCCGTGGAACAGCAGCCGAACCGCGCTCGACAACCGCGATGGCCGCGCAGCCTGTGACGACTTCGCGCCCAACTTCACGACGCTGACCGGACTGCTCACGACCAACCAGTGCGCGAACAACTGCAGCCCCTGATCGGCTGGGCGCGACGGGCGCGCCGGCATCGCCGCGAGCTCGTCGTCGTCGCCGTCCTCGGCTGCGCAGGCCTCGGCGCGGGAAGAGTGCTGCTCGCCTGCGAGGGGCGCGACGCAGCCGAGCCTCCGGTAGCCCACGAGCAACGGGTCCCACAGGCGCCCGCGGCCACGCCGCGCGCTCTCGCCCCGGCCCGTCGACCGGTCCTGGGGGCGCCGGAGGGAGATGCCGGGGGTGGTGGTGCGCCGGCACCGCTGCCCAGCCCAGGCCTCGGCCCCCCACCACGAGTTGTCCCGCGCCCCGGGGACGAGTGGCAGGGGATGCTCGTCGATGTCACGTTTCCTCAGGTGTGCTCCGCCTCGTCGAACTGCGGTCTTGCGCTCGCGTGCAAGGAAGACGGCTTCTGCGGACCGTGCGAGTCCGACGCCGAGTGCGCCGCCGGGGAGCGATGCGTGCTCGACCACTGCCTGCTCGCCGAGAACGTCCACTGCGCGAGTCGGCGCCAGTGCGCGGCGGACGAGCTGTGCATCTTGAGCGGGTACACCCCAGTGGGACGTGCGAATGCCGAGATGCGATCCTTCTGCAACCCGAGCTCGGGCGGACAGGAACAGGTCGAGATGGATGCCATCGAGACCGAGTCCGAGCACTGGGACCCTGCCCCTCCCACGCCGGTCTCGCCACAGGAGCTCCTTGACTCGCTCCGGTAGCTGGGCGCAGGCCACCGGTGCCCTCGTCCTGGCGTGCACGCTCGGCTGCGGTGCGGGGGACGTTCCAGCAGATGGCGGCACGGTCGACCCCGACCTCGTGCCGGTCGTCTGCGACGGGAGCGAGGACTTGCGCTTGTTCATCACCTCCGTGGCGCCGTCCGATCGCGTCGGCCCGACCCAGCGCCTTCTGTACGAGAACGGCTTCTACGTTCAGGTTGACGGCCGCTGCCGGTTTTGGGCGAACAACATCGATATCGACTGGGCCGAGGTCCGAACCGGAACGCTGGATACGGAGGCGGCCGCGTCGCTGCTCACGGAGTTACGGTACTCGCGGTGGTCGCACCTTGAGGGAGTGTATCCGCCCGCGCCTGGGGTATTCGACGTCGGTACCGTCGCGTTCATGGACGCGGCGGTGCGGGTGGTCTGCGTCGGCAACTGCGGTGCCGACGTCGTCCCCGACGAGGTGAAGGCGATGCGGGACGCTTTCGGGCCGTGGGCCCAACGACTGTGGCAGTCGGGCACGGCGGCGGATGGCGACATCCGCATGGAGGTCTTCCAGAGCGGCCTCTTCGGTGAGCCGTACGACTTGATCCAGGCGAGCGCCTGGCCCTTCGCGAGCATGGATCTGCACGCGCTCGCCGTCCCGTACGAGGACGCCGAATCGGTGGTCTACGGCGACGGAATCCGGCTCGCGGGCGCCGACGCCGACGTGATGCGGCGCCTGAGGCGGGAGTACATGGCGGGCGAGCACGGACCCTGGTGGTACGGGTTTATCCCGATTCGCGACGAGGCCGGCACCCTCTACGAGGTCTACGTCCGCGATAGCTCCCCGTTCGAGAACGACCGCGGGCTGATCGACTGGCTTCATTCGAGGTAGACGCCGATGCGCTCAGGCCGAGACGCCTGTTCGTGGGCGCCGGGGCGATCGCGTGCCTCGGCGCGGTCGACCACCTCGCGCGGCGGGAGCGGGGGCGGCAGGGCGAGTACTACCTGCTGATGGTGCTGAGCGTCCTCGGGATGAGCCTGCTCCCGGGCGCGCGCGACGTGATCCTGCTCCTGGTGCCTTCGAGCTGATGAGCATCCCGCTCTTCGTGCTGGCGGCGTACGCGAAGACGGACGACCCGCTCGGGGACGGGAAGATCACGTCGGAGGCGAGCCTCGAGCTCTACCTGGTGGGCGTGGTGAGCACGGCGGTGACGCTCTTCGGGGTGTCGCTGGTGGTCGGCATGGCCGGGACGACGCGGGTCGACGAGATCGCCCGGACCGGCGCGTCGCCGCTCCTGTTCGC
>JBDIVX010000323.1:0-4001 GCA_039794305.1 Candidatus Neutrinellum sp.
GCCTTCAGCTCCTCGACCTCGCTGCCGCCAACCACGACCTCACGAGATCACACCTCGATCTGCCTGTCGATCCCCGATCTCTAAGTGATCGAGATGATCCGCATCTCGCGGGGGCTGAACGGTTACGTCCGCGGGAGGTCTTGACGGCGCCAACGGCGGCAGTCATTCTCTTCGCACGTCCCGAAAGGACGCGTGTCGGGGACCGAACCCCGGCTCACCCACAGCGACCCACCGAGGGTCATCAGAGGTGATAATGGCAACGAAGCGAACCCGTAGCCTGACGGCCGCGCTCGGACACGCGCGCGACGCCAAGAAGCAGCTGTCCGCTGAAGCTGATCGGCTCAACGCAACGTTCCTCCAGCTGGAGAAAGAGCTGCGGTCCCTGCAGCTCGGGGTTCGGGCGAGGGTCGTAGTCGACTCCGGCAAGGGGCCCAACGAGCCCCCCTGGACGGAGTATCTCGTCTTCACGAAGTCCGACGGGAGCTGGCAGCTCGTGATCGAACACGACTGGAACGGCGATCTCGAGGGGACCACCCACATCACGGCTGCCAGCCTGGAGGTGCGAAAGAAGGCGAGCGGATGCCTGGAGGAGCTCGTGTCTGCGCTCTGCGAACAGGTCGCCGCTCAGGTCCAGGAGGTGCGGGCGGCCTCCGACGAGGTGGACCGGGTCCTCGGGCTCGTGCGGGGGCAGTAGATGCGCTGGCCCCTCTTGCGAAGCCAGGATCGGAAGCCGGACAAGGCTCCTGACCCCGTGCTACCGCCGGACTTGCATGAGCTGCTGCGAGACGGCCTTCTCGTTGCGAAGCTGGTGTGTGCGGTGCTCATCCTCGCGCTGCTCCACCTGCTCGTTCGGTAGACCGGCGCTGATCGCCATCTCACCACCCTGGGCACGGCTCCGCCTGAGGTCGTTCGCCCCGCGGAACGGCAGGGTGAGGAGCCGGTCGGGGCGAGGGTGGTGAGTGGTGATCGTTGGGGCCGCGGGCTGCTTCCCGTATCCGTTCGAGCAGCCGTCGCGCTCTAGGCTGCGACAAGGTCCTGTAGCGTCTGCTTCTCCGACAGTGCGACCACGTCGGAGATGCCTCGCAATCGGTCGAGATCCTCGGTGCGATAGGTGTCGTGCCGGTCGTCGAAGACTGTCACGCGCTGCTCTGACCGTGCAGGCGTCTCGAGGTCATACCACTTCCGGAAGATCTCGTTGGCTATGACGTGTGCCTGGGACGTATTCGCGGACGCCAGGGTCAGCAGGGCAGACCGTGTCCGCCGCCCGGTCACCAGGAAGTCCACCCGCACCATAGCCCCGAACCTGCCCTGCAGCTCCGCGTTCGGCTCGTAGTCGACTTCCGCGTCTGCAAGTACTTCCTCGACCTCCTCCGATACACCGGTTTGGAGGCTAGTCCTCCGTGTGTTCGCGATATCCGCGACGCGGACGCAGGCCTGACCGAGCCGCACTATTCCATCCATCAGCGCGTCCTCACCAGGGAGGCGCGCGATGAGCTCCCCACCCTGCTGCTCTACGTCGTAAAGGCGCAGGGCGTCCTCCACTAGCCGCTGCCTCTTCTTTGAGAGCCACGGGCGGACTTGGAGGTCGAGCAGCCAGCTCATCGTCTGTCCGAGATCCGTCAGTCTTGCAGGGGGAAAGAGCGGCTCGTCGTGTGGAACGAAGATGTCCACATGCGCTCCGTCGGGATACAGAAACGCCGTTTCTATGCGCACGTGTCCCTTGTCCACGGCATCGACGGAACGCACCAACGTGTGCCCATCGAGTCTCGTGCGGATGTCCTCCAGTCGACTCATTCTTCCTCGTCCGGGGCGGCAAAGTCGCCTTCGTGGGTGATATCCGCCATCTCGCAGAACACCTCAAAGAGCTCACGCAATCCCTTGCCGGCGAGGTCCGGCCTGCCATTTACGTCATCGGGCAGATTGCGGTCGGGGCACCGCTCACCCTGCAGTGCATGTTTGTGAGACCGGCCTGCGTCGCGGTGGTTCGTGCCATCCACATCGAGCCGGCAAATCGGGCCAAGGCCCGGCACGTGCACATTGAACGTCTTGGAGCCAACCTCAGGGTTATAGGTGATGTTCAGGCGGAGCTCCACGCCTTGCGAGTTCTCGATGATGACGTTCTGGACGGCCAGGGCCGGCGATAGGGCGCTGGGCCGGGAGAATCGGATGTCCCCTACGATTCTCTTGTCCGGGACGTCCCGGATCGCCTCGAACTCGGCCCTGTTCATTGCGTCACCTCGGAGGATCCTACCAGAAGGACGCGTACGCGCCTGACGGTCTGACGGCGGCTCTCAGGAGCGGGTAGCGAGAACGCTTTGCGCGCACCCAGGCAGGCGGGCCGCGCCGGGGCCTCTGAGTTTCCACCAGGGCGGGCCTAGGTAGAGGGCGCTCACTTCGCGACCGGCTCGGCGAGAGTAGCGTCTTCCGGCCGCCCTCGTCGAAGTCCACGACGACCTTCTCGTCGGCGCCCTGGCCGCTGCGTTCGACGACGACGCCACGGCCGAACTTCGGGTGCACGACGTGCTCGTTCGCGGCCGACGAGTCCGCTTGCGGGATCGGCGCGACACCCGGGGGCGTCGTCACGTCCTCCCAGTGGATCCGGAGCGTGCCCTTCGGGCGATCGGGTAGCGGTGGCGCACCCGGTCCGACCCAGGCTTCGAGGTCGACGCGATCGAGCTGCCTCAGGTACTCGAGGGGGGTGACCCTGGTGACGCGCCGCGCCGGGTCTTTGGCCGTCGGGTGGGCCCGGACCACGTCGGACAGGTTCGGGGCGCCGACTGGCGCTGCGTCGAAGCCGTAGAACACGTTCACGTGCACCGCGACGAAGCAGGCCGTCTCGGGTGCGCCTGCCGCTCGCGCACGGGCGGTGGTGTCGACGATGTGCGCGCCGAGGTCACGGCGCGAAACGTCGGCGAAGCCGGCCATGCGCACGCGGCAGGACCACAACGCGACGACCCAGCTCGGGATCGCGCTGTCGAGGCGCGCGGCCGCGGCCTCGAACACGTGGCGCGGCGCCGGGCGTGGCGCGCCGTTGCGCGGGCCCCATCCTTCCTCGTCGTCCTCGGGAAGCGATGTCCAGTAGCGCTCGAGCGCGAGGGCGAGCGCTCGCGGAAGCCCCACCGTGTCCGGCGCCAGAGCGCGTGTCACCTCCCGCGGATCCCGGTCGTCAGGCCAGCTCATGCCATATCGTACCGTCGTGGGACACGGATGCCGGTCGGGTTGCGCGAATCGCCGTGGACATCGAACACGCTTCCATGACTCGCGTCGACCGCGGCGCGTCAATTCCCACGTCGGTGCTCGTCAACCTCGGCCCGACGGACTCAGTAGCCCCGTGCGTCGAAGAGCGTTCTGAGGCCGGTGTCGTCCAACAGCGCCTGACACTCGGTGCTCGAGAGGTCGCATCGGCCCACGAGATCCCGTCGTCGCCCTCCACCATGCAGGTCATCGGCAACTCTCCATGGTAGCGGGCGGTAACCTCATCACCGGGCGCGGATCCCTCCACTCCCACGACCACCTCGGCCGCATCCTGCGGCGGGTCCACGGCAAGCTCGACCCAACGGAGTTGCAGCCGCGATTCCGCACCCCGCACGTGTAGGGTGAGCAGGCCGCCATCCTCACCCGCGGCGCCGAGCGTCACGCGCATGCCGGAACCGAGATCCGCGAGAGTGCGCTGGCCCAGGTGGATGTTGACGCTTCCCTGGACTCCCAGGTCCAGCGAGCCGTCGGGCTCGAGCCGTGTGCTGCGCCACTGGAGCTCTCCGGAAACGCCGGGGTCGACGCGCAGCATCAGGGTTGCGGCCTCGACGTCGTAGGTCTCGCCGTCGTACTCGAAGGTGGCGAGGCCGGTTGCAGTGTCCACGCCGCGGCCCCCAGAGCCGTAACCGTTCAGCCCCCGCGAGATGCGGATCATCTCGATCACTTAGAGATCGGGGATCGACAGGCAGATCGAGGTGTGATCTCGTGAGGTCGTGGTTGGCGGCAGCGAGGTCGAGGAGCTGAAG
>JBDIVX010000324.1:0-3896 GCA_039794305.1 Candidatus Neutrinellum sp.
ATCCAGAAGCTGATCCGAGTCCTCACTGCTCTCGAGCCGACCGAGGAGGCGACTGCAGAGCGCGTCGCCTAACGTCACTCACCGGAGCCGCCGCTCAGAGAAGATCAACAGCCGGCGGGACATCCCCTCGACGTCGACGAGGGCAACTGCGGTTTCGGCTTTCAGGTCATCGCCATCGACACGGACACCATGACGCCCCGCGTGCTGCTCGAGCACGAAGGCCCGCCGATGGGCGCAGCGACTGTGGCGCTGCCATTCGGCGACGCCATCTACCTGGGCACGTTCGCCGGCGATCGGATCGCCCGGGTCGATGCGGCGATCCTGGAGCCGGTGGGGTTGCGCTGAGGGAGGGGTGAAGGAGGAGTCGAGAATCGCCTTCTCCAGAAGGCGATTCCTCAGGGCGCGGGGCTCGAGCCGACGCGCCCCCGTCGATCACCAGTTCGGTGCCGGTCATGTAGGCCGACTCGTCGCTCGCCAGGAACAGCACGTCGTTGGCGATGTCGAGCGGCATGCCGAGCACGCCGGTCGGCACCATCGCCTGCGCCAGTGCCTCGACGTCCACGAGCATAGGAGGTTCACGCTGCGTTCCCCGTCATGTCATGTCATGTCAAGGTCCGGGTAGGGACGCTATGACAAATCCCGAGGGGATCCCGCAGTGGGCCGGCGAGGCGCGCCATCAGGTCGAGGTCCGCGGGCCGGACGTACCGCAAGGGAGCCGAGAAGGTTCGCAACCTGCTGCCGTCGGTCCAGTGGTGGGAGTGCAGGATCTGCGCGCCCAGATCCGTGTACTCGTCGAAGCCGAGGTGCGCCTCGCCGACGGCGAAGACGCGCACGTGTTCTCCCGGCTGCAGACGGCGCAGCGCCGGAGCGAAGACCTCGACGACGAAGCAGCCGCCGGGCTCGAGGTGCGCGGCAGCGTGCTCGAAGCAGGCCACCTGCTCGTCCCGCATGAATGCTCCCCATTCGTCGCGGCTGCGCCAACTTGAAACAGAGAGCACGGAGGCGGTGACGAACCGACGTGCGGGCGCGAACACGAGCGATCTCCGTGGCTTGCGCCAGACGCCTTCACGAGTGGCCTCGGACGGGGGCCCCATCCGCGACGTGTGGGGCGTTCTGGTGGCAGGCCGCGGAATGGCCCGCCGGACCCGGCCCGGCCCGACGTCGGCGGACGTCCGGGGCGTGGGCATTCCGGAAATCGGCGTTTTCCACGACGTGCGGAACACGCCGGTATCGAGGCCGGGGTTGCAAATCGGGCTCGTTACCGTATGTTTTATACGGTAGATTTCTGACGGATCCGAGCCCATGACAGCACCTGCACAGCCCCAGTTGAAGGCTGGTCGTGCCTACCGCACGCGAGACCTCGCACGCTGGGGGAAGAACCCAGCTCGTCTGGCTCGGCGCCTCGTGCACGAGGGCAAGCTACGAGAAGCAGCGCACGGCCTCTATTACGCGCCCGTCGCGTCCAAATTCGGCCCGGCGCCGGTCCCCGACCAGGTGCTGCTGCATGCGTTCCTCGGTGGAGAGCCCTTTCTCATCTCCGGTCCGCCGCGCTGGAATGCCCTTGGGCTCGGATCGACGGCGATGTTCGCCGCGACGCTCGTCTACAACACCCAGCGCACCGGCGAGTTCATCCTTGATGGGCGGCGCTTCATCCTGCGCCGCGTGTACTTTCCAGAGCAGCCCTCGCCCGAGTGGTTCGTCGTCGATCTGCTCCGGCATCACGAGATGGCCGGCGTGGCGCTCAGCGAGCTGCTGAAGAACCTCGTCGTCGCGCTGCGTGGGGGCCGTTTGGACACGAACCAACTGCGCGAGATGGCCGTGGAATACGGCACGAAAGCTACGCTCGAGGTTGTCGATACCTCCATCACGGAGGCACGGACCGCGTGACCTTCATCCATGACGACCCCGATTTCGCGCAGTTGCTCGCGATCGTCGCGCGTGAGACAGGCATCGCCGCTGCCCTCGTGGAGAAGGACTACTGGGTCACCCACTGCCTGTGGGCGATACACGAGACCGGCCTCGACCTCTGGTTCAAGGGCGGCACCAGTCTGTCCAAGGGATTCGAGCTGATTCAGCGCTTCTCCGAGGACCTCGATCTGATGGTCCAGCACGGCACCGTCGCTGGCCTGCCCGCCGTGATCAACTGGACGAGCGCCAACAAGGGGCCTGTGGCAGCGCGGCGCGCGTTCTACGACGCGTTGCCGGGCGCGTTCGCCATCCCAGCCGTGAAGCTCGAAGTCGACAGAACTCGACAGGACAAGCAGGCCCGCGGCGTCGATCTCATCGGTCGCTACCCCGGCGTACTGCTCGACCAGCTCGCAGAGACGATGAGCCCCGTCGTCCGCTTCGAGATCGGTCGCGCGCGTGTCGTACCCTTCGTAGAGTTGCCGCTCACGTCCTTCGTCCACGAAGTACTCGAACGCCAGGGCCAGATCTCGAGCTACACGGACAACCGTCCGCGATCGGTGCGATGCGTGCATCCGCTCGTGACACTCCTGGAGAAGCTCGACGCCCTCTCTCGCCGATACGCCCGTCAAACCATCGAGCCGGATAGCTTTGTGCGTCACTACGAGGACGCAGCCCACATCATCCGCTCACTCGATCGAATCCCAGCCATCGATCAATCGGCACTCGATCTGGCAAGCGACATGCTCCACGAGAAGGACATCGCCGCGTTGCCGCGCGAGAACGAGCCCGCGCTTCTGCTCGTCGATCCCGCCCGCCGCGCCGAGATCGTGCGAGCGTTCGAGCGGATCCGACCGATGTTCTGGGGCGATCGCATCCCGCTGGGCGAAACGTGCACGACGATCATCGAGTGGGTTCGAGGGAGTTTCGAATGAAGCGCCGCCTCCGCAAGAAGAAGCGCCTGGGTGAGTTCCGAGAGCTCGGCTTCCAGATACGGGCCGAGCTGCGCGATCGTATCGAAGACTCCGATTTCGAGGCGTTCATGGATCGTTGGATCGGGGCCGTCGAGACGCGCCAGCTCGCCTTCGGTGGTGGCGGTGGCCGTGATGGAAAGTTCGAGGGCTTTGTCGCGCGGGCCGAACGCGGTAGCGCGACGGAGGATGATCGCCAGGCGCTCGCCGCGTTCCTCGAGGGCGACGTCGCCATCACGCGTCGTGAGGTCGGAGAACTTCGCGACGCGTGGTACGGGTGGGATTAGCAACAACACTACTTTACCGGTATGGAGGCATCGGCCAAGCCGTCGCCCGAAGAGTACGCTCGGACCGTCCGTGCCGATCGCCCCCTGCGCCTCGCTGGGTACGAGGTTTATGGATTCGGTGGCCAGAGCAGAGCATAGGAGGTTCACGCTGCGTTCCTGTCAAGGCCCGGGTATGGACGCTATGACAAATCCCGAGGGGAGCCCCGCGGCGGCGCATCGTGTCGGCCAGGAAGAAGGTGCCGGTCGCGCGGGCGAGGAGTTTGCCCTCTTCGTTGACGATGTCGCCCTCGGCGTAGGCGAGCGACTTCGTGCGCTGAACGCAGCGGCCCGAGGCGCGGATGCGTCCGCTCTGCACCGGGCGGAAGTAGTTGATCTTGAGCTCGACGGTCGCGCAGCCGCGGCCAGGCGGCAGCTCTTCGATCACGGCGCGGCCGAGTGCGGTGTCGAGCATCGAGAAGAGGACGCCGCCGTGCGCGCGATCGGCGCGGCTCATGTGGCGTCGCTCGAGATCGAGGTCGATCACGAACGCGCCGTCCTGCATGCCGAGCGTGCGGAAGCCGAGATGATCGGTGAACTCGAGGTCTTCGCTCACGACGCGGCTCCCTCGGGGGGGATGTCCCGCCGGCTGTTGATCTTCTCTGAGCGGCGGCTCCGGTGAGTGACGTTAGGCGACGCGCTCTGCAGTCGCCTCCTCGGTCGGCTCGAGAGCAGTGAGGACTCGGATCAGCTTCTG
>JBDIVX010000325.1:0-3859 GCA_039794305.1 Candidatus Neutrinellum sp.
GCCCACGACCGCCGGGATCGCCCACCAGGGATGCGCCCCCTCCCACGCGCCGAGGAAGACCAGCAGCTCCGCGACGAACCCGGACGTCCCCGGGAGCCCGAGCGACGAGAGCCCCGCGAGCGTGAAGAAGAACGCCACGCCGGGCATGACCCTCGCGAACCCGCCCATCGACGGGATGTCGCGGGTGTGCGCGCGCTCGTAGACGAGGCCGACGAGCGCGAAGAACAGGCCGGTCATGATCCCGTGGGCGATCATCTGGAACACCGCGCCGTTCCAACCGTTGACCGTCATCGTCGCCGCGCCCAGCATGACCACGCCCATGTGGCTCACCGACGAGTAGGCGATGACGTACTTGAGGTCCTTCTGGCTCATGGCTCCGAAGGCGCCCCAGACGATGTTCACGACCGCCACCGCGCCGACGATCGGAGCCCACGCCACCGCCCCCTCCGGGAGCATCAGCATCCCGACCCGCATCACCCCGAAGGCGCCGAGCTTCATGAGGACGCCCGCGTGCAGCATGCTGACCGCGGTGGGCGCCGACGCGTGGCCGTCGGGCGACCACGTGTGGAACGGGAAGACGCCCGCCAGCGTCCCGAAGCCCAGCCAGAGCAGCGGGAACGCCCAGAGCTGCATGTCGCGGGAGTACCGCGCCGAGCCGAGCGCCTCCATGTCGAACGTCCCGCCGCCGTGCGAGGCGTACATGGCGAAGATGACCACCAGGATGAAGGCCGACCCCACCAGCAGCATGAGGGTGAGCTTCATCGCCGCGTACTCGCGGCCCCCGATGTCGAACATCCGCCAGACGAACCGGAACGGGCCGGCCTCGGTGACCGCGTGGCTCGAGCCCCAGATGCCGATGAGCAGGTACATCGGCAGGACGGCGATCTCGTAGAACAGGAAGAAGATGAACAGGTCCTGCGCGACGAAGACGCCGAACACCCCCGCCACCAGCACCAAGAGCAGGATGAAGAACTCCTTGGCGCGGTCGGCCACCCCGAAGCTCGCGAAGACGCCCGAGAAGATGATCAGCCCCGTGAGCAGGAGCAGCGACACGCTCCAGCCGTCGGCGGCGAGCCGCAGGGTGATGCCGAGCGCGGGGACGAACGGGTAGCTCTCCTCGAGCTGGAACCCGCCGGCGGAGACGTCGTACCGGAGCGCCACCACCACGCTGACGGCGAGCGACACGGCGGCCCCGGCGAGCGACACGAGCCGGATCGCGGCGCGGTTGTCCCGCGGGACGACGAGCAGACCGAGCGCCGCGACGAACGGCGCTGCGACGACCGTGCCGAGCAGACCGATGCTCATCGGAACAGCCCCCACGCCACGAGCACCAGGGTCGCCGCGACGACGACGTAGACGTAGTGCTGCACGTTGCCGGTCTGGGTGCGCCGGATCCCGCGGCCGGCCACGATGGTCACCCACCCCGTCAGGTTCATGACTCCGTCGACCACGTAGCGGTCGAGCCATCCGACGACCGCCGCGAAGGCCAGCAGCGCGTGCCGGTAGGCGCCCGCGTAGGCGCGGTCCACGAGGCCCGACCGCGCGAACCCGGCGAGCGGCTCGAACGCGCCGAAGCTCTCGGGGCCCTCCCGGCGCCGCCCGTAGCGCAGCCACGCCACCCCGACCCCGGCGAGGGCGAGCGCGGTGGCGGCGAGGCCGATCGGGCCGACGTGGAAGTGGTACTCGCTGTCATAGACCGCCGCCAGGTCGCTCCCGAACCAGCCCACGCTCACCGATCCTGCCGCCAGCACCACGAGCGGCAGCCGCATCGACGGGCCGCCCTCGTGCGCGTGCCGCGCCCGCTCGGACGGCTCGCCGAAGAACGCGAGGAGCACGACCCGCCCCATGTAGAACGCCGTGAGGAAGGCCGCGATCATCAGGAAGACGCCCGGCCCCCACAGCTCCTCGGCGAACACCGCCTCGAGGATCAGGTCCTTGCTGAAGAACCCGGAGAGGAGCGGGAAGCCCGCGAGCGCGAGCGCCCCGATCACGAAGACCACGCAGGTGAGCTTCATGCGCGACCAGAGCCCGCCCATGTCCCGGAGCTCGTTCGAGCCCACGCCGTGGATCACGCTGCCCGCCGCGAGGAAGAGCAGGGCCTTGAAGAAGGCGTGGGTGGTCAGGTGGAAGAAGCCGCCCATGAGCGACCCCGCGCCGAGCGCGCAGACCATGTAGCCGAGCTGCGAGACGGTGCTGTAGGCGAGGACGCGCTTGATGTCGGTCTGCACCACGGCGACGGCGGCCGCGAACAGGGCCGTGAAGCCGCCGACCCACGCCATCACGTCGCCGGTGAGCGGCGCCTGGTCGAACAGGGGATCGGCCCGCACCACGAGGAACACGCCCGCCGCCACCATCGTGGCCGCGTGCAGGAGCGCGCTCACGGGCGTGGGGCCCTCCATGGCGTCCGGGAGCCAGACGTGGAGCGGGAACTGGGCGCTCTTTCCCATCACCGCGACGAAGACGAGCAGGGTGACCGTCGTCGCGACGCCCACCGGCAGCGCCGCCTCCCACGAGAAGCTGCCCGTCTCCCGGTACAGGACGAGGAGCCCGATCAGCAGGCCCATGTCGGCCAGCTTGGTCATCCAGAAGGCCTTGAGCGCCGCGCGGGCCGCGCTCGGCTTTCGGAAGTAGAAGCCGATGAGCAGGTAGCTCGCGACGCCCACGAGCTCCCAGCCGACGAAGGCCTGGAGCAGGTTCGGGGCGAGCACCAAGAGGTTCATCGCGAAGACGAAGAGCGAGTGGTAGCCGAAGTAGCGGCCGAAGGCGGGCGGCTCCTCGTCGGCCATGTAGCCGAGCGAGAAGATCTGCACCGAGCTCGCCACCAGCGTGACGACGACGAGCATCGAGAGGGAGACGCCGTCGAGCTGCAGGCCGGCCTCGGCGACGGTGGCGCCCGCGCCGGGCAGCCACCGCGTCACCTCCACGGTCGCTTCGGGCGAGACGACGTAGCCCACCAGCAGCGCGACCGAGGCGGCGAGCGACGCCAGCACCGCGGCGATGGACAGCGTGGACGCGGCGCCCTTGTCGCGCCGGAGCGGTGGGATCGCCGCGATCAGCACCGCGGCGACGGCGGGGACCAGGAGGGCGGCGAGGGCGAGCTTCGTGGGGTCGAACATGAGGCTCAGTGCTCGAGCTCGTTGGCGGCGTCGACGACGATGTCTCTTCGGGCCCGGTGCAGCAGCATCACCAGCGCGAGGCCGACGACCACCTCCGCGACGGTGAGGGCGATGGCGAACAGGGCGAAGACCTGCCCGAAGTGGCCGCCGTGATAGCGGGAGAAGGCGACGAGGTCGATGCTCACCGCGTTGGCCATGAGCTCGACGCCGAGCAGGAGGCCGATGGCGTTGCGCCGCGTGAGCACGCCGTACAGCCCGATGCAGAACAGGGCGGCCGCGGTCAGGAGATAGGACGAGAGCGGCATCAGCGCCCCTCCTCCCGGTCCGCCGGCCGCTCGGGGTCCCGGCGCCGCGCGAGCACGATGGCGCCCACCATGGCCGCGAGCAGCAGCACCGACAGGACCTCGAAGGCGAGCACGTGCTCGGTCAGGAAGGCCGCGCCGACCTCCTGTGTCGTGATGGGCTCCGCGACCTCGGTCGGGAGCCCCTCGGTCCCGTAGATGGCGGACGCGAGCAGGCCGAACAGCCCCGCGGCCGCGACGGCGCCCCACGGCCGCCGGCTCGCCTCGTTGGCGACGTTCGCCGGGTCGGCGCGCCGGGTGAGCATGACGCCGAAGATCATCAGGGTGACCACGCCGCCCGTGTACAGGAGGATCTGCACGCCGGCCAGGAACGGCGCGGAGAGCCACACGTACAGGACGGCGGTCGCCGCCAGCGTGACCCCGAGCCACAGGACGCTGTGC
>JBDIVX010000326.1:0-3827 GCA_039794305.1 Candidatus Neutrinellum sp.
GGGTGAAGCTGCACTCGTCCGGGAGCGAGCCCGGCGGGTAGACGGCGCAGAAGCCGTCGATGTCGTCGGTCCGGAGGACCCGCTTGTCGACGTCGCCCGGCTCGGCCGTCCAGTACATCGTCGCGAACACCTGATCCGAGTGGGCGAGACCGAAGAAGTGGCCGATCTCGTGCGTCAGCACGTTCTGGAGGTCGACCGTGCCGTCCGTGCAGCCGTCCACGGGCGGGCAGATCCCGTAGGTCTTGTCCGACTCGTTGATCTCGATGTCGACGTCGTAGATCTCGCCCGTGGAGGTGTTGTGCCACACGGTCGTGAGCGCGTAGGCGCGTGGGTCGTACTCTCGGTCTTCCCAGTCCCCGACGAAGGCGATCGTGTTGACGTTCCCTTCGTCGCTGTTGTACTCGGCCCTGCCGCAGAGCGAATTCCGGGACGCCTCGCGGACGTCTAGGCCCGGCGGGACGTCGTCGCACTCCACCGCGAGCCACGTCCCGAAGGACGTGTGGACGACCTCCGTGACCTCGTCGAGCGTCATGTCTTTCGAGCCGCGGGCGTCGATCGCGTACTCGATGCACCGCCGTTCCCACGCGAGCGGGACGCCGTCGGTCGAGCACGTGCCGGCCGGCGGCTCGCGCGCGCTCGTGGTCATGCGGCACCAGGCCTGCGCCGGCCGTGCGCCCAGAGCGCCGCCGACCCACACCGCCGCGATCAGAAGCAGGGTCCTACCGATCACGCGTCTCTTCCACCAAGCGGCGGATGTCGCCGAGGAGGTCCTCGAGCGGTCTCGGCTGGCGCAGGGCCGCGGGCGCCGCGACGAGCCGGCTGTCGGGCAGCCGCTCCACCAGCGACAGCCCGGCGCCGCCCGGCAGGACGAGCTCGCGCCCCGCGTCGACCCGGATGGGCAGGACCCCCTGGCTCATCCCCACCGGCCGGAGCACGCCGCTCGACAGGCGCCGCGCGAAGAGGACGGCCCGCTCGCCGTCGGCGAAGTCCGGCTCGCCCTCGACGCGCATGCCGAGCTCCCCGATGGCGCCGCCCAGCCGGCGCACGACGATCGTCTCGCCGTCGCCCGCGCCCTTCATGGACTCCTGCACCTCGACGGTCACGTCGGTGACGATGCGCCGGCGGTGATCCCACCGCGCCCGCTGGCTCACCACCCGACCCACCACCACGTGGTCCGCGCGCGTGACGAGCTCGCGCAGGTCGAGCGCGAGCGTGACCGTGGCGCCGGCGGGCGCGGCCGCGACGGCGAGCGCCGTAAGAGCGAGCATCACCGGGGCGAGGGCCCGACGCATCGAAGACAATGATGACGAGCGGCCCCGGGGAGCGTCAAGGCGACGGCGGGTCCGCGGCCGAGCGCCACCGGGCCTCCGGCGCCACGACGACGAAGCCCGAGGCCACGAGCAAGGCGGCGTTCCGCGCGATCGAGCCCCAGCCCACGCGCGCGGTCGTCGCGCTCCCGAAGCAGCCGCAGGACAGGTCGATGCCCCGCGCCATCGCCTGTCCCATGGCGAACGTGAAGACGGCGAGCATCGCCGCGGCCACCAGCGCCGCGCCCCTCGCCTCGAGCCCCGTGATCAGCGCCCCGGCCACCACCAGCTCGACGAGCGGGACGATCGCGGCGACGTACCCGACGGCCGCGTCCGGGAGCAGGTGGTAGTTGGCGATGTCCTCGGCGAAGCCGGCCGGGTCGAGCAGCTTCGGGACGGCCGCCCAGACGAACACGGCCGCCACCGCGAGCCGGGCGGCGATCGTCGCCCAGCGCCCGGCCGGGGTCGCGAGCTTCAGGGACACAGACGACACGTCCCTGCCTCCGCGGCGTACCCGGCCTCGAGCCAGGCCGGCATGCCACCCTCGAGCACCCTCACGTCGGAGAAGCCGTCCTGGGCGAGCAGCTCCGCCAGCCGCGTCGAGCGGGCGCAGTCCTCGACGGTGTCGTCGTAGACGATGACGGTGCGGCTCCCGCGCAGGAGCGCCACGAGCTCCGCCGGGACGGTGCCGTCGACCATGGGGGCGCTCAGGGCGCCCGAGACGTGCCCGGCGACGAACTCCTCGCGGGGACGCGCGTCGACGAAGGCCACGTCCTGCCGGCCGGACAGCGCGTGGGCGGCCGCGGGGCCGATCCACAGGACGCGGGGCGCCGCGGCTACCGGGGGCGCGCAGAACCCCTCCTCGGGGCCCGCCTCGGCGATCGAGGGGAAGCCCCGGAGGACACCCACGCCGACTCCCAGGGTGACCCCGACGACGAGCACCCTTCCGGCCTGGCCCAGCACGCGCACGGAGGGGAATCTAGTCGACGGCCCGGGGGGGGCAAGCCGCCCGGATCGCGTTGACAACGCGCGTTTGGGCCGCGTACTAAGGGCTCCATGCGATCGTCCGGGACCCTCGCGTGCGCAGGGCTCGCTCTGCTCGCCCTCTCGGCGAGCGGCTGCGACCTCACTCGCTTCACCGCGGACTCGACCGCGAACCTCTTCGAGCGGGCCGCCCCGGCGTTCGACCAGCACTGGGACTACGAGTTCGCAGGCGAGGCGGCGCCCGGGAGCATCCTGCAGCTCGAGGGCGTCTGGCGCGTCTCGCCGGACAACGAGATCATCCTGCTGCAGCTCACCAAGAGCTACACGGGCTACGCCTACGGCTGGATCGAGGACGAGCTCGAGCTCGTGGATCCGATGGACTTCCAGCGGGAGGAGCACCTGCGCCAGCGCGCCCGGCTGATGTACCTCCGCGCCCGGAACTTCGCCTTCCGCCTCATCCGCCTGAACGCGGACGGCTTCGACGAGGCGCGGGACGCGGGGCTTCCGGCGTTCGAGCGCTGGCTGCGCGAGCGGTTCGACGACGAGGAGGCGGCGCCGATGCTCCTGTGGGCGGGCTACTCCTGGGGCTCGGCCATCAACGTCTCGCGCGACGATCCCATGCTCATCGCGGATCTCGGCTTCGCCAAGGCCCTGGTGCAGCGCTCGGTGGAGCTCGACCCGGCCTATTACAACGCCGCCGGGCTGACCTTCCTCGGGGTGGTGACGGCGGAAGAGCTCGGCGGCGACCCCGAGGCAGCCGTTCAGTACTTCGACCGGGCGCTCGAGATCACCGACCGCCGGGCCCTGATCATCCAGTACAACTACGCGCGCAGCTACGCGGTCCGGACACAGAACCGCGAGCTGTTCGACGAGCTCGTGACCGAGGTGCTCGAGGCCGGCGACGTGCTGCCGGAGGCGCGGCTCGCCAACAAGATCGCCCAGCGCCGGGCCCGCCGCCTGGTCCGCCGCGGCGGCGAGCTCTTTGCCGAGTGATCCCGTGCACCGTCGGCTCTCGACCCCCGCGGCCAAACATGTTTGAATCTCGGCCTTCTCGGATCGTCGGAGCCCTCGGCGAGGAGTGCCTCGTCGCCGCGGGACCCGAGGGAGAGAAGCCATGAAGCGTTCCTTTTTCGTAGCCTTCCTGTTCGCGCTCGCGCTCGCCGTCGTGGCGCCCGGCTCGGCGCCCGAACGCGCCGGCGCCCAGGAGACGACCACCCTGCGCATCGCGACCCTCGCGCCGCGGGGCTCGCCGTGGGACCGGGCGTTCCGGGCCTGGTCGAACAGCCTCCAGCAGGAGACGGGCGGCCGGCTCCGCCTCCAGTTCTACCTGGGCGGCTCGCAGGGCGACGAGCGCGACTACATCCGCAAGATGCGCGCGGGCCAGCTCGACGGAGCGGCGGTCACCTCGACGGGGCTCGGGCAGGTCGTGCGCCCCGTGCTCGTCCTCTCGGCGCCGGGGCTGTTCAGCGAATACCGCCAGATCGACCGGGTCCGCACCTCGCTGCACGACCAGTTCGGGAGCCAGTTCCACGACGC
>JBDIVX010000327.1:0-3774 GCA_039794305.1 Candidatus Neutrinellum sp.
GGCGGCAACGTCGAGACCATGACGGTCGCCGCCGAGTGCACGGGCTCACCGATGGCGTGCGCCGACCCGGGCGGCGACGACTTCGCGGAGCGCGCGAGGGCCCTTCGCGCCGGCTGCGAGTGCGCCAGCGAGCAGCACTACCAGTACCGCTGGGACGAGGTGAACCGCCTCTCCGAAGCCCGCCGCTACGACCTGGAGCGTGGCGTCTGGCAGCTCCAGGTCCGCCAGCGCTACCGCTACGACGGCGCGAACCAGCGCACCGTCAAGCAGACCCTCGACGAGGACCGCGACGGCGACCCCCCAGAACGCGTCGCCCTGTACGTCTACCCTGGCGACTTCGAGCGCCGAGGCCTACAGACGACCGTCCGGGGCACCTACGAGCCGGCGTCGGGGCTCACGCCCGAAGCCCAGTACCTCGTCGCGGGAGCCCGCCTCGTCTGGCAGGAGGGCGACCCGAGCACCACCCTCGACCCCGACCACCGCCTCACGGTCGCGCTGACGGACCTCATCCAGAGCACCACCGCCGTCCTCGACCTCGAGAGCGGCGAGCTCACCGAGAGCACGACGTTCTACCCCAACGGTGCGCGCGAGACGTTCCGCGCGAGCGAGCCGACGAGTGTCGCTCCGGAGCCGGCCGGGTTCACGGGGAAGGAGGGGGATGAAGAGGTCGGCGTCGTGTACTTCGGGGAGCGGTACCTGATCCCGAGGGTGGGGAGGTGGGCGTCGCCGGACCCGCTGCATGTGCATGCGGTGGGGGGTGGGGAGGCGTTGAACTCGTATCACTATGTCAGCGGGAACCTGCTTCTGGCGCGTGACCCTCTAGGCCTAGATGAGAAGTTCTCAGATATCAGAACGGACAACCGGCAAGTTCCTGCCGAGGAAAGGCGGGAGGGAGAAAGAGTGACGGCGCGAGTAGCTCGGATGCAGTCAGCATATGCAGCCGCTGCGGAAGGAGGACGCCCACCCGACCCGGACCACCCGGCTGCCCGCGAATGGAACGGGTGGGCGGAGGTTCACCGAGCGAGTGCCACGCGTAAGCTGAGAAGGGCTTTTCAAGCCGCGTTGCCCGAGCCTCATCGGGGCCACGGACTGTTTGGCAGGTTGGGCGGCCTCCTAGGCGAAACGGGTGGCGGGTTTGACAGAAGTAACCAGCAAGAGTTCTTCTCCGGGTTTGTCGACGAAATAGAACGGATTGGAGCGGAAAATTCAACACGTATGAACGCTGACCTCGACCCCCAAAGTCTCCGTTCGCTCGGAAGGAACGAGACTATCGCTGAGGCACGAATGAGCATGCCCGATCCGTCGAACCCAGAACAGGGGGAAGGCAAGACATTCTGGGCGTACGGAGCCTATGTTGCGCGTGCTGTTTGGAACAACGACATCGGTGCACTGCGTTCCCTCGGTGTCGACGTTCCCGAAGGTCGGGAAGCTTGGTTCGGTCTGACTGTAGAAGAACGTCACGCAATACGTGCCGGGGTGCCGTCGGACGTAGGCTCGATGTCGGGGACACAACGAACCGTCGCGCAGATCGAGGAGAAGGCAGCCGACCTACACGTGCCCACTGAGTAGGTTGTCCCGCAACGGAGCCGTCGTGGTATGAAGCCATGGATGCCGGTCAAGATCTTCGTCGCAATGCTCGTCGCGACGAGCGTCGGGCAGTTCTCCCGATGCACGCAATGTGAGTCACCAAGCGACAGCGGTGAGCTAGAACACGGACTTCTTGTCAGCAATGGGGTCGGAGCCGAACCAGATCAGGTTCTTGACGTGCTTGGCACCGACGAAGTGCGTGGATACTTGCGCGCTGAGGTCCGCCAGACTTCGGTGGCGGTTAGTTGGCACGCAGGACCCGATGGCGCAGTTCGAGCGAGCGCGATCGTTGACTCCGCAGAGGCCTTCGAGCGCTTCGTTGTCCGTGTTAGGCGGGTGAATCCGATGCTTGAGGACTTGGTCATTGTGGTCGAAGATGACGTTGGCTTCAGCCGACTAATCGATGTTATCGACGACTCGGTCGGGCTGGGGCTGCGGGGACGCGTGTTAGTGGACGAGAAGACCGGAGAGAGGATGGCGAACGCAGGCGGTTGATCCGACAAGGGGCACGGTCCCCAGGGGCACGGTCCGGAGGGGAACAGGAGGAACGGCCCGACGTGCTCGCCGTTGGACGGTGGGCTTCGGGGTCTCGAGCGTGGTGGAGGCGGAGGGGAGGAACGGCCCGACGTGCTCGCCGTTGGACGGTGGGCTTCGGGGTCTCGAGCGTGGTCGAGGCGGGGAGGAACCGCCCGGCGGGGAGGAACCGCCCGACGTGCGGGGAGGCGGGGAGGAAGGGGAGGAACCGCCCGACGTGCGGGGCGTTCGACGGTGGGCTTCGGGGCCTCGAGCGTGGTCGTGACGGCTGCAGCGACGACTTCCGCGGCGACAGTCGTCGTCGCAGCCATGCATTCTTCCGCTCGTGGCGGAGAGAGGAGCGGATCGGCGCCGTCACGGGCAACATCAGACGCACCGATGCGCCGCTGGTCCTCGTCCAGCGACGCACGCGCCCCCGAAGGGCGGTCTGGGCTCAACCAGGTGGGTCGGAGCCGTGACTCCCGGAGCCGCGCGGCCAAATGGAACCGCCCGACGTGCGGGGCGTTGGACGGTGGGCTTCGGGGCCTCGAGCGTGGTCGCGTCATCTGCGTAGACGACTTGCGCCGCGGCAGTGACCGGCGCAGCGCTGTATTCGTCCGCTCGCAGCGGCGAGAGGAGCGGATCGGCGCCGTCGCGGGGAACGGCAGACGCAGCGATGCGCCGCCGGTCCTCGTCCAGCGACGCACGCGCCCCGACGGGCGGTCTGGGCTCAGCCAGGTGGGTCGGAGCCGTGACTGCCGGAGCCGCGAGGCGGCCTTCCTCGCCGACGGTCTCGTAGCGTGATGATGCGCCGCGCCGTCTCGACGCGCCGCTTGTCGAAGCGATGGCGGACCACGGCGGGGTCGCGTTCGTCGTCGGTCGGCTCGCCGCCGTCGCCCCTGCCGCTCGCAGTGTTGCCCTTCTTCTCGCCGTTCTTGCCGGCCGTGTCTCGAGCGGGGCGGCGCGGCGCCGGCTCGGCCAGGTCGAGCGTCGCCTCCTCGACGATCTCCTCCGCCTCGTCCACGAACGCCTGCCGGACCGCGTCCACGATCGCGTGCGACTCGTCGCGCACCTCATCGCGAGCCCTCCGCTCGCGATCGAGCTCGGCCTGCACATCGCACAGGACCGGCCCCGGCCTCGCGATGATGGCTCCGGGCAGCGGCGCGCGCTCGACCGGCGCCCCGTGGTATGCGCGCCAGGCGTACGTCCCGAACGGGAACCGCCGCTCGTGGTCGCCGTCCCGCCGCGCGACGCGGCAATCCTCGTGGTCTGACCGGAACGAGTGGACCTCCTTCGCCGCCCCGATGCGCTCGACGCGCCCAACGATCCCGCGCGCGCCGATCCGGAACGTCGGCACCCGGCCGCCGCCCGACTCCCGCAACGTCCGCGGCTCGCTCCATGGGTGAAGGCGCCGGAGGGCCCGGGCGCCCATCACCGGCCGCTTGCGGGCGGCGCGGAGGGTCCGGATGGCGTCCTCCGCCAGACGGTTCATGTGGTAGACGAGCCGATCGATGTCGCCGAGGAAGGAACGGCCCGACGTGCTCGGAGGAAGGAACGGCCCGACGTGCTCGCCGTTGGACGGTGGGCTTCGGGGCCTCGAGCGTGGTCGCGACGGCTGCGGCGACGACCTCCGCCGCGGCAGTCGGCGGCGGAGCCCTGCATTCGTCCGCTCGT
>JBDIVX010000328.1:0-3636 GCA_039794305.1 Candidatus Neutrinellum sp.
ATCGCGGCGGTACTCTTCCATCTCGGGCGTGCCCGCGAGGAAGACGGCGAGGTCGCGGTCCGGGAGCTCGGCGTTGTGCGCCAGCTTCCGAGCCCGGCCGATGTGGAGCTCGGCGAGCATCTTGCCGATGTTGCGCGAGCCCGAGTGCAGCATCAGCCAGACGTTCTGCTCTGTGTCGAGGCAGAGCTCGATGAAGTGGTTGCCGCCGCCGAGCGTGCCCATCTGCTTGCGGGCCTTGCCCAGACGATCCTGGACCTTGTCCGTGAGCAGGTGGAACTCCTTGAAGAGCCGCTGCTTCTCGGCGTACTTCACCACCTTGTCGTGCGACGCGAAGCCGACCGGGATCGCCTGCTCGACGCGATGCCGGAGCAGCGCGAGCGAGTCGGGCAGATCGGACGCGGTCAGGTTCGTCTTCACCGCGGCCATGCCGCAGCCGATGTCGACGCCGACGGCCGCCGGCGCGACCGCGTCCTTCATCGCGATCACCGAACCGACGGTCGCACCCTTGCCGAAGTGCACATCGGGCATGACGGCGACGTGCTTGAACACCCACGGGAGCGCCGCGATGTTCTTGAGCTGATCGAGCGCCGAGCTCTCGACCTCCTCGAGCTTCGTCCAGAGGCGTACCGGGACGTTCTTTCCCTTCAATGTGGAAACAGACATGGCTCTTCTCCTTGTGCCTGAGTTCGTTGGCGGAGGACAGAGGAGTCGAACCTCGACGCCGGAGCGCCAATCGGGTAGCAGCCGACCGTGACGACCACCGTCACCGTGTCCTCCAGAAATGCAGCGGAAGGCGGAGGAATCGTACATGGCTGTAGCCGTGCATGGCGGAGCGGACGAAGTCCGCGGAGCTGCACGGATACAGACCTGTCGACGGGTCCGAAGGACCCTAGTCAACCTCTGCGCCGATGACGCCCCCGGTGTTCGAAGCCGGTGTGGCCACCGCGGCCACGTCACCTTCCGAGAATGGCGGAAGCAGGAGGAGTCGAACCTCGACGCCGAAGCGCCACCCGCGTTCCAGGCGGGCTCGGTGACCACCACCGACGCAGCTTCCATGATCGAGGAGGGCGGAGGAATCGTCGAGGGTTCAAGCCGGCGGCGATCCCAGATCGCATCGCCCTCCATTGGTCGGAATGGTGGGATTCGAACCCACGGCCTCCTGGTCCCGAACCAGGCGCGCTTCCAAGCTGCGCCACATTCCGAAGGTGCCGATCGAGAGGGCGGCGACGACGGCGTCTACCGCGGGTCCGCCCTCCCGATCGGCTGTTTGGATGACTTCACGAGCCCTCCTCGAGTGCCCCATGCCAGTAGAGCCAGTTGGCCCAGGCCTCGGGGATGCTGCACGCCGGATCGATCCTGAACGCGATCACCGGCAGCCACTTGGGCTTGACCGGCTGCTTCCGGACCTTCATGCCCGCCTGCTGCGGCGTGCGGTTGCTCTTCTGCTCGTTGCAGTCGTAGCAGGCCATCACGATGTTCTCCCACGTGGTCCGTCCGCCCTGCGACCGCGGAACGACGTGGTCGTAGGTCAACCGACGCAGCGGGAGCTTCTCGCCGCAGTACTGGCACCGGAACTCGTCACGGGTCGCGACGTTGATCCGCGAGAACTTGATCGCCCGCTTGCGACCGCGAATCGCCCGCAGCATCCGGACGACGGCGGGCATCTTGATGGTGATGCTCACCGAGCGGATGTCCTCGTCGTACTCTTCGACGACCTCGACCTTCCCGTCGAACAGCATCACGACGGCCCGCTGCCAGCTGACGATCCTGTGGGGCTGGTACCCCTGGTCCAATACGAGCGTTCTCATGGTGTGACCTCCTTGTGCGTTCACCTCCTCGTGGATGAAGACCGTGGTGCGGACGGAGGGAGTCGAACCCTCACTTGCCTGGGCTTGACGCAGGTGCCTCTGCCGATTGGGCTACGTCCGCGCAGTGGCCACGGGGAGATTCGAACTCCCAACCTCCCGGTTCTGAACCGAGTGCCTCTGCCGGTTGGGCTACGTGGCCGTAGTGGTACCCACGGGAGGATTCGAACCTCCAACCTTCGGATCCTTAATCCGACGCCTCTGCCAATTGGGCCACGTGGGCGTGGTGCTCGCGGAGGGGGTCGAACCCTCGCGAGCAAGAGGTTTGGTGCGGGGCCTGGGAATCGAACCCAGCTCGTCCTGCTCGTAAGGCAGGTGCTCTCCCAGAAAGCGAGCCCCGCGAATGTCCCGCCGGGTGGAGTCGAACCACCGCCGTCGCCCGTATGAGAGGCGCGTCGATCCCGATCGTCAGCGGGAGAGAATGGTTGCGGGGCCAGGAGCCGGAGGACGGGTCCGAAGGACCCTAGTCAACCTGGAGGGGCGGAGGGTCATGAGCCCTTGCCAGGCAGCCGGCTCTCCCCGCGCCGATAGCGTCCCCGGAAGGAATCGAACCTTCATCACTGGCTTCGGAGACCAGTACTCTTCCCTTGAGCTACGAGGACCAGAGTTCTCGTCGTCGCTTCGCTCCTCCTGCGATCCTGGGCACCCGCGGAAGGAATCGAACCTCCAGCCTCCCGGTTCGTAGCCGGGTGCTCTTCCGGTTGAGCTACGCGGGCATCGATCGATGGCACCCCCGGACGGATTCGAACCGCCACCTCTCGGTTTAGAAGACCGACGTCCTTCCGTTGGACCACGGGGGCAGCGGGCGCGGCGTCGCCGCTCGCGCCATCTATCGGTAGTAGTCATCGCGATTCGCGCCGTCGTACTCGCCGGTGGCGAGACAACACTTCTTGAAATCTGCGCCCGGACCCACAGGGGCAGAGATCGTTGCGACCGAGCTTCTCGACGAGGACCTTGTCGCCGCCGACGACGCGGTATCCCTTCTTGACGTGCGTCTCGGATGGGTACCCCTTGCGGCGCTTGCTCATGACCTCAAAAGGAAGCTTCCTCCTTGTTCCTCTTCATGACGCACCTCCCGTGTTGTTTAGAGTGGCGGGCGGGAATCGAACCCGCGTGCACCGGTTTTGCAGGCCGGCCCCTGACCATTCGGATCCGCCACGAAGAGGCCGAACGCGATCGGCACGCCGCCGGTCACACGAGTTGACGACGCGCCGACGCGTTCGACCAGAGCGTCCGGCGGGGGTCGAACCCGCTCCTCCTGGTTGGAAGCCAGGGATGCAGCCGCAAACACCTCGGACGCGCGGGCGTGGTGGAGAGCGTCGGAATCGAACCGACCACAGCCGACTTGCAAGGCCAGCTCGCCTCCCTTGGAACATGGCTCCCCGAAAACGGCGACGAGGACTTGCCGAGACGGTCGATTAACAGTCGATGTAGTCCCGACGGCATTCGCCGCGAAGTGGAGTCGGTGGGTCTCGAACCCACGACCTCGTGGTTGCGACCCACGCGCTCTCCCAGCTGAGCTACGACCCCGTGATGAAGATGGTGGAGCTGGCGGGTTTCGAACCCACTGCCTCTGCCGTGCCACGACAGCGCTCTCCCAGCTGAGCTACAGCCCCGTGATGGTGGTCCAGGCGGGTCTCGAACCGGGTCTGGATGCGGCACGGATCAAGCGGCCTCATGGATGTCGGCGGTATAGGTGCGCTGCAGGCGCTTGAGGAATCCGGGGAGGCGGTCGCTGCAGTAGATGCTGCGTAGGGCGAGGGCGGCATCG
>JBDIVX010000329.1:0-3583 GCA_039794305.1 Candidatus Neutrinellum sp.
GGAGGACGGGCGGCGCGGCGCCTCAGGGCCAGGCTGCGGGGCGAGGGACGGCCGCGAGCGCCGCGAGCATGGCGACGGCGTCCGGGAACCGCTGCGCCGGTTCCTTCGCCATCGCCTTGTGCAGGAGCGCGTCGAGCTCGGGGCGCACCGCCAGGTCCTCGCGCGCCTCGCCGACGCGCGGCGGGGGCCTCGTCAGGTGGGCTCGGAACATGTCCGCGCGGCACTCCTCCATGAACGGCCACACCCCGGTGAGGAGCTCGAACAGGACGACGCCCATCGAGTACACGTCGGTGGTCGGGCCCACCGGCGCGCCGGTCGCCTGCTCGGGGGACATGTACGCGGGCGTGCCGAAGACCTCGCCGAACGCCGTCAGCGCCTTGCCCCCCGAGCCCCAGCGGTCGTCGTCGACGAACTTCACGAGCCCGAAGTCGAGCAGCCGCGCCGTCAGCCGGCCCTCCGGCGTGCGGTCGAGGAAGACGTTCTCGGTCTTGAGGTCGCGGTGCAGGACGCCCTGGGCGTGCGCGAAGGCGAGCCCGCTCAGCACCTGGCGCGCGATCTCGAGGGCCGTGTCGGTGTCGGGCGGGGTCTCCTCGACGAACCGGTCGAGGGTGACGCCGTCGAGCAGCTCCATCACGAGGTAGGGCAGCCCGTTCACGACGCCGAAGTCGTGCACGTGGAGGATGTGCGGGTGCTCGAGCCCGAACAGCGCGCGCGCCTCGCGCTCGAACCGCTCCTTCTGGTCGGCGTCGCTGACGAGGTGGTCGTGCAGGACCTTGACCGCCACCCGTTGTCCGCCGTCGACCATCTCGGCGAGGTAGACCGAGCCCATCCCCCCCTCGCCCAGCTTGCGGACCACGCGGTAGCGCCCGTCCAGCACCTGATCGAGGAGCGGATCGCTGACGCCCATTGGCCTCGGCACCTGGGGGTGCGACATCGCCGCCAGTCTACCTCAGGCCTGGAGCAGGGTGCGCACCCGGTCGAGGATGCGGTCCGCCAGGGCGCGCTTCGACAGGGGCGGGAGCGAGTCCTCGCCCGCCCCGTCGACCAGGATCGCCTGGTTGTCGTCGCCCCCGAAGCCCACCCGCGCGTCGTTCGCGACCACGAGGTCGCACTTCTTGCTTTCGAGCTTCCCGCGCGCGTACGCGACGAGGTCCTGCGTCTCGACGGCGAAGCCGACGAGCACCGGGCGCCGGCCGGCGCGGCGGGCGCCGAGCTCCGCGAGGATGTCCGGGTTGCGCACGAGCTCGAGCGTGACCGGGCCGTCCTGCTTCTTGATCTTGTCGTCGTGTCGCGTCGCGGGCCGGTAGTCGGCGACCGCGGCGGCCATCACGACCGCGTCGGCGCCGTCGAGCCGCGAGACGAGCGCCTCGCGCATCTCGAGCGCGCTCCGCACCGACACGCGCTCGACGCCGGCCGGCGCCTCGAGGCTCACCGGCCCGCTCACGAGCGTCACGCGCGCGCCCCTCGCGGCGGCGCGCTCGGCGAGCGCGTACCCCATCCGCCCGCTCGACCGGTTGCCGAGGTAGCGGACCGGGTCCAGGTCCTCGACGGTGGGACCGGCGCTAACGAGGACGTGGGCGCCGGCGAGGTCCCCGGGCCCGCCGACGAGCGCCTCGAGCGCGTCGGCGATCGCCTCGGGCTCGCTCATGCGCCCCTCGCCCGTCTCGCCGTTCGCGAGCGGGCCCTCCACGGGCCCCACGAACGCGGCGCCGTCTTCGCGCAGCCGCGCCACGTTGCGCCGGGTCGCCGGGCGGCGCCACATGCGCGTGTGCATGGCGGGCGCGTAGAGCACCGGCCCGCTCATGCAGCTCACGGTCGTGAGCAGCGCGTCGTCGGCCATGCCGCTCGCCGCCCGCGCGAGCAGGTTCGCCGTCGCGGGCGCGACCACCAACGCGTCGGCCCAGCCGCCGAGGTCCACGTGAACCTCGCCCGTGTAGGCCGGGTCCCAGAGGTCGGTGACCGCGGGCCGGCCGGTGAGCCCGGCGAAGGTGATCGCGCCGACGAAGCGCGCGCCCGACGGCGTCAGCACCACGCGCACCTCCGCCCCGCGTCGGCCGAGCTCGCGCACCAGCTCGACGGCCTTGAAGGCGGCGATCCCGCCCCCGATACCCACGACGATCCGCTTGCCGCGCAGGGTCACGCCCGGATGGTAGCGCGGCGGGGTCTCAATTGCTCACGGCGTCGGCGCCGCTCAGGCTGTCGGTGTAGCCGGCGCGGACGGTCCAGCCTCGCGCGCCGGTGCGGCCGGCTCGACGGACCTCCTGCGTGCCCTCGACGCCCACCCCTTGCGTCATCTCGAGGTACTCGTCGGCGGTGTACTCGGGGTGTTCGTCGTCCGGCGGGCGCACGAAGCCCGCGGGCGCGGCGCCGCCGGTCCCGACGTGCCAGATCTGCGTCGTCGGCGGGTAGACGTCCTCCATCCGCTCGCGCACCGCCTGGTTCTTGGCGACGTCTCGGATGACGCGCCAGCGGCTAAGCCGAAACCCCGGGATGCCGCGCTGCGAGAGCACCCGCACGCCGCGCGGCAGCGACGGGTCCTCGGTCTCGCGCTCCTCGAAGGCCATCGTCTCGTCGATGCGGCGCACGAAGGAGACCATGGAGCCGTGCGCGGCTCCCCAGATCGTCGCGCGCGCGATGCCTCCCTCGACGGTGAAGCCGAGGACGACGGGGAAGTCGCGGTCGTTCCGGAACCGGAAGTTGAGGGTCGGGTAGCTCACCGCCGCGTCGAGGCCGAGCTTGATGTAGAAGCTCGGGCGGCTGTGCGGCCGCCGCTCGAGGACGGGCAGGCCTGCGAAGAAGACCGCGCCGTGCAGCGTGCCCGAGATCTGGCACGTCCCGCCCCCGATCCCGTCCACGAGCTCGCCCGCGGCGATGACCGGCGCGACGCGGAACCCGTTGGCCTCGCTCCGCTCGCCGACGACCTGGTTGAAGTCCAGCTCCTCGCCGGGCATGAGCACCATGCCGTCGATGCGCGAGGCGGCGACCTTCAGGTTGAAGGTGCGGTCGGCGGCCTTGCGGGAGGGGTTGTAGCGCGTCTCGAACGTCCCGAGCACGGCGTCCAGCCGCACGTCGTGCAGGTCCTCGAGCGCCCGGCGCGCGGGCGTCCGCGCCGCCACCAGCTCGACGCGGGCCTCGCCGGTCCGGTGCGCGCGCTCCACGGCCTCGAGGCTCGCCCACACGTCGACGACGAGCCCGTCCCGGTGCGGCTCGACGAGCTTGGTCTCCGTGTCGATGCGCGCGTCCTCCGGGCGCCGGTCGAGGTCGTCTTTGAGCTGCATCAGCAGCTCGAGCAGCCGGTCGGCCTCGAGCGTCACGGGCATCGGGAGGTCGAGCGGCCGGCCCGCGAGCTCCTGGGCGTGCAGCCGGCGCATCGGGGAGGCGGGATCGCGGGCCTCGGCGAGCATTCGCTCGAGGCGCGCCACGTCGAACCCGGCACCGAGGGCGTGTCGGCTCTCGTCGAGCGTGCGCTCGGGCGTGAGCGCCTTGGAGTCCGTCTTGCCGCTCGCGAGCAGCGCGGCGAAGCCGAAGTCGCACACCTTGACGAAGTTGCGATCTCCGAAGCGCACGACGAGCATGAGGTTCG
>JBDIVX010000330.1:0-3459 GCA_039794305.1 Candidatus Neutrinellum sp.
ACGCCCCGCCGCACGGCCCCGCGTCCGGCTCGCCCGCGTCGGCGTCCGCCTCGCCCCCGTCCCGCTCGCCCCCGTCCCCGCTCGACGAGTCCGCGCCCCCCGCGTCCACCGGCACGCAGCGGTCGTCGCCCGCCAGGCGCTCGCCCTCGTCGCACACCGACTCGGTGCCACCACACGCGCACAGCGCGAGCGCCGGCAAGATGAGACAAGCTGCTCGGATCATCGTTCTCTCCCCTCGAAACCAATAGATCAGAAGGTCCCACTCCACACGAGCCCGGCGTGCTCGGGCCCCACGTCCGCCGCGAACGGCGCCGTCCAAAGGACCACGCCGCCCGTCACCACCAGCGCGATGCCCGCCGCGAGCGCGATCGTGTCGATCGTCTCGAACGTACGCCGCTCGCCACGACCCTCGCGGTCGACGATCTCGCCCGACCGCGCCAGCGCGATCGACTCCACGACGACCAGCGCCGCGCCGCCGAGGGCGAGCCCGCCGCCCACGAGCCAGTCCGCGAGCGACCGCCCGCCGCCCCCGTCGCCGCCCACCGGCGGCTCCTCCGGCGCCCCCGCCACGTCGAGCTCCACGTCGATCGCCACCGGCTCGCTCTCGAGCGCCACCTCGCGCCGCTCGCGCTCGCCGCGCAGGCTCACCTCCACCTCGACCGTGCCCGGCGGGTAGCTGCCGCGGTGCGGCGTCACGCCCACCTCCACGCCGTCGACCCGGACGAGCGCGCCCTCGGGCACGCTCCGCACCCGGAGCTCCACCCCGCCGCCGCGCCGGAGCTCGTTCGTCGCCTCGACGAACGCCGCCACCGCCGCCGCGCGCAAGTCGCCCCCCGCCGGCCGGTCCGCCTCGTACACGAGCCCGTTCGGCTCGACCAGGCTCACGGCCACCGTGCGATCGGCCTCGCCGCTCCCCGGCCACACCGCCACCACCACCGCGAGGTCGAGCCCCGCCCGCGCCGCGAGCCGCGCGGCGCAGTCGACCTCCGTGCACGACGCGAGCTCGCCCGCGCGCTCGGCCAGCGCCTCGGCCGACACGGGCGCGTTGCTCGGCCCGAGCGCCCCGCTCTCGCGCACCGCGTCGCCCGCGGCCCGCCGCTCCTCCTCGGGCACGCGCGCGTCGCGCTCCACCGGCAGCACCGTCCACTCCTGCGCGCTCGCGGGCAGCGCCGCCGCCCACGCGATCAAGACGACCCAGCTCCCGACGCACCTCGCCGTGCTCATTCGCCTCCCCATCGTCTCCCCTGCGCGGGCCCCGCCCGCCGCCGCGGCGGCCGATGATGGTACAGCCGGCCGTCCGGGGCAACGTACCGGCCGCTCACCGCACGCACCCCATCGGATGGAGCCACAGCGCGCCCTCCTCGGTCGCCGTCGCCGCGAGCGCGCTCTCGGGGCCGCGCCGCGCCACCGACACCACCTGCACCGACGAGCCCGGGCCGAGCGGCTCGGCCACGAGCGCCTCGCCGCGCGCGATCCGCGTCCACCAGAGCCCGTCGCCGATCCCCGTCGTGAGGAGCGCGTCGACCGCTCCGTCCGGCAAGACGCTCGTCGCGGTCGCCCCCGGCGCCGCCTCGGCGGGCAGCGCGACGCTCTCCGAGGCGGGCACGCCGAAGCTCCCCCCGACCTCGCCCGGCGCGAGGCGCACGAGCGCCGCCTCGGCTCGGCCGATCGACAGCGTGAAGACCGCGCGCGCGCTCCCGTCGGCCGCGGCGCCGAGCGCCCCGTCGCCGGCCCGTCGTCGAGGATCGCCGCGGCGCCGTCGGTGGCGAGCGGGCGGACGCGCAGGCGCGCGACCCGCGCGGGCCGGCTCGACGCGGACGCCGCCGGAGCCGCGACGGCCATCAGCACGTGGGGCGGGCGAGGCTCGGCCACCGGGATCAGCGCGAGGGCCGCCGGCGGGCCGAGGTCGAGCCGCGCGTCCATCAGCGAGACGGCCGCGCCGGTCGGCGACAGATCGGCCTCGCGCAGGACCTGCCCGTCGAAGCCCGCGCGGTCGGCCCGCGCCCACGCGACGACGACCAGCCCGTCGACGGAGGCGACGGCCGGGCCGGCTCCGCCCGTGTCGGCGGCGCTGCTCGTGACGGTCTGCGCCGCCGGCCCGCCGAAGGACGCGTCGAGCCGGCGGGCGCGGACGAGCGCGGCGCCGCCGCCGACCGGGCGCTGCCAGACCACCACCAGGCCGCCCTCGGCGGTCGCGGCGAGCGCGGGCTTCTCCTGCGTGTCGCCGTCCGAATCCACGGCCACCGGCGCCGAAGCCGTCGAGCCGTCCTCGGCGACGCCGGCCACGTAGACCTTGCCGCCGACGGCGTAACCCACGGCGTACCCGGCACCGAAGACCGCGACCGAGGCGGAGCCGATGCCGAGCGACGGATCGGCGTCGAGCATCCGCGGCGTGCCGAGCGGCGGCGCGAGCCCCTCGTCGGGCTCGCCGTCGCAGTCCTCGTCGACCCCGTCGCACGTCTCGTCCGCGCCGGGGTGCACCGCCCCGTTCTCGTCGTCGCAGTCGCCGCCGCGTTCGACCGTCCCGGCCGGCGGCTCGCACGCCTCGACCGGCTCGCCCGCGCCGAAGCCGTCCAGGTCGCCGTCCGGGAAGAACGACCGGAGCGCGCACGCGTCGCCGCCCGGCGCGTCCTCGCCCATCGACGCGTCCGCCTCGACGACGCACCGCCCGCCCGCGCGCACGCTGCTCTCCGGGCACGACGGCGCGCCCGGGCAGCCCGCCGCGAGCGCGGAGAGCGCCCCGAGCCCTGCCAGCGCCAGGGCGACCGCCCCCCTCACCGGCACTCCTGCGCCTTGGTGCCGTTGAAGAGGTACCCGCAGCTCCCGCCGGTGTAGCCGCACTCGCGCCACAGCGCCGAGCCACCGCAGCTCGGCACCGTGTCCACCCACCCCGCGCCCGAGCAGGACGTCGAGCAGTAGAACCCGTCGGTCCAGCGCCGCTCCGGCAGCCCGTCGCAGTTCCAGTCGTACCGCGCGCTCGCGCCGCCGACCCCGGGGATCGCCCCGGCGTGGAAGCCCGCGCCCGGGTGCACGTCCGCGTTCACGTCGCGGCAGTCGGTGCTCGACGCGCCCGAAGGCACGCGCGTCGTCCACCCGCCCGAGCACCCCGCCGCCGGCGCGGGCGTCGAGCACGCCGCGCGCGTCGTCGCGCCCGAGGCCGCGTAGCCGTCGCCGTCGCAGTCCGCGTAATAGGTCGTCGTGACTCCTTCGTCGTCCGTGCCGTCGCAGTCGTTGTCGCGCTCGTCGCAGATCTCCGTGCCGCCCGGGCGACACGCGTCGCAGTCGTCGTCGCAGTCGCCGGCCGCCTCGACGTACCCGGTCGGCGCCGCGCAGCCGGTGGCCGTCGTCGCCGGATCGCCGTGGCCATCGCCGTCGGCGTCCCGGTAGCAGGTCCGCTCCACCCCCTCGTCCACCTCGCCGTCGCAGTCGTTGTCCTGCCCGTCGCCCCCCTCGCTCCCG
>JBDIVX010000331.1:0-3373 GCA_039794305.1 Candidatus Neutrinellum sp.
TGATTGGCAGACCCGCGAGCTCGGCTGTCAGTCCCTGGTAGTTGTAGGCGGTGTCGAGTGGTCCGCCGCCGCTCTCGCGGTGGTCGACGCGCGGGGTTCCATGGTACGGGCCGGAGGGCTCGGGGGCGCCGTGGAAGCCCTCGTGTGTGAGGATTGATGCGCGATCTGCGGCGCCAAATGAGGCGTATGACTCGTAAATGAAGATCGTATTTCCCGCAAAGTAGGTGGTGGCCGCAGCACCGTTGCGATAGCCGAGCTCCGCAAAACCCCTGCCCGCATGCTCAGGAACCGCCTCTACGTCACTCGAACTGGCAATGCCGTGGAAGCGTGCTCCCGCGAGGAAGTCGCGCGCCTCGCCGATCGTCTCTGCGATGGCGGCCATGGTCTCTGGTGTGGCGCCGCCGGGGAAGTAGTGCTCGACCGTAGCTTCGACGGCCGCGCGCTCGGCCCTGGTGCCCCCGCCGCTCACGTAGCGTTCCAGCGCAGCTCGCGCGCGATCCAGCGAGTTCAGCGCTCGCTGGCGACTCGCCTCCGCCATGGATCGCAGCTCCCCAGCCGACGGGTGTGATGGGTCGTGCGGCTCGAGCGGCTCGCGTTCGTCATCCGGCGGCGGGGGATCGGGATAGTCCGGATCCGGGTAGCTCTGATCGTCCTCGTCGGGGCCAGGATCGTCGTAGTCCTCGCCCCAGCCACCGCCGTCGCCGCTTCCGTCGTCCCCCGCGTGCGGATCATCATAGCCCTGACCCCAGCCACCGTCGTCGCCGTCACCGCCGGCGTCGGGGTCCGATTCTTCCCCGGAACCGTCGGGTTCCGGCTCGATGTCCCAGTCCGGGTGCAGGTCGTCGACGATCTTGCCGTCGAAGGTACACTTCCCTTCACACCGTTCATCAGCCGCGATGCTCATGCCGGCGTCTCCCACGCGTCATCAACGCCTCTCGACAGGCGCCGCTGGCCGCCCGCGAGGGCCTGTTCGCTGGCATCGGGAACGCAGGCGGAGCAAGGACAGTCGCACGTGCTCCAGCTCGGCGCAGCGACGGGGCCTCCGGACGACCGAGACGACGGTGGTCGTTCGATCGCAACCGGCCGCTGGGCGCGAACAGGCTTGGAGGCGAGGGCCCACCAAGCATCGAAGCGTGCGGCGAACGCCATCGCGGTCCGCCGATCCGATACGTCCATGCTGAGCTCCTCCGACAGGTAGATGCTCTGAGGGGTCCAGCCGACGGAACCGACCACGACGCGCCGATCGTCCACGATGACCGAGCGCAGGTGCATCCTCGAGGCGACTGGCCACGGACGCAGGAGTACGCCGTTCCTGCGAAGGTACTCGACGTCTGCCGTCAAATCCGTCGTTGGCCAGTCGCGTACTTGATAGAGCACCCTCACGTCGACCCCACGCCGGGTCGCCGCCTCGAGGGACTCCGGCAGAGCCCGCAGTCGGCGGTCGGTCGAAGCTCGCATGGCCGACATCGCGACTTGAACACGCGCGTTCGCGGCTCGAATCATCGCTTCCACCTCTCGCGCGTACCGCTGGCCATGGAGTGCTCGCACGGTGCACCCGCTGCGGACATGGCTCACCAGCTTGCCGTACAGATCGCGCCCTCGCCGCTCGAAGCGCGGGTAGGTCCGGTACGGGTCCAACCGGGCGCGATGCCTCGGCCAATACGGGTCGCCCCGATCGCGGAGGAACCGAAGGAGAAACGGATCGAACTCGTCACTCGCCGCGCAAGCCCGGTCCCGCCAGAGCCGGTCGAACCTGGCGGCCGCATCCGACGTGATGGAGCTCGAGCGGATCGCCAGCCCCTGCTCGGTGTTCTCTCGGAACGCGCGAGTCGTCCAGTTGAAGTTGCCGACGCTCACGAAATCATCGTCGACGATGACTACCTTGGCGTGTTGGTGTGGCCGCTGTCGACTACCTCGATACCGGCGCACGGCCACACCCCGGCGGGCGAGAAACCGTACTGCGGGAAGATTCAGGTCGTAGGGATCGCCGGAGGGGGACGTGACGACGGGGAGGAGAACTCGAACGTCCACACCCCGGCGCGCTGCTTCCGCCAGCGCGTGGAGCATGTACCGCATCATGCCGGACCGGTCGGCACCCGGCCGAACGTCAACCACGAACTGCTGCACCCAGATGCGCGAGCAGGCCTTCTCGATCGCGGCCCGTAGTAACAGGATCGCGTCCCCGCCATCGAGGACGAGGATCCCGTCTGCGTTGCATGTTACGGTCAAGCGTGCCTCTTCCGCCTTGCCAGGAGCCCTCGAAGTCTGGCGTCGGCGTCGAGCAAGCGGCGCAAAGCCTCCCAGAGCATGCCGTCTGCAACCCTGAGGCCGTACCGGGCACGCCGAGTGCGCACGACCCCGCCTACTCGTGCGGTGGTATTGAGGTGCTCGAAAGCGTGGGCCCACTTGGCCTCGGCTTCGTAGAACAACAGCTCGAGCTTCTCCCGCTCCTCGTAGGCCGCCGTGATTGCCCGACGTCTCGCGCGCAGCTCGGCAATGCGCGCAGCATCGGGACGTCGTACCCGTTGCAGATCCGCTACCGGCGGAGGCTTCCCGATGAAGGTCGTGTGGCCCTCGCGGCTTGACTCGCGTTGCGATTCGTGCGATTCATCGACCCACGCAAGAGTCGGCACCTCGCGGAGACGTGTGGGTCGGCTCTTTTCCATTCCGTCTACTCCTTCAGCACGAGCCGCTGCCGGCCACAGGCAAGGGTTCCAAGCTCGGGGTTGGAGAGTCAACCGAGGGCGGCCTCGGGCTCTGGCGAGCGTGCGGACCTACTCCTTCATCGAGAGGTCCACGCTGATGTCGGCCCACAGGTTGTAGACCTGGCTTTGGTCTTGATTGGCTTCGAGCAGCACCGCGATCATGGCCCCGCTTCCCGACGAGAGCAGCTTCACCCGGAATGCGGGCGCGCTGATGCTGTTGTCCAGGGCGATCTCGCCGAGCCCGGTGGCACTCGAATCATCGAGGAAGAACTGACCAGGATCCTCGTTGGTGTGACCCTCGGGCACGGCCCTCACTTTGAGGTTGCCTGCTCCCGCACCGATGTCGACGCCGTGGACGCGGACCATGAGGGTGAGCTCCGTGTACTGCGACACGTCCACACGTTGAGCCAGCGCGATCGCGGTCGAGCCTCCCGCGTTGAGCATGTTGAAGTCGTAGACACTGCGCGGCGCCAGCCTGATGATCCTCCCGCTCATTCGGTTCTCTCCTTGATAGAGGTGATCGACACCGCCTTCGAGCGTACCCCCCTGTACCTTCGACTCAGCCTCGGTCGTCCGGTTCGCGATAGGGTCGCGGCCGAGGTGAGGCCGGACCGTCGGGAGCTACCTTGTGCCCCCTGTGCTTCGAGCGCCTGGGGGGGACGTGTGCC
>JBDIVX010000332.1:0-3341 GCA_039794305.1 Candidatus Neutrinellum sp.
CGGAGGTCGTCGCCGCAGCCGTCGCGACCACGCTCGAGGCCCCGAAGCCCACCGTCCAACGGCGAGCACGTCGGGCCGTTCCTTCTACTTCTAGAGAGGGCCGTTCCTTCTAGAGTTCCTTCTATGAGGCCCCGAAGCCCACCGTCCAACGGCGAGCACGTCGGGCCGTTCCTTCTCGAAGCCCACCGTCCAACGGCGAGCACGTCGGGCCGTTCCTTCTAGGCACGGAGGGTTCCTTCATTGAGACCACGTAAGCAGATCGGCGCCTCGTCTTTCAGGCTTCGAGACGCCCGGCGAGACGGACCGAGATGGGCTCGTCGTCGAAGGCAGGGTCTCCGGGTACTCCGATCCGGCGAGCGAAGTCGAGGTAGCCGTATTCGTCAGCAGCCTCGAACTCGTCGTCGTCATAGGCCATGGGGTAGTCACCATCCGGGTCCTCGCACGCGGCCATTATCGCCTCGTGGTATCGCGCGAAGACCTCCACGGGGCACCCAAGGAGCTGAGCCGCGCGACCGGCGTCACCGCGCAGCAGCGGTCGCTCGTGAGAGAAGAACTCCATTCCCAGGACGTGCTCGCCCTTGTCGAAGATCTCGTAGTTCCAGGTGTCCTCGAGCACAAAGATGGAAACGCAGGCGACCTGGCCCTCCGCGGAAACAGCTTGGGCCCAACGATGCACCCAACCGAAGCCGTCCATCACGAGCGCTGCCGTCCAGTCACCCTCCTCGCTCACGAGGAAGCGCTCCACTGCAGCATCCGAGGGTGGGTGCGCTGCGGCCTGGTGAAGCAGTTGCGTGAGGCGTTCTCTGGTCACGCCACGAGCTGCGAAGAAGCCCATCTTGAATGACATTGCTTTAGTCTACCTGATCTCGGCGAGCTGTATGGGTGTAGTTGACCCGGTCTCGTTGGACACCCCAACGAGCCGCGATTTGCGGTAGGAGGTGACCATGGCCAGAAGGAAGAGGTGATGTCGGTGACCCAGGCCTCGTCCGGCCCGTCGACCTCGAACCTGCGGTCGAGGACTGTACGTCGCGGTCATCCTGGACCTCTTCTCGCGCCGCGTGGTGGGCTGGGCAGCCGCCGACCACATGCGCACCGGTCTCGTCCTCGAGGCGCTCTCGCAGGCTCTGGGACGGCGCCAGCCGGATGCCGGCCTGCTCCACCACTCCGACCGCGGCTCGCAGTACGCCAGCCGCGACTACCAAGCCGAGCTCGGGCGCCGCGGCATCGTGTTCAGCATGAGCCGCCGCGGCAACTGCTACGACAACGCCGTCGCCGAGAGCTTCTTCGGGACGCTCAAGACCGAGCTCATCCACCGCCATCCGTGGCCCACGCGGGCGTCCGCCAAGCGCGCGATCGCCGAGTACATCGAGGCCTACTACAACCCGCACCGCCGCCACTCCGCGCTCGTCTATCCAGCTTACGCCTGGCTGAGCCGTGCCCGCGCGCGTCGTCCCAGCTCAATGATCGGATCGTGCCAGCGCGCGTTGGACCAGAGATCTGCAACAGGCGCAAAGCCGATCACGGCAGCGACGAACCATCCGGGAATCATGTGAAAGTTGAGCGCGTCGTCGAAGGCCGCAGGCGCCTGCAACCCCGGCGGCAGCGCCTTGTCGCTGCTTAGGTGCCAGCGCTGGAAATTCTCGCCTCCGACGAGCGCCTCGCCAAGACACAGCCAATCCGCGGCGGCCGATTCCCACTGTCTGGCGAGCGCAGACCGAAAGTCCTCCCAAAGGCTGGTCAGTGCTTGAGTTAGCTCGGCCAGGGGATCGTCGAGCGCCCAGGACCACTCCCTGTCGCTGGTGACTGTGAGAGCGAGGTCGACATGGGGCAGCAAGGGGGGCGCTTGTCCGGGGAAGTGGCAGTAGAACGGCTCGGGTTCGTCCGCCATCCCCAGCGGGGATGCGGAAAGGCGAATTCCTGCGCGGCCGACCGTCGCGCGCAGCTCCATCACGGGGACCCCAGCCACGGTTCCCCTCACCTCAGCCCCGAACCCGCTCGCCGCAACACTGCTCACCGGCGCAAGCGACTGTTCCGCCAGTTCGAGTAGGAGTCGTAGGCCCCTGTTTCGTATTGTCGTCAACTCTGCTGACTCACCTGATCTGGCACGGAAGGAGGCGGCCCACGGCATTACAGCTCAGAATCGGGCGGCCCGTAAGGATCAGGGTCTTCAGCTGGACGTGGCCCGCTCCCGGGCGGATAGATGCCGCGATGTTGTGCGCCTAGGGGCTGAGCATCTGTCTCTAATCCTTCTAGCCGGGCGTTAAAGCGCTCGGCTGCAGCCACGGCTGGTTCCCCGAGTTCCTGAGCCTGTGCAGGGATGTCCGCAAGCCCGGCCACGGACAAGATGGTTCCCACGCCCATGAAGTACCGTAGCGCGCCGCGTGCATTGCCTAACATCCTTCTTGCCGTGCGCCGCAGGCTCCCGACGGCGTCACCGCCAGGACGCACTCCGACCTGCCACGTGCCCAATCGGCGGAAGAGATCCCTGGACCCTCGTAGCTGCGGCCTGTCTCCGAACTTCGCATCCAGTGCAAGGACGTGGCCCCGCGCGCTGATCCTTCCCGCCCGTATGTGATCAGCCGCGTCCGAGGTCACGACGAGGACGTCGACCGTCCGGAAGTATCCATTGCGGACGACCGTGCGCCCGTTCCGCTGTTCGAGCCATCGGTCCGCTTGGCCCCTCTTGATGATCCTGCCGATGACGTTCTTGTCCCGCTGCAGACTTGGGATGGACGATGGTCCGCCATCGGCCCCGTGGCCATGCACGAACCCTTCGGGATCCAGGACTGCCTCTGTGATGATTCGCGGGTTTGCCGCGGTTCGCAGCGTCCTTTCCAGGCGGGCATGCGCCATCGTACCGCTAGCGGCCGGCGCGTTTCGATCGAAGGTAGATGCGTGCTGATTGACGGCGTCCTGAACCTCGCGCACCGCGCGAGCAACTTCCTCCTCGTTCAGACCGATCGGATCCCGCGCCTGCAACAAGTTCCCGCCCACATAGTGGTACGAGTTCATGGCCTCCCCACCCCCGACCGCATGCACGTGCAACGGATCCGGCGACGCCCACCTCCCCACCCTCGGGATCAGATACCGCTCGCCGAAGTACACGACGCCGACCTCGTCATCCCCCTCCTTCCCCGTGAACCCCATCACCTCCGGAGCGACACTCGTCGGCTCGCTCGCGCGGAACGTCTCGCGGGCACCGTTGGGGTAGAAGGTCGTGCTCTCGGTGAGCTCGCCGCTCTCGAGGTCGAGGACGGCGGTGGTGCTCTGGATGAGGTCCGTGAGCGCGACCGTGAGGCGGTGGTCGGGGTCGAGGGCGGTGCTCGGGTCGCCCTCCTGCC
>JBDIVX010000333.1:0-3317 GCA_039794305.1 Candidatus Neutrinellum sp.
GCGATCTCGGTCGACGCCGAGGGGCGAGCCCATTTCGACGCCGAGCACGCGATCGAGAGCCTCGCCCTGCACGTCGACTTCGGAGGCGAGCACGAATGAGCCGCGAGCTCATCCGCTGCGTCGATCTCCGCGTCGGCTACCGCGAGGCCATCTTGCCGGCCATCGATGCCGTCGTGCGCGCGGGTGAGCTCTGGGTCGTCATCGGGCGCAACGGCTCGGGCAAGACCACGTGGTTCAAGACGATGTTGGGCCTCAATCCGCCCATCGGCGGACGCGTGGAGCGCCCGGCGCCCGGTCTGCGCTTCTCCTACGTGCCCCAGCGCTCGGTCTATGACGATCTGTTCCCGCTCCTCGCGCGCGACGTCGTCGCGATGGGCACCGAGCGGGGCGGGTCGTTCGTCATGCCGCGCTTCGGTGAGCCGCCCCAGGTGAGGCGCGCGCTCTCGGACGTGGGCGCGTGGGACCTCGCCGACCGCCCCTTCCGGCAGCTCTCGGAGGGGCAGAAGCAGCGCGTGCTCCTCGCGCGTCTCGCCGCGTCCGAGCCCGATCTGGCCCTCCTCGACGAGCCCACCGCCGCCATGGACGTCGTCGCCGAGCGCGAGGCCTTCGAGTACCTCGATCATCTGCGCCGGGATCGCGGGCTCGCGGTCATCGTCGTCAGCCACTTCCTCGGCGTCGCCCGCGAGTTCGCCGACCGCGCGATCTTCCTCGAGCGGGACACGCAGTCGGTCGTGGTCGGCACGCCCGACGAGGTGCTCGGGAGCCGCGCGTTCCGCCACAGCTTCGGCGACGCCGAGGAGCTCTGCGCGCATGGATGACGCCCCGACCTGGGCCGACTTCGCCGCGGGCTGGGAGCTCGGGATCTACCGGGATCCGGTCCTGTGCGGCGTCCTCGCCGGCCTCGTGCTCGGGTACCTCGGCGTCTTCGTCGTGCTCCGGCGCATGGTGTTCGTGACCGCGGCCGTCAGCCAGGCGGCCGGGCTCGGGGTGGCGCTGACGTTCTTCGTCGAAGTCCACGTCGGGACGGCCCTCGATCCGGCCCTCGGCGCCGTCGTCCTCGCGCTCCTCATGACGGCGGTCTTCGCGATCGATCCGGAGCGGCTTCGCCTGTCGCGCGAGGCCATCCTCGGTCTCGCCTACATCACGTCCTGGGCGGGCGCGATCCTGATCGGCGATCGCATCGCGCAGGAAGCCCACGAGATCTCGGCGATCCTCTTCGGTACGGCCGTCCTCGTGAGCACCCGGGACCTGGTCCTCGTGGCCGCCGTCGGAGGCGGCGTGCTCCTGCTCTTCCTCCTCGGGCACCGGGGCTTCGTCTTCGCGGCCTTCGACCGCGAGAGCGCACGTGTTCAGGGCCTGCCGGTCCGCGCGCTCGATCTCGCGAGCTGGGTGCTCATCGCGCTCGCCGTGAGCGTCACGACGCGCGCGCTCGGCGTCTTGCCGGTCTTCGCCTTCGCGGTGCTCCCGGCCATGAGCGCCTTGATGCTGGCGAACCGGCTCCGCTGGGTCCTGCCGCTCGCCGCAGCCGCCGGCGCGGTGAGCGGCGGCGCCGGCTACATCGTCGCCTTCTTCCTCGAGCTCCCGGTCGGCGCGAGCCAGGCGATCGTCGCGTTCGCCCTGTGGCTCGCCTGCGTCCCGGTCCGGCTCGCTCGACGAGGGTGATCAGAGCGTCCCCTTCACCTCGATCTCGAGCCCTCCGCCGGCGAAGTCAGGCGTGACCGAGGCGCCGACGATCCGGGGGCCGTCCCCGTCGCCGAGCGGGTCGAGGTCGACCACGTCGACGAGGTCGTGGGCGTAGTGGAGCGCCCACGGCAAGAGGCCGCCGGAGATCAGCCCGAGCCCGACCCCGAGCACGTTGTCGCTCAGGTAGTGGGTCGCGTTGACGGTGCGGGAGACGAACGTGACGCCCGCGCCCACGATCCACGCGCCGCACGCCAGGGCGTCGCCCGCGTCGCCGTACAGATCCATCTCGCCGTGGTGCAGGCACGTGAGCGCCGCGTTCATGGTCACGACGCCCGTGTGCCCACCGATGAACGAACGGATACGATTCGGCCCGGCGCAGCTCACGTCGAACCGCTGCGCCTCCTGGGGGTCGTCGCACAGGTCGACGTTCGGCCGCTCCCTGCGGACGAAGTGCTGGGTGGTCCAAAGGACGGCGGCAAAGAAGGCGTAGGCCTCGACGTTGATGAGGAACATCTGGCTGGCGACGTCCCAGCCTCCGTCGACGGCGCCGACGGCGAGCGGGTCGAGCACGGGCCAGATCAGGCTCCCGTAGTAGGGGATGTCCCCCGCGAGCGTCCACGCGTCGTAGGCGTCCGGGTCCTCGGCCCGGAGGTGGTCGAGCACCCAGTCGTCGCCGAGGATCCCGTCCGCGTCCCACGTCGGGTCCTCGTCCAAGTCGATCGCGAACCGCACCGTGAGTGCCGTGGCCCCGAGGGCCGCGGTCCCCACGTACTCCCACCACTGGAAGCGCGGCCACTCCCAGCGGGGGACCGCGTCACCCTCGTCGGCGTGTGCGAGGCCGGGGCCGAGCAAGGCGGACGCGGCCAGGAGCGAGGCGAGCGTCGAGCGGATGCGCATGCCCGCGAGGTCCAGCAATCGCTCTGCCAAGCCGGAAAGCCCAGAGTTCTGCGGGACGCGGTGAGGCGAGCGGTCGCGCGGCGTCGCGATGTGCCGCACTCACGAAAGGGCGCGCGCGAGCTCCGGGAGGATCTCACCGGCCCGCCTCTCGACCTTGAGGGTGGCGAGCGGATCGGCGCGCGTCTCGCCGAGGTTCACGAGCGCGACCGGCAGGCCGAGCTCGGCGGCCCGCCGGACGAAGCGCAGCCCGGAGAAGACGGCGAGCGACGATCCCACGACCACGAGCGCGTCGCCCTCCTCGAGCATCGCGAAGGCCTCGTCGACCGTGGGCCGCGGCACCGCCTCGCCGAAGAAGACGACGCGCGGCTTGAGGACGCCGCCGCACGCGCGGCAGTCGGCGACCACGAACGCGTGGACGACCTCGTCCGACAGCTCGGCGTCGCCGTCGGGCGCGAGCTCGGCGCCCGGTGCGGTCCAGCCCGGGTTCAGGGCGAGCAGGCGCTCCTGCAGCGCGCTGCGCTCCTCGAGCCCGCCGCACGCGAGGCACACGACGTCCGCGAGCGCTCCGTGCAGCTCGATCACGCGGCGGCTGCCGGCGCGGGTGTGCAGCCGGTCGACGTTCTGCGTGATGATCCCCGAGAGGACGCCCGCCTCCTCGAGCGCGGCCGGCGCGCGATGCGCCCCGTTCGGGCGTGCCGCCGCGATCCGCCGCCAGCCCAGCAGGCTCCGGGCCCAGT
>JBDIVX010000334.1:0-3304 GCA_039794305.1 Candidatus Neutrinellum sp.
AGGCCGTCCTCGTCGAGGCCACGCGCATGCTCATCGAGCACCAGCTCGGCGGGCGCGACTACGACTGGTTCGAGTACCTCCTCGCCGAGGGCATGGCCACCGAGCCCGACCTCTTCGTCGTCGACGACCTCCAACCGATCCAGCGCGAGCTCGACCGAGCCCAGAAGCGCATCGCCGAGGGCCGGGCCCGCCGCGCCGAGGCCGAGGAGCGGGCCGAGTCCGACCTTCCGCACAATCCCCGGGCCCCGCGCCCCGCAGGGGCGTGGGGTGCAGAATCGCGAGACGCCGAAGGCGTGCTCGCGACGTCTGCAGAAAATTCACCGCGGCGACTTCCCCGACCCCGAGCCCCTGCCCGACGACCCGAAGGCCCTCGACGCCGTCATGGCGCGCCTCGTCATGCAGCTCACGAGCCGCGACCTCGTCTTCGGCCGCATCGCGAGCGACTTCTTCCGGACCAGCTCCTGGAAGGACCTCGGCTACGCCACCGACACCCAGTACTGCCGGGAGCGGCTCGGCATGAGCCGCGGCGCCGTCTGGAACCGCATCACCCTCGCGCGGCGGTGCCAGAAGCTCCCGGCCCTCGCCGAGGCGCTCTCGTCCATGGAGATCGGCTTCGAGGCCGCGAGGGAGATCGCCCGCATCGCCACCCCCCGCACCGTCGAAGCGTGGATCGCCCGCGCCAAGCAGCGCACCTTCAAGCACCTCCGAGAGGAGGTCCGCGTCGTCGAGTCGGCCGTCCGCCTGCGCGAGACCGGCGGCGATCCCTGGCCGCCCACCGACGAGGAGATGGCGGGCGAAGAGGCCTTCGAGCGCGACATGCTCTCGGGCGAGACCATCGGCCAGACCCTCGATCGGTTCGCGGCGGAGGACGACGCCGACGCCGAGGCCGAGACCGAGACCGAGACCGAGACCGAGGCCGAGGCCGAGCCCGAGGCGGAGATCTGGATCGACGAGAACGGAGCAGAAGCCACCGAAGCCCGGGCCACCACCGACGCCCCCTCCCGCCCGATCCAGATCTCCGCCACCGCCAACAACACCGACCGCGACCTCGCCAAGCTCGCTGACCAGCTCGCGCGCGCCGTCCACGCCCGCCGCCGCCGCCGATCGAAGGGCGAGGTCTCCCTCCGCATCCGCACCAACGAAGAGGTCGCCGGCTTCTACCGCGCCGCGCGCAAGCAGTACCGCGACGAGGGCCGCCCGAGCACGCTCCTGATGGCCCTGTGCGTCTGGTACTGGAAGACCTGGATCCACGAGGCCCGGGAGGAGCAGACCAAGTGGCACCCCATCCACCGCCGCGACCGCTTCCGCTGCGCGAGCCCCGGCTGCGACAAGCGCCTCTGCACCCTCCACCACGTCCTCTGGCGCATGCTCGGCGGCGACGATCGATGGACCAATTTGCTCAGCCTCTGTGATCGGTGCCACCTCGAGAACGTCCACGAGCTCCGCTCACTCCACGTCTCCGGCGACGCGCCCCACGGCCTCACGTTCGTCTTCGGCCGCAACCCCTTCATGGTCGTGCGCGGCCGCGACAAGCGCCGCGCCGCCTGATGGACCTCACCTCTGCGGGACGTAGCCGTCGTGATGCGCAGTATACTCAGGGTCGCGGGCGAGACGCCCTTCGAGGTGGTGCGGCAGCGAGTCGTCGACGTCGCACCGGCAGTGGAGGAAGCCATGGCATCGGCAGCAGAGCAGTTGATTCAGCGGGGACGCCGCGAAACCCTGCAGGACGCTCTGATCCGCCTGCTCCGCGCCCGGTTCGGCCCGCTGACACCCGACCTCGAGAGGCGCATCGAGACCGCGACCACCGACGAGCTCGACCGCTCCATCGAGCGCGTCGTCACCGTGGCTCGCGCCGAGGACGTGTTCGGCGCGTAGCTGGTGCGGCGCCTGCTTGCTCGTCGCACTGTGCATCGAGGTTCACGACGACATGGCTGGTACGGAAGTACCCGGATCCCTCGCCACCACCTTCTTCCATCATCGAAACAACGACCAGAGGAGTGTCGGCAGCAGCGAATGCAGCCGCGCAGGACCCGGTACCCTCCGGAATCGAAACGACTGGCCCGTCTTCCGCGCACTTCAACGCGAGAGACCCGACGGCTCGCTCGCTCGCGCTACCCGTGTGGTACCTGCTCCGAAACCGAAACCACCGACCGCGAAAGGGCACCCACGAGCCGTTCGGAAGTGTGCTGGATTCGACGATCGGGGTGGTGAAACCGCGCCGTCGGGCAAGTCGCACCGCGGCCACGAGACTCCGAGGGCGTGCCACACGGGGAACCGCATCATAGGGCCGCGATGCGATTCCAATCGACTGCTGAGCCGTCGTCCCAACGAGAGCAAGCGACTTGTCGAAACCCCAGGCCACTCCGGATGAAGGTGGAGGCCAGCTCTCCGGATCCATCGGGCGGAAGTTGCATGGCTCGAGTGGATCGCCGCGTAACGACGACCAGAAGCTCGGCGGCGCCTGTGGCTCCTGATCGCCGCGGGGACATGTCCAGATGTCATCCGTCGTCAGGCCGAAATCGAGGCAGGCGTAGGCAGCCGACAAAGGAGAGAACGCGAAGCACAGGGGCCCCTCCCAGAGAGGCACGTGAGCGTCTGCAATCGCGTCGATCTCGGTGGCGCCTGGAACTGCCATCGCAGGCGGGATCGGAGCGGTTGGAGTTTCCCGCTCCGTGGAAGACGCTTCGGGCTGCCTTCCCCCCTCCGGTGCTTGGCGCCGTTCATCACGGTCCACAGCAGTCTCCAAGGCTGGTGGGTTCGTCTCGCGCCGAACGCCAACCGACCTGCTGGGGGCAGGCCCGGAACAAGAGCATGACCACGCGAGGAGGGGAAGGGCCATGAGTGTCGCGGGGCCGTTGATGGTGGCAGGCATCGCACTATCTCTACGTCGGGGCCCTGCACGGACTTCCGAAGACGTCGTGCAACTAGGGACTCCCCTGGGCCAAGAGCCCCGAAGACGCGACGGCTCGGCTTGCATCCGGCAACAGCGAAGCACTTTGGGTGTCGGACGTTGGCTGAACGCGGTCGGGTAGGTGTACGGCTCGGGACAGCCCGGCATTCCCTGAGAAGGTCGCTCGATCTCCACGAAGATCGCCGTCGTGTCGCCGCGTTTCGAACCCGTCGCTTGCGAGGGCGGATGGCAACACTGTCGGTACGTCCCCGGTCCCAGGTGGCCGCGGTCGTCAGGAACGCGAAGCTCGTGGTCCCGGTCGTCGCAGGCGACGCGGCCTGCGCCGCTCGTGGTACGGTCCGCGGCGATGCCGTCGTTCAGCCACGATGGGCTCGTGCGGCTGTTCCAGGACCG
>JBDIVX010000335.1:0-3304 GCA_039794305.1 Candidatus Neutrinellum sp.
TCGTGGACGGCGAGCCCCGCCACGTCGAGGTTGCATCCGACGAGCAGGCAGGCGGCGAGGGTCGGGAGGAGACGGCGAGGCGGGGGGATCACTTCGCGCTCAGAGTCGCCCGGCGTCGATGGACGCGCAATGGCCCCCGAGCCACGCGTACGCGCGGCGCACGACCTCGCGCCCGCCGGCCGGCACGGGCGGACCGTGAGCCAGCACGATCCGCTCGATGTCCCACTCGAGGATCCGGGCGACCTGGCGGCGCGCGACGCTCCGGTCACGGATCATGAGCCGCTCGGGCCACCCTGCGCCGGGCGCGCGGTTGCCCATGAGCCGCGCGACGAGCCGCGTCGAGGGCGACGGGTGGCCCGAGAGGTTCAGGAGCGCGTCGGCGCAGATCATCGTGCGGCTCTTCCGGTGGAAGAAGACCACCTCGTTCTCCCGGCGCGCCGAGAAGTACACCTGGTCGAGATCGCGGGCCCACCTCTCGTGCGGCACGTCGGCCACGACGCACGAGAACGCGAGGTCGGGCCGCTTGTGCTCGAGCCCGGGGCATGCCGCGAAGACGGCGTCGGGGTACGCGCCCATCCACGCGCCCACGTGCAGGTGATGAAAGAGGCTCGGCGCCACCACCGCGCGCACCTCCCCGAGCGCGTCCACCGCCCGGCGCGTCGCGTCGTCGAGCGCCACGGGCGAGTGCACGAAGAGGCCGCCGTCCGACATGCGCACCACCGTCATGCGCGTCCCGGTCTCGAGCCCGAGGAACCGGACCGATCGGGCCTCGGTCCAGACGTCGTCGGCGAACGGACTGAGCATGGGGGTTCAGCCGAACAGCCGCGACCAGAGCCGCTTCTTCGGGCCGGCCGCCGGGAGGCTGGCGGCGGGGTCGCGCTCCGCCAGCGCCTGGATCGTGGGCACGTCGAGCGTCCGCCGGTAGTGGCGGGGCCCCTGCGGCGTGGCGAAGAGAAAGGGCAGGTTCAGCTCGTACTGCGGCTGGTCCCGCAGGTGCCCCACGGCGTCCATGTAGGCGACGGCGAGCCGGGCGAGGACGCCGCCTCTCGTGCGAACCGATTCGTGGAGATCTCGCTCCGCGTCGAGCGCCAGGTTGTAGGCGATCCGGGCGACCGAGTCCGTTCGTCCGAGCACCTGCAGGTGGCGGTGGCACAGCTCGCGGAACTCGTCGTACGCAACCGGCGAGGACCCGGACAACGCCTCCAGCGCTTCGTGAAACGCCGTGAGGGCGCGCGTTCGCTCTTCGGCGGCCCGGGCCTCGGCGGCGGGATCACGCCCGACCGCCTCTCGTTGCGTGACCACACGTGCGTCGACGTTCGAGGTGGCGCCGCAATACCAGCACGCGACGAAGGGCGCCTCGGCGACGAGCTCCGGGAGCGGCCCTCCGCAGTTGGGACAGACCATCAACGTGGGCATGGGATGGCCCCAGGCTAGACGCGATCTCGCTCGAGATCGAGCGCCCCGAGTTGGGTTCGGCAGAGCACGTGTCAACGGAGCAGCCGCTTCTCCCGCCCCCGGACCTCCATCCACGGCTTGCGCCCGAGCTTCCACACCAGCGCGTCGGGCGCCTTGCCCGTCACCCGGATCCGCCCCTGGTGGATGCCGTCCCCGTGGCAGGGCCAGCACGGGCTCGTGCCGTTCTCGGGCTCGTCGCCGCCGCCGTGCGAGCGGTACACGATGTGGTGCCACGCCTGGTCCTTGCTGAAGCACACCGGCGTCGAGCACTCGTGGCCGTCGCGGCGGAAGATCTCCTCGCACTTCCCCGAGTCCCCCAGCATCGGGTACCGGGTGCGCCAGTAGTTCGACGCCAAGAACCCGATGAAGCTGTTGTGTCGGCCAGCTCCGTCTCCCGGAACGCCCCTTCGATCAGCTTGTAGAGCACGTACAGCTCGTCCTCGAGCGCGAACCGCATCGTCACCTCGCCACGGCGCGCGGACATCTGGACTGACCCGTTTCTCTCGGCGTTCTTGCCCTCCGGCTCGGGCCCGAGCTGCGGGTCCCCGCCGTTTTCGATCGCGTCGCGGAACGCCTCTCCGCTCCGCACCCTCCGTCGAAATCGAAAGAACGCCTCGAGCCGCGCGTCGTCGGGCGGCGATCGATCGGCCTCCCGCCCGTAGAGCCGCATGTCTCGCTCCACGAGCTCCAGTCAGTTGTCTGCAGACGTCGCGAGCACGCCTTCGGCGTCTCGCGATTCTGCACCCCACCGCCTGCGGCGGCGGGGCCCTCCTTCAGATGCTTGTACGTCCGCCGCGTCGCGCGCTCGACCCACGCGCGCTCCGTCTCCCGCGTCGCCACGCGCACCAGCAGCCGCCCCGCCTGGAACCCGATCGTGCCCCGCTGCACGGCCTCGGCGATCGCATCGAGCTTGGTGGTCCCCCGCGCGAGCTTCATCCGCTCATAGGCCGACGACCGCGACATCCCGAGCCGCTCCCGCTGTAGGTTCCCGCGCCGTGTCGTGATCCACCGCAGCTGAGGTCCCACGTGGGCCCGGCGGTGAACGACGTGGAACGGTGAACGAGCGCGGGCGGAGGCCGCCGGAAAGTTCTCCCGCGCAGGCGCACCGGGGGACGATGTAGATGCGCCCGCCGTCTAGCCACGGCGGGCGCGATGCCGGTGCAGGTGCGCCTACGCATAGCGCTCACCAGCGAGCAGTACGTTAGCCAGCAAGCGTGGCGCGAGGCAAGTTTGCCCTGCTGCCCCCTGGGCCACGAGCCGTGCCGGGCGGTCGGGCACGGAAGCTACGAGCGGAAGACGCCGGCAGGGACGCGGGTGGCGCGGCGGTGGTGCAAGCCCTGCGGCGTGTCGATCGGGCTGTTGCCGGACTTTCTGGCGAGAGGAGAACGGTCCTAGAGGAGAACTAGAGGAGAACGGTCCGACGTGCGCGAAAATCTAGAGGAGAACGGTCCAAGAGGAGAACGGTCCGACGTGCGCGATTGAGGAGAACGGTCCTGAGGAGAACGGTCCGACGTGCGCGAAAATCTGGCAAGCAGCGGATGGCACAGGGCTGGCGGCCGCCGGCGACTGTCCGCCAGTTTCGCCGATTGAGGAGAACGGTCCGACGTGCGCGAAAATCTGGCAAGCAGCGGATGGCACAGGGCTGGCGGCCGCCGGCGACTGTCCGCCAGTTTCGCCGATTGGGGCCTGCAAGTACGCGGAATGACGTGACCGAGGCGCGGCGGGTCTGGATCCGTCTCGGAGCAGAGCTGAGCGGGCCTCGGGAGTGGGAGTGGCGAGGGGTTGAGGGAGGGGGCCTCCCGATCGGAGCATGAGCTTGTCAAGAGACCATGCTCAGGAGGCCCCCGAT
>JBDIVX010000336.1:0-3258 GCA_039794305.1 Candidatus Neutrinellum sp.
TCTCGACGGTCGTGCGGGCGGTGGAGACGACGGACCGCTTCAACGAGGTCGGGCGCGAGGAGAACGTCACGCGCACGGAGTACGCCTATCACGACGGGTACTACGAGGGGATCGAGCAGGAGCTCCGTGGGTTCGGGGCGGCGGACGCGACGGCCATCGGTGACGGGAGCCACCCGACCGGCGTGACGCGGACGTGGTTCTACCAGGGCCGACGGCCGAACGAGATCGCGGGCGAGCGGCTGGCCGACAACCGCTACGAGTCGCTCAAGGGGCGGGCGTTCTTCACGGAGTCGTTCGACCTCGGGGGTGTGTATCTGTCGAGCACGCACTCGTCGTACGCGGTCCGCAAGCTGATCGACGGGCTCGACGGCCGGGGCGTCTGGTACGCGTTCGTGCACGAGACGAATGACCTCCGCTACGACACGACCGACTACGCGGCGGGGGCCGACACGGTCGACGTCACCGAGGCGCTGCGGTTCGAGGAGGCGGACGGCGCGGGGACGGTGACGACGACCGACACGGCGCCGGTGACCGTGCTCGCGAGGGCGAGCAACTGGGCCCACATCCGGAGCACCGTCGAGAGCGTCGACAACGTCGGGAACGTCCTCCAGCAGACGGCGCACGGGCGGCTTCGCGGCGAGGATGGGGAGATCGCGACGCTGCCGGACGAGTCGATCGTCTCGACGGCGGTGCCGATGCTGTGCGACGCGTCCGCGTGGATCTGGCGCACGTACCAGGCGTGGGTCACGGGCCACGGCGACGCGACCCCGCTCGGGCACACGACGAACACGTACGGCACGGCCGCCTGTGACCTCACCAAGACCGTCCAGCTCGCGAACGTGCCGGCGGCGTTCGAGCTCGCGGGGGACGGGGCGGGGGCGGAGAGCTTCACGCAGTCGAACCAGCAGCTCGTCGCCTCGACCTTGCACGACACCTGGGGCAACGCGCTCGAGAGCTGCGCGGGGGCGGACCTGAGCGGCGGGTCGGCCGGGTGCTTCCGGCACGCGATCGTGGGCTACGACAGCGCCTACGAGCAGCTCCCGGCGAGCGAGTCCATCGCGACGAGCGGGACCGGAGGGGGCGGGTTCACGTATCTCACGACGACGGCCGAGTGGGACCGTGGGCTCGGCGTGATCCGGCGGACGACGGATCCGAACGGGCAGGACAGCGAGGTGGGATACGACGGGCTCGGGCGGCTGACGTACCTCAGGCCGCCGAAGGTGCAGGGGTGCACGACCAGGAGCACGCCGACGCATCGGTTCGACTACGAGCTCGCGGTTGGTGGGCGGCCGGTGAGCGTGATTCATGCGTGGGAGGAGCGGTCGTGCACGTCCGTTGGTACGACGCAGATGCGCTCACGCAGCTACGTGGACGGCCTCGGCCGGACGCGCGGCGGCCTGAGCAAGTGGCGAGGGACCGACAAGTGGCTGCACGGCGGCGTGGGGACGTTCACGCCGCGTGGCACGCCGCACGCGAGCTACCAGCCCGAGATCATCACGGTGGCCGATCCGGGGATCAGTGAAGCCGTCGCGATCCCGCCCACGCCCTTCGTGACGGCGACGTGGGATGCCTTCGGGCGGCAGATCGTCGCCACGGCCGAGGACGGCTCGTCGACGATCACGCTGTATGGAGCGCTGTCGACCGAGGTGCTCGACCCACTGGATCACGGGACCGACGCGCAGTTCGCGGGGACGCCGACCCTCTCGCGGATGGACGGCCACGGGCGGGTCATCGACCAGGTGCTGATCAACCGGCAGCTCGGGGCGAGCGAGAACGAGTACTACCGGCTCTGGACGACGTATCGCGCCGACGGGGCGGTGCTGACGCTCACGCGCGCCGAGACGGCGGGCGACCAGTACCGGGCGGCAGCGACGGTCATCGGCGGCCACACGACGACGCGCACGTTCACGTACGACACCGTTGGGCGGCGGATCGCGTCGACCGACCCGGACACCGACTCGAGCGACCCGAGCAAGAACGCGACCAACGAGACCTGGCGCTACCTCTTCAACAAGGTCGGGGACCTCGCGGCGGTGCGCGATCCGCGCGGCTGCGGCCAGAACTTCTATTACGATCGAGCCGGGCGCCTCGTCGCCGAGGACTACGTGCAGTGCGACGAGTCGCAGCTCCCGGGCGACACGCCGGACGAGACGGTGCCGGTCGGGAGCCTGGCGGTCGACGAGGTCGGGTCCGGGAGCCAGGGTGCGGACGTCCTCCACTACTTCGACGGCGTGGACCCGGGGTGGCCGGGCTTCTCGCGGCCCATCTACTGCGTCACGACGAGCTGCGACGCGGGGCGGCTCACGGCGAGCACCGACCGCGGGCAGCGCATCCAGTTTGCCTACGACCGCCGCGGAAACATCGCCTGGCAGGCGCGCCAGATGGCGCTCATCCCCGACAAGGCCACGAACGTCCCGGCGACGCTGTCCGATCCGCCGGCGGTGTTCGAGGCCGAGGACATCACGCCGTCGACGCGCGTGTTCGACGAGGACCACACGTACGTTCAGAGCTACTCGTACGAGCACAGCGGGCGGCCGACGTGGACGACGCTGCCGCCCGACCCGGACTTCGCAGGCACGGCGCCGGTGATGAAGGGGCGGGTGACCTACGACGAGATGGGCGTACCCACCCGTGCATACGCGGACATCGACGGTGCGATCTACTACGTCGTCCACTGGGTGACGTACAACGCCCTGGGCCTGCCGACGGTCCTCTACCTCGGCGACACCCACGGCGGCGCCCGCACGTACACGCGGCAAATCTTCCAGTACGACGTGCGCCAGCGGCTCACCCGCACCTATGTCCGGCGCGATGCCTCTCCGGGCGCCCTGGTGCCTGACCTCGGCGCGGTCACGAGGCCGCTCGACCAGTCGTACACCTGGGACGCTGCGAGCAACCTGACGCGCATCCGCGAGAACCGCATCTACACCGAGTGGCCCGACGGCCACCGCCCGGTCACGGCCGACATCCTGCACGACGCGCTCTACCGCGTCGCGAACGTGCAGTACACGTACAAGGGCTCGACCGGGAGCTGGGGCACGAGCGACCCGTTCACCGACTGGCGCGCCGAGCGCACCCGCACGAACACGGACGGCTCGACGCACGAGCAGGCGGACCCGATGCGCGAGCGGCCGGCGGGGCTCTTGCCGGCGGCGCCGTCGAACCGGCCGATCGATCTCACGTACGAGTACGACTGGCTCGCGAACATGACCGAGTGGACCGACGACGCGGCGGCGTTCTACGAGCGGTCGATCGGGC
>JBDIVX010000337.1:0-3257 GCA_039794305.1 Candidatus Neutrinellum sp.
TCATCGAGCACCAGCTCGGCGGGCGCGACCACGACTGGTTCGAGTACCTCCTCGCCGAGGGCATGGCCACCGAGCCCGACCTCTTCGTCGTCGACGACCTCCGGCCCATCCAGCGCGAGCTCGAGCGGACGCAGAAGCGCGTCGCCGAGGGCCGCGCCCGCCGCGCCGAGGCCGAGGAGCGCGCCGAGCCGGATCTTCCGCACAACCCCGTGGAACGTGACGACTTCCCGGAGCCCGAGCCCCTGCCCGACGATGCCAAGGCCCTCGACGCCGTCATGGCGCGCCTCGTCATGCAGCTCACGAGCCGCGACCTCGTCTTCGGCCGCATCGCGAGCGACTTCTTCCGGACCAGCTCCTGGAAAGAGCTCGGCTACGCCACCGACACCCAGTACTGCCGGGAGCGGCTCGGCATGAGCCGCGGCGCCGTCTGGAACCGCATCACCCTCGCCCGGCGCTGCCAGAGGTTGCCCGCGTTGGCCGAGGCCCTCTCCTCCATGGAGATCGGCTTCGAGGCCGCGAAGGAGATCGCCCGCATCGCGACGCCGCGAACCGTCGAAGCGTGGATCGCGCGCGCCAAGGAGCGGACCTTCAAGCACCTCCGCGAGGAGGTCCGCGTCGTCGAGGCGGCCGTCCGCCTGCGCGAGACCCCCGCCGACCCCTGGCCGCCCACCGCCGAAGCGATGGCGGACGAGGAGGCCTTCGAGCGCGACATGCTCTCGGGCGACACCATCGGCCAGACCCTCGACCGCCTCGCCGCCGAGGACGAGGACGAGGACGAGCGCGACGCGGAGATCTGGATCGGCGAGAACAAGCAAGAAGCCCAGGCCACCACCGACGCCCCCTCCGACCCGATCCAGATCTCCGCCACCCCCAACCCGCCCAGCACCCCCGACCGCGACCTCGCCAAGCTCGCCGACGAGCTCGCCCGCGCCGTCCACGCCCGCCGCCGTCGCCGATCGAAGGGCGAGGTCACCCTCCGCATCCGCACCAACGAGGACGTCGCGAGCTTCTACCGCGCCGCGCGCAAGCAGTACCGCGACGAGGGCCGCCCGAGCACGCTGCTCATGGCCCTGTGCGTCTGGTACTGGAAGACGTGGATCCACGAGGCCCGGGAGGAGCAGACCAAGTGGCACCCCATCCACCGCCGCGACCGCTTCCGCTGCGCGAGCCCCGGCTGCGACAAGCGCCTGTGCACCCTCCACCACGTCCTGTGGCGCATGCTCGGCGGCGACGACCGGTGGACCAATGTTCTCAGCCTCTGTGAACGCTGCCATTTGAAGAACGTCCACGAGCTCCGCTCACTCCACGTCTCGGGCGACGCCCCCCACGGCCTCACCTTCGTCTTCGGCCGCGACCCCTTCATGGTCGTCCGCGGCCGCAAGAAGCGCCGCGCGGCGTGAGCCTGGCCCCCGTCAGCGCACCGCGCGCGCCGGGGCGGGCTCACGCCCAGCCCGCCACTGCCCGGACCTCCGGCGCGCCATGGTACGATGCCGGAGAAGATGGGCCGCTCATGCCGACGAGTCTGCGTGCTCCTGGTCGCGGCGCTGACCGGCTGCGGCAGTGCCCGTACCGGACCCGCACCGAGCGACGCATCGATCGACGCACCACCTGACGCGCCGCGGGACGCCGGGCTCGACGCGCCAAGGGAGCCGAGCTGCGCCGTCGACGCCGGCCCGATCGCGCCGAGCTGTGACGTGGTCGATCCCACGAGCTTCGGCGACTGCGGAGAGCGGATCGGCGCGGCGTTCGACGGGACCACCTGCGTCGAGGTGACGGGGTGTCCCTGCGACGGGGGTCGCTGCACGCCTTTCGGGACGGTCGAGGAGTGTGCCCGCGACTGCGCGGCCGCCGGCCGCTGCCGCATCGACGTGCTGTCGGACCTCAGCTACGCTGGCGGCGACCACTGCGGCTTCTGCGATCGCCTGGGCCTGTGCTTCGACGCAACCGACGATCCGACGTCGCGGGTCGAGCCCGTGATGCCACGGTCGACGCCGACATGCGCCCCCGGGGGTGGCACCGACCCCTTCCGATGCCGGGACGAAACGTGGGAGTGCGTCCTGCGCAACCACGAGGGCAGCGGCGTGACATTCGTCGACCCGCCCGAGCACCAGGAGATCTGCGCCGCGTCGCTGCTCCCCGGCTTCGTGGGCTGGTACTGCGGCATCTACCTCTGATCGGCGCAGAACGCGTCGGCTCCGCAGAGCGAGTTTGCCTCGGGATCCACTCCTCGTGCGCCGCCACGAGGTCCTCGAGCTCCACCGCGTCCCGCCCCCGCTCGGCGGCGATCTCGCGCGCGGCCGCCCCGGGCTCGGAGAGATCGCCCAGCTCCGCGTCCCCGGCGCCGAAGAGGAAGATGTCCATGGCCATCGGGCACACACCCTTTGAACACCCGCACCTCACGGGCCTTGCAGGAGATGTGGCGTTCACTGTCGGGCAGCCAGAGACGCGTCAGGTCGCCCTCACCCTGTTCTTCGCTCCAATACAAGGGAAGTGCTACGACGAGATCTGGGCCAACTCCACCACGCCTGGTGTCTTCATCGACTCGCCCTGCTACGGCTGCAGCGGGTCCCCACCTCCCATCGGGTCCGAGCCTGCCACAGTGGTGGGGAATCTCGGCGACTCTGGTCCGTACGGCTTCAACCATACGTTCACGATGGTCATTCGCTACGATGGAAGTGGCAGTGGTGCCGCGCACGGTGAGATCCGGTTGTACGCCGACGATACCGAGTGTGGCTGGGCGAGTCCGGACGCATTGCGACCCATCGGCTCCGTCAACGTACACATTCTCGACAGAATGTCCTACTGGCCAGAGACGACCTTTCAGGTGGGCAGCGATGCTCGAGTCGCGAACTTCTTCTACATCGATCATCCCCTGCTGAACGGGCGACCGGACGCACGACTCTTCGTGACGCCAGTGGCGGGTTCCTACAGCGCCTACTCCGGCAATGTCGTTGGAGTGTGGTACAGCCACTCGAGTGGCCAGTGGTCGGTCTACAACGAATCCGGCACATCCATGAGCGGAGGGCAACTGTTCAACGTATCTCTGGGTGGCTACGAAGGGCAGCGGTCCATGCGTGATCAGTTAGCGGCACGCCGTGGCTTGCGGCCGCCGCCGCGGGAGGGCGCCGGCTGAACGATCCAGCCGCGGAGCTGATCGAGAACCGATGGCCGGCGTCGCCAGTTTGGGTCGGTGCCACGGTGGAAGAGGACGCCTGCGAGGCGGTCCCATTCGCTTTCGGCCTGTTGGCCCGTGAGCT
>JBDIVX010000338.1:0-3206 GCA_039794305.1 Candidatus Neutrinellum sp.
TGGGGCCCCCGGGCTTCGCCTTGCTCCTCGTGATGGACGGCTCCGAGACGATGGCCGAGGAGCAGGCCGCCATCGCCGAACAGCTCCCGGCGTTCGTCGCCTCGCTCGCCCGCGGGGACGGCGACGGCGACGGTCTGCGGGACTTCGACGGGGTAGAGCGCATCCACCTCGGCGTCGTCACCACCTCGATGGGCACCGCCGGGTACGACGTCCCGGGCTGCGGCGACTCCGAGCACGGCGACGACGGCATCCTCCGCACCGTGGGTGACACCTCCGCGCCCGGGTGCACGGACAGCTACCCCTCCTTCCTGAGCTTCGACCGCTTCGACGACGACGACCCAGAGGCGGTGGGACGGGACTTCGCCTGCGTCGCGCGCGTCGGCACCAGCGAGTGCAGCTACCCCCAGCCGCTCGAGGCGGCGCTCAAGGCCGTCACGTCATCCGCTTCGGGCGTTTCGTTCCGAGGCGGTACGAGGGGCCACGCCGATCGCGCGAACGAGGGCTTCCTCCCGCACGACTACCGCCTCGCGGTCGTCGTCGTGACCGACCGCGACGACTGCTCGGTGCTGGACCCCGACGTGTTCGATTCGTCGAGCCCACACTACGACGGAGACGTGGCGACCCGGTGCGCGCGCCATCCAGGAGCGCTCCACCCCATCGACCGCTACGCGGAGCTCCCCGAGCGCGTGCTCTTCGCCGTCGTGGCCGGCGTCCCTCCGGAGCTCGTGGCTGATCCCCTCGCCATCGATTACGACGCCGTGCTCGCTGCCCCCGAGATGCAGCAGGTCCCCGATCCGGCCGGCCCGGGCGGCCTCCGCGCGAGCTGCCACGTGCCCGATCGCGGCGCAGCCACGCCGCCGCGCCGTCTGGTCGAGGCCGCGAGGGCCGTGACGCAGACCGGAGGCCAATCGCTCCTGGCCTCGATCTGCGAGCCGGACCTCAACCGACTCCTGGAGGCCCTGCGTGAGCGCATCGGCCTCGCGTACGGCGAGGGCTGCATGACGCCACCGCTCGTCCGCGAAGCGAGCGGACTCGTCGACTGTGACCTCATCGAGGTGCTCGCCGCCCAAGGGGAGGCCGACCGTACGCGCTGCGACGAGATCCCCGGGCGCGAACGCATCGGCGCCCTTCTGTCCGACAGCGGTCGCTCGAACGAGCTGTGCGTCGTGCGACAGCTCCCGGTCATCGACGGTGTGCCCACTCCGGGTGACGGCTGGTACTACGACGACGTCTCTGCCGAAGCCCGGTACGCTTGTCGGACGGGTAGGTTCACCTACTCCCGCGGAGCGTACCTCGCACGCGGCAGCACCTACTTCGTCGAGTGCGGACCGGCCGCAATTCCAACCCAGTTGGCGGAGGGGAGCCCGTGTCCTTCGCCTTCCGCGAGCTGTGCACGCGGCGATACCATCGGCGACGGCTACTGCATGGATGATCTCGCCTGCGATCGGCGCACGGACACCATGCGTGTCCCGTGCTCCGCGCGCGAGGAGTCCGGCGGCTGTCCGTGCGACTCGGCCGGCTTGTGCGCGCTCTCCTCGTGCCGCACGGTCCCGCGACCGTGAGCGGCCCGTTCGGGCTCGTCCTCTCCCGGTCACGAGCCGTGCCTGGCCGGGCGTGACGCTCGGACCACACCGCTGACACCGCCGTCGCGGTCGCCGCGTAGCGGCCGTGGCGGCCGGCGTGCGAAGGGCGCTGCGCGGCGGCGCGGCAACGGCGCGGCGTCCTTGGAGGAACCGGCGGTGCGAACCCGGCTGCGCACGCCTTGGCCCGGCGGGTGCTCGGTGACGTCGCAGGAGGTCAGACCATGCGACGGACCCTTCTCTTCACGACCACCGCTCTCGTGCTGTCACTCGCGGGCGCGGCGAGCGCCCAGGACGATCTGCTCGAGGTGCAGCCGGCCGACGAGGCGCCCGAGCCGCTCGACCGGTGGGACATCGCCGCCTGGGACCACTTCGAGCTGTCGATGGGCTTCATCGCCGGCGTGCGCAAGTTCGACTACGCCGCGTTCGCGCTGTCGTCCGAGTCGCACGCGCCGGGCTCGAACGAGCTCGTCGCGCCCTTCGAGGACGCGCCCTTCGACCGGCTCACGACCCTCGGCCTGCGCTACGACCTGCGCCTGGTCGCCGCCTACACGCGAATGACCGTCGGCGTCGACATCCCCTTCGCGCACTACCGCCCGACCGACGCGCAGCGCGTCTACCGGGTAGGCGACGTCGACCGGAGCGTCACCGTGCGATCCATCTCGCCCTTCCTGGTCCACTTCGGCATCGGCGGGGAGATCCCGATCGGTCCGCTCGCGCCCTTCGTCGACGTCCTCGGGCACCTGCGCTGGACGACCGCCGAGCTCGCCATCGACGGGGTGGACCACACCTACGCGGAGCACGGCTTCGGCTTCTCGGCGCGCGCCGGCCTGCGCCTGCACGTCCGGAGGTGGTTCTTCGCCTCGCTCGCCGGCGAAGCGGGCCTCGTGGGCGACTTCCGCTGGGGCGGCGACCTGTCGGTGGGCTTCTCGATGATGTGAGCGCGCTCAGGGGCGGGGCTCGTCGCTGGGGCGGCCGCCGCCCGAGACCAGATGATCGTTCGATCGGTCCCGTACGGAGGACCGATCGAGCGACCTAAGCGGGATCATCGTCCGATCCGTACTCACGGTCTTACTGCGCCGAATGCAAAGTCGAAGGTGTTCGCGTATAGAATGAATGCATAACGCTTCCTTTTCGAGATGCGGGCTTGACAACTCAAACGCATGAGATAGGCTGTCGAGCGTCGAGCCATGTGCGCGTGGGGGACGATGGAGGAGGCCCGTGCGGCCGCCGTCGACGGGGAGCTCGTCTTCCTCGCGAGGAGCAACGGGCGGTTGCGGTTGCGTGTTGGCGAGGCGCTCGACCTGTTCGTCCGGCTCGACGGTCCGCGCGAGATGGGGTTCAGCTCCATCGCGGGCTACGCGCTCGAGCGGCTCTCACGCTCGGGGCGGTGGGCGAGCGAGACGCGCACGGTGGCCCGGCGCATGGCCGAGCGGCCGCTCGTGCGCGAGGCGTTCGAGCGGGGCGCCATCGGGTGGGCGAAGGCCGAGGTCGTGCTTCGGCATGCGAAGGCCGACAACGAGGCGGACCTCGTCGAGCGCGCGCAGAAGACCACGGTCCGCAAGCTCCGTGAGGCGCTCCGACCCAAGGGAGATGGCAAGAGGTCGGAGGGGAGCGGTTCGGACG
>JBDIVX010000339.1:0-3188 GCA_039794305.1 Candidatus Neutrinellum sp.
AGCATTCTCCAGTTGCGCATCCCTCGTTCCTCTTGGTCCAGGTCTCGACAACCCCGAACCAGCGAGGATACGAGGGGTGCGCGCCCCTTCAGCCGCCAAATTCACCCACGACTACGTCAGGAGAGCCACTATTGAGCGACGCGACTGAAGCGCCTACGCCATGGCCACGGCGACTTGCCATACCGCGTTTGGAAGCGGTGTGACCCGCCTGGAAGCGGAAGGCCAGCAGATGCGACTCGTCTACAGACACGTCACCCTCGGCTGTGTGGTCGCGGGGGCCCTAGCCTCCCTTGGCTCCGAGTGCAGTCCCACACCACCCGCATGCGAGGGCGGAGACTGCAACCCCGAGACTGAACTCCCGGCCTGCATAAGCTACTGCTCGCCGAAACTCGATCATGACGATGCGATCGGGGAAGCATGCTCTGACGATCCATGTCATCCCGAGGTTCTGAGCGGCAATGTGATCCTCTGTCCGAGCCCACTGACGTGCTTTCCCGCAATGGACGCGACGAGCCCGTTGGGGGTGTGCCTCGACCTGAACCAAGGCCTTCTGGAGGAGTGCAATCCGGATGGCTTTGACCTGTGTCAGTCCGGAACCTATTGCAGGGCAGTCGACGACGGTGAGGGCGGTGGCTGCCCAGGCTTTTTCGGACTCAATGGAAACGAGGCTGGCCTGTGCTCGCTACCGGTTCGCGAGGGTAGCGCGTGCGACGCAGACTGGGGATCGCCTGGCTGCGCGGTGTGCGAGCCCGGCACCCTATGCCGACCGGATCCGCACCGAGGAGGGCGGAGGCTGTGCCAGCGCTCGTGTGAGAGCGATGGTGACTGCCCCTGCGAGGACACCGAGGCGGACACGACGTGCCAGCCATCGGGATTCTGCGGCATCTGCATCGGTCATGGTTCGGCCTGCGATTATCGCAACCCCGATCCGGAAATGGATGCTCACTGCGAGGAGAACCCGACGGAGCCCGATTGCTACGAGTGGATCAGCAACTCGCCGTACGAATGCTGCGACACGATGGATCAGTGCGTGACTAACGCGCCGGATCCAGAAGACGGCGAAGTCTATCCCGGCGAATGCTGCCGCCCCGCCGGAGCATCATGCGAACCGGGCACGTTCGACTGTTGCTCTGACGCGGCTTGCGATCCCAGCACGAACGAGTGCGTGGCCTGCGGTGAGTTCGGCGAAACCCCTCCCTTCGTAGGGGGAGAGGAGTTCTGTTGCGCCGGTCTCGAGTTCCGCGACGATCGTTGCCTCGTTCCGTGCACCGACGGGTTGGAGGGAACGGCATGCGAAGCGTGCCCTGGTGCCGAAGGCGAGTGGAAGTGCACAGACCGTGGCGACAAGTGCGACGGACCTGCCACCGGCACCACCGACGACTGCGACGGCATCGACAATGACTGCGACCATCGAGTGGATGAAGATTTCGCTCCCTCCAGTTGCGAAGCAGAGGTGGAAGCGTGCGGCTCAGAGTTCCCCGGCACTGAGCGCTGCATCGGTGGTGAGCCCCAATGCGCGGTGGATGACAGTACGTACTGTCGCTACGACTTCGACACGAGCCGGTTCTACGGGAACTTGGACGCGTGCGGCTGGGGGATGAAGGACTGCTCTGTCAACGGGCACGCAGACTGTCCGCCTGGAACATTCTGCTTCATCAACAACTGCTGGACCGACTCCACGGGAATGTCATATTACGGCTGTTGGCCCATCGATCAGCCGCACCCGTCGGGAGCGTGCCCAGGTGGGACCTACGTAACCGAGAACGACAGCTGCACCGGGTCGGTGTGCTGGGCTCCCGGTGATCTCGGTGGGGGCTACGGATGCCCATGAAACGGATGCGTGCTTCGGTACTCTTTCTCGCCCCGCTCTGCCAACTGCTACTGATGGCCGCGTGCGGCAGCAGTCACGACCCGGAAGGCGACGCGGGTGTGCCTGCGCCACCCGTGGACCTCGACGAACAAGAACTCGACCTTAGCGACGACGACTACCTCGCCCTGTGCCAGTGGTGGAGCAGCCAATGGGGCTGGCCAACCGAGACTCGTTGGTACTGCCTCGACGGGGGGGCTTCCTTCACGCTCCAGTCCCCCGACGACTGCCTAGCGACTCGGTTTGAACGGGCGGACTATCCTGACTGCGACGTCCGAGTTCGTGACTGGTACGACTGCATGGCGGCCATGCCTGACTGGTGTGGACCCAAGCCCATGGAGTGTCGGCGGCCGCCGGGATGCGGCGCCGACTGGTTCTGGTTGTAGGCCCTTCGACGTGGCGCCCAAGTGCCCAAGTCCGCAAACTCTGGGCGGAGCAATGGACTCCTGCGATAGTACAGGAGCCCTGTCGCAGGTACGATATCGTCTCTGCCGAACACTCCAACGTGCTCCCATCCCGCGCCGCGTCGGGGCAGCCATACGAGGAGGTTCGACGATGAAGAAGCCCGAAGGCCTCGCCACCCGCTGCGTGGAGGGGACGGAGGTCACTCGATGAGCGCGACCGCGCGCCCCGTCTACCTGGACCACAACGCGACGACGCCGCCCGCGCCGGAGGTCGTGGACGCGATGCTGCCGTACCTGCGGGAGCACTTCGGCAACCCCTCGAGCGCCCACGTCTACGGCCGCCGGGCCCGCGACGCGGTCGAGACGGCGCGCGCGCGGGTCGCCGAGCTCCTCGGCGCCGCGCCCGAGGAGATCGTGTTCACGTCGGGGGGAACGGAGGCGAACAACCTCGCGATCCTCGGTGTCACCCGTTCGGACGCCCCGGGGCGCGTCGTGACCTCGCGGGTGGAGCACCCCGCGACCGTCGAGCCGTGCCGCCTGCTCGAACGCCGCGGCTCAGACGTCACCTGGCTGCCGGTCGACGAGACCGGCCGCGTCCGGGAGGACGACCTGGCGGCGGCGCTGCGCGAGCGGACCGCGCTCGTGTCGATCATGCACGCCAACAACGAGACGGGCACCGTCCAGCCGATCGCCAAGCTCGCGCACGCGTCGCACGACGCCGGTGCGTCGTTCCACACGGACGCCGCCCAGTCGGCGGGCAAGATCCCGGTGCGGGTGGACGAGCTCGGCGTGGACCTCCTGTCGATCGCGGGCCACAAGCTGCACGCTCCGAAGGGCGTCGGCGCGCTCTACGTCCGCGGGGGCACCCGGCTCTTGCCGCTCCTGCGCGGCGCCGGACACGAGCGAGGGCTGCGCCC
>JBDIVX010000340.1:0-3186 GCA_039794305.1 Candidatus Neutrinellum sp.
CGTCGCGCCCGAGCTGCGCGCACATCGCGTCGTCCCCCTGCGCGCAGCGGCTCACGAGCAACGAGGAGAGCCGCGGGGCCGAGGCGCGCGCCTCCGGGTGCGCCGTCAGGAGCTCGACGAGCGCCGCGCACGCGCCGGCGTCGGCGGCGCGACAGCCGGCGTCGAGGAGCTCGAGCGCGCGCCCGTGGGCGCCGGCCGCGCTCGCCGCGGCGGCCTCGTCGCGGCACGCGCTCGCGACCCCGCCCTCGCACTGCGCGCCGGCGGGCGCGGGGGCGAGCGCCACCGTGGCGCAGAGCGTCGCGAGCAGGCGGTGGGGCGCGATCAAGAGCCGACCCTCGGGGCCATGCTCGCACGCCGCGCGGCGCGCGTCGAAGGGGTTTGCCCGGCGGCTCGTCCGGACCGCCGAGCGGGGCGCTCGACCTCCGAGCGGCTCGAGGAACGCGCGCGCGAACAGCGCCAGCGCCAGCGCGGTGGCGAACATGCCCGCGTGGCCGGCCACGCCCCCGAGCGGCTACGGCGGCGCCGTAGCGGCGGGCGGCGCCGTAGCGGGCGGACGGCGCCGTACCCCGGGCGGCCGGCGGGGCCGGGGCGGGGCGTGCCCCACGAGGGACACCGCCGTGGGAGACCCCACCGCCACCGCCGCGGCTCCGGAGACACTGCGGCTCGCCGTATTGCAGCTCAGCTCGATTCAGCCGGCGGGCGCGCCGCGCGCCACGGCGCGCGGGAGGAGCAGCAGCCACGCGACGAGGGCCGGCGTGCCGATCTGCGGGGCGACGTCGAGCGCGGGCGCCCACACCGCCTCGCCCACCACCATCCCGGCGAGCCCGAGCACCGCGGCGCCGCCCGCGATCGCGAGCGCGGGGTTGTGCTCGCGAGACCCTCGCGGAGCGCTCAGCTCGAGCGAGCGGAGGACGCCCGGCGAAGCGTTCGCCGATCGGCGGCCACCTTCGCCGATCTCGTCGCGCAAGTCCGCGAGATCACGTCCGAGCATCTCTGGCCCGCGCGCTGCTGGAGCGAGCGCGTGCCCCGCCCCGACACGAGCCCGCGCCACCCCGAGCGCGGCGCGCTGCACAGCGTGCTGCGACGCGACCTCGCCACGTTCCTGGCGGACCGCGAGCGCGCCGGCGCGCCGCTGCCGCGCTTCGTGGTGGAGGAGCTCGAGGGCTACCTCGACTGCGGCCGCCTCGCGGCGGCCTGCGCGCGCTTCGAGTGCGAGGGCTGCGGGCTCGTACGCGTGACGGCCCTCTCGTGCAAAGGCCGCGGCTTCTGCCCTCGCTGCTGTGGCCGGCGCATGACGGAGCGGGCGCGCCACCTCGCCGAGCGCGTCTTCCCGACGGGCGTGCGCGTGAGGCAGTGGGTCCTCTCGCTGCCCTTCGAGCTACGATGGCGAGCTGCGTTCGACCACCGGCTCGCGCGCGCTCTGGCGCGCATCACCGTGGATGCGATCGACGCGCGCTACCGCCGGCTGGCGGGCGAGGCTGGCCTGCGCGAGCCGCGCGGTGGCTCGGTCGTGGTCATGCAGAGGTTCTCGTCCGACTTGCGCACCAACCTCCATCTCCATGGGATGTTCGTGGACGGCGCCTACGGCGAGGACGAAGACGGCGTGCGACGCTTCGCGCGCGCGGCGGCGCCGAGCCCGGCCGAGGTGGAGGCGATCCTCGCGCGCATCGTGCTCCGAGCGCGCGCATGGCTCGACGAGCACGACGCCGAGGACGCCCTCGACGACGAGGAGCTCACGCTCGCGCAGAGCCACCACGCCTCGAGCCGCCCGGGCGGCGCCGAGGCTCACCGGCCCGACGACGACCTCCTCGAGCAGGGCCGCGTCGTGCACTTGCCCACCCGCCGCAAGGCCCGCATCGACGGCTTCGACCTCGACGCCGAGGTCGCCGTGCACGAGCACGAGCGCGACCGGCTCGAGTACCTCTGCCGCTACGTCCTAAGGCCGCCGCTCGCCCTCGATCGGCTGAAGCTGCTGAGCGACGGCCTCGTGTGCATCGAGCTGAAGCACCCGTGGCGCGACGGCACCACCCACGTCTCGATGAGCACGAGCACGTTCCTCGCTCGCCTCGCCTCCCTCGTCCCGCGCCCGCGGGCGAACACGACGCTCTACTTCGGCGTGCTCGCTCCGCACTCGCGCGACCGCGCTTCGATCACGCCCACGCGCACCACCAAGACCTCACGCGTCGAGGATTCGTCTTGGGCTGCCTTGATGAGGCACTCCTTCGGGCTCGACGTGCTCTCGTGCCCGAAGTGCAAGGGCCGTCTCCGCTTCGTCGCGATCGTCTTCGACCCCGACGAGGTGAAGCGACTGCTCGCCCACCTGCACTGCTTCAGCGACCCCTTGCCGACCCACCCCGCGCGAGCCCCACCCGAGCACGAAGAGACCTTCGACTTCCCTTGACCCGGGCCGCGCCACGAGCCCGCGACGCACCCGTGCGTCTCGCGAACCCGAAGCCCACCTCCCACCCCCTCGCTCAGCCCCTCTCGCCACCCGCGTGGACGTTCTCGGCGGCCCCTCTCCCCCGCCCACGACCGCTGCGCTACGCTGACGCCGCAACCCTACCGTCTGGCCGGAGAAGCCCAACCTCACGGCGCGCCTTTATGCGGACTACACGCCCGGTCTACGAGGCGTGGGCGTCGGGGCAGCCGAACGACTTCCCGTCCTGCGGGCGCATGTGGATCGTGAGCGAGACGTGGGCCGATCAGCTCTGCGGCCGCTCGTTCCCGTTCTTCTGCGAGCTCGCGCCCTGACGCGTCAGAAGCGGCCGCCGCAGAGCAGGCCGGCCAGCGCCGGCGCGCAACGCAGCGCGCTGTCGCCCCGCTGCTCGCCGGTGAGGCCGAAGAACAGCAGCGCGCCCCCGGCCGCGGCGAGCAGGCCCCCCACCACGTACATCGCCACGCCCGCGGCCTCGGCGTCCACCGCGGCGTAGTAGTGATCGCGGCACGCCGGATCGACGTCGCTGCACGACTGCCGCGCCTGCGCGTGGTCCTCGCGCACCACCATGAGGCCCGAGGCGATCGCGAGCGACACCACCCCGGCGCCGAGCGCGGCGATGCCGCCGATGGTGAGCACGTCGCTGGAGGAGAGCCCGCCGCTCGGCCCGGACGGCGACGGCGCCGGATCGAGCTCGAGATCGCCGGGAGCCTCGGCGAGGGGCGAGAGCTCGACGGCGAGCTCGCGGGACT
>JBDIVX010000341.1:0-3182 GCA_039794305.1 Candidatus Neutrinellum sp.
CGCACAGGGCCATCAGCAGCGTGCTCGGGCGGCCTTCGTCGCGGTACTGCTTGCGCGCGGCGCGGTAGAAGCTCGCGACCTCTTCGTTGGTGCGGATGCGGAGGGTGACTTCGCCCTTCGATCGGCGCCGGCGGCGGGCGTGGACGGCGCGGGCGACCTCGTCGGCGAGCTTGGCGAGGTCGCGGTCGGCGTTGTTGGGGGTGGCGGAGATCTGGATCGGTTCGGAGGGGGCGTCGGTCGTGGCCTGGGCTTCGGTGGCTTCTGCTGCCTTCTCGTCGATCCAGATCTCCGCCTCGGTCTCGGCCTCGGCCTCGGCCTCGGCCTCGGCCTCGGTCTCGGCCTCGGTCTCGGCCTCGGCCCCGGCCTCGGCGTCGTCCTCCGCCGCGAACCGGTCGAGGGTCTGGCCGATGGTGTCGCCCGAGAGCATGTCGCGCTCGAAGGCCTCTTCGTCCGCCATCTCCTCGTCGGTGGGCGGCCAGGGGTCGGCGGGGGTCTCGGCCAGGCGCACGGCCGACTCGACGACGCGGACCTCCTCGCGGAGGTGCTTGAAGGTGCGCTCCTTGGCGCGGGCGATCCACGCGTCGATGGTTCGGGGCGTCGCGATGCGGGCGATCTCCTTCGCGGCCTCGAAGCCGATCTCCATGGAGGACATGGCCTCGGCGAGAGCCGGCAGCTTCTGGCACCGCCGCGCGAGGGTGATGCGGTTCCAGACGGCGGCCCGGCTCATGCCGAGCCGCTCCCGGCAGTACTGCTTGTCGGTGGCGTAGCCGAGCTCCTTCCAGGAGCTGGTCCGGAAGAAGTCGCTCGCGATGCGGCCGAAGACGAGGTCGCGGCTCGTGAGCTGCATGCCGAGGCGCGCCATGACGGCGTCGAGGGCCCTGGCGTCGTCGGGCAGGGGCTCGGGCTCGGGGAAGTCGCCGCGTTGAGGTGAATTTTCTGCAGACGTCGCGAGCACGCCTTCGGCGTCTCGCGATTCTGCACCCCACGCCCCTGCGGGGCGCGGGGCCCGGGGGTTCTCGGGAAGATCGGGCTCGGCGCGCTCCTCGGCCTCGGCGCGACGGGCCCGGCCTTCGGCGATGCGCTTCCGCGCGCGCTCGAGCTCGCGCTGGATTGGCTGGAGGTCGTCGACGACGAAGAGGTCGGGCTCGGTGGCCATGCCCTCGGCGAGGAGGTACTCGAACCAGTCGTGGTCGCGCCCGCCGAGCTGGTGCTCGATGAGCATGCGCGTGGCCTCGACGAGCACGGCTTGCTCGGCCGGCGCGGTCTCTTCGAGGGTGCAGCGGCGCTGGCAGGGATCGCGCTCAGCCTTCTCCTCTGTTGTCTGCAGACGTCGCCAGCACGCCTTCGGCGTCTGTCGATTCTGCACCCCACCGCCTTCGGCGGCGGGGCCCGCGTCATCGCACTGCAGGTAGTCGCGCATGGCGTGCACGGTGACGCCGGGCGCGAGCGCGAGCGCGAGGAGCTCGGCCTCGGTGTCGGGCGTGGCCGTGCGCGCGAGGAGCTCGGCCATGGACCAGTCGATGCGCCCCTCGCGAAGGGCGGCGCCGATGCGCGGGAGCTTGGCGAGTCTTCGGGCGAGCCGTGACGACTCGTCGACCCAGCGGCCGGTGCGGGAGAGGTTCTCGCGCGCGTGGCCGTCGCGTGAGGAGAAGCCGAAGGCCGAGGGGCCGTCGAGGTCGGCGAACCTGGCGGCGGCCTCGCCGAGGGCGAGCCGGGCCCGGCCCAGGCCGCGCGCGAGCTGGAACAGCAGCTCGTCCTCGGCGCGAATGCGCGCGGATGCCTCCCTCCCTGACGACATCACAAATCTGTCTATCACAGGCTGCACGTCAGTCAAGAGAGAAGCGCCGAAACATCGGCGCATCAAACGTGAGAATCACCGTTCGAGGATCGTGTCGGCCATGAGCCGAATCGCATGCCCGGTGTCGATCCACCGCGTCGACTCCTTCGGCGTGCCCTCGAGGGCGTGCGTGCGGCCCGACGCTGCCCCATACTCGCCGCACCATGGGCGAGCCGCCGTCCGACACCGATCACGCCGAGCTGTTGAACCAGCACCTCGCGGGGCTCAACCGGCTGCTCGACCTCCGCTTCGTCCGCGCCACCGAGGACGAGGTGGTGGCCGAGGTCCCGGTGACCGAGCACCTCCTGCAACCGTACGGGCTCGTCCACGGCGGGGTCTACAGCGCGATCGCCGAGACGGTCGCCTCGTCGGGCGCCGCGCTCACGGCCATGCGGGACGGCCGGCACACCGTCGGCCTCGAGAACCACACGACGTTCCTAAGGGGCGTGCGCGACGGGACGCTGCGCGCCACCGGGGTCCCGCTCGCCCGCGGGCGCCGCTCGCACGTCTGGCAGGTCGACATCCGAGACGAACGGGGCCGCTTCGTCGCCCGCGGCCAGGTGCGGATGCTGGTGCTCGAGCCCGACGCGAGCGTGGCCGGCGAGCGGGTCGAACTGAAGGGCGAGTGACGCCAAGGCGTGCCCGACCGTGCTTCGTGGCCGGACGCCGTGATCGTCGCTCGACCAGGTCGCGAACCCGTCGGACACCAGCAGCCTCCCGTTCGAGAGCAACGGGTCCACGTCCAGATGCGCTCCCCGATGTCGGGGATGCAGGTCAGTCCGGACCATCACCGAAGATGGACCTTGTACACGTTTTCCATCGATGCTCAGCTTGCGGGAGGCGGATGCGCAGGCAGGCAGGCAGGCAGGCAGGCAGGCAGGCATCGTGCTTGTTGCCCTTGCGGTTGGTCTCGTCTGCGGGTTTTTGATACGCGAACGTCCGCCGGCTCCGGGTCGTCCTTCGGCTTCGCGCGCTGGGGCGGGCGCTGCTCCTACTCGTTTCCCAGCCGCCGGCAGGAGTGAAGACCGCGCCCGTGGCAACATCTCCGCGGCGATTGTCGGCGAGGGGGGCCTAGGTGAGAGCCAGGGGGAAGACGGCGTCAGCGCGGCCGGTGCTGCGGTCGCGGACGGTGGAGCCGAGAGCCTCGGTCGGGACGGCATCGCGCAGCGTCTCACGAGTGGTTTGCGTTCTCAGCTCCGCCTTGCGGTCCACCAGCGAAGTGTGCCAGCGTTCAGCATCAAGGGGCCACTGTGAGGGCGTATTTTTCACCCTCATGGGGCCAGCGATTCTTCAGGGTCATGGGGCCAGCCCGCGAGGGGGCTGACTCGGAGTTTTTCAGGGTCAT
>JBDIVX010000342.1:0-3126 GCA_039794305.1 Candidatus Neutrinellum sp.
CTCAGGATCTTCGGCGCGAAGAAGGTGCTCTTCTCGGGCATGACGACGTCGGGATCCTCGAGCCCGGCGTCGGCGACGGCCATGAGCTCTTCCAGGCTGACCGGCGCGAGCGCGATGGCCAGGTCGTAGTCGCCCCGGTCCACCACCTCCCGCATCTCGTCGAGCGCGGACTCCGGGTAGTAGTCGAACCGCGCCGGGTCCTGGATCATGTCGTGGGTCAGCCCGAGCTTCGGGTACAGCTCGCGCTCGAGGATCGCGCAGTCGAGGCGGCCGACGACGTCGTCGGGCACGTCGCGGGCGAGCAGGCGCCAGCACCCCTCCCTGGTGTAGAGGCTGAAGGCGTGCTTCGGTGGGGTCTCGAACCGGTCGATCTCGTCGAGCGGCAGCTCCGCCCGCACCTCGGAGAACGGCCGGGTGCCGTTCACGACGCGGTCGTAGGCCTGGATGGTCGCCTCCTCGGTGACGTAGCCGAGGAAGCACGTCTGGCCGTTCCGGAGGGCCGCGTGGTACCGGTGGTGCCCGTCGGCGATGTAGAAGGGCTCGGGAGCGAGCGCCTCCCGGATGCGCCGGCCCGCCTCGCTCGCCTCGGGCACGCGCCAGACGCGGTTGTCGATGCCGTGCAGGTCGTTGGTGCCGCCGAAGTCGCTCGTGAACGCGTAGAGCGGATCGCCCTCTTTGGCGGCCTCGAGGGCCGGGGACAGAGCGGCGCGGGTGAGCAGGAAGACGGGCCCGATCGTGTGCCCCGTCGCGTTGGTGAGCGCGATCCGCCCCCGGACCTTGTCGTCGAACGTCTTCTCGTGCCGGATGATCTTCCGCTCTTCGTAGGGGCTGACCTCGCCGGCCAACAGCACGCCCGTCCGCGCCTCGCCGCCCCAGCGCTGCTCGTAGACGTAGTAGCAGGGCTCGGTGTCCTCGACGAGGTAGCCCTCGGCCCGCAGGCGCGCGAGGGCCTCGGCCGGCTGCTCGCCCAGGATGACGTGGTAGAGCGACGCCGGCTCGGCCGACAGGAGCGCCTCGAGCGGGGTGCCGGGCTTGATGACGTCGTACGGCGGCGAGGTCACGCGCGCGACGTGATCGGGGTGCGGGCGCAGGCCCGTGAGGCCGGTCGTGGCAACCATCAGTCCTCCAGTGTGACCGCGCCCTGTCGGAGGACGCGGAACGGCGTCACCGTGGTGTCGACCACGGTGGAAGGCAAGCCTCCGGGCGCGTCGCCCGGCACGTAGGCGTCCACCTCGTCGCCGAGCGCGGCGCGCGCCTCGGCGATCGTCCGGGCCGGCGGCTCGCCGGTGCGGTTGGCGCTGGTCGCGGTGAGCGGGCCGCCGAACGCGCGCACGAGGTCGAGCGCGGGGCTCGAGCCGGGCACGCGCACCCCGATCTTGCCGTCATGGACGAGGGGCGCGGGGATGTCGGGGCGCGCGCGCAGAAGGAGGGTGAGCGGGCCGGGCCAGTGAGCTTCGGCGAGCCGCCGGGCGGGCTCGGGCACGGCCTCGGCGACGGCCCGGGCGGCGGCCGCCTCCGGGATCAGCACGGCGACGGCGTGCTCGGCGGGGCGGCGCTTGATGCGCAGGACGCGCTCGACGGCCGAGGCGTTCGTCGCGTCGGCCAACAGCCCGACGAGCGTCTCGGTCGCGCAAGCGACGACGCCGCCACGGCGGAGGACCGCCACATACGCCTCGAAGCTCACGTGGATCGCGCGCGCCAGCCGATGTCGCGCCGCAGGTGCTTGCCCTCGAACTCGATCCGGTCGGCGGCGCGGTAGGCGCGCTCGGCCGCCTGATCGACCGTGTCGCCGACGGCCGTCACCGTGAGCACGCGCCCGCCCGCCGTGACGAACCGGTCGCCCTCGCGCCGGGTGCCGGCGTGGAACACCGTCACGCCCTCGACCGCGGCCGCTTCGTCGAGCCCGGTGATCGCCTTGCCCTTCTCGTAGCTGCCGGGGTAGCCGCCCGAGGCGAGGACGACGCACAGGGAGCACGGCGCCTCCCAGCGAGGCTCGAGCTCGCCGAGGTCGCCCCGCGCCGAGCCCTCGAGGAGCGGCAGGACGTCACCCTGCCACCGGGTCATGATCGACTCGCACTCCGGGTCGCCGAAGCGCACGTTGTACTCGAGCACCTGGGGCTCACCCTCGTGCACCATCAGCCCGACGAACAGGGCGCCGCGGAACGGCTGCCCCTCCTCGGCCATGCCCGCGAGCGTGGGCTCGACGACACGCTCCAGGATCTTCCGCTCGACGGCGACGTCCACGACGGGGGGCGGCGAGTAGGCGCCCATCCCGCCGGTGTTCGGGCCGCGATCGCCGTCGAACGCGCGCTTGTGGTCCTGCGCGGGAGCGAGCGCGACGTAGCGGCTGCCGTCCGAGACCACGTGGTAGCTGACCTCGTCGCCGCGGAGGAGCTCCTCGACCACGACGCGGTCGCCGGCGCTGCCGAACGCGCGCTTGCGCATGATCAGGTCGACCGCCTCGACGCCCTCGTCGACGTTCGAGGCGACGACCACGCCCTTGCCCGCAGCGAGCCCGTCCGCCTTCACCACCATCGGGCGCCCGACCTCGCGCAGGTAGTCCTCGGCCGCGTCGGCCTCGTCGAAGACGCGGAAACCCGCCGTGGGGATGCCGTGCCGAGCCATGAGCTCCTTCGAGAACACCTTCGATCCCTCGAGCCGGGCGGCGAAGCGGCTCGGACCGAAGGCGGCGATCCCCGCCTCTTCGAGCGCGTCGACCGCGCCTTCCACGAGCGGCGCCTCCGGCCCGACCACCACGAGGTCCACCTTCTCGCTCCGCGCCGCGCGCACGATCGAGTCGACGTCGGTGCCGACGTCGAGGTTCCGCGCGACCGTCGAGGTCCCCGCGTTCCCGGGCGCACAGATCACCTCACGCACCCGTGAGTCCTTCGCGATCCGCCAAGCGAGGGCGTGCTCCCGCGCCCCGCTCCCCACCACCATCACCCGCATCGCGCGCTCCACGTCAGTCGTTCTCGGGGACGAGCTCCGCCGCGCCTCGGCCGAGTCGCGAGCGGAGCGAGCCCGGCGTCGAGCAGAGCGAGACGCCGAGGGGGAGTCCGAGGGGGCATCCCCCTCGGGAGGAATACGGGCGGGGGGGGGTGGGTGGATGAAACCGATACATATCAA
>JBDIVX010000343.1:0-3045 GCA_039794305.1 Candidatus Neutrinellum sp.
TCTGGTAGACGAGGATCGTCAGCAGCGTATTGGCCGCGCCGGCGACCAGGAACCGCAGGGCGTCGGCCGACAGGGCCCCCTTCTTCCGCCCGGAGGCATCCTCGGGCATCTACCGGCCCGCCGCGCGCGTCCGGACGACGGGCGGGCCGAGCGGGCACGCGAGCGGCACCGCGATCGACGCCGCCTGGTTCGTCCGCGAGGACGGGACCACGCTCGAGGTCGAGCGCGACTGGTCCGACAAGACGATCGGCGCGTCCCCCTGCCCGGCGCGCGACGACGAGCCCGAGCCGCAGCGGCTACTCCGATCGCTGGTGTGCGACGCGGTCGAGGCCGACCTCTTCCAGGTCGTCGTCACCCCGCACGGCGACCGCCGCCACCACAACCACGTGCACCTCGAGATCCGCCCCGACGTCGACTGGACCCACGTGCGATGAGGCGCGGTCAGCCCTCTTCGTCGCGGCGGCGGACGACGTAGGTGTTCATCCGCTCGTCGGCCTCGAACGAGGCGCGGTAGCTCTCCGCCTCGCGCAGCGTCTCGAAGGGCCCGATGCGCACGCGCCAGTGCCGGCCGCGGTCGGGGATGTCGGCGGTGACGACGAAGGCGCGGTGGCCCTTGGCCCGCAAGCCCGAGGCGAAGGCCTCGGCGTCGGTCGGGTTCTGGTAGCTGATGACCTGCAGCGTGTAGTCGCCGGGACGGCCGGCGGGCGCGGGGCTCCGCGGCGTCTCGGCCGGCAGGGCCGCGGCGACCATGGGGTCGTTCTGGACCGTCCGCGCGAAGATCTCGGCCGACGGGCCGGCGGCGACGGCAGCGGGCAGGGCGGGGTGCAGCGCGCCATCGACCGGGCTCTCGTCCCGGCGGAAGGCGAGGTCGCCGGCCGGGGTGGGGCCCGGGTGCTCGAGCTCCGCGGCCGCCGCGGCCACCGCCGCCTCGACCTCCGGGCGCGTGTCGTAGTCGGCCAGGGCCTCCGGGAAGGTCAGCTCCTCCCGGGCGACCTCGGGCGGGGGCTCCTCCTCGACGGGCGGCTCGTCGGCTGCGAGGCCTGCGGCGCGGTCGAGGGCCGCCAGGGGGTCCTCCGGCGGCTCGGCCTCGGCGTCGCTCGAGCGCCCGAGCAGGATGCCCATGGCGAACACCAGGCCCACCGTGGCGAGCGCCGCCATCAGGACGGTGCCCAGCTTGCGCCCAGGCCCCGCGTCGTCGCGTTCCTGGATCTGAGCGAGATCCCGCATGCCCGTGTCCATCGCTGCTCCCTCCTACGTGTGACTACCCTGTGGACCGATGTAGGACAAAGGGGTACACGGGCGCAAGAAAACGGAGGGCGCCAGACTGGGGACGAGCCCGGTCCGCTCAGGGGACCAGGATCGAGCGCGGCTCGCCGAGGTCGGAGCCGCGCTCCTGCCAGACGGTGAGGGAGTAGCCGGACTCGGCCTCGATCTGCAGAACGAAGTGGCCGTCCTCGTCGGCCCGGACGATCACGCCGCGCTCGGTCTCCTCGTTCAGGCACAGCACGAAGGCACCCGGGAGCACGTCGCCCTCCACCGTCACCACCCCGTCCGCGTCCGGCGCCGTGGCCGTCAGGGCCGACGGAGGCGGCAAGGGCAGCGTCGGCGTGCTGCAGCCGCCGGCGATCACCCCGAGGGCGAGCAGGGCGGCGCCCAGCAAGGGCGGACGGAGGCTGCGCTGGGCTCGACGCACCACGACGCGAGCGTACCACAGCAAACTCGATGCCGAGCTCGCGCGTCCCGGAATCGCTGGACAATACCCTGTCCAGGGTCGCGGGTTAGCCAACTTCATTGGCGCACGCTGCCAACTGTCTTGCCGCTTTCGCGCGCGCGTACGCGCGCGGGCGCGCGCGATCAGGTTGTGATACCTTCCGCCCCCCATGACCGAGCCGATCCGCCAGCTTCCCGTGACCATCGAGGACGAGATGCGCCGCTCGTACCTCGACTATGCCATGTCCGTCATCATCGGGCGGGCGATCCCCGACGTACGGGACGGCCTCAAGCCGGTGCACCGCCGGATCCTCTACTCGATGCACGAGCAGAAGGTCCTGTGGAACACCAGCTACAAGAAGAGCGCCCGCGTGGTCGGCGACGTGCTCGGCAAGTACCACCCGCACGGCGACCAGGCCGTCTACGACGCGCTGGTGCGCATGGCGCAGAGCTTCTCCATGCGCTACCCGCTGGTCGACGGGCAGGGCAACTTCGGCTCGGTCGACGGCGACCCGCCGGCGGCCATGCGGTACACCGAGGTCCGCATGGCGCGGCTCGCGAGCGAGCTGCTCGCCGACATCGAGAAGGAGACGGTCGACTTCGGGCCGAACTTCGACGAGTCGGAGCGCGAGCCGCTGGTTTTGCCGAGCCGCGTCCCGAACCTCCTCGTCAACGGCTCGGGCGGCATCGCGGTCGGCATGGCGACGAACGTGCCGCCGCACAACCTGCGCGAGATCGTCGACGCCACCATCCGGCTGATCGCCGACCCCGAGCTCACGATCGACCAGCTCATGGTCGACGACCCCGAGGCCGGCCGGCTCGGCGTCAAGGGCCCGGACTTCCCGACCGCCGGGTTCATCTACGGGACCAGCGGCATCCGCCAGGCGCTCCACACCGGGCGCGGCCGCGTGATCATGCGCGCGCGCGCCGAGATCGAGAAGATGCCCGGCAAGGGCGAGCGCGAGATGATCGTCATCACCGAGATCCCCTACCAGGTCAACAAGGCCGACACGCTCAAGAAGATCGCGGATCTCGTCCGCGAGAAGCGCCTCGAGGGGATCAGCGACCTCCGCGACGAGTCGGACCGCAGCGGCATGCGGATCGTCATCGAGCTGAAGAAGGACGCCTACGGCGAGATCGTCCTGAACAAGCTCTACCAGATGACCGCGCTGCAGAGCACCTTCGGCGTGAACATGCTGGCCATCGTCGACGGCCAGCCGAAGCTCCTCGACCTCAAGGAGACGCTCCAGCACTTCATCGCGCACCGGCGCGAGGTGGTCACCCGGCGGACCCGCTACGAGCTCCGGCAGGCGGAGCTGCAGCGCGAGCTCGTCG
>JBDIVX010000344.1:0-3002 GCA_039794305.1 Candidatus Neutrinellum sp.
GTGGCGAACGCCTCGGGGGCCGGCGCGAAGGCCCGGCGCGCCGACGAGAGGCGGGAGCGGAGCGGCGCCATCCAGGGGGTGGTGCGCACGAGCGCGATCACGAGGCCGACCGCGAGCCCGCCCCCGACGCCGAAGGGCAGCAGCATGGCGGCGAGGTGCGCCGCGCCGGCGAGGGCGTCCCCGACGCCGGCCGCGGGGCCGTCGGTGCGCACGGTGGCGGCGAAGAGCTCGGCGACCGTCGCGCACACGGCCGTGAGGCCCCCGACCAGCGCCTGCTCGGCCAGGACGGGCGGCAGCGACCAGGGACCGACGGCAGAAGCAGATCGTTCCGCGGGCTCGGCTTCCATGGTCCGGTCCCGCCTTAGCATTCCCTGCAATTCTCGGCCAGTTTCGCCACTCCTCGAAGTACTTCATGAAGACGACCAGGCGATCTGCGCGCTCGAGGCCGAGGAGCCGCACGACCGCGGGTGCGAGCCGGCGCACCGGCGCGGCCCTCCCCAGCACCTCTCGCGGAGGCCCGCAATAAAGGACCCCGAGGTCCCCGGGATTGCTACGCTTCGCCCCGATGCGCAGATCTCGGTGGATCCGTGGGGCGGCGGTGGCCTTCGTGGCGCTCGCGGCCGCCGCCGGCTACTTCTGCCCGGCGCTGATCCACCTCGAGAAAACCGGCTTCGGCGACTGGCAGCAGTTCCAGCACCAGTGGGAGGCCGCCTGGGTGGCGGTGATGCGGTGGGGCGAGCTGCCGCTGTGGAACCCTTTCCACTGCGGCGGGGTCACTCTCTACGGCGACCCCCAGGCGCAGGCCTACGGGCCGCTCTTCTGGCTCGTCCTTCCGTTCGGGACCACCGTCGGCCTGAAGCTCTTCCTGGTGATCCACGCCGCGGTGGGGCTCGCAGGGATGTACGTCCTTTCGCGTCGGGAGCTCGGGGTGGGGGTCGCGCCCGCGATCCTCGCCGCCGTGGTCTGGGGGTGCTCGGGCTTCTTCGCGTGGCACGGCTCGGGCGGCCACAGCGCGTTCCTGCCGTTCTACTTCGCGCCCTGGCTCCTCATGGCCTGGCGCCGGGCGGCCGACGATCCGCGCTGGTCGGTGGCCGTCGCCGGGATCATGGCGCTCGTCCTCTTCGAGGGCGGCGTGTACCCGTTCCCTTACTTCGCGCTCCTGCTCGGGTTCGACGCGCTCGTGCGGCTGTCGGTTCCGTCGGAGCGCCGCGGGGTCGTCCTCTCGGGCGTGATCGCGGGCGGGCTCGCCCTGTGCCTCGGCGCGTTCCGCCTCCTTCCGATCCTGGAGACGCTCGAGCTGTACCCGCGCCCGACCGCGGGCAACGACGCGGTCAGCTTCCCCGAGGCCGTCGCGATGCTGACCGCCCGTGATCACGAGTACCGCTTCGGGCACGAGTACGTGTGGGCCGAGTACGGGGCGTACATCGGATGGATCGCGTTGATCGTCGCGCTGCTCGGCGCGCCGGTCGCCTGGCGTCGCGGGCACAAGCGCCTCGTCCTCGGCGCGCTCCTCTTCGGCGGCCTGATGCTCGGCTACGCGAGCTCCTGGCACCCGTGGGCGATCCTGCACGAGCTGCCGCCCTTCGACTCGCTCCGGGTCCCGTCGCGGTTCGCCGTGCTGTTCACGTTCTACCTGGGCCTGCTCGCCGCGACGGCGGTGCACGCGGCGCAGGAGCAGCTCGGACGATGGCGGCTCCGGCGCGGCCTCGACTGGTCGCGCCGCCTCGCGCCGTGGCTGCTGGTGGCGGTGGTGGCCGTCGACATCACCGCCTCCAACATGCCGACCATCGACCGGTGGGACTCGAGCCCGCTCCCGCCCGAGATGCTCAGGGACCGGCACTACCACCTGGTCTCGGCAGGGCAGTACGGCCGCTACGCGAGCTTCCCCGCGCAGAACGTCGGCAACCGGGGCTGCTACACCGGCATGGAGTACCGCGCCGCCTCGGGCCTGTGGGAGGGCGACGTCCCCCAGGTGCGCGTGCACGGGGGGCGTGGCGAGCTTCACGGCGAGGGCCGCACCGCCAACACCGTGTGGGCCGAAGCGACGCTCGCCGAGGACGGGACCCTGGTCTTCAACCAGACCTGGGCACCCGGCTGGAGGAGCTCGATCGGCGAGCTCTCGAAGGACCGCGCGGGCCGCCTCACCGTCGCGCTCCCCGAAGGCCGCCACCGCGTCGAGCTCGAGTACGTCCCGACCCGCCTCTTTGCGGGCACGGCGTGGACCCTGGCCGGGCTCGTCCTCTCGCTCCTCGTCCTCCTCTTCGCCCGCCGAGAGCGCCTCGACCGCGCCTGTGCGTGGCTCCGCCGACTCACCGGCTTGCGCCGCGTCGCCGAGTGACCGTTCCCGTGAGGGACCCCCGCGGCGAGGGAGGGCGTGACGTGGACGATCCACGGGGCGCGTGGTAGAGACTGCGCGGGGCGCGCTGGGCGCCGCCGCTTTGTCTCCGGTGGGCGAACGAGAACGCAACGGGCCCGAGGCCCCCGCGCCGGAGGGCGAACGCGCCGCACGGTGCGCGCGGCGGGCGCGGGCGGAGGCCGCGGCGGCGACGGCCGTCGTCCTCGATCGGGACGCGTGGCCGTCGAGCGCGGTCGTCCACGTGCTCGAAGGCTTCGGCGCGCTGGCCGACGCCCTGGCGCCCGGATCCGACGGGTCGGTGTCGGAGCGCATCGCCGCCTGCCGCATCGCCGGCATGGGTGATGCCGAGCACGCCGCGCTCGCGGGCTCGCTCGCGAAGCTGGCCGCGGCGCCGCGCGACCGCGCCGACGCGGTGAAGCGCGCGGAGGTGCGGCGGCTCGCCCGGACCCTGCACCTCGCGTCCTGCCGTGTCCTTCGCGCCCACGGCGAGCGGGGCGCGCGCTGGAAGTGGGCCGCGGCCGGCGGCGCCCGCCAGCTCGAGGAAAGCTTCGGCCCGGAGCCGCGGCCATGAGCCGCCGGCTGTCGGTCACGACACTGCTGCTGGCCGCCGCCATGCTGCTCGGCGCCTGTGCCAGCGTCCCCAAAC
>JBDIVX010000345.1:0-2863 GCA_039794305.1 Candidatus Neutrinellum sp.
AGCCTCCGCCACATGCCGAGGTATCGGTCTCACGAGGCCGCAGTTGCGCGCGGCGGGCGGATCGGGGGTCGAGGGGCGGTGCGAGTTGCATTGGGACCTGTCCCCAATGCAACTGGCGCCGTCAGTGGGAGTAGGGCTCGTTTCGGAGGATGGTGAAGGCTCGGTAGATCTGCTCGGTCAAGAGGAGGCGCGCCAGGCGGTGGGGGAGGGTCATGGCGGACAGGGAGAGGCGGACGTCGGCGTCGCGGGAGAGGGCCTTCGGGAGGCCGTAGGCGCCGCCGATGAGGAAGACGATGGCCGAGACGCCGTCGTTCTCGCAGCGGCCGACGAAGTCCGCGAGGGCCCGGCTCGACCAGGGCTTGCCGTCGACCTCGAGCGCGACGACGCGGCTCCGGTCGCCGATGACCTTGCGGAACCGCGCCGCGACCTCGTCCTCGGCGCCGTCCTTGAGCTCGACCTCCTCCACCCGCGCGTAGCGGTCGATGCGCGAGACGTAGTCGTCGATCGCCTCGCGCACGCCGCGCTCCTTCACCTTGCCGACGGCCGCGATGACGATTCGCATCCGCCCGAGGGACTACGGCACCGGTTGGTCGACCTCGACCCGCGCAGCGTCGATCCAGAGCGACTCGAGGTCGTAGTAGCCGCGCGTGTCCTCGTGGAAGACGTGGACGATCACGTCGCCGAAGTCCATGAGCACCCAGTGGCCCTGCGGGAGCCCCTCGACCCCGATGCAGTCGACGCCGTGCTCCTTCTTGAGGTGCTCCTGGACGTTCTTGGCGATGGCGCTCACCTGCCGATCGCTGCGGCCGCTCATGACCACCACGAAGTCCGCGTAGTCCACCTTGCCGCGGACGTCGATGATCTCGACGTTGAGCGCCTTCTTGTCCAGTCCGGCCTCGGCGATCGCCAGCGCAGCCCTGCGCGCAGCCTCCGGGTCGGGCCGTCGCGCCACCTTCCGCGCCGCCTTCTTCTTGGGCTTCGCCGCCGTCTTCTTCCCGTTCTGTCGCCCTACCTGCTTGTCCGTTGCCAAATGGCTCTCCCCCTGCACATCACGTCCGGATCTGACCCTGGCCGTACGCCACCCACTTCTCGGCGCAAAGCTCCTCGAGGCCCATCGGGCCGTACGCGTGCAGCTTGGTCGTGGAAATGCCGATCTCGGCGCCGAGACCGAGCTCGCCGCCGTCGTTGAAGCGAGTCGAAGCGTTGACCAGCACGCAGCTGGCGTCGACCTCGCGCAGCCACCGCTGCGCTCTGTCGTAGCTCCGGGTCACGATCGCCTCGGTGTGCCGCGACCCGTGCCGCGCCACGTGCCCGATCGCCCCGTCGATGCCGTCCACCACGCCGATGGAGAGGATCGTGTCCAGGTACTCCGTGTCCCAGTCCTGCTCGGTGGCCGCGTCCACGCCCGAGCAGACGTTGCGCACCGCGACGTCGCCGCGCAAGCGTACGCCTGCCTCCTCGAGAGCCGCGACGACCTTCGGGAGGAAGTCGGCGGCGATCGCGCGGTCGACGAGCAAGGTCTCGAGGGCGTTGCACACGCCCGGCCGCTGCACCTTGGCGTTGAGCACGATCGCGACCGCCATGTCGGGATCGGCGTCGGCGTCCACGTAGACGTGGCAGACGCCCTTGTAGTGCTGGATGACCGGGACGCGGGCGTGCTCGGCGACGAACCGTATCAGCGACTCGCCGCCGCGCGGGATGACCAGGTCGACCAGGCCCTCGAGCCCGACGAGCACCGTGGTCGCCTCGCGGTCGGTCGTCGGGAGCAGCGTCACCGCCGCGGCCGGCAACCCCTCGGCCTCGAGCGCCGTCGCGAAGGCATGGGCGAACGCCTGGTTGCTTCGGAACGCCTCCTTGCCGCCTCGGAGGATCGTCGCGTTGCCGCTCTTCAAGCAGAGCGACGCCGCGTCGGCGGTCACGTTCGGGCGCGACTCGTAGATCATCCCGACGACGCCGAGCGGGATCCGCATGCGCCCGACCTCGAGCCCGTTCGGCAGCCTCCGCATCTCGCGGATGCGACCCACGGGATCGGGCAGCGCCGCCACGTGCTCGATCCCACGGCCGACGCCCTCGAGCCGCTCGGGCGTGACCGTCAGCCGGTCGATCATCGCCGGCCCGAGCCCCGCCGCCTTCCCGTCCTCCACGTCGAGGCGGTTGGCCTCGAGGATCGCCGCGCGCGCCCCGCCGCACAGCTCGGCCGCGGCACGCCGGAGCACGGCGTCCTTCTGGGCGGTGGTGGCGGCCGCCAGGATCCTCGAGGCGGCCTTCGCGCTCCGGGCGAGATCGGTCACTCGCGCCCGGATGTCTCTGCTCTCGCTCACCGGTTGCAAAATAGCACGCGGGCCCCGGCCTTCACACCTCGACCATGTCGTCTCGGTGGACGATCTCGTCCCCGCCGTACCGTCCGATCCGCACCTCGATCTCGGCGGTCCGGGCCCCGGCGAGCCTGGCCACGTCGCGGGTGCCGTAGCGCGCGAGCCCTCGGGCGATCTCGCGGCCGTCCGGGCCCACGATGCTCACCGCATCGCCCGGCTCGAAGTCTCCGCGGACGCCGACGACGCCGGCCGGAAGGAGGCTCTTCTTCTGCTTCGCGACGGCTCGAGCCGCGCCGGCGTCGACCAATACGCTGCCGCGTGGCTTGAGCGTGAACGCGATCCAGTGCTTGCGGCTCGCGAGCGCGGCGCCCTGCGGGAGGAAGAGCGTGCCCACGTCCTCGCCCCCGAGCGCCCGCGAGAGCACCCGGGCGTCGCGCGCGTCGGCGATGAGGACCGGCACACCGCGCCGGGTCGCCCGCCGCGCCCCGTCGACCTTCCAGCCCATCCCCCCCACGCCGACGTCTTCGGTCACCGGCCGGATGCGCGCC
>JBDIVX010000346.1:0-2817 GCA_039794305.1 Candidatus Neutrinellum sp.
TACTGCTCGGCTTGCTCGCGACGTGCACGGCGGCGCCGTGCAGCAATGCAGCGGACGAAGTGCGAGCTGCGGCCACGCTGCGGCTGACGAGGGAGGCGACCTAGCCGTGTTCGGTCGATGCTGCGCACCCACGCGCCCGCCGCCGTCACGCCACGCATAGGCGCCGCTCGGCTACGGCTCGCTACCGCTCGCCTATCTGGGGCTCCGCCCCAGCCCCCGCGCTGCCGCGGATGGACCAGCAGCCCGTGCGGACTGCCGAGGTCGTGTCGATCACCCGAGCTTGCAGCAATGTGGTCGGCCTCCCGGAAGCCGTTGGAGAGTTCCTCTCCGAACCCGACGCCGGCACCGAGTCAGGATCGCACGGCGTCGGGAACCACAAGGAGGCCGACCATGGAGCATGTTGGAATCGACCTGGGCTCGAGTCAAAGCTCGATCTGCATCGTTCGCGGGGGCGAGATCGTCAAGCAGAAGACGCTGTCGACCCACGACCTCGGCGCGTTCCTCGCGCGCCAGCAGCCGAGCGTGGTCGTGATGGAGTCGTGCGCCGAGAGCCGCCGGGTGGCCCTCATGGCGCGCGAGTCGGGACACGAAGTGCGCGTCGTGCCCACGTCGCTCGTCCGAACACTCGGCGTCTCGACACGGAACATCAAGACCGACCGGCGCGACGCGATGAACCTTGCCGTCACGTCGTACCGGCTCGGCGAACACCTGCCGGCGATCCACATCCGCAGCGAGCAGTCGGCCGAGGCGCTCGATCTGCTGCGCGGCCGGACGAACCTCGTTCAGATGAGGACGCAGTCGATCAACTACGTCCGCTCGCAGCTACGCAAGGAGCTGCTCGGAAGACCTCGCTGCGGGGCGGAGACGATCGGCGCGGTCGTCGGAGACCTCCTCGACCTCACCAAGCCCAAGTACCTCGCGATCAAGACGCATCTGGCGCAGATCGAGCTGCTCAACGGGCAGATCGCGGAGCTCGATGCCCAGGTGCGGCAGCTCGCCAAGCGCGAGGACGCGCAGCGGCTGCAGCGGATTCCTGGAGTCGGTCCGGGTCTGGATCCACCTGAGAGCGCCTGAGCCGGGGTCCGGGGGCGGGCGGGAGCGGGTTGCAGCACCGGTGCCTGCGATCGGAGCATGAGGGTGTCTGAAGCTCTCACAACCGATCGAGGCACCGATGACCGAGACGATGCAGCAGGCGGAGGGACGGCGCAACGACGAGCACGAGCGGAGCGCCGCGCGAGCCGGGAAGCCCGGGAGGATGGAGGCGGCCATGGCGCTGCTGCGAGCGGAGGTCGACGCACGCGTGGGGTCGGGCGCGTCGTTCGCGGAGCGGGAGCAGTGCCTGCTCGGGGTAGCCAACGAAGCGATCCGCGGCGTGCAGGCGAAGGAGCTGCAGGAGATCGCCGACAGGTTCAACGAGTGCGAGGAGGTGGTCGTGGAAGGCGCGCTCTACCGGAAGCACCGGGATGGGACCGTGGAGTACCACGGGCTGTGCGGCAGCATGAGCGCGTATCGGTGGACCTTCCGAGCGGTTGGGGTCCACAACGGTCCAACAATCGTGCCGCTCGAGCTCGCGGCGGGCTTGGTCGAGCGCGCGACGCCCGCACTGGCCGCCGCACTGCTGAGCGGCTACGGAGCGAAGCCGCCCCGTGAGGTCGAGCGCAGCATGCACGCGGACTTCCGCGAGCCGCCGTCGCGGCGGGCGACGGATCGCATCGTGAAGCAGGCGGGCTCGCGCCTGCGCAAGGTCCTGCCCTCGATCGAGCCGGTGATTCGCGCGGAGGAGTCTCTGCCCGTCGGGACGAAGGCGGTCAGCGTCGGGCTGGATCGCACGAGCACGCCAATGGAGGAGCCCCTCGGCACGAACAAGGACGTGGACCACTCGAAGCGGCGGAAGAAGAAGCGCATCAAGCCGTACCAGCGCACGCCTCCCGCTCCGATCGAGGTGAACTACCGGATGGCCTACGTCGGTACGGTGAGCTTCGTGGACGTCGACGGCCGAGCTGTTCGCACGATTCGCTACTCGGCCAGCGCCGAGGAAGGACCGGCCGGCATCGTCGAGAGCATGATGCGCGACCTGCTGCATGCCCGCCGTGTCGACCCCGCGCTGCCCATCGCGGTGATCCAGGATGCCGCGCCCGAGCTGTGGAATCTCGTGAGGCGCGCGATCGCCAAGCACGGGCTCACGCCGACCGCGGAGATGATCGATCGCTACCACCTCAACGAGCGGCTCGGGAAGGTGCTCAGGGCAACGCGTCGCACCGAGCCGTGGCGCGAGGAGAAGATGCGCGAGTGGAACGCGATGCTCGACGAGGACGACGACGCCATCGAGGCGATCACTGCGTGGGTCCGCCACACCCGCGAGCGTGCGGCGCCGAAGGTCTGCGAGCAGCTCTACGAGGAGCTCACCTACCTCGAGAACAACAAGGACCGCATGCGCTACGCGTCGCACCGGCGCGCTGGACTTCCGGTGGGCAGCGGACCCACGGAGGGCGCGTGCAAGTCCGTCGTCGGCGTGCGCGCCTGCGGGAGCGGCCAGCGCTGGCATACGACGGGCCTCGACAGCGTGCTCACGCTCCGCGCGCTCCTCCTGAGCGAGCGGCTGCCCGGTTCCATCGAGCTGCTACGCCGCGACGAGTACACCGCCGAGATCCGGAAGGCTGCGTGATGGGATCTCAGCGTGCTCCAGACCCGTCGGTCCCATCGTTTCGCTTTCGTTCATCGCGGTGATCGACGATCCCAAACGCTTCGAGTCCGCCAGTCGCGTCGGAAGCTACGTGGGTCTGAGCCCCGGCGAGAACACGACGGGCGGCAAGGCCC
>JBDIVX010000347.1:0-2794 GCA_039794305.1 Candidatus Neutrinellum sp.
CCATCGCATCCATCCTTCGCGGGCCTCCGGCCCGCGCTGGGTCAGCAGCCGCTCCGCTCGAGGCACTCCTTGTAGGCCGCGGCGCACTGCTCCGTCTCCGGGCCCTTCGCATCGACCCGCCACGGCAGCAGCGCCGTGCAGCTCTCGAGCTTGGACGATTCCCCCACGGCTACTGATTCCGCACGGCGAAGAGCTGGAACAGCGCCGTTGCGTCGCCCGGCTCGCGCAGCCGCTCGTTGCCGTCGCGGCCCGGGCCACGAGTCCGAGCCGGCAACGAGCGTCGGCTCTCATTGCCGGCTCGCTCGCGGCGCAGCGCCCTTGCTCGGGAGCCTGCTCCGCCTCCGCGTGCTGCGGGCGGCCAGCAGCGTCGCGCCGAGCGCGACGAGCGCGCCGGCCCCGGGCTCGGGGACGAGCGTGAAGGTGAAGTTGTCGATGAAGCCGCCACCGAACTCGATCCGGGCGATCGGGGCCTCGAAGTCGAACTTCACGGGCAATCCCCCTGCTGAGTGGTCGAGCCGATTGCCGTCGGCGTCGAACGCGGTCGCAGCGACAACGGCACTGAGACCGAGGTGCAGATCGAACTCTACAGAATCCACCGGATCCTCGAACGTGACACTCGCTGTTCCGACGGTGAGGTAACCAAAGCTGGGTAGAGCACCGCCGCTGTGGATCACGCCCCCCGTCCAGTTGGACCCCATGAACGAGAACTCCGTTGCTCCCGGGCTCGTGATCCCCTCCTCAGGGCCTTCATTGTCGAAGAAGATGGTGACCGACGTAGCCTTCGAAGGTACGGGTGCCAAGACCGCCAACGCCATGACCGCGATCCCGCAGAGGACGTGTCGCCTCGTTCCCATGTCGCACCTCTTCTTTCGGTTGTGCTGCTCGGTCATGGAGAACCCGCAGCGGGGTTGCAGACGACGATCGGATCGCCCTTCGCCGCTCGGGCGACGATCAGGACGTCGGCCGCGTTTACGACTCCGTCAGTCGGCCTGCGATTGGCTGGTGCCACGTCGGCGCGCGCCAGGATCCCGGGCGACGCCTCCATGCTCCCGGTCGCGATCCGTGCCGCCAACAGGACATCCACCGCATCTACGCGTCCGTCCGCATTCACGTCGCAAGCGCCCTTGCGCAGGAGCCTGTTCTCGAAGAGCTGGTTCGGGATTCGGCCATACGGCTCCGGAGCATTCGATCCGGCGAAGTCTTGATGATCGGGTCCGGCCAGGTACAGGTCGAGATCGCCATCCTGGTCGAGGTCGAGGAGGTCCGCCGAAAGTCGCTGGAAGGCACCAATCGTCGGAAGCAGCGCCGTGGCTCCGAGTGGTTGAGGCGCCACGTTCTGGAAGCTTCCGGTGCCGTTATTCAAGAAGACGACAGCCGCATCCGCGGCGACTTCGGTGATCCGGGCGATCACGATGTCGACTGAGCCGTCGAGATCGAGATCCCCCAGCTCGACATCGTACAGGGTCGAACCCGGTGCCAGTCCGAGATCCACGACGTCGAAGCTTCCAGGCGTCTCGCGACGGTTCAGATGAACCTGTGCGCCGCCTCCTCCGACGAGCACGAAATCATCTAGCCCGTCGCCATCGAAGTCCGCCGACGCCCCGGAAATGGCAGGGCCGCCAACGTCCTGTCCCGTCTGGCCACTGGTGAAGCTGCCGGCTTGACTCAGCACCAGCTTGGCGGGGCCACTTTGATCGACTGCAAGGAGATCGCGAAAGCCGTCCGCATTGGCGTCGACGAAGAAAACGTCGTGAACGAGGTCCGAGCCGGAGCCAACCGCGAGATCGACCTGCGGCGCAAAACGCAGACCGCCGTCATTGAATAGCAGAGTCGCGATGGGAGCGGGGGCCAAGAACCTTCTCTGCGCCACCGCCAGGTCGATGAATCCGTCGTGGTTCAGATCCGTGTGGGCGACATCATCGGGAAAGCCAACGAAGACCTGGGATGGAAGCCAGGTACTGGTGGCCTCGAGAAAGCTCCCGTCGGCGCCGAGATTGCGCAGAACCCGCACTCGGCGCGGATTGCCGCCGAAAATGGGAGGCACGAACTCAGCGCGAACCAGCTCTGGGAGCCCGTCGTTGTCGAGATCGACGAGGTCGGCGTCGTAGGTGCCGAGGTCCTCGACGAAGCTCCCGCCCGGTGGGATCTGCGTTGCGAAGGGGCCGGCGGCGGGGTCGCTGGCCTCGGCCGCGTCGTTCGGCTCGAGCGCGATCGCGGAGAAGGTGCCGTCGCCCTGGTTGATCCGCAGCACCGAGTGCGTGCCGTTCGTCTGGTTGTTCGAGTTGTTGTCGATGAGGTCCGGGAGTCCGTCGCCGTCGACGTCCCCGACTTCGCCGTCCTTGGTGCGGGCGAGGTTGAGGTTCGGATTGCCGAGGACGGTCGAGACGTCGGTCTGGTCGGGCCCGATCTGCGTGCGCTCGCTGAAGGCCGGGAGGAAGCCGTCGAGGCCGGCGAGCATCTGGAACGGGACGGTGTTGCTGGTTGCGGCGCCCTTCACGATGCGCACCTGCAGCGCGCCGGTGGGGAGCGGCGTCGGGACGCCGGCGACGAGGGCGCCGGCCGGGATGCGGACCTGCACGAAGCCGTCGCGCCACACGTACGGCGTGCCGGCGGCGATCGCGACGGTGCCGTCGCTGAACTCGACGCGGTCGGCGCCGGTCTGGAAGTTGCCGAAGCCGCTGCCGGTGATCGCCAGCAGCTCGTGGACGCGCTGGCGGGCGGGGGTGACGGACGTGATCGTCTGGGCGTGCGCGCTGCTGGCGAGGAGCATGAGCAGGAGCAGCGCGAGAGCAAG
>JBDIVX010000348.1:0-2783 GCA_039794305.1 Candidatus Neutrinellum sp.
AGGTCGCGGCGCTCGACGGGGCCGCGCTCGTGCCGCTGCCCGACGGCGGGCTGCTCGTCGTCGGGGGCGAGGACGGCGATCCGCGGCGGCGGCTCGTGCGCGTGAAGCCGCCCGGCGGAGGGCTGGCCGACGTGCTCACGCTCTTCGACGCGCGGGCCTACGCGAGCGCGACGCTCGCCGGCGGACGGGTGGTCATCGCGGGCGGGCTCGGCGGCGCCGACACGTGGGAGGTGTTCGACCCCGTCACGGGCGAGGTGCTGCGCGAGCCCGAGTACGCGCTGCCCGACGCGCGGAGCCACCACGGCGCGATCGGGCTCGAGGACGGTTCGGTGTGGCTCGTGGGCGGCCTCGACCCCGACGGCGAGGTCCTCGACACCGTCGTGCGCCTCGACCCTGCGACCGAGTCGGCCGCCGTGTCGGCCGGGACGCTCACGTCGGCGCGCTCCGAGCCCGAGGTGCTGCGCCTCGACGACGGCCGGGTGTTCGTCGCCGGCGGGCGCCGCACCGGCGGCGCCGTGGACAACAGCGTCGAGTGGCTCGACACCGACTCGGGCGAGCTCCGGCTCGTCACGGAGTCCTTCGACGCGCGCCCGGGCGCCGTGCCCGTCGGCCTGCCCGGCGCGCGGATCGCCTGGATCGGAAACGGCCGGACGGTGGAGGTGCTGTCCTTCGCCGACCGCGGCCCGCTCTCTCCCGTGAAGGCCGAGGTCGAGCTCGCCGGGGAGCTGCCCGCGCTCGTTCCGGGCGAGGCGGCGGTCCTGGCCGACGGCGACGTGCTCGTGGCGGGCGGGTTCGTGGTGGACGTGGGCCGCGGGACCGTGGAGCGACGCGACGTGCCGGCCGGCCGGCGGCTCGTCGCGCTCACCGACGGCGTCATCGCCGAGATCGGCCGCCCGGGCTCCGGCTCCTCGCTCCGCCGCGAGCACCTGCGCAGCGAGTTCGACAATCCCCCGGCGACGCTGCTCCCGGACGACGACGGCTGGCTCGCGTTCGACCCGGCGGCGGGCTTCGTCCACCTGCCGACCCTCCGCTTCGCCGACGTGCGGATCGCGCCCCGCTTCGACGGCCCCGCCGACCTCTACCTCCGCGACGAGCGCGGCGAGACCGTCCGCGTCGTGCTCGATGCCGAGCGTACCGAGGTCGGCCTGTGTCAGCTCGGTCACCCGGCCGGCGCCGACGTCGTGGTCGAGCGGACGGCCGACCGCGTCCTTCTCCGCGCGGGTGACGCCGTCACGCGCTGCGACGTCTCCCTCGACGGCCGTGTCGCGCTGTTCTTCCGGCTCCTCGAAGGTACGCGTCTGGTCTCGCTCGGCGTCGAACGGCTCTGAGGAGGTCGCCGGCCTCCCGCCGCTCGATCCTCACACCGACGGGGCGGAGGCGGACGGCTCGGGGACGGCCTTCGGGCTCGTTCGCCCGGACCCGGCCAAGAGGAGCGCGCCGCCGACGATCCCAGGGACCTGCCCGACGAGATAGCCGAGGAGCGCCACGAGGGTCGCGTCGGTGGCGCTCACGGACAGGACGCCCAGCATGGCGACCGCGACGCCCTCCCGCACCCCGATCCCGCCGACCGAGACGGGCAGGAGCGTGGCCACCACGATCGCGTTGCCCACCACCAGGAGCGAGAGCGGATCGACCCGGAGCCCGAGCGCGCCCGCGGTCGCGACGAACACGGCGGCGGTGGCGACGTGCGAGAGCAGGCTGAGGACCGTCGCGCGTGCGAGGGCGCCGGGGGCGATGCCTCGGCCGGCGAGGGCCGCCGTCCACCGCTCGGCGCGATCGGCGAGCCCTCGGGGCAAGGCCCGAGAGAGCGACAGAGCGAGGCGCGGGCGCAGGAAGAGCGCGAGGCCCCCGCCGGCGCCGAGACCGACGGCGACGGCCAGGGCGATCGCCGTCGATCCGAAGAAGCGCGTGCCACCGAGCGGGAGCAGGGCGAGGGTGGCGAGCGAGAGGCCGACCAGGCCGACCAGCTTCTCGGCGACGACCGTGCTCGCGGCGAGCGCGCGGCGCCCGGTCCGCTGCGCCACGTCCCACGCCCGGTACGCGTCGAGGCCCGCCGTCGACGGCGTGAACGTACCGATGAAGCGGCCGATCAAGTAGCTGCGCGTGAGCCAGGTCGCCGGCAGCTCGGCGCCCTGCGCCGACAGCAGCGTCCGCCATCGGAGGATCCCCGCGAACACGGCCGTGAGCTGCACCGCGGCCGCGACGGCGAGGAACGACCAGCTCAACGAGGACAACCGCGCCGCGAGCGAGCCCACGCCCTCACGGGCGAGCGTCTCGTGCAGCACCCAGCCGAGCAGCCCGAGCGAGACGACGGCCTTGAGGACCCACAGGACACGACTCCGGCGCATCCCACCTGCCTATCCCGATGCGCGCGAAACGGTCCAGTTATCAGCCGACGAAGCGGAGGCAGTCCCGCACGTCCTGCTCACTCCCGATGAAGAGCGGGGTCCGCTGGTGGAGCGCGGTAGGAGCGATGTCGAGCACGCGCTCCTTGCCGGTGGAGGCCGCGCCGCCCGCCGCCTCGACCAGGAAGGCGAAGGGGGCGGCCTCGTAGAGGAGGCGCAGCTTGCCTTGCGGCTTCTTGCGGTCGCCCGGGTAGACGAAGACGCCGCCCCGGAGAAGCGTCCGGTGCAGGTCCGCCACCATCGCTCCGATGTACCGGTGCGAGTAGGGGCGGCCGGTGCCCTCCTCCGGCGTCTTGATCCAGTCGACCCACTTCTGAACCGGCTCCTCCCACTTGTGGTAGTTGCCCTCGTTGATCGAGTAGGTGTTGCCGCGCTCGG
>JBDIVX010000349.1:0-2780 GCA_039794305.1 Candidatus Neutrinellum sp.
AGCTCGAGAGGTCGCGCTCGACGCCGCTTCGCTCGTAGGCGCCCGGGTACGCGTAGAGCACGGTCCGGTCGGTCGTGCCGTCGTCGAAGGTCTCCTTGTGGGTGCGGACGTTCGCGCCGTCGTAGCGATAGCGCTGCCGGACGGCGAGGGACCAGTCGCCCGTGCCGGCGCGGTCGTAGCGGCGGGCCTCGGCGATACGGTTCAGCTCGTCCCAGCGGTACTGGTAGTGCTGCTCGGCGGCGCACACGCACTTGGTGCGGAGCTTGTCGATTCGCTGGTCGAGCGAAAGGGACGTGTCGTCCCAGCAGCGGTTCGCACCTCCACCGGAGTCGACGCATCGGGCGCGTACCGTCATCGCGACGACGTTGCCGCCCTCGCCGTAGTCGAGCTCGACGAAGCCCCCGCGGTCCGTGCTCGTGCTTCCGCCGGGGGAGCTCGTCGGCAGGTTGGTCGCGAGGTACAGGGCGCTCGGGCGCTTGCCCTCCTCGAAGCCGTTCGTGATGCCGGCGTGCGTCGCGTCGTTGCGGCCGATGGACCGCTCGTAGAAGGCGGCCCCGTCGTCGGCCGTCCACGCCGTCATGTTCGCGAGCCAGTCGTGCTCGTAGATGAGGCTGACGACCCGATCGTCGGGTGGGTCCGGCAGCATCGCCGCCGAGTCCTCGCGCATCGGGTCGGCGTTCCGGTGGAAGGTGCGCTGGTCCCGCCAGTCGGTGCCGGTGTCGGTGCTCGCCCAGGTACCGTCCGACTGCTTGTAGTCGTAGAGCACGTCGGCGACACGGTAGAGGGCGTCGTGGCCGATCATCGCCCGCTGCGGGCGGTAGCCGTCATCCCACTCCTCCTTCAGGCGACCATCGTCGACCTGGATCAGGTTGTCGGCGCCGTCCCAGGTGTACGTCTGGTCGAGCGGGACGGTGACGGCCGACAGGTCCGGCGCCATGCCGCCTGTGTCGTCGCGCAGGACATGCGTGCGGGTCAGCCGCAGCCGCTCGTCGTACTCGAACGACTGCACGGTCTCGTCCCGCGCGCCTCCCTGATCGTCACCCAGCTCCACCTCCGTCGGCAGCCGGGAAGCGTTGAAGGTCACGCTCTTGTGGACCCAGTAGTCGGTGCCGTCGACCTCCACGCGCGTCTGGTGCACCAGGCCGCGAGGGTTGTAGTCGGCGCGCCCCCGAACGACCGGCGGGCCCGGGTTCGAGCCGCCCATGTCGTCCCAGTCGGGGTCGGTCGGGTACGTGGTCCAGACGGGTCGTCCGCCGTGGTCGTACGTCTGCTCCATGACGTACGTGTTCGCTTCGTCGAAGACGCGCGTCGCGCGGGTCGGCGCGTCGTCGTCGTCGACTGTCGGCGGGTCGGTGAGGCTCGAGGAGATGGCGGCAGCGTCGTCCAGGAAGGCCACCTGACGGCCCTGCCAGGCGAGGTTGCCTCGCTTGTCGTACGCAAACTGGGTGCGCTGCCCGCGGTCGCTCGTCGCGGTCAGCCGCCCCTCGTCCCAGCTCGACGGGCGCGACGGGAAGCCCGACCAGCTCGGCACCTCGCCGTCGAAGTAATGGCGGACGTCGGCGTCGACCGACGACTCGACCACGTCGAGCGCCACGCTGCCGACCGGCACCTCCTCGTCGGGCTCGTCGCCCGAGACCTGCGCCTCGGCGCACTCGACGTACGCCTCGGCGACGAGCCTGCCGGCGCGATCGTAGTAGAAGTTCTGGCCGCAGCCGCGCGGGTCGCGCACGGCCACGAGGTCGCCGACCGTGTTGAAGAGGTAGCGCCACGTCCTGTTGGCGGCCGTCTTGCCGCCGTCGGTCGAGTCGGTGTCCGGGTCGGTCGAGGCGATGCGCCGGCCCGCCGTGTCGTAGACGAACGTACGACTGATGGTCCGGCCCGAGACGACGGCCGCGTCGTGGTCGGCGCTTCCGGTCTCGGCGCGGGTGATCTCGACGACCGCGCCGTCGGCCCGGTACGCGGTGAACAGCCGGTGGTACTCGTCGGTGCTCGAGCCGGGCTGGCGGTTGATGAGCACCTGGTCGATGACCCGGCCGTGGCCGTCGGTGCGGCTGATCGCCGGCGTGTCCTCGAAGGTGTCGTCGCTGCCGAGGTCGAGCGGGTCCCACGCCTCGGTCGAGAGCGCGCGATGGACGGTCACGTACTGTGCGTCGTCCTCGGCGATCGACACGACCACGCGGCCGAAGGCGTCGTAGCGCGCCTTGGTGTTCGGCGACGACGGGATCGCCACCGCCTCGGCGATGGATGGATCGGCGGCCGACAGGAAGACCTGCTGGTACGCCTTCGACGCGGTGCCGCGGGCGGTGAACGTGCCGACTCCGAACTGCACCCACCGGTCGGTCCCCTCCGCGCGAAGGGCGGTCGCGCAGGCGCACCCGAGGCCGTCGACGTAGGAGCGGCTCCGGAGCTGGAGCGAGGAGCCGATGGCCGTGCAGCTCGGCTCCTCGTGGGAGTACACGACGCTCACGGGCTGTCCGCCCGGAGCGAGCTCGTACTCGAACCGGTGTGTGGGCACCGGGGTCCCGCAGGTGCCCGAAGGCTTCACGTACGTGAGGCGCGCGAGTCCGTCGTAGCCCACCGTCGTGCTCTCGCCGTCGGGGGCCGTCACGACCTCGAGCGCGCCGAGGCCCCGGTCCCAGGTGGCCGTGGTCGACAGGAACGCGAAGCTCGTGGTCCCAGTCGTCGCAGGCGACGCGGCCTCCGCGGTTCGTGGTACGGTCCGTTGCGATGCCGTCGTTCAGCCACGATGGGCTCGTGCGGCTGTTCCAGGACCGGCCCGA
>JBDIVX010000350.1:0-2778 GCA_039794305.1 Candidatus Neutrinellum sp.
GCCGTCGACGATGAGCTTGCGGTGCATCGCGGCCGCGAGCTGGTCGAAGTTGGGGTTCTGGTACTGGCGCCACTCGGTCATCAGCACGAGGGCGTCGGCGCCCATGGCGGCGTCGTACGCGTCGTCGACGAAGGTGACGCGATCGCCGTAGCGCGGGCGCGCCTCGTCCATGGCCTCGGGGTCGTGGGCGACGACCTGGGCGCCCTCGGACAACAAGGTGTCGATCAACGTCAGCGTGGCCGACTCGCGGATGTCGTCGGTGCGCGGCTTGAAGGCGATGCCCCAGATGGCGACGCGCTTGCCGCGGAGGTCGCCGTCGAAGTGCTGCTTGAGCTTGCGCGCGATGACGCCCTTCTGGCGGTCGTTGACGCGGTCGGTGGTGGCCGCGAGCTCGAGCTCGACGCCGGCTTCGCGGCCGGTGTTGACGAGGGCGCGGACATCTTTTGGAAAACAGGAACCACCATAGCCCGGCCCCGCGTACAGGAACTTCGAGCCGATGCGTTGGTCGCTGCCGACGCCGTGGCGGACGCTGTGGACGTCGGCGCCGACCTTCTCGCACAGGGCGGCGATCTCGTTCATGAACGAGATGCGCATGGCGAGCATGGTGTTGGCGACGTACTTGGTGAGCTCGGCGCTGACCGGGTCCATCCACACGATGCGGTCGCGGTCGAGGCAGACGGGGTGGTAGAGGCGGCCCATGACGTCGCGGGCGGGGCCGTCCTCGTCGCAGCCGAGGACGATGCGGTCGGGGCGCAGGAAGTCGTTGACGGCGTCGCCTTCCTTGAGGAACTCCGGGTTCGAGACGACGTGCACCGGGTGCGGGGCGCCGGCGACGATGCGGCGGACGCGGGTGTTGGTGCCGACCGGGACGGTGCTCTTGAGGACGAGGACCATCTCGCGCTCGACGCTCTCGGCGACGGTCTCGGCGACCTTGTCGACGGCGCTGAGGTCGGCGCCACCATCCGAGCGGGACGGGGTGCCGACGGCGACGAAGACGACCTCGGACGCGGCGATGGCCGCCGCGACGTCGGACGAGAACGAGAGGCGGCCGCCGGCGACGTTGCGCTCGATGACCTCTTCGAGGCCGGGCTCGAAGATGGGGACCTCGCCCGCGCGCAGGCGCTCGATCTTCTTCTCGTCGATGTCCGCACAGACGACCTGGTTGCCGGTCTCGGCGAAGCAGGCGCCGCTGACGAGGCCCACGTAGCCGGTGCCGACCATGCAAAGCTTCATGGTTTCGTGTCCTTCCTGACGGGGAGAGGCTTGTACCCCCGGGTAGAGGTGCGCGGCAAGCCGAACGGGTTCACCCTGGGAGCGAGGGCGGTGACCGGGGCGGGGGGCGCCAGTATGATGCGCTGCCGCCGGGCCCCGGGCGCCGGCCGTGGAGGGCGCCAATGGACTTCAAGCACTCGACCGTCGCACTCGTGTTCCTCTGTCTCGCGCCGCTCGCCGCCTGCTCGGCGGGGCGCGGCAGGCCCACCGGCACGCGCGACTCGGGGGTGCCCGGCGGCGACGGCGGTGCGCCGACGACGTGCACGCCCGGCGGGCCCTCGAAGGTGTGCGTCGGGAGCCGCGAGCTGTCGTGCAACCCGGACGGGACGGTGGCCGGGGAGCGCGACTGCGCGGGCGAGGGGCTCGTGTGCGCGGCGGAGCTCGGGTGCGTGACGTGCCAGCCCGGGCGCGGCGGGTGCGAGGGGAACCAGACCCGGCTGTGCCGGGCCGACGGGTCGGGGTGGGACCTCGGCGAGATGTGCGACGCGGCGGCGGGCGAGAGCTGCAACCCGTCGACGGGGCACTGCGCGAGCCTGTGCGCGGACGCGGCGGCGTCGAGCTCGTACATCGGGTGCGAGTACTGGCCGACGCCGGTGCTCAACTCCAACGTGTCGAGCGACTTCGAGTTCGCGGTGGTGGTCGCGAACCCGCAGGTGGTGCCCGCGGAGGTCACGATCACGCGCGGCGGCTCGAGCGTGGCGACCCGGACGATCCCGGCGGGCGGGCTCGACACGGTGAAGCTGCCCTGGGTGGACGAGCTCAAGGGGACGTTCGGCGAGGAGGCGTCGGCGCTCGTACGGAACGGGGCCTACCGGCTCGTCTCGACGGTGCCGGTGACGGTCTACCAGTTCAACGCGCTCGACTACCGCATCCCGCGGGACTGCGCGGACGAGGACATCTTCTCGATCGGCGACGGGCAGTGCTTCTCGTTCACGAACGACGCGTCGCTGCTGCTCCCGTCGCACGTGCTGACCGGGAGCTACATGGTGCTTTCCCGGGCCACGATGCTGAACGACATCGACCAGGGGTTCGGCAGCCAGCTCTCGGGCAGCCCCGGGTTCTTCGCGGTCATCGGCGTCGAGGAGACGCCGGTCGAGGTGGCGCTGAACGTGCGCGGGTACGTCGAAGCGGGGAGCGGCGTGAGCGCGATGACGCCCGGCGGGAGCGGGACGTACACGCTCAACCAGGGCGACGTGCTCCAGATCGTGGGGCAGGTGCCGGCGAGCTGCACGCCCGGCACGACCGAGTCGTACATGGGCTCGACGGTGACGTACTGCAACACCGGCGAGTCGTACGACCTGACCGGCACCGAGATCCGGGCCTCGGGCAAGGTGGCGGTGATCTCGGGGCACAACTGCGACTTCGTGCCCTACGACCGGTGGGCGTGTGACCACCTCGAGGAGGCGATGTTCCCGCTCGAGTCCTGGGGGAAGGACTACGTGGTCGCCGCGTCGCAGCCGCTCCGGAGCGAGCCGAACATCATCCGCATCGTCTCGGGCCACGACG
>JBDIVX010000351.1:0-2769 GCA_039794305.1 Candidatus Neutrinellum sp.
CGGCAGAACCGCCGACGTCCTCGGCGACCCGCCCGACGGCGCTCCACCTCGCCCACAACCTCACCGGCTGGGAGGCCGACGACCGCGGCGGCTGGGTCGAGCTCGACTACGGCGAGGGCGGGAACGTCACGGCGATGACCGTACACGGCCAGTGTGGCGACGCCCCCGCGCAGACCTGCGGGCCTCCGGACGGCAGCACCATCGACGCTCGACGGGAGGACCTGCGCGAGCGGTGCGTCTGCCAGGTCGAGCAGCACTACCGCTATCGCTGGGACGAGCTGAACCGTCTGGCCGAGGCCCGGCGGTACGACCGCGAGCGAGCTCGGGGCCGCTACGAGCTGGTCGTCCGCCAGCGGTATCGCTACGACGCGGGCAACCAGCGGACCCTGAAGCAGACCCTCGAGAGCGACCCGGACGGGGACCCCGACCCACCAGAACGGGTGCAGCTCTACGTGTACCCGGGCGACTACGTCCGGAGTGGGCTAACCCGGCAGCCGAGCGGCTACGCGGCCGACGAGACGCTCGGCACCGAGACGCAGTACCTGGTGGGCGGGGCACGGATCGTCTGGAAAAAGCGGCCGGAGGGCGACGTCGGTCTCGGGCGAGACGCGCGGATCACGTACGCGCTGACGGACCTCATCCAGAGCACGAGCGCCGTGATCGACCTGTACAGCGGCGAGCTGCTCGAAGCGGGGACGTTCTATCCGAACGGGGCGCAGGAGACGCATCTCGCCCAGCACGATGTGGGCGTGCAGCCGGAGGGACTGGGGTTCACGGGGAAGGAGGACGATGGGGAGGTTGGGCTCGTCTACTTCGGGGAGCGGTATCTGATCCCGAGGCTTGGGAGGTGGGCGTCACCGGACCCGCTGCACATCCATTCTTCCGGCGGCGGCGAGGCCCTGAATGCCTACCACTACATTGGCGGGAGCCTTCTGCAGGCACGCGATCCCCTAGGTCTTGACCCGAGCCATCTGCCGACGAGGACGGCCAACGACGACGGATCGGTGACGTACACCGTCGGTGGGAAGGAGTTCACGTTCTCCGACCCCGCGAGCATCCGGCTGTGGGACGAACAGGTGGAGTCGGCTTGGGCGGCGTACACGCGTTCTCAGGTGGTCTTCCCGACTGAGATGGACGACATGTTCCGGGATGCGAGCCGGGCTGCCGAGGCTGTTCTTCAGTCTGGCGATGTCCGCCCCGCACTCGCGTTTGCTGCACGCTACGGGACGCTAGGCGGAGATCCCCAGGCAATCACGGATGCGCTAAATCCAGGTGCCGCGGCGGTCCGCCAGTTAGTGGAACTCGCTGCTCTGGCGGCGAATACGGACTACGCCGATCCCGTACGGGCCGGAATTGCGAGAGGAGCCATCGAGGGAACAGTGATCGTGGCCATCTACGCGCTCGCTGGCGCTGCGGCTGCCAGTCCTGGAGCCACTCGCGCAGGAGCTGCGGGGGCCCGGAGCGTGATGCGGCGCGTAATGGGGGAGGCGCGGAGACTATACCGGGACGAGGGCGGTTCAGCTCGAATTCGAATCCCTGGCACTGTTGACCCTGGAGACGCCTCGCGGGGGGGACCCAGATCCGGAGTCCCAAGTGACCCCATCGAATCGCCGCCGGGCACACCCCCGTACACGAGGCCTTCAGGAGTCGGACCGACGACCGCCCAGAGACGTGCGGTGCAGGGTCAGCCGTGTGTGGATTGTGGGGCCGTCACGCCGCGCCAGGTGGCGGACCATCGAGACCCTCTCGTCGTGCAACACTACCGCGAGGGCTCGGTTGATGTTGCCGCGCAGTCCAGAGTAGAGGCGGTGCAACCACACTGTCCGACTTGCTCTGCCCAGCAGGGCGGACAACTCGGGGCCTGGGCCCGAAGACAGCGGAGATCGATGCAAGGGGATTGATGTGAAAGCTACCGAGCTAAGCCAACCAGACGACGTCTGCTCCCGGGTCGGCGTGAAGCCGCTGCCTCCGGCAGCGGAAGACAAGCTGGGCTTGTCACGCTCTGCGCGTTCCGGAAGACCGGTTCACGGACTCCGGGTAAGTCCAACGGAAGGCACTAGCGGTTGGTACATCTGGGCGGGCGAGATGTCGGACGCAAAGGACTTCTTCGAGCCGTCCCACATCTCCCACCTGCCAGAGACCTGCCCTCTTGCCATCCCGTTTCTCAGTCTGCCACCGGGATGGCGTTTTCTGACAGACGGAGAGTATGTGGACATTTGGTTTGATCCCGATCTGGAGCTGTAGCTTCCGGTGGGGAACGAAAGGGGGGAAAAGGAAAAAAAAGGGAACCAAAAGGGAACTGCCCGACGTGCGGCGCGTTGGACGGTGGGCTTCGTCGCCTCGGGCGGGTTAAACCAAAAGGAACCGCCCGACGTGCGGGGCGTTCACCGGCAAAAGAACCGCCCGACGTGCGTGGCGTTCGACGGTGGGCTTCGGGGCCTCGAGCGTGGTCGTGACGGCTGCAGCGACGACTTCCGCGGCGACAGTCGTCGTCGCAGCCCTGCATTCGTCCGCTCGCAGCGGCGAGAGGAGCGGATCGGAGCGGTCGCGGACAACATCAGACGCACCGATGCGCCGCCGGTCCTCGTCCAGCGACGCACGCCCCCGACGGGCGGTCTGGGCTCAGCCAGGTGGGTCCACCGAAAGGGAACCGCCCGACGTGCGGGGCGTTGGACGGTGGGCTTCGGGGCCTCGAGCGTGGTCACGACATCTGCGGAGACGACTTGCGCCGCGGCAGTGGCCGGCGCAGTGCTGCATTCGTCCGCTCGT
>JBDIVX010000352.1:0-2753 GCA_039794305.1 Candidatus Neutrinellum sp.
TCCTTCGTGATGGAGTCGGCGCACCCGCACGACATCGGCACGATCGTGGACATGGAGGGGGTGGCCATCCGCACGGGCCACCACTGCACGCAGCCGCTCATGGAGCGCTACGGCGTCGCCGCGACCGCCCGCGCCTCGTTCGGCCTGTACAACACCGAGGCGGACGTCGACGCTCTCGTGCGCGCTCTCCACAAGGTGCAGGAGATGTTCGGATGAGCATCGCGCCCGAGCTCCGCGAGCTGTACCAGGAGTTCATCCTGGACCACGGCAAGAACCCGCGGAACTTCCGCTTCCCCGATCCGAGCAACCGGAGCGGCGAGGGATACAACCCACTGTGCGGCGACAAGATCGCCGTCGCGCTCCAGCTCGACGGCGACGTGATCACCGACATCGGGTTCCAGGGGCAGGGCTGCGCCATCAGCACGGCGGCGGCCTCCACCATGACGGAGGAGGTCAAGGGCAAGACCGTCGGCGAGGTGCGCCGCATGCTCGAGCACTACCTCCGGGTCGTGCGCGGCGAGGAGGAGCCGGACGAGGAGCTGCTCGGCAAGCTCGCGGTCTTCGCGGGGGTGGGCGAGTTCCCGATGCGGGTGAAGTGCGCGACGCTCGCCTGGCACACGCTCGAGGCCGCGCTCGAGGGGCAGGCGAAGCCCGTCACGACGGAGTGAGGCCATGGCGGAAGACATCGAGGACCTCAAGCAGAACAAGATCGCCGCAGGGGACGGCCGGACGCGGCTCACGGTGGACGGTCAACCGAAGCCCGGCTCGGACTCCGGCGAGGCGTACGGCGGCAGCGGTGAGCAGCCGGTGGAGGCCGTCGAGCCCGAGGCGCTGCGCGAGCGCATCATCGCGACCTTGAGGGAGATCTACGACCCCGAGATCCCGGTCAACATCTACGACCTCGGGCTCGTCTACGGGGTCGAGATCGACGACGTCTCGAACGTCGAGATCCAGATGACGCTGACCGCGCCTGCGTGCCCGGTGGCCGGGATGATCGTCGAGGAGGTGGCGACGCGGGTGGGCGGTACGCCGGGCGTCCGCGCGTCGCACGTGAAGCTCGTGTGGGATCCCCCCTGGACCATGGACCGCATGAGCGACGAGGCGAAGCTCGAGCTCGGCTTGATCTGAGACCTCGCGATCGGAACGACCGCTGGAGCCGTGAGTGGGGATTCGGAGTTTCGCCGACGAGGCAATGCGGGACGTCTTCCATGGCACGGATAGCCCCGCCGCGCGGCGAATCCCGCGGGACGTGCGATCGGTTGCGCGCAGGAAGCTCGACATGATCCACGCGTCGGCCTGGCTGCACGACGTGTCGGCGCCGCCCGGCAACGGGCTGGAGAGGCTGAACGGGAACCGCAAGGCCCACTACAGCATCCGCGTCGATGATCGGTGGAGGATCGCCTTCCGCTGGTCGGGCGGTCATGCGCACGAGGTCCGGATCGTCGACTGAGCCGCAGGAGAAGCAGTCATGTTGCCGAAGAACCGCCGCCCGACGCCTCCGGGCGAGATCCTCCGTGAGGAGTTCCTGGGGCCGATGAAGATGTCGCAGGAGGCGCTCGCCCGTCGCATGGGCGTGAGCCTCGAGACGGTCAACCAGATCGTGAACGGCAGGCGCAGCGTCACGGTGGACATCGCCGTCCGGCTCGGGCGCGCCCTCGAGACGTCCTCCGAGATCTGGATGAACCTGCAGGTCGCCTGCGACCTCTGGGACGCCGAGCGCCGCTACGCCTCGGGCGAGTAGCCGACGGAGAGACGAAGCGAGCTGGGGCGGCCTCGCGCGCCACGCGCAGGACGCTGCGGCGCTGACCTGGGCCGCCCTCGCGGCTTCGCCGCGCAGCTCGTCGGAATGCACTTCCGCGTTCACGGCTCGGTCGCCTCGCGCCGGCCGGTCACAGCGCGCCCAGGAGCGTGTCCTCGTCGATCCCCGCCTGCTCGAGCACGGAGCGCAGCGTCCCAGCGGCGAGCTCCCGGTGCTGCGGGACGACGACCACGAACGAGCCCTTCGGTAGCTTCACGTGGCTCCCCCTGCCGCCGGTCCGCTCGAAGCCGAGCCGCTGGAGGGCTCGCACGACGCGCGGCCCCGACACCTGCGGAAGCCGACTCAGACTGCGACCTCGAAGCGCTCCACCTGCGGCAGCTCCGGCAGGTCCTCTCCCTCGAAGCGGAGCTCGAGCGCTTCGCGGAGGGCGTCCACGGCTTCGGTCGGGGTGCGGCCCTGCGAGGCCACGTTCACCTCGACGCACTGGGCGACGTACCAGTCCCCCTCGCGCGTGATCACGGCCGTGAAGTAGCGGGTGACGTCCGATGCCATGAACGGATCATGCCCCCCGCCAGGCGGCCCGACAACCCGGAGTGCGTGCCCGGCCCGGTCTCGAGTGGACGAGCGGTCGTCGCACGGCGTAGCGGCCGTGAGGCCGCGGAGCTGCAGGATTCCTGGCCTGCGAAGGACGGACTGTTGGATCCCTCGGATGGCCCGTCGGGTACGGGATATGGCGGACGCTACAGGATTCGTCAGGTCATGGAATCCTGCACGGCGTAGCGGCCGTGAGGCCGCGGAGCTGCAGGATTCCTGAGCTGCGAAGGACGGACTGTTGGATCCCTCGGTTGGCCCGTTGGGCCCGGTGATCTGGCGGACGCTACAGGATTCGAACCTGTGACCTTCGGCTCCGGAGGCCCCGGGCAGCAGGAGCGATCCCGCGACGTTGCGGGCCGTGTGACCAACGGCGTGACCAACGCGGCCGAGCTCGCCGAGC
>JBDIVX010000353.1:0-2739 GCA_039794305.1 Candidatus Neutrinellum sp.
AGCTCCGCCTGAAGTTCGGCGACGTTCCCGCGGAGACGCAGGCCCGCCTCGAGGCCGCCGCCCCCCCGGACCTCGACCGCTGGCTCGACCGCGTCCTCACCGCCGAGTCCCTCGACGACGTCTTCGCGCCCTGAGCGCGGCGTCGAGCGCACCAGCCGCTCGCCGCTTCACGCGTGGTGCCCGGCTGGACCGCGCGGAATCGCCGCCTGCGAGTGAGGGCATCGAGGCCCCGGTGGAGCCTGGCGTCCGGGGACGCGGGGGCCCGGAGCTCCGCTGGCGCTGGGCGCGGGCGGCACCCGGTGATATCCACGTGCCCCGCCGCGCACCCGAGCCCCGCCGATGCTCCCGCTCCCGCACGACGCCCGAGCCCCACGAGCCTACCTGGCTGCCCTCGCGGCGTGGCTCGTCGCCGCCCTCGTCCTCGCGTGGCTCCGCGTCCCCTACGACGACGAGTGGTTCTCCCTCGACGCCGCGGCCCTCTCCCATCCGGAGCTCCTCCGGACCCTCGCCCGGGACCTCCATCCGCCCTGGGTCGCGCACCTCGACTGGCTCATCGCCCACGCCACGTCCGAGCGCCTCGCCCTGCAGCTACCCAGGCTCGCCGCGAGCGCCCTCGCCATCCACCTCCTCTCGCAGACCCTCGGCCGCCGCACCGGCCTCGGCCCGACGCTCGTCGCCCTCGCCTGCTTCCACCCGCTGGTCCTGTTCTACGGCGGCGCCATCCGCTGGTACCCCTTCGTCTTCCTCGCGCAGGCAGCGCGCCTCTGGGCGCTCTCGGGCACCGCGCCCGAGCCCCGCCGCGAGCTCGCGTTCGTCCTCGGCGGCCTCGGCCCGGCCGCCGGATACATCGACGGCCTGTTCCTCCTGCACGACTGCGTCTGGTGGGTCCCGGTCGGAGCGGGCATGCACCCGTCCCTGCTCGACCTCCTCACCTGGCTCGGCATGGGGCTCGTCGGCCCGGCCCACCCGGAGTGGCCCTGGTGGATCGCGGCTGTCCTCGTCCCGGTGGCCATGCTCGCGGGATGGCGGTGCCTCTGGCGCACCGAGCGCCCCGGGCCCCTCGGGTGGTGGCTCGTCACGACGCTCGCCGTCTGGGCGGCGGCCGCGGCCGTGATGTTCGTCTGGAGCCCGCGCTACAGCCTCCTCCTGTGGCCCATCGCGACCCTCGGCATCGTGCGCCTGGCGGCGCGCCACCGCGGCCCGCCGCGGATCCTGGGCCTCGCCGCCGTCGGCTACCTCGCGGTCGTCACGGCGCACGTCTACGCCGGCACGGGCTCCCTGAAGAGCGACCTCGACGACCTCGACCCGACCGTCTGCGCCGAGCTCGCCCACGCCGACCTCGTCCTCGCGGGCAGCCGTCCGAGAGCGCCCCCCACTGAAGGGCCATCCTCGAGGTGAGCGCCGTCCTGGCCGGTGACGCCCGAGATGAGCGCGACCTTCACGGGGCTGGATTCCGTCCTGGGGCGCGTAGCGCGCACCTCTCCGGGCCGTTCCACTCCGATCTGTTGCCCACGGCGAACGCGCGCTAGGGTTCGCGAAACGGAGCTTCACGGGTGGAGAAAGACGCCAAGGTATTCGTCGCCGGGTCCCGCGGCCTGGTCGGCTCGGCCATCGTCCGCCGGCTAGGGCGGGAGGGCTACCGCAACCTGCTCACCCCGACGAGCGCCGAGCTCGACCTCCGGGACCAGGCCGCCACCTGGGCCTGGTTCGCGGAGAGCCGCCCCGACTACGTCTTCCTCGCGGCCGCCAAGGTCGGCGGCATCCTCGCGAACGACACCTACCCGGCCGACTTCCTCTACGACAACCTGGCCATCCAGACCAACGTCATCGAGGCGAGCCGCCGCCAGGGCGTCAAGAAGCTCTGCTTCCTCGGCAGCTCCTGCATCTACCCGAAGCACGCCCCCCAGCCCATGAAGGAGGAGCATCTCCTCACGGGCCCGCTCGAGCCCACCAACGAGTGGTACGCCATCGCCAAGATCGCCGGCATCAAGCTCTGCCAGGCCTACCGCCGCCAGCACGGCTTCAACGCCATCAGCCTCATGCCCACCAACCTCTACGGCCCGGGCGACAACTTCGACCTCCAGAGCTCCCACGTCCTCCCCGCCCTCATCCGCAAGTTCCACGAGGCCAAGGTCGCGGGCGCCGAGGAGGTCGTCGTCTGGGGCACCGGCACCCCCCGCCGCGAGCTCCTCCACGTCGACGACCTGGCCGACGCCTGCCTCTTCCTCATGCTCGAGTACGACGACGAACAGATCGTCAACGTCGGCGTTGGCGAAGACATGTCCATCGCCACTCTTGCCGGGTTGGTCCGCGACGTCACCGACTTCTCCGGTCGAATCACCTACGACGCGACCAAGCCCGACGGCGCGCAGCGGAAGCTACTGGATTGCTCCGGCCTGTCCCGACTCGGCTGGAACCCTAGAATCGCCCTGGCTGATGGAATTCGGAGCACATATACCTGGTATCTTGAGCACGTTTCCCAATCGTAGAGCTACGCTTGCCGACCATCTGCCACCGCATTCGAGGCATCCTGAAGCCCCGGATGGTCTCATGGAGCGCGCAGGACTCGGCTGCTAACCAGGACAGACATGGTCTGCCACCTCGCACCAGCAGGGTCTGGATCGCCGCCTGATGTGTGCTGAGCCGTCGTCGACCTGGGGTTGAAGAGGTGGTGCCTTCGATCGGAGCCTGCAGTTGCGAAACAAAACACGCAACGACCGAGGCACCGATGACGACCAT
>JBDIVX010000354.1:0-2721 GCA_039794305.1 Candidatus Neutrinellum sp.
GCCGCGTCGTGAACCTCACCTACCAGTACGACTGGCTCGCGAACATGACCGAGTGGACCGACGACCAGAACGCCTTCTACGAGCGGTCCATCGGCGCCATCGAGAACGGGTTCGACGACTACGACCCGAGCGAGCCCCCGACGTCCTCGCCGACCCGCCCGACGGCGCTCCACCTCGCCCACAACCTCACCGGCTGGGAGGCCGACGACCGCGGCGGCTGGGTCGAGCTCGACTACGGCGAGGGCGGGAACGTGACGGCGATGACCGTGCACGGCCAGTGTGGCGACGCCCCCGCCCAGACCTGCGGGCCTCCGGAGGGAGCGACCATCGACGCCCGGCGGGAGGACCTGCGGGAGCGGTGCGTCTGCCAGGTCGAGCAGCACTACCGCTACCGCTGGGACGAGCTGAACCGTCTGGCCGAGGCCCGGCGGTACGACCGTGAGCGAGCTCGGGGCCGCTACGAGCTGGTCGTTCGGCAGCGGTATCGCTACGACGCCGGCAACCAGCGGACCCTGAAGCAGACGCTCGAGAGCGACCCGGACGGTGACCCCGACCCACCAGAACGGGTGCAGCTCTACGTGTACCCGGGCGACTACGTCCGGAGCGGACTAACCCGGCAGCCGAGCGGCTACGCGTCCGACGAGACGCTCGGCACCGAAACGCAGTACCTGGTGGGCGGGGCGCGGATCGTCTGGAAGAAGCGGCCGGACGGCGACGTCGGGCTCGGGCGAGACGCGCGGATCACGTACGCGCTGACGGACCTCATCCAGAGCACGAGCGCCGTGATCGACCTGTACAGCGGCGAGCTGCTCGAGGTGGGGACGTTCTATCCGAACGGGGCGCAGGAGACGCATCGCACGCAGCACGATGTCGGCATGGAGCCTGAGACGTTCGGCTTCACCGGGAAGGAGGAAGACGGGGAGGTTGGGCTCGTCTACTTCGGAGAGCGGTATCTGATGCCGAGGCTTGGGAGATGGGCGTCTCCGGACCCGCTGCATGTGCATGCTGTGGGGGGTGGGGAGGCGCTGAACTCGTTTCACTATGTGAGCGGGAACATCTTACAGGCGCGCGACGCGGTCGGGCTCGACGTGACCGAAGGGCTCGAGTACTTCGAGACAGAGGCAGACTTCGCGCGCCACACTGAGTCCGGAGGCGCACCGACCGAGGAGGCTCAGCGCGCATGTTCCGCCGGCGAGGCAGTCTGCGGTGCTGTTGTCGGCGCTCCCGGTGACCAGCGCGTCTATCACTACCGAAACGGTTCCTACCAGTTCAGCGCTGAGGCGTCGGAGTTCGCCAATCGAATCGGCCGGGACCTAGCCCGTAACCAGCAGACGGATCTCATCGCGAAGACGTCTGCCATCGTAGCCGGCTTGGGACTGGTCATCTTCGCTGCGGTGGAAGTCGGCGCGGTGGCCGCCGTCGTTCACGCGTCGCGCTGGATCGGTGCGAACTACCCGCGGGCCACCGCTGCGATGGAGTACATGGCCCACTCGCTCAGCGAGGGCGGCGTTAGCCTCCCCAGCGCCGCCGCCGCCGGGGGGGCGACGGTCGCGGCAGCTCGACAAGGACGGTCGTTCTGGCGATCCCTCGCGGACGACGTGATAAGACTCGTGCGTGACACACACGGGTCAGCGCGTGTTCCCGGGACGGCCCAGGCCTCAGGGGGGAGAGCGACACCATCCGCGGGACCGCTGACAAATCGTTCGGGTGACCTGAGCACGGCAGCGCACCGGGCACGAACTCTCAATCCACGTTCAAGTTCCTTCAACGCCAACGACCTCCACCACGTCTTTGGGCGAGGTGGACACAATCTCGAAGGCGTGGTTCAGACGTTCGGGTCCCGCAACGCTGCCATGGAGGCGATGCAGAACGCGGTCCAAGCCCAAGCCAGGTCCGGGCAGATATCCGGGGTCTTCGAGACGGGAATCCGTATCGGCGGACACAACGTGACTGTACGCGGTCGGGTCATCGACGGCATCGCGCGGATCGGAACGGCATTTATCCCATGACGGAAGCCAACCAAGACCTAGCGCTCACCAAGTTGGAGCGGCTCGTCCTCGACAAGCTACTTGCCGGCGACCATCCGGTCCTGACAGGTCTACGCGACCAGCTCGCCCGGAGCTCGATCATCAAGAGAGAGTTCTCGGGCAAGGGGTTCTTCACAGAGTTTCGTTTGCCGCCAGGAGCGGGCCCGGTTCCATCCTTGCGTCCGCGCATCCGCTTTGGAGATGTCGTTGCCGAGCTTCGGGGCGTCGAAGGCGGAGCCGGCTTTCTCTTGTTCGTGGATGACGGTTATCTTGTCACGCTTGAGGGGTACGTCTTCATGGGCTCGTGGCCGGATCAACCGGAGATCGAGTCGCTTCGCTATGATCCCGAGCCTCGGGATCTCTCCGCGCTGGAGTAATCACCAAACTCACGCAGAAGGAACGCAGAAGGAACCTCCAAGGGAACCGCCCCATGCGTGCCCTGTTTAGCTGAAGGTTAAGCAATTCCGATCGCTTGCACGACGGCATTGCGGGCGGTGGCCGGACGTGATCCGCTGCGCGCATCGGAGGGCGCGATGCGCGGAGAAGACGTGCGGCAGATTTTCAAAGGGAACCGCCCGACGTGCGGGGCGTTGGACGGTGGGCTTCGGGGCCTCGAGCGTGGTTGAGGCGGCCGCGGCGACGACCTCCACCGGGGCAGTGGCCGACGCAGCGCTGCATTCGTCCGCTCGTAGCG
>JBDIVX010000355.1:0-2712 GCA_039794305.1 Candidatus Neutrinellum sp.
GCGTCGCGCTGACGTACGACGCGAGCACGGTCGTCAACACCGAGACGCAGTACCTCATCGGCGGCGGGCGCATCGTGTGGAAGAGCACCCCGGCGCCCCCGCCGCCGTACACGACGGACTTCGAGCCGGATCTACGCATCACGTACGCGCTGTCGGACCTCGTCCAGTCGAGCTCGGCCGTGGTCGACATCTACACCGGCGAGCTCCTCGAGGTGAGCAGTTGGTACCCGAACGGCGCCCGCGAGACGCACCGGACGCAGCAGGCGGACAGCGTGCAGGTGGAACCGCTGGGCTTCACGGGGAAGGAGGCGGACGACGAGGTCGGGGTGGTGTACTTCGGGGAGCGGTATCTGATCCCGAGGGTGGGACGGTGGGCGTCGCCTGACCCGCTGCATGTGCATGCGGTGGGGGGTGGGGAGGCGTTGAACTCGTTTCATTACGTCGCCGGAAGTCTCCTCCAGGCAAGGGATCCCCTGGGTCTCGATTTTCTAGATGAAATAATCGAGAAAACGCGGCGAGTCTACAACATCCCCGGTGTTGGTGAACCGCACCGTCGGCGCGATGGTTGGCGTGCGACAAGCGACGGCGTAGTACGCTACATCGGGATGATTCGAGCGTTCGAAACTGGCCATGCACAGCAGCCGCGGGTCGTTCTGGAGCGTCTTCGCAACCCTCGCACAAGGCGCCATTATGAGTCTAGTGTGGCCTCCGTCGAGCGTGCTGCGCAGCGACGGCTTGACCGCCATCTTGTGTTGGCAGTCGCTACGCGTGAGGATCTGGGCTCTCTTCAAAGCAGCCGGGCGACCATTGAGACATTCGGGGGAGATGGTCTTGACAATTTGGGCGGAGAGTTCCGCACGCTACCTGTCCCCAGGGAGGTGCGCCGCAGGACACGTCCCGGCGATCGTGTTAGGAATGAGAATGGTGCAGCGGTGTGGCCTGCTGTCATCGAACAACGCGACCTTCTTACGTACGTTGCAGCCACTTTGGCCATGGCTGAAGACCGCCTCCGCAGCCGCATGATAGAGGTCTTTGATGCATCAGGTGCCGCTATGTTCGAAGGAATGAGTCAAGGCACGCGTCGCGCCTGGACACAAATTGCCTTTGGGGGCCCTCAAGGTGATCCGTACTCCGGTGAGGGTACGCAGTACGGGAGTGATTTCGGATTGCGGACTGCATTGGGCCGCATAAAATCGACGGGTGGCGACATGGATGACGTGTTCAGCGACGAGTGGCTGGGGCAGTTCCACCGAGTTCAGCGAGGTAGAGTGACTGCGGCGGAGGCGGCGGTATATGAGAGCGCAGAGGCTGCAGGGCATTAGCATGTCCGTGATCCGACTGGGTTCTCGAGCGGGCGTGCTTCTTGCGCTTCTTCTGCCTCCCTCAGCCGCCGATACCCAGGATCTGGCAGCGCGGGCCTGGGTCGCTGTCCCTGGCATCCCTCGCGCGGAACATCATAATTACACCGCGGTCTTCGAGACTGGTGGTTTCTTCTTCGTGGGGGGCGTGGGACTGCTCGGAGTACTCTCGCCCGACGGGCATTGGAACCAGCGAGTCTTGGGGGACGGTCCTGTTATCACACAAATAAACGGCCGCAGCGCCTCAGAAGTTTACGCTGTTGGGCATTTTCGCGCCGTCTACCGATGGGATGGTCGGTCGTGGTCCAATGAAAACCTCGACGTGGAGGCGGGGCCTTTTTTGACGTTTGCGACTGTTAGCTACATTGACGGAAGGTGGTATGCGTTCGGCCGCCAGCGCGGCGATGCAGGCATAGATGTGTTCGTTCGCCGGGACGACGGGCATTGGGTGCCCAGCATTGCTCCCTTGGGGCTCCATAGCCTTGATCTCCCCTGTGACAACGGCCTTCTGCACCACCGCCAGGGTGACGGGGACGTCTTTGCTGACTGTGGAGATGTTCTATTCCTGCATTCGCGCAGCGGCGCGGTTGATTGGGTTCGTATCCCTCGACCTGGCGATCGGGACGGCGGTGTGAACCTGTGGAGCGGCGAGAGCTCAGTGGCGTTAGGATCACTCGGCCAGTCGTCTGAACTGTTCCTTCTACGGGACGGGCGCTGGGTATCGCTGCGGGCTCCCAGGGGAGCTGGACCTGGATTCTCGGTCACTGGCGGACGACTCCACGTACCCGCAGGGCGGCGTATCTACTGTCTGGGCCTGGCCAACGTCGGCGGGTGAGAGCATCCGACCCAGGTTGAACGAAAAGCATCCAACCCAAGCATCCGACCCAGGTTGAGGCGTTCACGTTTTCCAGGTTGCTTGCGCGGGCCGGCGGCGGCGGCGCGCGAGGGCGGTCGTGGAGGCGCTGATCCCACGCCGGTGCCGTCGGGAGCGGCCGATCGGGCGCCGCCGCGCACACCGTCACTGCAAAGCATCCGACCCAGGTTGGGGCGTTCACGTTTTCCAGGTTGCTCGCGCGGGCCGGCGGCGGCGGCGCGCGAGGGCGGTCGTGGAGGCGCTGATCCCACGCCGGCGCCGTCGGGAGCGGCCGGTCGGGCGCCGCGACGCACACCACCACTGCAACCGTGCCCCTCGTCTCCCACCGCGGACGCACCGATGCGTGCCCGTCGTGGTGACGAGCACGCGAGAGGTCGGGATCGGCGCCGTGGTCAGCTCGGGGGAGGGGGCTCGCAGCGAGCGGCGTGGTGGACTCGCATCCACCACGTGCCGTACGGGAAGACCACGTCGCGCTCACCG
>JBDIVX010000356.1:0-2696 GCA_039794305.1 Candidatus Neutrinellum sp.
GGCACCGACCCAAACTGGCGACGCCGGCCATCGGTTCTCGATCAGCTCCGCGGCTGGATCGTTCAACCGGCGCCCTCCCGCGGCGGCGGCCGCAAGCCACGGCGTGCCGCTAACTGATCACGCATGCAGGCGCACCATTGCCAGCTCGTTCCCACTATCGCGCTGGTAGCAGACCTGCATGCGAGCAGTGCGCACCCGGGCTGCATCCACCGAAACGAGCGTCAGCTCCTGACGAACGTCGTCGGGCAACGTCGTGCCGACGAGGTCGAACGCGACCGACGCTGCGTAGTCTATCGTCTGTGCGAGCCCTCGGTCGGCGTATTCTGGAGTGGGAACCGTGGGTGTACCGTCGGTGTTGTCCACGATGGGCACGGCGGTGCGCCGCGCCAGCACGCCGTAGTACGACCGCGGCGGTGGAGTCGGGGGGCGCGCCGTCGCGGCGTACACGTCGAAGCTCCCCGTCGCGCCGCCCGGCTTCGTCCACCGAGCAAGGGTGACGCTCTCGGACCGCTCGAAGGCCTTCGACCGGCTGGCCATGTACTGGCGTGCAGCGTTGAAGTCCTCGCGGGTGAGGCCGACCACGTCCAGGAAGTCGTCGGGCTCCATGTCCGCCATGGCATCGAAGCCGTACAGATCGGCGTAGCGCTGGATGATCGGACCGGAAGAGACGACCACGTCGTCCGAGAGCAGCTCGTCCACCGTGATCCCGAGATCCTCGACGGCCACCGGGTCCGGCGCGACGGTCTCGATCAACCCGACGGCGGCGGCGGTCGTCGGTGTGAGAGAAGGCCCGGGGCACACGCCCGTGTCGTCGAACCCCGCGAGCCCGTCGTCGCCGCCCACGAGGTCATGGGCGGCGGCCGAGCGGGACAGCACCGGTGCGATCCAGGCGGTCCGGTTGGCCTTCCCGGCCGACCGTACCTCCGAGAACGCGGCGTCGGCGGCCGCGATGTTGGCCTGCCCGGCGCTCTCCACCGCCTCGCGCACGAGATGGTACGCCTCGACGAAGCCGTTCGCGAGGTAGTCGCCGAAGGTCACGTCCGGCGGGTAGGCCGTGGCCAGGAGGTCGTTGGCCTGATTGCACACCGCGAAGCTCGCCTGTCGCCCCGCCGCAGCCCGCAGGCTCTCGCCGGCGCGCGTCAGGGCCAGGCGAGCGGCAACGACCGCCGTCTCCGTGAGCCCGGCGTTGGACGCGGCGTCCTGCGGCGCGATCTTGTACGTGAGGACGACCTGGTTCTCCTCCCTCTGGTACTCCTGTGTCGTCAGGCCCTGCGCCAGCTCGAGCAGGCCGTGGGCCGTGCAGAGGTACTCGTGCGTCTGGCACACCGCTTCGTAGCAGTTCGACGGCGGGTCGTCCGGGCCTTCGAAGTCCGGGCACTGTCCGAGAGGGGTCTCCGGGTCTTCCTGGTCTCGGCAGCGCTCGGACACCAGCCCCGCGACGTCGAACGGGTCCATGTCGACCTGCTGCGTGCCGCCGTTCGGGTCCTCGACGACGACGGTCACGTTCATCTGCCGGCGCCTCTCCTCCCACTCGTCGGGGCCCTCGTTCTTGTCGAGGATCTCGAAGTCGCCCTGCGGTGAGCAGGCCGAGAGAAGGGCCAGCAGCATGGTGGCGAGAACCGTGGGTCGTACGCTCATCGTTCTCTCTCCTACGGTGTCCGTGCGCATCGGATGACGCCCGTGTTCGGCCGCGTCGTCGCGCCGACCGTTCTCCGGAAGTAGACGGTGAAGAGCTCATCGCCCGACGTTCCCCAGCCGCCGGACGTGCCATAGGCCCGCGGCCTGCCTCGAACCACCCGCAGCGTGCCGGAGGCGGGACCGACCGGGTCGTCGTACGAGGACGGGTCCGAGTAGTAGTCCTCGTCGTAGTAGTCGTTCGTCCACTCGAAGCCGCCGCCGACCATCATGTCGACGCCGTAGTAGCTGCGGACTCCCGGCAGACCGTCCACCGGATCCGGCAGGTCCGCGATCGGGTAGCTGAACCCGCAGAATGCGGAGTAGAGGGCGTCGCAGTCGTAGGTGTCGCCCCAGACGAACGCCTGGTCGCGCGGCGCAGGCCCGCGAGCGGCCTTCTCCCACTCGGCCTCGGTGGGCAGGCGCCGGCCGCCGTCCCACGCGCAGAAGGCCGTCGCTTGCGCGTGGTCGACGTACTGCACGGGGTGGCGCGTGCGTGCCGGGTCCGCGTACCACTCGAGGCTACCCGGCTCGGTACAGGCGCCCGCGGCGACGCACGCCGCGTACCGCTCGTTCGTCACCGGATACCTCGAGATGTAGTAGGCCGACAGCCTGACCTCTCCCTGAGGCGTCGAGTCCGAGCGGGGTCCTCCGCGGATGAAGGGCCCGGCCGGGATGCAGATCTCTTCGGCGTCGGCGGGGGTCGTCCGGGGCGTCCCACCACACAGGTCGGTGCAAGGCCCCGACGCGACCCACTCACACGCGTCGCTGCACGTCTGCTCGCGACCGCTGCCCGAACCACAGTCCGCCTCGTCGAACCGCGTGTCTCCGGCGTCGCACTCTCCCGTCCCCGGCACCGTCTCCGTCCAGCCCCTCCACGCGCACGCGGAGTCGCAGATGCGCGATCGCTAGCCACAGACCGCCCTCGGCTCAACATCGACGCTACCGGGCGCGCACTCCCGCCCATCGAGGCACGTACCCGGCGGCTCCCCTCGGAGGTCCGCGCCGACTCGTTGGTACGA
>JBDIVX010000357.1:0-2632 GCA_039794305.1 Candidatus Neutrinellum sp.
GCTACCCGCCGGGGGGCGGGTCCAGCTACACGCGCCAGGAGATCTGGACCGCGCCGTACGTGCGCGACCCGGACGATCGGACCGGCGCACGCCGGTTGCTCGTGATCGATGACCAGCGGCACCCGCTTCTGGGTGGCCGCCTCCGGGGCACACGGTACGCGTTCGTCCGCCGATCGGTGGAGGGGTGGTTCGCGCTCGAGCTCGTCGATATCGAGAGCGGCGAGCGGCGTCGCTTCATGTTGCCGGCCTACCGCGAGGAGATGGACCCGTGGGTCGTGTACCTCAGCGACCACGAGGCGATGGTCCACACGGGCGCCGCCCGAACGCGAGGCATCCCGATGCGCGTCGACCTCGACCGCATGCCGTTCGTCGAGCCGTAGGCCCATGACCGGACGGTGCGCCAGGCCCAGCGAGCGGACCTCGCCCCTTCCTCGACCCCGGCGTCAGCCCTTCAACGCCTCCGCGCCGCCGATGATCTCCATGAGCTCCTTGGTGATCGCCGCCTGGCGGGCGCGGTTGAACTCGAGGGTGAGCTTGCCGATCATGTCCTTGGCGTTGTTCGTGGCCGCGTCCATGGCGGTCATCCGCGCACCGTGCTCCGACGCGACGGACTCGAGCAGCGCGCGGAACAGCTCGATCTCGACGTACATCGGCAGGAGCGTGTCGAGCAGGGCCCGCTTGTTGGGCTCGTAGATGAACTCGACCGGCCCGAGCTCCTCGCTCGGCGGCATGGGCTTGATCGGGAGGAGCTGCTCGACCACCACGTCCTGGCTGATCGCGCTCTTGAACTCGTTGTAGACGACGTAGACCGCGTCGAGGTCGTGCCGGGTGTAGGAGTCGACGATGTACCGCGCGATCTCGCCGGCGCGCTCCACCGACAGGTCCTCGAACACGCCGGTGAAGTCCTTCTCGATCTCGGCCTTGCGCCGCTTGAGGTAGTCGCGGCCCTTGCGGCCGATCACCGCGAACGTGACCTTGCTGCCCTCTGCCTCGAGCTCGCGCCACCGCCTGTAGGCGGCCTTGTTGATGTTGGCGTTGAAGGCGCCCGCGAGCCCGCGGTCGCTCGTCAGGACGACGAGCATGACGTTCTTCGGCTCGCGGCGGGCGAGCAGCGGGTGCGCCTCCTCCTCCTCGCTGACGCGGGAGGCGACGGCGCTCAGCACGTCCATCGTCTTGACCGCGTACGGCCGGAGCTCGAGGATGTGCTGCTGCGCCCGACGCAGGCGCGCCGCAGCCACCATCTTCATCGCGCGCGTGATCTTCTGCGTGCTCTTGACGCTCACGATCCGCTTGCGGATTTCCTTCAGGCTGGGCATCGGCGCGCCTCGCTCCCTACTTCTTCTTCTCGGCCTCGAAGGTCTTCGCGAACGCCTTGAGCGCGTCCTGCATCTTCTTCTCGAGGTCGTCGTCGAGCTTCTTCTTCTCGATGATGTCCTTCAGCACGTCGGGCTTCTCGGCCTTGACGTAGCTGAGGAGCTCCTGCTCGTACCGCCCGATCGCCTCGACCGGCAGCTCGTCGAGGAAGCCGTGCGTCGCCGCGTAGATCACGAGGACCTGGTTCTCGACCGGCATGGGGACGTACTGGCCCTGCTTGAGGATCTCGACCAGGCGCTGACCGCGCGAGAGCTGCTGCTGGGTGGCCTTGTCGAGGTCCGAGGCGAACTGCGCGAAGGCCGCCATCTCGCGGTACTGCGCGAGCTCGAGGCGGAGCGTGCCGGCGACCTGCTTCATCGCCTTGATCTGGGCGTTGCCGCCGACGCGCGAGACGCTGATGCCGACGTTGATGGCCGGGCGGACGCCCGAGTAGAAGAGGTCCGACTCGAGGAAGATCTGCCCGTCGGTGATGCTGATGACGTTGGTCGGGATGTACGCCGAAACGTCACCCGCCTGGGTCTCGATGATCGGCAGCGCCGTGAGCGAGCCGCCCGAGTCCGGGAGCTTCTTCGCCTCGAAGCCGTCGCCCTTCTCCTTGGCGGCGTCCTTGGCCTTGTGGCCGGCCTCCTCGCCGAGGAAGACCTCCGCGCCCTCGCGCTTCGGCTCCTCGCCCTTCTTCACGACCACCCACTCCTCGGCCATCTTCGCGGCGCGCTCGAGCAGGCGGCTGTGGAGGTAGAAGACGTCGCCCGGGTACGCCTCGCGGCCGGGCGGACGGCGGAGCAGCAGCGAGAGCTGCCGGTAGGCCGTCGCCTGCTTCGACAGGTCGTCGTAGATGCACAGGGCGTGCATGCCGTTGTCGCGGAAGTACTCGCCCATCGTGCAGCCGGTGTAGGGCGCGATGAACTGGAGCGGCGCCATCTCGCTCGCGCCGGCGACGACGATGGTCGTGTACTCCATCGCGCCGTGGGCCGTGAGCTTGTCGACGACCTGGGCGACGGTCGACTGCTTCTGGCCGATGGCCACGTAGAAGCAGTGCACGCCCTTGCCCTTCTGGTTGATGATCGTGTCGATCGCGATGGCGGTCTTGCCGGTCTGCCGGTCGCCGATGATCAGCTCGCGCTGGCCGCGGCCGATCGGGATCATCGCGTCGATGGCCTTGAGGCCCGTCTGGAGCGGCTCCTTGACCGGCTGCCGCTCGATGATGCCGGGGGCCTTGATCTCGACGCGCCGCCGGTGCTCGCTCTCGATCGGCCCC
>JBDIVX010000358.1:0-2595 GCA_039794305.1 Candidatus Neutrinellum sp.
CGGACTGACGCCGGTCACTCCCGGAGCGCGCTCCGGAGCGTCCTGGCGATCTGCTCGCGCGCGTCGGACGCCTGTCGCGCGTCGACTCGGAAACGGAGCCCATGCGGCTCTTCGGCCGAGAGGTTGGTGCAAGCGACGTCCACGATCGCGGTAGAATCAGGCTTGCTGCGGGACTTCGATGACTGCATGGCCTGCGTGGTGGGAGTGGGAGCTGGAGCTCACCCCGCACGTGGGGAGGCGGATGGAAGACCGCGGCTTCACGGAGGTGGACCTGCGTGCCATGCTTCAGGGGGCCACCGGGTTTCACAGGGATGTCGTCGAAGGCCGCTTTGTCATAGAGACCCAGCACCGGGGAGAGGTCTGGGAGGTCATCGTGGAACCGGAGCCAGGCGACGAGCTGCTCATCGTGATCACGGCATACAGGAGCGCTCACACATGAAGCACAGGTACCTCGAAGTCACCTTCCGGCGCGGCAAGCCCCTCGCCGCCTACTTGTACCTACCACGAGAGCCCGGTGCGAAAGCGGCGCGGACCACTGACGAGGGCCGAGGGCTGCGCGTCGACTACGACGAGAAGGGCACAGCGATGGGCATAGAGATCACTGCGCCGGCGGCTGTGGACATCGACCACGTCAACGCGCTCCTGTCGAGGCTGGGCCATCCGAGATTGGCGCCCGAGGAGTGGGCTCCCGCCAGAGCTGCGTGAGCATTCGCGCCGGCCAAGAAGAAGCGGAGGTGAGGTTCCGACTGAAGCCGCTCACTCCCGGAGCGCGCTCCGGAGCGTCCTGGCGATCTGCTCGCGCGCGTCGGACGCCTGCCGGAGGACCGCCATGTTGACGAAGCCGTGGACGAGCGAGGGCTCGCGCTGCTCCTGCACGCGGACGCCCGCCTGCCGGAGCCTGTCGGCGTAGGCCTCGCCCTCGTCCCGGAGGGGATCGAAGCCGGCGGACACGACGAGCGCCGGCGGCAGGTCGTCGAAGCGCTCGGCGAGGAGGGGGGACGCGTCCGGGTGGCGTTCGTCCTCGGGGCCCCGGAGGTACTGCCGGAGGAACCAGCTCACGCTCTCGGCCTCGAGGTAGTAGCCCTCGGCGAACAGCCGGTGCGACTCCATGGACCGGGTCTTGTCCGTCGCCGGGTAGATCAGGAGCTGGAAGCATGGCCGGACGCGTCCGGCGTCGCGCTGCCGGTGGCAGAGGACGGCCGAGAGGTTTCCGCCGGCGCTGTCGCCGCCGACCGCGACGCGCTCCGGGTCGCCGCCGAGCGCCTCCGCGCGACCGACCACGTGCTCGAACGCCGCCACGGCGTCCTCGACCGCGGCCGGGAACGCGTGCTCGGGCGCGAGCCGGTAGTCGACCGACACGACGACGCAGTCGCCGCCGCGCGACAGCGCCCGGCACACGCCGTCGTGCGATGCGAGCCCGCCGACGACGTAGCCGCCTCCGTGGTAGTAGACGAGGACCGGCAGGCGCTCGGTCGTGTCGCGCGGGCGGTAGACGCGGAGCGGAATGGGCCCGTCGGGGCCGGGCGCGAACCGGCTCTCGACCCGCGCGACGGCGGGCGGCGCGGGATCCACCATGCGCGCGTTGCGGACGGCCGAGAGGCGCGCCTCCTCGGGCGTCTGCTCGTGCATCTTGGGGAAACGCAGGATGTCCGCGATGCGCAGGAGGGCCTGCGTCTGCAGGTCGAGGACGTCGCCGCGGTCGTTCCGCCTCTCCGGCCCGGCGAGCATCCGCAGCGCGGACGCCGGCATCTCGAGGACGGCGCGCGAGCCCGTCGTGAGGACGCGATCGATCATGGCGCGGGATCCTAGCAGGCGACCGGAGCTGCGGACCGGGCCGGAGGGAGGACCTTGACCCGCTTCATCCCCCGCGGAGCTCGGCGAGCAGCCCGGCCCGAACCTCGGACCAGTCGGTCCCCGTCTCTCCGGCCCGCTTGGCATCCTCGACGCGCCGGTCCAGCTCGGCGAGCCACGTGGCTTCCCAGTCGGCATCGGGGGGGCCGTCGAGGCTGGCGATCACTTCCGTGACGATGTGCGCCCGGTCCTCCTCGGGCAGGGCGAGCACCTCGTCGAGGATCTTGCGCGCGGCATCCGTCATCGAGAGATCCTAGTCCGCGAGGCGCGCTTCGTCATCCGGGACTTGGCTGGCGCCAGGTGGGCGACTGGCGCCTGAGCCGTCGCTCGACTTCGGACTCGTTGCCGAATGGGACAACCGCTGCTGCCGAGGAGGAAGAGGCGTCCCAGGGGGCGGAACCCGCGGTGGAGACTCGGATCGGCCGCCTCCTGGATCTCGCGCGTCGATTCGGTATCATGTCGGGACGGAACGTGTCGGTCGTTCGAGCCATTCGCTCGATGATCGCGCGCTGTGTTCCCGCGGTGGTGCTGGTCCTGTGCTGGACCGGCGTCGCGCGCTCGAATCCCGACGACGCGGGGGCGCGGTCGTGGTCCGGCGAGCAGTCAGCCCGCCCGGCGGCGAGGGGCTACCCCCTCGGCCGGAGCCTGTCCCCGATCACGCCCGAGATCGCCGAGGGCCTGCGGGAGATCGCCCGCTCGCACGCTCGCCGGGACTACGTCTTCGCGAAGGTGGGCGACTCGATG
>JBDIVX010000359.1:0-2575 GCA_039794305.1 Candidatus Neutrinellum sp.
TCGGCGCTCAGCTCCCAGCCGCTCGCTCCATACACCGCGCTCCCGAACCGGCCCTCTCCTCCGGGCAGCCACCCCAGGTTCAGCCATGTCTGGGTGACCGTGCCGGTCGTCCGCACCACGTCGATGAGGTGGTCGTTGTTGACGTCGAGCACCTTGATGCGCGCACCGTCGCGCGTGAGGTCGATGCGCGGATCGGTGACATCCGAGGGCAAGTCGATCTCCGCGTACGTCCACCGCCAGCCCTGTTCGGTCGGCGAAACCCCCGCGGCCGCGCCGCGGGTCGGCGCGAACCACCCGTAGGTCGTGCGCCGCGGCATGTGCAACAGATCGCTCCGCCCGTCGCCGTCGATGTCCATCGGCACGACGTTCAGGTTCGCGAGCGAGAGCGTGCCGCTCAGGCTCGGGCTCATGGGCATGGGAACGGCGCCCGAGAACGTGCCGGCGCTCGCCGGGTCGGCGTCGGACCCGGTGAACCCGTTGAAGAACACCCCGACCGCCGGCTCGCCGCTCGCCGTCCGGTACCGCGCCGGGTCCGTCACGATGAGGTCCGGCAGCCCGTCCGAGTTCACGTCGAAGAGGTCGCTCCGCCCCTCGTCGACCGAGTGCGGCGGGCTCCCGGCGACGTCGCGCACCGTGCCGACGACGCCGCCGAACCCGTCGATCGAGCCGCCCGTCGGCGTCGGCTGGGTATAGAAGAAGCGCATCGGCGGGAGCAGCGCCCCCACGATCGCGTCGCCGAGCGAGCTCTCCGGGTGGTTCGCCCGCCCGATGTCGACCTGCTCCGAGGTGCTCGACGCGTCGTCCTCCGGGCGCCCCTCGACCTGGACCGACGCGAGGAGCGAGTGCCAGCTATTGCCGCTCGGCTCGTAGGTGAGGTGATACCGGCGCACCAGGTACCGCGAGCCCGCCACGTCGTCCGCGGCCGTGACGGTGATGCGCCTGAGGCGCTTGGCCGTCGACACGCGCCAGCCGGAGACGTAGCTCGTGAACACGTCCGGCCGGGACTCGTACGCGAGCGCGACGCGCACGGCGTAGTCGTCGAGCGGCGCCGTGCAGGCGCGCTGGGTCGTGGGCGACGCCGCGGCGCAGCTCGAGGGCGAGACGTAGTCTATCTCGCTCAGGTAGATCTGCCCGTCGTCCTCGAAGTAGCGGTAGTAGACCGTCGAGCCGTGGGCGTCGCTCATCCGCGTGAGGTGCCAGGCGTAGATGCGGCCCTCGCCTGCCCCGAGCTCGCTCTGGAGCGAGAGGAGCGAGCCGGCCTCGAGCTCGGGCGGCCCGTCGCCCGCCGGGAGCGGCCCGAAGTCGAACCGCGTCCCGTCCTTGCTCTGGACGACCCAGCGCCTCGAGTCCGGCGAGCGGAAGAAGCGCATGAAGCCGCCCTCGACCCGCGCGCGGTACTGCTGCCAGTCCGCCAGCTCCGCCGGCAACGTCGCCCCGTAGCCGTCGACCGCCGACATCGCCGTCGAGTCGACCGGGACGAGCTCCTGGCCGCCGTTGTAGAGGAAGCGGTCCTCCTCCGCGTGCCACGCGGTGTCGTCCACGTACCGCGGCAGCCCCCGGTCGGACTGCCGCCCGATGAACGGCACGCCGATGGACCAGCCGAACCCCACGGGGCCGTTCCCGCCGGAGGTGCTGTAGGAGAGCCCGAGCGAGGGCTGCACGCCGGCGCGCCCCGACGGGAGCGCGATCGGCACGCTGAACGTGCCCGTCCCCGACGACAGCACCGGCGAGAAGCTCTCGCCCATCCCCTCGATGGAGCCCTCGGCGTTGGGCAGGCTGATCGCCTGGGGCGTGACGGCGCTCCGTGCCTCCCCGCCGGGCAGGGACAGCGGCACCGCGTCCGAGGGGCCGGCCGCGCTCTCGGCGGCTTCGCGAAGCGGCTCGGCGGCCTCGGGATCGACGTGCTCGGCGAGCGCCTCGCCCTCGATCGGGCGCTCGTCGATCGGCACGGACTCGACGGCGGCGGCCTCGTCCGCGACCCCTTCGTCGAGCGGGACGGTCTCGTCCGGGAAGTCCTGCGCGACGGCGACCGACGCGATCGACGTCGCGTAGACGACGACCGCGAGAGAGAGGCAGCCGGCCTTCACAGCGATCCGTCGAGCTCTCGATCCGCGCATGGCCTCTCCCCTTCAGTCGACCGGCAAGTGGAACGCGCTCACCCCGAGCCCCGGCGTGAGCCCGTCGAAGCCGGCCCACAGGAACCACACCCCGCCGGGCGACGCCGCGACCGAGATGTCCTGCTCCGCGCCGAGCTCGAGGCGCGCTTCGAGGAGCGCGGCCTCGGGGGCGAGCGTCGCGCCGGGGCTCGCGGCGAAGCGGATGGGGCCGTAGGTCGCGCTCTCGATCCAGGCGATCACGAAGTCGCGGTCGGTCAGCGGCGCGACCACCGGCCAGTGGTCCCACTCGGCCGACGGCGTCAGGTTCGTCTTGTCGGCCGGGTCCGGAGCGGCGGGTGCCAGCGGGACGATCTGCGACCAGACGTCGAGGTCCTGCCAGACGACCACGAACTCGCCGCTGTCGAGCGGCGCGGCGAAGGGCCGCGTGCCACCGGTTGCGGCGATCTCGACCTGGCCGC
>JBDIVX010000360.1:0-2564 GCA_039794305.1 Candidatus Neutrinellum sp.
GCTGCATCAGCGTCCAGTCAATTCCGCCGCCCCCGCTGTCCGATGGCCTACGTTCCTGATGACGGTTCCGGTACTTGCATGTTGCTGGGGGCTTGTTCTCGCCGTCAGGTTTGAGACTGCAGAATCGTGGTGGTTCATCGCTGTAGCTACTGGAGCCGTTTTCGTTGGTGCCCTCGTCCATTCCCGTCTGCGCCGCGACAGAGGGGAGTCGCTTGGAGCACGTAGCTTTGATGTGCATGCTGCATTCAGCATTCTTCTGGCTGCTCTCACGGGGGTATGGATCGACGCCGTTCTTCGCTTGAGGTTGCCGCTCTCTGAGGGGGCGAACGTCGCATGGTTTCTGGCGGAGGTTCACAAGGACGCCATCGCTGAGAGCTCGATCGTGGTTGGTACATTCCCTGTGCCAGTTCTTGCCAGCCTCGTGTTGCGCCGACGTCAAGCATCCGACCCAGGTTGAGGCGTTCACGATCGTCGAGACACTCGCGGTCTCCGATCGGACGGAGCTCCTGGCCGAGTGGCAAGAGGCGCTCGACGAGCGCGACGAGGCGGTGGACGACATCAAGGCACGGGTCGATGCGGAGCTCGAACGCGGCTACATCGGCAAAGCCCGCCGAACAGTACGAGCAGCAGACCTATCTCGAGAACAACAGCGACAGGCTCCGCTACGCGACACTCATGCGACGCGGCTTCCCTATTGGCTCCGGCATCACCGAGGCCGCCTGCAAGTCGGTCGTCACGCAGCGCAATAAGCGGTCCGGGCAGCGATGGCATTCGGAGGGAGTCGAGGCCGTCCCTGCTCTCCGCAGCCACCTGCTCAACGACCGCCTAGATCCCGTCCTCCTGCACCTACGCCGGCGCAACTACACTGCCCAAATCAGGCCCGCCGCATGATCCGAGGCCGTTCCAGACCCGTTCTCGCGTTCCGATCACACTTGATGCAACGTGGTGAGGTCGTGGCAACAATTGAGTGGTCTGTTGAGAAGACATATCGGCGAACGGAGGACGGAGCTGAGCTTGTGGGAAAGCGTCTACCGGGTCCATACTCCAACCGTCGATGACGGTGAGCTCTCTCAGCACGAACAGGAGCTTGTGCAGCAGTACCGAAAAGAAATGATCGGGCGGTAGTCATGCACGGTTCCATCCTGACAACTGCCTTGTTCTTCTTGGGTGCGGGCTGCGGAGGAACAACCGACACGACGCGGGTGCCGACTCAAGGGGCGCCGCCATCTCCCGCTCGACCTTCCGAGTCGGCCGAATCCGATGCCGAATTCCGTTCATCGACGAGTGCCTCGAGCGATTGCCCTGACGTGCCGAAGGTCGAACTCCCGATTGCCGAAGAAGTCCCGGGGCGACCCGCAAGAGAGGGACTTTGGCGCAATGTAGGCGATCGCGAGGGGTCGGTGGATGTCTTCCTATACGATGGTCAGATTGTCACATTCGTGCCACCCGTCGCGGGATCCGGCGGATGCGTTCTCCGACGTGTTCAGAACATGCCCGTGCTGGGAAGCTGCGAGCCCGAGACGAGCTGCGACGGGCTCGCTCGCTATCCGGCCGAGTGGGACGAGGATACGCTATTCGTCTCAGGGCCTGGATGGCGGTTGGTGATCGGCCACTTTGTTGAGGACCAGTACTTGCGCGACCATAACGGTGGGCAGGCCGTGTTCCAGCGAGTCCGGGTAGACGAGGATCGCTCCCCGCTCGAGGAGAAGATGTTGTCTAGGCGTCCGGCGACGACATCAGGGCTGGGCAACGACTAGCGACATGCCCGCTGCCTGAGCGAGCGGCGTGCCGCGACCCGTGTATGCGATTCCGCGACCTTACGAGCCGCCGATCGGCGAAACCGCCGCCAGTCCGCCGGCGGCCGCCACCCTCTGACGCCGGCGCCTACCCGCCGAACACGTCCTCGGCGCGGGGCGCGGTGACCACGCGCTCGATGGAGCGGTCGAGCTCCTCGGTGGTCGCGGTCTCGATGCGCCGCTCGAGGTCGGGGGACAGCGGGCCGAACCGGGCGCGGAGCTGGCGGATCAGAGCGTCCTGCAGGGTTTGACGGCGTCCTCGCTCGACACCCTTCTCGATTCCCTGCTGGATTCCCCGCTGGATCAACTGCTCTGCTGCCGATGCCATGGCTTCCTCCACTGCCGGTGCGACGTCGACGACTCGCTGCCGCACCACCTCGAAGGGCGTCTCGCCCGTGACCCTGAGTATATAGCGCATCACGACGGCGACGTCCTGCTGCGAGGGGTCCTCCCGAACCAGCCGCTCGAGCTCCTGCGCCCAGGCGGCGAGGTGCTCGAAGAAGCGCTCGATGTCGCGGCCGTCCCGCAACAGCCACAGGGCGACCTTCGGAAACGGCGCGAGCGGCCGGGTCGCGAGCGCCTGGTCGTCCTGCACGGACAGGTCATCGACGAGCAGCTCGAAGTCGGGCACCAGGGCACGCAGCTCGGGCACCTGGTCGAGCCCGTCGATCAGCTCGTGGAGCCGACGCGGCGCGTCCCAGCCGTCCGCGCCGTGGTGCACGATCAGCGTAACGATCGGCGGCAGGCTCGCGCGCCGTGGCTCGTCGC
>JBDIVX010000361.1:0-2555 GCA_039794305.1 Candidatus Neutrinellum sp.
TCGGGGGCCTCCTGAGCATGGTCTCTTGACAAGCTCATGCTCCGATCGGGAGGCCCCCTCCCTCAACCCCTCGCCACTCCCACTCCCGAGGCCCGCTCAGCTCTGCTCCGAGACGGATCCAGACCCCTCGAACCCGCGGCCTTCTGCGTGTCGGGCAGACGCTCTTCCATCTGAGCTACCGGACCGTGATGGTGGCCAACCGCGCGCACGCGAGTACGCGAGCGTCGAGCTCGGAGCTCCATCGCGCACGCGAGTGCGCGCCGCTCGGCGAGACGGTAGGCCGGGGAGGAGTCAACCACCGTCGGCCGCTTATAAGACGGCTGCTCTCACCCTCGAGCTACCGGCCCGAAGTTGGTCCGCCTGGATGGAATCGAACCATCGTTGCCCGCGTATCAGACGGGTGCCTTCACCATTAGACGACAGGCGGTTGGGGTGACCGAGCGGACTCGAACCGCCTTGCCCCCGGGTCACAGCCGGGTCCCTCGACCTCTTCGGGATCGGTCACCAGAAAGCGGGCGACGAGGAGCGCAGAGACACGTACGTGCTCTACCACTGAGCTACCTTCACCATGGATGGGGTGAAGGGCGGGATTCGTCGTCGTTGTACGAGTGCAAGGCGGAGCGGACGTCAGTCCGCGAAGCTGCACGAGTACGTTGACGCCAACGGAGCGAAGCGAAGTTGCACCCGCGACCACGCGGTTCGTAGCCGATGTAGTCCCTACTGCATTCGCCCTGGAGCCCCGAGCCGGACTTGCACCGGCCATCTCCCGCGTACCAGGCGGGAACTCCGCTACCTGAGCCTTCGGGGCAGCATTGTTGACGACGTCGTCGTCGTCGAAGACGTCGTCGTCGACGACCCGATCAGCGATGGCGTCCCCGGCAGGAGTCGAACCTGCGGCCTGCGGCTTAGGAGGCCGCCGCTCTTCCGGCTGAGCTACGAGGACACTGCGGACGAGGGGCGCGAAGACGTACCCCACCAACGGGGCGCCCCGTCATGGTCGGGGCGACAAGAGTCGAACTTGCGATGTAGTCCTCGCAGGCATTCCGCATAGTCAGGGCCGCGGGAATCGAACCCGCCGCCACCCGGATCCAAACCGGGGCGCCCTCCTTGGGCGATGACCCTGAGCGATCGCGATCACGTCGTGCTCGATCACGGCGTGGACGCGCAGTGCCACGAACTGGAGTTGAACCAGTGCCTCTCGGGCTTCAACCGAGCGCTCTACCGGGCTGAGCTATCGTGACTTGGCGGGGCCGACGGGATTCGAACCCGCGATCTCCTGTTCGACAGACAGGCGTCCACTCCGGACTGGACCGCGGCCCCAGCGAGTAGCAGGTCGTCGAGGAGTTGAACCTCGCACGGCAGGTTTTGGAGGCCCGCCTGCGTCCCAGCGCCCGACCTGGAACTGGCGACGAGGAACGAAGAGACACGTGGTGCGTTGCATGAAAACGATGTAGTCCCTTCAGCATTCGCCATGGCTGCACGGGAAGGACTCGAACCTCCATCTGTCGAGTTAACGGCTCGCCGCTCTACCGTTGAGCTACCGTGCAAGAGTGTGCGGCGCGCTCGGTTCGCTACGCCGAGCGCACCGCACGAAGGTCTTTCTCGATTGTCAAAGATCGCTGCTCGCGACGTCGGATCGGGAGGAGGGATTCGAACCCCCGTTACCTGGTCCAGAGCCAGGCGTCCTTCCGCTGGACGACTCCCGAATGTGCAAAGAACTACGCTTGCGAGATGCGAGTGAAGGCGCACCTCTACCGTTCGCTTTCTGGTTGGAAAGCGCAGTGGACCCGGAGGGCATCGAACCCCCAACGTCCCGGGTAAGAGCCGGGTGCTCTGCCGTTTGAGCTACGGATCCGTGAGTGGGGTCGGAGGGAATCGACCCCACAACCGTCCGGTCAAAAGCCGGCTGCTCTGCCTGTCGAGCTACGACCCCGCGCTAGCGCGAGAAGGCAGCTCCTGGTTTGCTTCGATGTTCCATTTTCCCTTCCTCGTGTGACCGGCAGTGGGGTCGGCAGGACTCGAACCTGCAGGGCCAGAGGCACCCGGGTTACAGCCGGGCGGGGACACCGATTTCCCCATCAACCCCGTGGAAAAGGCACGAAAAAACCGCCCGAGGCGTGGCCTGGGGCGGTCGGATCGTGACTCCATGAAATACGATCTGACCGCCCTACGTGGGACCCTCCGTGCGCGCGAAATCGACGATGGTCGCCGTTGGATAGGCACACGATGAGGGCACGAGGCTCCCGAGATTGCGCGGGAACCACCCTCGCAACTCCTGCCGCTGTGCTTTCCTATGTTCGCTGCGCCGTGTCATGGCTCGTCTCAGGGACCGAGGAGGCCAAGTCCTCGAACACTCGACTTATGCACACTAATACGTACGGGTCAAGTGATCGATTCAAGAAAAATGATCGGAGGCGTTCTTTCTCGATGCCAGCGTTCAGCATCAAGGGGCCACTGTGAGGGCGTATTTTTCACCCTCATGGGGCCAGCGATTCTTCAGGGTCATGGGGCCAGCCCGCGAGGGGGCTGACTCGGAGTTTTTCAGGGTCATGGGG
>JBDIVX010000362.1:0-2531 GCA_039794305.1 Candidatus Neutrinellum sp.
GCCGCGTCGTGAACCTCACCTACCAGTACGACTGGCTCGCGAACATGACCGAGTGGACCGACGACCAGAACGCCTTCTACGAGCGGTCCATCGGCGCCATCGAGAACGGGTTCGACGACTACGACCCCTCGTCGGCCCCGACCTCCTCGCCGACCCGCCCGACGGCGCTCCACCTCGCCCACAACCTCACCAACCTGGACCCGGCCGACCGCGGCGGCTGGGTCGAGCTCGACTACGGCGAGGGCGGGAACGTCACGGCCATGACCGTGCACGGCCAGTGTGGCGACGCCCCTTCGCAGACCTGCGGACCCCCGGAGGGAGCGACCATCGATGACCGACGGGAGAACCTGCGGGAGCGGTGCGTCTGCCAGGTCGAGCAGCACTACCGCTACCGCTGGGACGAGCTGAACCGTCTGGCCGAGGCCCGGCGGTACGACCGTGAGCGAGCCCGGGGCCGCTACGAGCTGGTCGTCCGCCAGCGGTATCGCTACGACGCCGGGAACCAGCGGACGCTCAAGCAGACCCTCGAGAGCGACCCCGACGGCGACCCCGACCCACCAGAACGGGTGCAGCTCTACGTATACCCGGGCGACTACGTCCGAAGCGGACTAACCCGGCAGCCGAGCGGGTACGCAGCCGACGAGACGCTCGGCACCGAGACGCAGTACCTGGTGGGCGGGGCGCGGATCGTCTGGAAGAAGCGGCCGGAGGGCGACGTCGGGCTCGGGCGGGATGCGCGGATCACGTACGCGCTGACGGACCTCATCCAGAGCACGAGCGCCGTGATCGACCTGTACAGCGGCGAGCTGCTCGAGGCGGGGACGTTCTATCCGAACGGGGCGCAGGAGACGCATCTCGCCCAGCACGATGTGGGGGTGCAGCCGGAGGGACTGGGGTTCACGGGGAAGGAGGACGATGGGGAGGTTGGGCTCGTCTACTTCGGAGAGCGGTATCTGATCCCGAGGCTCTCCAGATGGGCCTCTCCAGATCCGCTCCACGTGCACGCAGTCGGCGGTGGAGAAGCGCTGAACTCGTACCACTACGTCGGCGGGAACCTGCTGCAGGGGCGCGATCCCATTGGGCTATGCGACGGGCCCGTCTGCCCAGATCGCGCGACCGAAGGTGGGGCAAACACCGATGCCCCGCTCCGCTCCGACAGCGCGGAGGCAGACTTTCATAGCTGGTTTTCCCAGCAATACGAGGAACCATCGGCGCTCGACGTGGCGGAGCTCGCAATATGGGAAAGCACGCGGACCATAGTCGGGCAGCTTGCGAGCGTTGCTGAGGAGTCACTTGGCGGCATACCAAGGGGGGCTTGGGCAGCGAAGGACCATCTCAAGAACCTGGCGGCGGCCGTGTACGCGGGGGATGCCGTGGCGGCCGCGGAGGCGTTCGAGGGCTTCGTTACGGAGAACCCGATTACCGAGCCGATCCGGGGAGTGGCCGGGCTGGTCGGATCCATCGTCGGTGACGTTGCACGCATCCGAGGCGCAGAGGACTGGGCCACCCAGACCGCTGCCACAGCCGATCTCCTCGTCCACGTTGTCGAGGCTGTCGCGGCGATCGTTGGCATCTACCGGGCTCGGCGAACTGGTGGTGCGGGTGCACAGACCGCGGCTGACGGATCAGCGCCTGCGGTACAGGAAGCCCAAACGGCCGGAGCCTCGATACGGAACGTCAACCCGACCGGGACGCTCGGACAGGCAGGTCGGACGCAGAATTGCGTCAATTGTGCGGTCGCGACCGACGCCACCCTCGCGGGCCGACCGGCCACCGCGGTGCCTTCGTCCGCGGGCGTGCCGATACGAGCCCTCGAGCGTCATTTCGGTCGCCGATTCGGCGCGTCCACGGATATCGGTTCGATCACGACACAGATGCAGGCGGCCGGACCAGGTGCCCGCGGGATCATATTCGGCTCGCGCGGTCCCGGCAGGCTCGGCCACGTCTTCAACGTTGTCAACCAACGGGGCATAGTTCGCTTCCTGGACGGCCAGACGGGGACAGCAGCCCGGCTCGAAGGATACTCGGGCTTCCAGCTACTCAGGACGAACTAGCGACGGAGGGCGATCAATGGACCGGTCCGAAGCTCAAGCAGAAGTACTTAGACACATCAACGCGGGATACGGTGAGCCCGAGGACTCCCTCATCATCCTTGAGGACTCGACAATCGAGAAGCCGTACGGCTGGATCTTCTTCTACCAATCCAGGACGTACCTTGAGACCGGAGACGCATCCTACATGTTGGCGGGCAACGGTCCGGTAGTGTTCGTTGGAGACGACAGGTCCATTCACCGACTTGGAACTGCTCTTCCGGTAGCGGAGGAGATCGAGCGATTCGAGCACGATCTTCTGGGGAGATCCTAAAGGAAGGGAACCTAATTCAGAGGAGCGAGAGAACCACGAGGGGAACCGCCCCATGCGTGCCCTGTTTAGCTGAAGGTTAAGCAATTCCGATCGCTTGCACGACGGCATTGCGGGCGGTGGCCGGACGTGATCCGCTGCGCGCATCGGAGGGCGCGATGCGCGGAGAA
>JBDIVX010000363.1:0-2517 GCA_039794305.1 Candidatus Neutrinellum sp.
GCGGCCCGAGCAGCTCGGCGTAGCCCGGGCCATAGCTCGCGAGGATGCCCGGATCGCGGATCGCGCCGCGGATCCACAGGGGCCCCTGGCCGTTGATGTGCCATGGGCCGAAGACGCCGAGCACCAGGCGCACGGTGGCGGCGACGGCGAGCACCGCCGCCGCGGGTCTCCACTCGACGCGGGCGGGTCGCGCGCGGGCGAGCCCGGCGGCCGCGAGGAGCAGCGCGGCGCCGACGAGCCAGAGACCCGCGTGGCGCAGCCCCGGTCCGGCGATCTCCGCGACGCGCGCCGGCGCGGTGTCCGAGCCGTGCAGCGTGACGCGCGCCTCGTGGGCGGCGATCCAAGCGACCAGCGCCTCGTAGGCGCGGCGGTCCGGCTCCGGCAGGACGCCGTAGTCCGGCACGTCGACGATCGGGGACGTGCGGAACCTGCCGGCGTGACGGAACGCCGGCCCGGGCGGCTCGGCCACCTCCGCGTCCATCGGCGGCGCGCCCTCGGGCGACAGCCGGATGCGCACCATCCCCGGCGGGCACTGCACGGGCTCCATCGCCGTCCCGACCGCCCGCGACGCCTCGGCCACCCACTGCGCGACCGCCTCCGGACACCCGCCGCCCTGCGCCCTCGCCGTGGCGGACGCGAGCAGAACGACCAGCAGCGCGGCGGCTCGCCCCATCGAACGCACGCGAGCTTACCCGACTTGCACCGGGGACACGCCCCAATGCAACTGGGGAGAGGTGGGTGGGTCGATGAATCGCGAGCGGAGCGAGCCCGGCGTGGAGCGGCAGCGGCGCGAGACGCCGGGGGGAGTCCGAGGGGAGCCCCCCTCGGGGAGGGGGGGAGGGGTGGGCGGGTCGATTCAATTCACCGGAGCCAGCGGATGACCTCGGGGTCGTCGTAGCCCTGGGCTACGAAGCGGCGGAGCAGGACCCGGGCTTCGCCCGAGCGGCCGAAGCGGAGGTACAGCGCCGCAGCCGACTTCAGGGCGACCGGGTGGTAGGGGTGGAGCGCGAGGGCCCCCGCGTAGGCTCGCTCGGCGCCGGGAGGATCGCCGAGCTCCTCGAGGCACTGGCCGAGCATGACGCGCGGCGTGGACGCACGTGGGGCGAGCTCGACGACGCGCTCGAAGGCCGGGACGGCACGGTCGCAGCGACCGGCGGCGAAGTGCACCTCGGCGAGCAGCATCTGCACGTTCGGGTCGTCGGGGTGGTCGGCGGCGAGCGCCTCGGCCAGGCTCGCGGCGCGGTCGGGCTCGCCCTGGTTGCGCCACGCGTGCGCCTCGAGGACGGCGCGCTCCACGGGGTCGGCGGCGAAGCTCGCGGTGAAGGCGTTCGGGAGGTTCAGGACGACGAGCGCAGCCGCGAACGGGATCCAGCGCAAGAGGGCTCTCGGTCGCTCGCCCGCGAGCGCGAGCCCCTCGTCGGCGGCGAAGGGGAGGAGCCACAGCGCCATGGGAAGCCGGTAGCGCGACGAAACGAAGAAGACCGCGAGGACGACGGAGTAGGCCAGAACGGCGCCGAGGGCGATGCGCGTGTCGGCGTCGCGCCGCCGCCGGACGAAGCCGGAGAGGGCTAGCGGGGCGAGGAGCCCGAACGGGAACAGCAGGCCGGCCTCCCAGGTGAGCGCGTGCAGCACCGGAGAACGCTCGCGCAGGTAGTCGATGTCCTGGTTCCTGCGGACCTCGCGGCCGTGCCAGGCGTAGTAGAGCTTCTCGCCCGTGCGCGCGGCGGCCGCGCCGGGCCGCTCGGCGACGTCGCGCCAGACCCGGCCGACGAAGTAGCGCGAGCGATCGGCGGGACGGGTCACGCCCTCGCGGTCGGGACGCTCGAGCTCGGGCTCGAAGGCGGCCCCGGGCCGGGCGCGCCAGGTGTCGCGCCAACCCGGGTTGTTCCCGAGGAACAGGTTGATGCCGTCGTTGAAGGAGACGAGCACGCCTTCGCCGTCGTGGCGCGCGTTGTGCGAGGCCGTCAGGGCGACGGGCGGGACCATGCACGCGATCCAGATCGCGGCGATGAGCGCCCGGGCGCCGCGGCTGGCGGCATGACGCAGCCGGTGGAGCGGCAGGGCGAGGCCGAAGACGAGCGAGGGGCCCCAGCCCGTGACGGCGGCGCCCACGAGCAACCCGCCGAGGCCGTCGAGCACGTCCGGCCGCGCCCGCGCGCGGAGTGCGCAGAGCAAGGCGCCGGCGAGCAGGGCGTGCACGAGCGCCGGCGGCAAGACCTCGAGGTCGAACAGCACGAGCGGCCCGTAGAGCGCCGCGGCGAGCCCGGCCGCGAGGCCCACGTTTCGCTCCGACGCGAGCCCGTCGCCGCTCGCGAGTCGGGCCCCGGCGACGGCGAGCATCGCGGCCACCGCTGCACCGAGCAGCGACTGCGCGATCGCGACGGCCCAGGGCGATCCGAGGTCCATCCGCACGAGCACGGCGAGGAAGGCAGGGTAGAGCGGCGGCTGGTAGAAGGCGCCTCCGTACTCGCCGGTGGAGGCGATCTGCTCGGCCATCCGGCGGTAGGTCGACGCGTC
>JBDIVX010000364.1:0-2509 GCA_039794305.1 Candidatus Neutrinellum sp.
CGCTACGAGCGGACGAATGCAGCGCTGCGTCGGCCACTGCCCCGGTGGAGGTCGTCGCCGCGGCCGCCTCAACCACGCTCGAGGCCCCGAAGCCCACCGTCCAACGCCCCGCACGTCGGGCGGTTCCTTTAGGGTGGTTCCTTCCACGGGCGGTTCCTTCCACACCGTCGAACGCCCCGCACGTCGGGCGGTTCCTTCCACGTCGGGCGGTTCCTTCCGAGCGGTTCCCTCCCACTTGACTGGACATGACCGGGCGAGATCTCACTGGCCCGGTACCCTGCTCAGCAAGAGCCACCTACGCCTCACCGGATCCACATCACCAAGAAGCCAGGCTGAAGGGCTAAGTAAATCCCTCCACAAGCGCCTCGGATGCGCGAGTGCCTGCACACGCAGGCGGCGCCCGGGGAAGTACTCGAAGACCACCACGTTCGCCTCAGCGTTAGTGTGCACTACTTGAAACTCTCCCGACGCCAACGGTGCCGCAATCATCCTCCTATCAAGCAGATCCAGTTCCTTCGACAAGTAGTAGATAAACAAGGCAGTTTCTGGCGACAAAATATCTGAAGTAAATACTAAGTACCCGTGCCCGACATCATAACATGCTTCCAACCCATCACCGGCCAACTCTGCCGTACGTCCGCCACCATCACTGATGATGATGTTACCCACTGTCGCGTTGCCCGACACCACTTCGAAACGTTCACAGGGCTTCATTTCTATTCACTGTCTCCGGCGTCGCCGGATGATGGGCCGGGCACCACCGTCACATACGTAACGTCGGCCGCTATCCCACCCGCGATTCCTCCCGCCAGGGTGAAAGCCGCAAAGCAGACTGGAGCGCCCTCCGCACAATAGGCCGAAGCCGCTCCAGCTGCAGCCGCGGAACCTGCCAGACCGCCGACGAACGTAACGGCCTCCCTGCCAAACGCGTAAGCTGCATCCTCCGCCGTTACCACATTGTAGACAGCTATGCCGATACTGAGGACCAGAAGACCACGACCGAGGTGGCCGAGACGCGTTGCCGAACTCGAAACCTCAGCACGAGACCTCCCGGATGCCTCCACCAGACTACGGTACACATCATCCATCTGCTCTTCAGTCAGTGCCGTCCACTGCCGCCCGTGTCTTCGCTGGCTGTAGGCGTCAAGCAGCTCCGTCAAGCTTCGCCCCTCTCTCTTCAGCTGCTGCGACCAGGCACGCCCGGTCGGGGTCTGCATCGCGCGAATGTTGTCCATCAAGGCATTGCGGATCGCGTGCGCGCGTTCAGCCCCCTCGCGCGCGGAGATCTGGTTTGTTCGTATCTGTTGCAGGATCTCCTGACTAGCAGCAAATATCTGGCGCCTATATTCACGGCGTGCCGCGGCGTTTACGATGAACTCAGTGCTGATCTGAATTCCAAGGCGGTCGATGTGATTCAGAACATCGTTCAGCTCCAGCCATTCGGGCGCAGGCGACGCTGATGGCGGTTGTGCGGGTCCTGTGCTTCCGGATTGTTCTGTCTCCGTCCCCCCCGGGAGGGGAGCTCCGGCGTCGCGGCAATCGTGGCACTGGAGTCCAAGCGGATCTCGGGCCTGCAGCAGACTACCCGCTACATAATGGTAGGAGTTCAGCGCCTCTCCACCTCCCACTGCGTGCACGTGCAGCGGGTCGGGACTCGCCCACCTGCCGGCCGTCGGCATCAGGTATCGCTCGCCGAAGTAGACGAGCCCAACCTCCCCGTCCTCCTCCTTGCCGGTGAAGCCGAGGGTCTCAAGCTGCACCCCCACATCGTGCTGGGCGAGATGCGTCTCCTGCGCCCCGTTCGGATAGAACGTCCCCGCTTCGAGCAGCTCGCCGCTGTACAGGTCGATCACGGCGCTCGTGCTCTGGATGAGGTCCGTCAGCGCGTACGTGATCCGCGCGTCTCGCCCGAGACCGACGTCGCCGTCCGGCCGCTTCTTCCAGACGATCCGGGCCCCGCCCACCAGGTACTGCGTCTCGGTGCCGAGCGTCTCGTCGGCCGCGTACCCACTCGGCTGCCGGGTTAGCCCGCTTCGTACGTAGTCGCCCGGGTACACGTAGAGCTGCACCCGTTCTGGTGGGTCGGGGTCCCCGTCCGGGTCGCTCTCGAGCGTCTGCTTCAGGGTCCGCTGGTTGCCGGCGTCGTAGCGATACCGCTGGCGGACGACCAGCTCGTAGCGGCCCCGAGCTCGCTCACGGTCGTACCGCCGGGCCTCGGCCAAGCGGTTCAGCTCGTCCCAGCGGTAGCGGTAGTGCTGCTCGACCTGGCAGACGCACCGCTCCCGCAGGTTCTCCCGTCGAGCGTCGATGGTCGCTCCCTCCGGAGGCCCGCAGGTCTGCGCGGGGGCGTCGCCACACTGGCCGTGCACGGTCATCGCCGTCACGTTCCCGCCCTCGCCGTAGTCGAGCTCGACCCAGCCGCCGCGGTCGTCGGCCTCCCAGCCGGTGAGGTTGTGGGCGAGGTGGAGCGCCGTCGGGCGGGTCGCCGAGGACGTCGGCGGTTCTGCCG